>CANQHN010000019.1 GCA_947623745.1 uncultured Oscillospiraceae bacterium
GATTAGGTGGCCGCTGGCGCTGTGCCGCGTGGCCGCTGGGGTAATGCCTCAGTGGCCGCCGGCCTGTGCAGAATGCAGGACAGCATATGCACACCAAGAACGGAAAATATAAGGATAGCTGCAGCTGTCCGCCAGCGCGCCGGAGGAGCGCCGGGTAAAACTGAACGGGATGGAATGGAACCCCGCCAGGCTGGTGAGTAAACCGGCCTGACGGGGGTTGCTGTTGCGGGGGGAATTGACGGTTACCTTTTTCGGCATTCTCACCATCCAAAGAGATTAAACTTTCCATTCCACAATTAATCAAAAGAAAAGTGAGCATTGCCGAGTTCTGGATAGTATTTGACGGGGTTGATCCCCATATGTCGCAATTGCTGAGCCAGACTGTATTTGACATGACTACTGATTTCCAGTTTGAGCAAAAACGGCCGCCTCCCCGTATCAGCTGCCAGCCATTTTTTCTGGATATTGTCCAGTGCAATATAATCGTAACATCCCTCTAGATTTTTTGGCTCTATCGCACCGGAATCCGGGAATACTGGCGGCGTGTATGGGTCGTACACTACGAATTGTCCGCTCTGAGCTCTGATTCTGGGATTTAAACGGGAGGTATACACTGCCACTGGTAAATCAAAGCACATAGGCGCGTTGTCAACCGGTGCAAATTTCGTCATCTGTGAAACGGTGTAATGAGTCCGACCATCAGCATATTCCCGCTTTTGACTGCAGAACAAGGGAGCATAGATATCCTGGTTCAAATCTACTGACACATTAGGGACATCACCTCGTGCCTCAAAAGCTGTTCTGCGTGCATAGCCCTCCCGATGTTTCCTGCATTGGCTCATGTAGCATTCCCAATCGCCCTTCATACTGCAAATCGCTCTGTTGCATTGCTTTCCATTATTCTCTGGAATCAGTTCTTTCAGTATATCCGCACGCGCCTTGTTATAGGCTGCTGGGTCAAACAGATATACAGCTGCGTTCACAGCGTCTTCAGTCATTTTAGTAGGAGCCTGTTTGAAGTAATCTTCCAATGCAAAATACAATGCCCCGAAGATATCCTCTGACCAATCCAACATATTAGTGCGAACCTGATAGTGTTGCATCAATGCCAAATAATCGCTGGATTGGTAGCTGGGCTGATCAGTGAGTTCTGGCGCACCGTCTGACCGAAATTTAAATTGCTGAAATCGATGCTCCAGTATTTCTGCCGGAGTCTTGAGTGGTTTTTTTTCGTCCCATTCGCTACCTTTTGAATAATGTACAAACATAGAGGGGAGGATGTGGTAGTCACTATTGGAGATTCCGCGGTACCAAATACCAGAGGCGCCGCAAGGTTCGCCGAAAATATGCTCGTGGTTATTATCCAGTTGCCGGATCATTTTCCGAATCTTCTCAAACAATGCATCGCAACCGTTCAGATAATAGGCGACATATGCCGAATTTTCGCCAGCACTAGGAATGATTTTGCTTACGGCGGGCATGGCAGTGGTAGGAGTAGACGGATTTTCCACGGGCATTGCACCCCCACGCTGTTTTTCCCAAACTTTCCGAAGCTGAATCAGGGAATTTTGGCCCTGGTGAAGTTGGATTAAACGAATCGCAAGGTCAAAGAGGCGCTCCGGTACCGTATTATCCTCCCAATAGCTGCCCAAAAGTTTCCAATATTCTGCGTACAATCCTTTGGTCAGTGACGCAAAACTCTCATCAAAAATATACTGATTCTCGATTTGCGTGCTCAATTCCTGCCCGTAAACAGCATACTCTTCTTTATACTGCTTGTAGATATTTATAAAGAAGTCAAACCATTGTTTGGCCAGATGCTTATCCCCGATGTCAACATCATGATGGGGACTTTTTCCGCTGGATAGCGCGAGATACGCCGTAAACAGTTTTTCAAACGCTTCTCTCTTGCTGGAAAGCGTTTTCCCAGGTTCTAATAGGTGCTCAATAATGGGACCCAACCGCAAAGGTAAATCCCACTCGCTAACGGCGCTTGGGGTATTGAGCAAATTGTTTTGGAGCATAGCAAATTGCAGCAGATACTCACACAAGCCCATGGATGTTCCTTTAATCATAGCTATGTCTGGGTAGATTTCTCTCAGCCAGCACAGCATGGACAAGGATTGATCTTGATCGATACCTGCGTCCTTTAAATCCTCTACTTTGGCCCAATCCAATGCCAGCCCCCTATCGATAAAATCCTGACAGAAGGCATTCAGTTTTTGCTTCTGCAAGTCATCCTGGTTGTTCGACCGCTCCCCATGAAGAGGTTCCCGAGTCTGCAACATGAGCCGTGCTGCGCTTCGGACCTTCTCCTGAATCCACTTTATTATGTTGTCACTATTTTCAGTCACAGTAAACCATGCATTCAAGGCATCACGCAACTCGAAAGCAGTACAGTCTGCATTGCATGAAATCAATGTATGCAGATTTTCACGGTCTTCAGAAATAGCGCGGTACAATGGTTGTGCAAATTCTTTGCTAATGTTCCAGGCAATACCTTCCGGAATATTCTGCTTCTCACTTTGCGAGGTCGACTTTGCTGTTATCTTCTGAACTTCGCCATCAGATAGGTTGAGCTTTACCGTGAACGTAACCATCGACGATAACGGCTCTGAAATCGATTCATGCAGTTTATCGGAAAAGAACAAATCTAATGCTTTGATGAGCCACTCCATACATATCTTATGGAGTATGATCACCAAAAAAGAGGTATTTCGCACTTTGCGGTCAGCAGGCGCAATATAGTGATAGACCTCGTGAAAAATAAAGGGCGTATAATATAATGGATTTGACCAAGAGCCGTAGGGCACCTGGATGGAGATTAGTCTGCTGTTTATACTGTCTCCTTCCAAAGTGCGCTGCATGGCGCTCTCTATTATGTTTGTGTTGGCGAAGTTGATTACCGGAACCAGAAGATGCTGCCAACTTGTTTTCGGGGTGCTATATGCCCTCTGAATTAGTTCTTTAACAATGCCATAGTAGGCATGCATAATCAAGTCGAACTGAGCCGTGTACCCCATTTTAGAGTTGGGAGCCTCAAAAAACAATTTGCTGGATTCGGAGATATGGTTGACCTGTTGTTGAAGGATTCCAAAGAGTTCTTTGAAATCTTGAAGATAACGGGCGGGCCCTGTTTCTGGAAAGCCATGCTCAACCGCTTCTTTCAGAGACTTCAGATAGGACTCAATAATTTTCAAAACAACGACAAATTGTTCATGGTAGTCTTTCACCCACAGATGATCAATGGCGGTACATTGAATCTCCACATAGTCTCTATAGAGCAACTCCAAGGTCTTGTGAAGGCCCGAATAGGGGACAAGCTTTTCCATTTGAGTATAAAGCCGTTTGTACAGGCTATATACTTCCCCGCTCTTGTCGGATTGCGCTGCAATTTGATTGATGACATCCAAATCATTATCGTCAAACAGCTCCTCCAAGGAGGATTTTTCCAACGTAAATGTCAGAATTTTGTCCCATTCAATGTTCCTACATGCTTCATCGATATCATCTTCCTGATATCCAAGCCGGGTAGTGGTCTGACGAATATGCCGCGCAAACTTTTTGTTGTGTGCCGAAAAATTCAGGCCATCAGTATTCTCAGCCTCGTTATTGAAAATTGAAGTTAAGACAGAGAAAGGCACATTGACAATAAAGTCATACTCTCCCGCACAGGAGAGCAAAGTATTATTCCCTATCCGATCAGGCTGCTCCTCAAAATGAGCACCAGCATTTTTAAAGACATTTTTAATAAATGTCATCGTACTATCAAGGCCGAACTCATCAGGTCTGCTTCTGTCATATTCTGTGGAACACTCAAGCTGGACCATGGCCGTCCCTTTAGCTCCCGCTTTACTCCAATGCTCTTTGTTAGCGGAAATTACCGTATAAGTGGAAACACAGATTTTTTGTTCCCGACCATCCTGGTAGGCAAATCGCAAATAGCGCAGTCGATCCACCAGATACAGCACATCAATATACTGATCCACTGCCCACACAATGGAAATCTCTGCCGAATTGAATGTTCCAAACACCTCATACTCTAGGCATTCTTCCTTTTCGACTTTAGCTTCACGGTAGCAATCGACTATATCGTGGATTTTCTTCACGATTAGTTTTAGAAAATCACGATAATCCGCAAATTTCATTTTTGCTGTGCCTGAAACATATACCATGGTATGCACAAAAAAGCGGCATTCCAGAGGTCCTTGATTCGCACCCAACCGCTCCCGGTCGTTCATCTTTACCATCTGGAACACCGACTTCTGCCCACATTCCTTCAGTGTATATAAAAGGATGGGCTGCTGCTTACCGAACCAACTGCTATCTGATGTGATTTTATCCTGGTAATCGCCAAAACGATAAATGGGGACAAATTCGACCCGGTCAAAATTGCCGAAAGCTGTGTAGTGCGTAATCCCTTCACCCATATGCGCAAATTCTCGTTCAAACGCATCAAACTGCTCATAGGTCCGCCGGGGATACTGCTTCATTCGTAGCAACCAGCCACTTGGATAATCCATATGGCAGTCCCTCTTTCCTTATCTCTTTTTCTGAATCAGGTTATACCTCATCCTCATAGTGATGAGGTATTGCCGTGCAATTGCCGTCACTATCGTAGATGTATTCGTAATAAGTGGTTGTAAATTCCCGCTTCTTACGCTCCTGCTCGCTACGCAATTTTCTGCTGTGGTCGCCATACCGATATGGCGAGTAGAAAGAATTACGCTCGATTGGCGGCAACTTGCATGGATAACTCATGGTGGATACCTCCGATTTATTTTTCTACTATTATTGAACAATTGCAAAGGAAATAACGCAATGGATGAAATTTTGCACTTATCAGCATAAATCTGTAAACGCCCCCGTGTGTGTCATGTAAACGCATCCGTGCGTGTCATCTGAAAGCACAAGCAAAATACAAATACAGGCGGAAAGGATATGGACCGCATCTAGCAGTTCATACCACCGTGTATCCATAATATATTATGAAGCTCACCTAAACGAAGTGCTACTCTGGGCAGAGCGAAGATTACGTGATGCCTGTCCCAGCCAATAGTTTCCTGGGTGCAAATCGTGGCAAGTTTTTTTAAATATACCACATATCAGTTTGATTTGCAAGAACCTTTTAGGCATGTAGCTTACTTATTGTAATTTGTGCCCAGGAGCAATATAATACTGAGACGCTCCGAACGAACGCGTGCTATGATTGCAAATCTTTCTTTGTGAATGGGTCAAAACAAACGGTACGGACCTTTATCAGCGCCCGACACTCCATTTGCCGGACGTTGATCATTTTATGACTTGACAGCGGCCGCATCAGCACAATCGCCGCTGCCAGTACGCAAACCCCTGCGGTTCGACAAAACAAGACACAATATCCCATGGTTTACCGTATTGACGCGCCCTATATGTTGTGGTATAATTTATCTTGTAATTGATTCTTTGTGCGTTCTTCGCTGAAAGCGCGGAGCCGGGCCCATGGGCCTGGGAACGAGGGGCACTCGTATTGCACACGTTGTTTGGATTGTACGCAAGTACCGGTAGGTCGGACTGCGCTGCTCAAGGGAGCAGTATGCCTACTGGTACTTTTTTATATATGATTTTAGCCGATAAGGCGGAAAGGATGATGCGCTTGCGCGAACGAAAGCCCCTGGTGTGGGCCGGACCAACAGACCCAGCCGGATATGCGATCCGGCGAAATGAAGAGGCTTGATACTCCATAATCCCGCGATGGGAATGGGTATCAAGCCTCTTTTTTTGCGTTTCGAGAGAAAAATCAAAAAGAAGGTGGTCATTGAAATGAAGAAGAACGCACTCCTCTGGAACAGTATCCCCATCCTGATCGCCGCCGTGATTGCCGTTGTGGCTTTCACGCGGGGCACCCTCAGCACGGTGCTGCTGATCCTCGTGTTCGCTCTGTGGGGCCTGTGGGCCATTTGGACGCAAGTGCTTCCTGCCCGCCGCCGCACACGTGTGCGCCAGCAGACGGAGCCGACAGCCGCCCCAGACCAGACGCTTCTGCAGACCCTGCTGCACCATGTCAACTACCGGGTATCCGGCTGCTTGAAGTCCGCCTACCCGGAGGCGCACTGGGAGTGGACCATGCGTGACCCCGCATCCTTTGTGGCGACGGGCGGCACAGGCCGTATCCGGGTCTACGGCGTCCCCGACTATAGCTACGCCGACGTGACGCTTGACCGGAACGGAAAGCTGTCCTGCTCCCTGATCCAGGTCGCGCCCATCACCGGCTCCACGGAAAAGCCGGCTGCGCGGGACCAGGAGCCGCTGGACCCCCGCATCTGGTACGAGACCCATGGGCGCAAGGTACTGGAGTCCCTGGTGGCCGACCTGGCCTCCCGTGGGCACCACAGCCTGACGCTGAAGGAGGACGGCAACATCTGCATCCGGCCGGTAGACGGAGGCACTGAGACCGCTCAGGGCGCCTTTCCTACATTCCCAGAAAAGGTCTACTGGCCCAGGTTGGTGGAGGTCCTGAAGCAGAATGGGCTGGCCGCCACCGCGAAGGATACGGGCATCGTCGTGGCCTGGTGAGAGGAGGAACAGCATGAAACAGGGACGAACGATCCAGGAGGTCGCCCGGGAGATCCTGCGTCAGAAGGACGCGAAACAGGACTACTCCGTCAGGACGACCAATATGCGCATGGAGAACAGCGGCGGCACCCCCATCCTGCGGCTGCTGAACAACGAGGGCATCGACCGAGTGGAGCCCCTGGACATCCAGGAGACCGCCCACCGCCAGCTCGGCGCGTATCTGAACATCCCCCAGAAGTACTACGAAAAGATGCTGGCGGAAAACGTGGATCTGCTGACCGAGAACGTCAACAGCTGGCTGCAAAAGGAACCGGAATTCCGGCTCCTGCGCACCATGGACGGCCGGGCCAGAGCATTCCTCAGCAACCGGTACCGCCGCATCGACAACCTGGACATAGCCAACATTACCCTCCCTATCATCCAGGAGATGCCCGGCGCCTACTTTGAGAGCTGCCAGATCACCCCGGACTACCTCTACATCAAGGTAGTCAACCCCCGGCTCACCGCCGAGGTGGTTCCCGGCGACGTGGTGCAGGTGGGCGTATCCATCTCCAACAGCGAGACGGGCCTGGGCGCTGTGAACATCCAGCCGCTGATCTACCGGCTGGTTTGTTCCAACGGCATGGTCGTCAATGACGCCAAAGCCGGCACACGCCGCACCCATATCGGTCGTATCAACGCCAGGGATGAAAACTTCTTCCTCTACTCCCAGGAGACGCGGGCCGCCGACGACCACGCCTTTGTCATGAAGGTGCGGGATACGGTGCGGGCCGCGGTGGATGAGGCTCGGTTCGCCCAGGTGGTGGACAAAATGCGGGAGAGCACCCAGCTCCACCTGAACACTGCCGACCTTCCCGGTGTGGTGAAGCTGGCAAGCACCAGCTTCGGCATCACGGAGGCGGAGAGCGGCGGGGTCCTTCAGCACCTAATCGAGGGTGCGGACTACACCGTTTACGGCCTGGCTAACGCCGTCACCCGGTACAGCCAGGACGTGGAGAGCTATGACCGGGCGTCCAAGCTGGAGGAGATCGGCTACTCGGTCATGACCATGAGCCCGCAGCTTTTGCGGCGGCTCAATGAAGTTGGCAGTATGGCCGCCTGACGGCCCTGCAAAATACTATTTTAATCAAGGAGGACAACTACATGAACACTCAGAACACCGCCATGATGGAGCGCACCCCCTTCCTGCTGCCCGACCTCGTGACCGGCAGCGAATTCTCCCAGGATGAGCTGGCCGAGGATCTGGATGGCCTGAGCTTGGGCTTCAGGCGCGTTAAGATCCCCAGCGGCGGTATGCTCGTCTTCGAGATGCCGGGCGATAACCCGGACAATCCCGAATACGTGCCCACGCTGGAGGGCGTGATCGTGTGCAGCCACAACTCCAATGCCTGCTGGCCCGAGGGGAAAGAGTACGATGAGAACACGCCGCCCCAGTGCCAGTCCGTGGACGGGAAGCTGGGCTTCGGCGCCCCCGGCGGCCTCTGCGCCAACTGCGGGTACAACACCTTCGGCTCCGGCCCCAACGGGAAGGGCAAGCTCTGCAAGAATATGCGGGTGATCTACCTTCTGCGGAGCGGCGACTTCATGCCCATCCAGCTCTCCCTCCCGCCCACGAGCATCCGACCCTATACGGATTTCGTGAACACTGCGTTCCTGGCCCGCCGGCGCGGCGTCTGCGGCAGCGTGGTGCAGATCGGCCTGAAAAAGATGAACAACGGGAAGGACGACTACTCCGTCGCCACCTTCAGGAAGCTCTACGACTTCACCGGCGAGGAGCTGGCGCAGGTCCGGGCTTACGCGAACAGCTTCAAGGAGCAGGTCAAAATGATCCAGGACCAGCGCATGGCCGATTGGGAGTCCAACACCGGCAGCGATATCGAGGTGGCCCAGCCGGCCCGCACCATGCCCGACAACACCGGGCACTTCGCCGTGGGTTCCGGCGTGGTGAACGGCGAGCGCGAGGAGCTGCCGTGAGTTCGGACCCGGGGGAACAGCCTCCGTCCTGACAGAGGAGCAGCGCCGGTTTGCCACAGAGCACCATAACCTGATCTACCGCTTTCTGCATGAGAGGGGCTGGGCCGTGGGCGAGTATTACGATATCGCCGCCCTCGGCTTCCTCTCAGCGGTCATGCGGTATCTGACCAGCCCGAAGCTGCACCGGTACGCTTTCTCCACCGTCGCGTGGCGGTCCATGGAACGGAGTATCGCATCCTTCCACCGTGCGGAAGCGCGGCGGCTGGCAGTAGAACGCCGTTACCTGGAGACTGTGCCGAAAACGGTGGCAGACCCGCTGGCGGAGCTGGAGGCCAGGCTGATCTACCACGACCTGGCCTCCGCCGCCAGCCCGGAACAGATGGAACTGGCATCCCTCCGTGTGCAGGGCTACACCATAGCGGAAACGGCCCGCACTCTGGGAATCGAGCCCCGGAGGGTCCGCAAACTGCTCCGGGAGATGTACCGCATCTATTTGCGGCTCTATATGAATTGAAGAAAGAAGGTTTTGAAGATGACCGGAAAGAGATCCACCACTCTGAGGGGAACCCTTCTCACTCCCCTCGCGGTCGGTTCGTGCGTCTACCTCTCCACCGGAGGAAGGGTGATCCGGACCTCCCGCGTGGTGGCGATCCAAAGCAGGAAGCGCAATGAGATCCGCTTTGAGACCCTGAACACGCACTACCGCCTGCTGCTGAACACGTTTCCGCAGGCGGCGGAGCAGATGACCGTGTGCATGGCCGCCTGAGCGGACCGGAACAGAGAGGCGCACCGTGGGAGTTCCCCCGGTGCGCCTCCATTTTTTCAAAGGAGTTGCCGGATGAATGAAGCAAATCATATCAGGCCCGTAAAGCCCGGCGATTGGGTGACCTTCCGATGCCAACTCTGCGGGGCGTGCTGTCGCCATGTGGCGCACAGCATCATGCTGGAGCCGATGGACCTCTACCTCCTGGCCCGCTTCCTGCGGGATCGGGGCGAGACCATCGAGGGCACCGAGGATGTGCTGGAGCGGTATACCCATGTGGATATCCTGGACGGCCGCCTGCCCATCTTCCTGCTGAACACCGTTGGCACGGAAGATACCTGCGTGTTTTTGAAGGATGGCCGGTGCAGTGTTTATGAAGTCCGTCCCCGTACCTGCCGCCTGTACCCGTTTACCGTAGCGCCGGGCGACCGGGGCAGGGACTTCCTCTATTACCTGTGTACAGAGCGCCGCCATCACCTGACCGGCGGCAAGATCCTGGTGAAGGACTGGATGTATCAGAACTTCTCCAAGGAGGCCCGCAAGTTCCTGAAAGCGGACTATGACGCCCTCCCTGTCCTGGGGAAGAACACGAAGGAGCAGGGAGAACAGGAATTCAGGAAGATACTGTTCCAATTCCTCTTCTACCGCTATTACAACTACGATCTGGACCGCCCGTTTTTGCCTCAGTTCCTGGAGAACACGGAGAAGCTGAAGGAGCTGATAGCGGCAGGGCCGAAAGGGGGCTGAGCGTATGTACGCGCTCATACGCCTGGAGCATGACAACACCCACGGATGCTGCGGACACACTCTGTACGGCGTCTGCGGGAACCGCCGCCTGCTGGAGCGGGTCCGCGCCGGCCAGGAGCACCCGGAGCATTGGCGTGTCACCCACACCAGTTGTGAATTGACACGGCCAGGTCCCCAACCGCTGTTGGAAGCCGGGTAAGGATGCCGGACGCCCCTGCTGTCAGCCCAGAGATATTTCTAAGGAGGACCGAATGGACATTTACGTTCTAAAGTATCTGGAGGATTCGGATGACCGCTGTGAGGCCAGGACTGAGCTCTATGCCAGCAGCGTGCCGGCCCGGGCAGCTATGGAAGCCGCCTATGCGTCTACCATCAAACTGCTCCGTTTCGATACCTCCCTGCAGCGCGAGGACCACAAATGCTCTTTCACCGGGCATACCGCTCTCATTATCAATGGAATGGACTACTATTCATGGTCCATTGAGGCCCAGAAGTTAAGGGGCCTCCTGGCCGGATGATAGAGCCAGGCGATCCCGGATGGCCACGAATTTCTCATTGTGGCGTTGTATGAGGCGCGGGGCCGAATCAACGATATGGTCTACGACACGATTGAAAACTGTTCTAAGGAGGAGAACTGGATATGGAATTGAAGCAACGCATTGAGCGGCTGAAAACCGTTCAATCCGATGGAAACGTCCATCCCTGCCCGCGCTGCGGGTTTCGGGTGGTTCACACGAGGACCGCCCTCAGCCGGCTGGCCGATGTTTATATCTGCGACCAGTGTGGAATGGATGAGGCGCTGCGGGCTGAGAACGGCCACGAACTTCGGCTGGATGACTGGAATTACGGCGCTGCGCTTGCAGAATTGGAGACGGAAGGTCCGGATGAAAGCTGCCTGACCTGTGCGCATCGGGACGTCTGCCTCCAGCGTGGGCTTGCGCTTTTCTTGTTGTTCATTCAGCCTGGGCGGTACGAGGAGGTCGAGAGCGCCAAAGAAAGTCTGGACATCTCCGCGCAGTGTGATCACTACAAGGCCGAAAAGAAGGGCGTCTGAGGTGGCCTTTGAAGTCAAGTGTACCGGGCACGAAGTCCGGGCGCTTCAGTAGAAGGTCGACCCCGTTGGGGGACTGCCCCCGATGCGAAAATGAAGGAGTGTATATGGAAACCAACAAATTGATGACCCCGCTCTTCTACGGAGATATGTTCAACCGTGAAGGGCACAGGATGCGGGCCGCCTTGGAAAGAGAGATCTCCAACGGGTCCGTGACCTACCGCCTCTGGCGCAGCGCCGGGAAGCCGGATCTGGAGTATCCCCGGGCGGATAATGACAAGTACGTCCTCCTGGTGGAGATCAACGGCTATCTTGCCCCGCTCAGGATGACCGACTTTTCCCTGACCGATCACTGCGGCTTTGAGCCCGCGGCGATGAAACTGTATGGAGGCAAGGAAAAGCGGGAGGCGTGGATCGACGCCCTCCGGGAATCCGGAGGCTATGACGCTGTCAACGCGGCATTGGCGAAAGAGCAGGAAGAGATCGAGCGATACGGCAGGGACCCCGCCCGTCAGACGGACTATATTCAGTCGGTTTTAGATGAGCATGTGTCCATCTACCAGAAAGCAAAGGAAAGCGGCGGCCAGACCTTCCCGGATTTCATCGGGGCGCTGGTCCTGGATGAACTTGCTGTATGTCAGGAGCTTTCCGGCATCTTCAAAGAGAAGCGCCAGCGGGAACGGGCTGAACGCGCCGCCCGTGTGGAGGCGGAGGAGCAGGCATACTGCGAGGCTGAGAATCAGAAGGCTGAACAGGCGGTTTCAGAGGCCACCCAAATCATTCGGAACGGCGGGGTCCTGAAGAATGTCCCCGTCAGATTCTTTCGCAGCCGCTACGACGCCCGCTCTTACTCCATTGTCAACTATCTGATGCGGCTGTACCAAGTGGACGTCCCGCTCAGGACGCAGGGCTGGGTCAATGAGAAACTGACCGAAGTCACAATCCAAAATGGCCGGTGCAGCGGCTTTCGCTATCTCCGAGCCAAGAATGGAAGCCCCTCGGAGAAGTTCTACGGCTGCATGAACGAGCTCATTCGAGCCGTAGCGGAACAGAAACCGGAGCAGATGAACGAGGAGGCGGTGGCATGAAGACAACGATCCATCGCTACCGCTGCGCCGACTGTCCGCACCGGGCGGTCTATCTGGGATCTGTGCCTAAGAAGGTGCCCGGCGCGTATCTGAGTTTTGGTACAGCGTATTGCAAGGCCGGCAAGAAGATCCGGGCCTTCAAGCGTAAGGACCCGAAAGTCTACCCGCCGTCCTGGTGCCCCAAGCTGAAAGAGCCGGCAGAGTATCGTGTCTATGCCTTTAAGGACACGAACACCTGGTATCTCCGCCACCTTTTGAGGAAAACGGGCGATGCGTATTCCCCGATTGGCTCGGACTATGCCGTTCGCGCTGAGGGGCATACCGATCTGACCGCCCGGTCTTTCTTGGAGGACACGGAAAGCCAGTACCCCTCGGATGTCCTTGGTATCCGTGTGCATGAGGACGAAGTGGTGGAGATCGACGACGGGCTGAAGCCGTATTTCTTTCACATTACCGCCGGCGGCGTGGAGGTTCTGGCGTACTTCCGAGGCGAGGCCGCGCAGAAAAACCGATACGAGGGAGCGAATGATCCGTGAGCTGTTACACTGAGCCGGAGGCCGCCGGTTGTCTGCTGGAGGCGGAGGCCTGCGTCACGGTCATCAAGGAGCTGGACCGCCTGATTGCAAAATTCCAGCGAAAGAGCGACCGTGAGATGGACGTCCGAAAAAAGGACCTGGAGGCCGCGCTGGGCTATGGCAGCGAGGATGAGATCCGTGACGCATACGGTTGGGGCTCCATATCAGAGAAACAGTTTGAGCGTTACATTGACCTGCTGCGCGCAGGCGAGGATGCGCTGGACCACCATCCGCCCACCCGGACCGAACGCGCGCTGAGTATCCTCCGCCATATCCGAAAGGCCCTGGATAGGGACCGTCAGGAGTGGGAGATATCCGCTATGACGCCTGAACAGTGGGCCAAGGAGTATAGGCAGCGGATGGACGCGAACCATGCGTGGAAGGAAAAGCTGCGGCAACTCAAGGACAGCCTGACAGCTGGCGCGGAACAGAAATGATATAATCTACACCGATGATGAAGGACTTGACTGTTATGAAGAAAGAACCGTACCCCATGCGCGTCATCAACCTATGCCGGCATAAGAACGCCGGCTGGGATGGCGTCATCTACCTGAACGAAAACGGTGAAGTCATGGTTACGGACGGCGCCGGGATTTGGGAGCTGACACCGCAGCGGATGAAGGCTCTGGAGTTCGTGGAGAAGGTCGATATGGAGAAGATCATCCACTACCTGTATTACCGCCAGGGCGCTTCCCCGCTCATCGCCCTTCTGCGGGAAGACCTTCCTGACCTCCGGCAGGACATCGAGTATCTGTCCCGGCCGCTGCTGGATGACGTTCAGTATGAGATCAGCGACACCCAGGTAAAGATTCACTGTCCGGACACCTGTTTCGCGGAAGCATATCTGGGAACTCACTTTGACCGGCGGGCCCTTCTGGACAGCTACGGAGAGGTGATGCGGACCGCGAGAGCGCACGGTATCAGGATCTCGTACTCCACGCACATCAAAAGGCTGCTGAAAGACCGATGGGAAGACTATGAGGCCAGTGTAGAAGACCGTGCGCGCCTGTTCCGCTGGTTTTCTGCCCAGGCCCGCGTGGTAGAGCTTCGCGGCCTCCATCAAGGCTGCATTGACGACAAGGAACTCTCGCTGCTGACAGAGCTCCAGAACAGGATCATCCGCTATGGATACCGGGACAGTGTGATTTCGCAGATGGCCTCCGCGGCCCACACCCTTGTAACGCTGCGGCAGGACCTGTCCCGTTCGCCGGAACGATTTGCCATGATCGCGCTGTAAGCGTACCCCCTGATTTTTCTTATTCGGAACAGGGCAAAGTGGGAATATTGCTGTAATATGGGCTTGGAAATCCCGGGAAAAAGGTCTATACTATAGAAAACGGTATTCTACATTTTCAGAAGGATGTCCGTATGCGCAAACTGTTTTATGGGGGCCGGGAAGCGGTAAAGCATCCCGAAATACGGATACAGAAATACAACAAGGACTTCTATTGGGGGTTCTATTGTACGGAGATGGAGTCCCAGGCGGTCAGATGGGCCACCCGATTCGGCCGTCCGGGGGTTATCAATGTTTACATCTATTCTGAGCGTCTGGACATCTCTGTGAAAAGGTTCCCGGAAATGTCAGAAGAGTGGCTGGACTTCATCGTAGCCTGCCGCTCCGGCGCTCCGCACGATTATGATGTGGTGGAGGGTCCCATGGCGGACGATACCATCTTCAACTACATCCAGAGCTTTTTGGACGGGGAGATCAGCCGGACAGCCTTTTGGGAGCTGGTCAAATTCAAGCACCCCACGCATCAGATCAGTTTTCATACGGAGAAGGCCCTCTCGGCGCTACAGTATGAAGGGAGCTATACCGCCAATGTGTAAGAGGAATAACAGCGGCCTGTTTTTCACCTGCTCCCTGATTGAGCAGCTCGGCAGAACGCTCCATGCCAGACGCGGGGATGTTGTGGCCCATTTGGGAGAAAAGGGTGTACGGGGCATCTATGATTACGCCGACGTGCTCCACTGTGAGCCTATCGCAAAGGTAGCGGAGGACGCAATCGCGGAGTTTTCGCTGCCGAGCGGGGATTTCGACAACGTATCCGCCGGCCGGTACCTGATCCCAAGCGTCTGGACCATGGGCAAGGTGTATGCCCGTCTCATTGAGGATGTGTCAGGCGACGACAATGTGGTGGATACTCTGATCAGCGTCTACCGCTCCTGGATCGATGAAAGACTCTCCGATTACAATTCCGCCTTTTACTATCAGCCCAGGGACTATGTGGCGGAGTGCTACCGGCAGGGGCTGGTCCTGGATGATTGAACGGTAGATTGCGGTTGCAGGACTGGAAGCGGATTCTATATTATCCCGTTGCGAAACAATGGCGATCCATGTACAATAGAATTGGCCGTTTAGGGGGGATGCCTTGATGCCACAGCCGAAAGCAGGAAAACGATATGTTCTGATGAACCACGACGAACCGGTCCTGGACTTTTTCTGCCGCCGGAACGAGTTCGATGAACCGGAGTTCTTTGAAAGCCACTGGCATACGGACTACCGCCCTATCGGGTATCACGACCTCACATCTTTCCTGGAGCAGCGGAAAGCGCCCAAGCACCGCAAGCATATCCAGCAGCTGCTGGAGCAATACGGATGCGACGATCTGGAGGGATTTCTTCAAGTCACACATGCGCTGTCCCTGAACGACACCTTCTGGGTGAAGGATGCTGGTTCCGGTTTGTCGTGGCGCGAGGTTTCCCTGTATACCAACGAGTTCAATGAGGTCATCAGCGAGGCCGCCTTTGACGGCACGATCAGCGAGACGGACCTGTCCTCCACTTCCCCTGAGTTTGGGACGGATGGGTACTACGCCAAGTGCTGGGTGCGGGAAGGAACCGGCATCTGGCTCTATAAAAGCGGCAGCGCCCACTATGAGATCGAGCCGCTCTCGGAATACTTGGCCGCCCAACTTGCTGCGGAATTATGTGCGTCTGCGGTGCCCTATGATATGGACATTTACCATGGAAAGCTGATCAGCAAATGCCCGCTGTTTACCAGCGAGTCCATCGGTCTTGCCAAGGCCAGCGCCGTATTTGGCGGCAGGGAGCGCACGATCCCGGAGATGCTTCGATTCTTTTCTGAACTCGGGAGCGGGGACGCTTTCCGGCGCATGTGTGTTCTGGACGCAATCATCCTGAACCCTGACCGGCACTACGGAAACTTCGGCGTGTTATTCGATACCGCTACGATGGAGCTCCTGGGGATGGCCCCGGTATTCGACCACAACAGGGCGCTGCTCCCGGAGTTGGATCCCGACCAGCTTGCGGCGCCGGATTGGTATGTCAAACGCTGCCGGCCACGGCTGGGACGGGACTTCCTCATAACAGCGAGGGGGCTGCTGACAGATGAGATACGCGGGGATCTTGAATCGCTGCGCGACTTCGAGTTCAGACAGCACCCGTCGATTCATGCGGAACAGGAAAGAGTGGATGCGTTAAGCAAAATCGTACAAGACCAGATACGTCTGATCCTATCAGACTGATATCGAATGTACTCACAAGGGGTGCTATGGATAATGCCACGGCACCCTTGTATTTTCACAGGAAAGAACGACTGACTTTGAGGAGGAGTTTGACTTGAACAGCAAACAGTGAAAGTATTATACAGTTATGGAACTGCTGGATGTGGCGCTTTTGTGGGCGAGGGAAGACTCCAGATACCTAGAGGCGCTGCAGCAAGACCTGTCCTGTTCGCCGGAGAAGTTTGCTATGATTGAGCTATTGGACTGCCGGACACATAGCTTTGTTGCTGTTCTGTCGGAATTGAAAAAAGGCTGGATTTCAGGGAAAAGGTGTGATAAAATGATAACAGGAGTTGATGGAATGGAATTGGAAACAACTGTGGCGCAGAGCATCCGGGTAATGGATGATAACGCGCGATACGACGCGGCGTGCAAGCGGCTGCTGTCAGAGAAAATCATCCTGGCGTGGATCATGCACGCTTGCGTAGAAGAATACAGCGGCTGTGATGTCAACGAGATCGCGGAGAAGTACATTGAGGGACAGCCGCAGATATCGGAGGTGCCGGTAGGCCCAGATGAGACAAACGCGGCGGTGATCCATGGTATGGCCGGAGAGGACGTATCTTTGACAGAGGGCGTTGTAACCTATGATATTCGGTTTCTGGCCACCGCTCCAGTGTCCGGCGAGTTGATTCGGCTCATTATCAATGTAGAGGCCCAAAACGATTTCTATCCAGGCTATCCGCTGATCACCCGCGGCATATATTATTGCAGTCGGATGATTTCCGCTCAGTATGGAACCGAGTTTACCGCCTCACGGTACGGACAGATCAAAAAGGTCTATTCGATCTGGATCTGTCTGGACCCGCCGGCAAACCGGGCAAATACCATTACGAGTTATTCTCTCGCGGAAAAGAACCTGGTGGGAGCTGTCCGGGAGCCGGTCAAAAATTATGACTTGATGACCGCTGTGATGATCTGTTTGGGACCATCTGCAGGGGAAGAAGACATCGGCATCCTAAAACTATTGGATACGCTCTTATCCTCTGAACTGGCAGCAGAAGAGAAGAAGAAAATTTTGTCACAAGATTTTGCGATTCCCATGACGCAGACCTTGGAAACGGAGGTATCTCTGATGTGTAATTTAAGCAAAGGCGTAGCGGAAAAAGCTATGAAGCAGGGTATGGAAAAAGGCATGGAGAAAGGTATGGAGAAAGGCATGGAGAAAGGTATGGAGAAAGGTATGGAGAAAGGCATCACAGAGGGAATCCTTGCCTCGATTCGCAACCTGATGGACAGTATGAACTGGTCGGCGGAGCAAGCTATGAGTGTCCTAAAAGTGGCAGAGGGAGAACAGGCAAAGTATCTGACGCTCTTAGGGCGGCAGTAAGAACAGATTGTTGGGTAGACCTTCTGGTTGCAAGTTTTTGCGATTCCCATGACGCAGACTTTGAAAACGGAGGTATCTCCGATGTGTAATTTAAGCAAAGGCGTAGCGGAAAAAGCCATGAAGCAGGGCATGGAAAAAGGCATGGAGAAAGGTATGGAGAAAGGCATCACAGAGGGAATCCTTGCCTCGATTCGCAACCTGATGGACAGTATGAACTGGTCGGTGGAGCAGGCTATGAATGTCCTGAAAGTGGCAGAGGGAGAACAGTCGAAGTATCTGACGCTCTTGGGGAGGCAGTAAGAATAAATCGTTGGGTAAACCTTCTGGTTGCGTGATTTTGCCTTCCTCAAGGCACAAGGTCAGCTACATGATTGTAAGCAGATTAGATGGTGGTCCCCGCGCTTTGTGGGGCAAATCAAATTGATTGGTGACCCGGCAGGCTGGAAATTGGTCTGCCGGGCCTTTTTATGCAATGAACAAAAATAATGAAACGCAGTTGTGGAGGGATGAAATACCTATGGCCAACTATTGCTGTACGATTCGGACGAATTACTTCCGAGTCAAGGACGAAGCGAAGTTCCGGGAGCTTATGAGCCGCG
This sequence comes from uncultured Oscillospiraceae bacterium, assembly GCA_947623745.1. Taxonomy (GTDB): domain Bacteria; phylum Bacillota; class Clostridia; order Oscillospirales; family Oscillospiraceae; genus Lawsonibacter. The sequence continues at coordinate 18,210 of CANQHN010000019.1, forward strand.
CCTATGGGACGAAGGATTCTATCGAACTCTGGGAAGGAACCGATCCGCAAGGAAACAAAGTATTCGGCTTTGGCCTTGAAGGCAGTATCGCCGGGGTAAAGAACGCTCAATGCGACGGAGATGACGACCTTGACGAAACCGCATATGACGAATTCATCGATGGTCTGCAGAGATGTGTCGCGGATGATGACGCGATTATCATCATGGAGGCTGGCCATGAGAAGCTGTGCTATGTGGTCGGTGCCGCAACTATTATCACCAGCAAGGAGTATGAGTATATGAGTATCACCGACCTTGCGATGGGAAAGGCTGCGGAGATGCTTGGCGCCCCTGCGTGGACAACCACGTGCGATTACTGAGCATGACGAATAGACCTGCGCTTCGAAATATGAACTTAGGATAGGAGAAATCTGATTTGAACGACAAACAGCGAAAGTATTATACGGTCACGGAACTGCTGGATGCGGCGCTTGCCCAGGCAAAGGAAGACCCAAGGTATCGGGAATCGCTGCAGGATTGTGTTCTGGACTATGAGCTGGTCAGTCATGCCGTGAAATATGACCGGCTGACCAAGTGCGAATTTGATCCAGTCGGTCTTGTCAGGTACGGCGGCAATGAGGGCATCTACGGCTCCATCGTTCTGTACGGCAGCTGGGCGGAGGGTGTTGATACAGACCCCTACACCAGCAGGGTGAATGTCTATACCTTGAAAACGCTGGACACGTCCAAGGAGGCGTATCTGGGAATGGCTATGCTTGTCAACCTGATTGCCTATTACATGGATCAGGTCATGCGGGCCAACCTGGACCGGTTTGACTGAGGAGGATGAATATGTGCCACAACGTTACGCAAAACGCCGACGCGCAAATGGAGGAGTATTTTGAATACCTGGATCAGCTCCGGGAATCCGGCGTCACCAATATGTTTGGCGCTGTCCCCTATCTGCAGGCGGAATTCCCGGAGTTGTCCTCTGACCGGGCGCGGGCCTCTCAGGTCCTCCAGCTCTGGATGCAGGGGCGCCGGGGCCAGGAGGAGCAGTGATGCCGGCAGTATGTGCGCCACACCATATGTTTTTGGCAAAGCTCGACGGCCGTTCCTACCGCTGCTCCGAGCTGATGGATGATGCCGCCTTTGAGGAACTGATGGACCGGCTCCGCTGGCGGATGCCCTACAACCTGCGTGCGTTCCATTGCAGCGATCCGAGATGGGCGGCGGAGAATCCTGTGTTGAAGGCCGCTCCCAGCCTGCCCGTGGATATCCGCGGCCTACTGAGCGCCGCGCCTCAACAGCCCATACGGCTGAAAGACAAGCGGCGGCGGCAGACCATGGCCGTGCGGTATAAGTGTGGAGACTATGTGCTCACGGATACGGAGGATGGCTATGGCCGCCTCTACCGTGTGGACGGTGCTGTCTCCAGCCTGGTAGCCCAGCTGAGAGCGGAACCGATTACGCTCCAGGAGGCCAGCGCCTACATCGACCGGCACCACCGGCACAACGCCGGCCCCAGGTTCCACAAGTTCTCCGTCTGTCTGCGGGTGGACGGAGAGCCGGAGCCTGTGGGCGTGGCCGTGGCCAGCATCCCAAAGTCCCGCCATCAGATGGACGGCGAGACCCTGGAAATCAACCGCTGCTGTGCGGACCCGCGATATGCCGGTGTATGCAGCAACCTCTATGCCCGGGCCATACGGATTGGGCGTGAGATGGGCTACCGGCGGTTCCTGACCTATACTCTCCCCGAGGAAAGCGGCAGCAGTCTGCGGGCCGTGGGGTTCCGACCGGACGGCGTGACTATTGCGTCCAAGGGCTGGGACTGCCCCTCGCGGCCCCGCAGCACAAACCGCTATCCGGAGGGCGAGAAGATCCGCTGGATATTCTACGCGCAATAATATTGTATTGAAGGAGTATCAACATGAGTGACGTCAATTATCTGCTGTTCTTCAAAGGGGACAGCGACAGCGGCGGGGCTGAGGCTTCGGTTCGGGGATTTTACTCGATCGATGCCGCCCGCGCAGCCATGCGGGAAGCGTATGAGAAAATGGCGGAGGCCGTGAGGCTCCCGGCGCCTTTGGGCGCGTACTGTGACCGGTATACGGTCAAAATGAGGAACTGTATCAAGCTGGCGTACAGAGGGGATCAATTCCTCTGGGAGATCATCGAGGCGGTGCCGGAGGACAGAGAACACGCTGCCGTCGCCGCAGACCTCAGTGGGAACCACAACTGGCATCCGGCGACATACACCGTGACGATCAAGGACCTGGTTACACAAGCCACAAGCGTGTTTTCGATGGACGCCTACAGCATCTTCTGCGCTATAGATACTGCGGAGGAAAGATATGAGCGTGCGATGTCGAAGGAACGGTACTTCGAAGCAGGAAAGTGCTTGATTATGGCGCAGGACAGTGAGACTGGGGAAAAGACCGAGTGGAAAGAGTTTTACCCCAACAGGAAAGGCGGGCTTTCGTGATGGGAACGCTTTATGATGATTTGAACGACAGCGGTCGCAGTGTGCAGCCTGGCGGTGCCCTGGTTCGTGTTTCTGGCGACCCCGGCAATCCGGTCATATCCGCCCTGCTGAAACTGCGAGCGGCCAGGCCAGAGAAACTGAAGGGATCGATCCAGGTCATCCCCGCGGATGGGAAGAAGCTGCGTATCACCAAAGCGCCGCGGTTTCGGCAGCCATACAGGCAGGCCCTGGACGATCTCAGCCAGTTTTTGCAGGACAACGGCTGCGAGGCGGCCAGCAAGTATCTGGACTGCGTCTATGATTTGTAATCGGAAGTACACTCATAATGGAGAAAAGCACATTGTGCCTGCTATTGGTAAGGCTGTACCAACAGGGCGAGTAGAGTGCAGCAGCAGTTTGCAGGCAGTAGGTTTCGTCCAGGCGACGTAACTATAGTAACCGGGTGCTGGGGCATTTGTCCCCGGAGAACAAGCTGTCATCCAGAGAGTGAGAAGTTTTAAGGATTTGCCAGATTCAGGCGAAGAAGAACAGTCAAAATGCGCATATCGATTCTCAAGAGGTTTATCTTGCAAATGGAATCATTCTATGATAAAGTTAAATCAAACAGAGTCGCAAAGGAGACGTTGATATTAACGATATTTTGAAGTTTGAATGGGACGAGGACAAGAATCGTATCAACAGGCTGAAACACGGGATTGACTTCAATACTGCTATCCATGTGTTTGATGATGAGAACCGTATCGAAATCTACGATTATGAACATAGTATAGATGAGGATAGGTACAATACGATTGGCCTCGTTCATGATATTCTGTTTGTCGTATATACTGAGCGCAAGGACAGCTTGAGGATCATCTCGGCCAGACTGGCTACAGCGGCGGAAAGGAGGCTCTACTATGACGGTTACAGTGACATATAAAAAGGGAATGAAACTGACGAAAGAACAGATTGCAGAAATTGAAGCGGCGAAGGAAAAACCTATTGTCTTTGATGAGGACTCGCCGGAACTGACGCCGGCAATGGAGAAGGCATTTCTGTTGGCTGCCAGGAGTCGAAACAGGTATAAGAGGAAATCCTCGTAAGTCTAATGCAAGCCTGTAGCACGCTGGATTGTAACATCCGTGCGGTAACCAACGCGATAGGCACCTGCAGCATTTTGACAGTCGGAGATGTGGCCCTTGAGCGAATCATCCCACTGACGATTGCTTTCCCCAACAAGTACACTTCCTATGCTTTGCGGCATTTTGCCGTAATTTGAACAGACGCCCGGAGGATGTGTCCGCTTATGCGGAAACGCCCTCTGGGCTATTTTTTTATTGAGGAGGAAAAAGCGAATATGAGCGATGCAAAGTATACCCGGCAATATACCGAAGCCAATATGGAGGGCGCCTGTGTGAACGGGCTGCGGCAATATCTTGTGACGATCGAGGAGCACATTTCTCAGGAGTTTTCCATTCAGGCTGAGGATATCGACCAAGCGATGGATAAGGCCAAGGGAGCATACTGCCGCGGACAGTTGGTCGTGCAGCCCTCCGCCCCCGTCGCCAGGCTCATGATGGCCCGGAGCGAGGACACCAAAGAGGAAACCGAGTGGAAGGAGTTTTGACGCGGCGGCGAGGGCAGCCAGAAACAGAACAATATAATGGAGGACAACATGGATCTGTTAGAAAAGTTCGGGACTGTCGCAGTTGAGGCAGTAAACCGCATCAGTCCCGCAGACAAAGATTTCTGTGAGAAGCACCAGGCGGCATACGAGACCGCTAAGCAGGCATTTCAGGAACTGGCTTTTTTCTGGGAAGATATGATCTCAGCGCAGAAGGAACTGTTGGGTGGATGCTCAGAGAACACCAATCATTACATGTTGTATCTGTCTTCAAAGGGACGCGGCTCTATCAACCTGTCGGCTGAAAACATCGAATCGCATATAAAATCACTCCATTCGATGTTTATCAGCACCATCGTCCATTACTTTAATTCGGCCTACAATGTGACAGTCCCCTGTGAGACAGTAGAGGCCAATCTGCTGCCGGGAGAGCCGGACTTTTACAACAAAGATGCCTGGCAGAAATACCATGAGCAAATGCAGGCGCTTACGGTCCGATATCAGGATGTTGTGGAGCAAATCATCCTGCGGCTTGATGGGCGTAATTTTGCGGAGCAGGCATTTTATGAGCTGGCGAAAAAATGCCATAACGCAGCGTGGAACACATACCAGGAGAAGGCCGAGTATGAGCGAAATAAAAATGTGATCCGATTCAGTGGCTACAAATGCAGGTGTTCGGCCCGGTATGACGGCGAAGAATGGACGCTTCAAGACGACATGAAGAATATCCTGAGCGGCGCCGCCCATTTTGAGACCGGCAGTTATCAGTTGTTTCCGGTAGGCTTCTCTGAGTTGTTGGGTTGGAGGGGGGCAAGCGTCAGCGTGCATGAGTTCCCCACCTGCGAAAAGGTGCTCCAGCTGAAGATGTTCAAGAATGGCCGGGTGGATCTCAAATTTGCATCCGAATCTTTGGCCGAGGAATTTGCAAATAAGTATCTGGGCACGGTCTGCTGACAGGACCGGGAGGTGCAGCATGGATTTTTTGAAGAAATTCGATGCGGTCGAGATTTGTGCCGATGACCGCATTACCGAGGCAGACCGAAAATTCTGCCAGGAACAACAGGCTATATATCAGGACGCCGTAGAGGGCTTTTATCAAATCGCCAAGCTGTGGATGGATATGTGCAGCCGGCAAAAGAACGCCTTATCAGACCCGCAGAGCTATGATAGAACGTGGAAACAGAAATATCTTGTGTCCGGCTGGTGGCCTGATATGACCGTAAAGAATATCATAAGGCATATTTTGCGGTTGCACAGCACTTTTATTGACACGATAGTTTCCTACCTGAATACGACCTATCATCTTTCATTGGGGAATTATGAAGTTGAGCGGGAGCTTCTCCCGGAGGAACCGGATTTTGTTAAAACGGAGGATGCCGTTGACTGGTCCGCATTTCCACCTGCCGTTCTTCGCTATGAGGACATGATAGATTTGATCCTGGCGGGGTTCAATGGCCGGACATTTGCTGAACAGGGCCCCTATGAGATGTTAGAAGGCTGCCGTCACATGGCCTGGGATGAAAGCACTCACACCGCGAATTATGAGCTGAAGAAATCCACCGTAAAGTTTGTGCGCGGCGCCTGCGACTATGGATATTACCACCGCCATGAACAGTGGCATATAGAGGACAGGATGAAGAACGTCCTGAAGGGACTTGCCCACTTTGAAACCGGCGAGCTTGGCAAATATCCGGCGGAAATTGAAGAACTTATATCTGACCGGTCTTATCTGTGGTATGACCTCTATGAGTTTTCGGACAGCAAGAAGCTGGAGCGGGTCAAAATGTTCAAAAACGGCAGAATGGATATCCGATTCACCAGCGAAAGCTATGCCAGACAGTTCGTGTCCGAGTACCTTGGCGCATCAAAATAGGAGGCAGTTATGGAATATCGGGATTATCAGACGCCGATCCCACAGGACCGGCGCAAGGAGCTAAACGAAAAGATCATATACCTGATCGACAGCGACCGTGCGGGAGCCTACGGCATCACCCGGGAGGATATCTTCAACGCCTATACCGGTATTGGCGGCCTGCACGGCTTGGAGCGGGACGATTTCAGCAACTACCATGAGTACAGTGAACACAAGAAACGTTTTGAAAACGGGCAGTTTTTCACCCCTGCAAGGCTCTGTGAGCTGGTCATGACCAGCCTGCGGCTCTCGGAACACGACCTGATTGCTGATCTGACCTGCGGCATGGGGAACTTCTTCAACTATGCGCCTGTCCAGGCCAATACGTATGGCTGTGAGCTGGATGTGAACGCCTACAAGGTGGCCAAGTATCTGTACCCGGAGGCAAATCTGGAGCTGGGCGATGTGCGCACCTACCAGCCCGAGGTGCGCTTCGACCACATTGTGGGGAATCCGCCCTTTAACCTCCGATGGTGGGTCAGGGACGGGGAGGAGATCCTATCTCAGCTGTACTACTGCTATAAGGCGGCGGAACTGCTGAAGCCTCTTGGTGTCCTGGCCCTGGTGGTCCCCCAGTCTTTTCTGGCGGACGATTTTTCCGACAAGGCCATGATTCGTGAGATGGAGAAGCGGTTTCGGTTCCTCGGCCAGATGGCCCTGCCGAAAGACTCCTTTGCATCCCTGGGCGTCAAGGATATGCCCACCAAGCTGCAATTCTGGCAGAGAAGAAGCGAAACGGACGGGAAGGCCGGCTGGCGATACACCAAGGAATATCTTGCGCCCATACCTTCCGGGTTTGACATGGCAGAGACGGCCCAGCGGATTTACGAATCGGTCCTTGCGCTGCCAAAAGCTGACCTGGAGCAGAACAAGTCCCACGTCATTCTGGAGCTGGCCCGGGAGCACAGCGCGTCCAAAGAGTTTTCCTATGAGACGCAGAAGCTGCTCTATCAGATCAAGGCACATCCGGCAACCAGAAAGAATTACGCGAAATGCTGCGAATACCTGCACCGATACTACACGCAGAGAAAACCGGACGAAATGGACATCAAAGAGTGGGACCGGGTGAAGCTGACTGAGGCCAAAGTGTTCTCCTATCTGCGCCGGGCGCTCCGCCAGCAGAACAAGAAGCCGGAGCGGGATGTAGTGGCCCTTGTGAAGCGGAACGACACTTTTGTCTACAAGGCGTACAGCGCCAAAATGCGCCGCACACTCACCGGGGATATGGAGGCGCCCGTCCCCGTTTTCCAGGCCGTTCTGGACAATGAGCCAGAGCGGTTTCCCGGCTTTGAACGCCTGCTGCGCAGGAAGCGCCGGGAGTATGAGAATCAGAGCCAGGTGTTCAACGACATGGGGGAAGATGCTGAAATCGGCGGCTGGCTGAGTGAGTTCCGGCTGTGGGATTCTGAAAATGAAGAGTATATCTATCTCAACGACACGCAGCGGCACGACGTCAACCTGATGCTCCAAAAGCGGTATGGAATGCTCCAATGGGAACAGGGCAGCGGGAAGACGCTGGCCGCCATCGCCATGGGCATGTATCGGATGCAGCGGCAGAACATACACTCCACCTGGGTGGTATCTTCGGCCATTTCCATCCGCAACAACTGGGACGTGGTACTGAGCAGCTATGGCCTGTCCTATGTGTTCGTAGAACGGCTGGAGGACCTGGCGCGGATCAAGCCCGGCGATTTCGTTCTGGTGACCCTGAACAAGCTTTGTCTGATCCAGCGGCACATCAAGAGATGGGTCAAACGGCACAAGCAGAATATCATGCTGGCCCTGGATGAAAGCGATGAGATCTCCAATCCCTACTCCAAGCGGGCCAAGAGCGTTCTTTCCTGCTTCCGGCGCTGCCGGATGAAGCTGCTGACCACGGGCACCAGCACCCGCAACAATATCTCGGAGTTTGCACCCCAGCTGGAGCTGCTCTACAACAACTCCATCAACATGATTACCTGGTGCCATTATGTGTACTCATACAGCAAGGACTCTGACGGGTTGGACTACGATACGAACCGTTGGTATGGGCGTCCCATTCCCGCTTATAAACGGGGCTATTCGCTGTTCTCCGCCTGCCACCTGCCGGAAAAGCCCACGGTGTTCGGCCTGGGTGAGCGTACCCAGGACATTTATAACGCCGATGAGCTGAATGACATTTTGGGCAAGACGGTCATTACCCGCACCTTTGAGGAGGTCACCGGCAAGGACATCCGGCGCATCCATCAGGTGCCCCTGCCCTTCACGCCCGAGGAGCGGGAGGTCTACGACATTGTGATGAAAGAGTTTGGGCGGGTGCAGCGCGAATACTTTGCCTCCACCGGCAACTCCAGGAAAGACGCCATGCTGAAGCTGATGCAGCAGATCATGCTGCTGCTTCGGGTGGCGGCCGCCCCCAACACGCTGCGGGAATATGAGGGCGATACGCCCCTCAAAATCTTGACGGCGGTAGAGATGGCGGCCCAGTGGGAGAATGAGATCATCGCCATCGGTGTGCGACACCAAAATGTACTGGAAGCCTATGCGTCCGCGTTCCGCGAATATCTCCCTGACCGTCCACTGTTTACCGTCACCGGCTCCACCAGGACCTTTGCCCAGCGCCGGGCTCTCCGGAAAACCCTGAAGGAGAGCGGGAACGGTATCCTGCTCTGCACCCAGCAGAGCCTCCCCTCCAGCGTGAATTTCGAGTATGTCAACAAAGTTCTGATCCCGGAGATGCACTACAACAACTCCGGAATGAGCCAGTTTTATATGCGGTTCATTCGTTACACGTCAACGGAGTACAAGGATATCTACTTCCTGAACTACACCGGCAGCCTGGAATCCAACCTCCTGCAGATGGTGATGACGAAGGAGAAGATCAACCTGTTTATGAAGGGCCAGGACACCGACCTGGATGAGATCTATGAGAAATTCGGTGTAGACTACAATCTTTTGGCCCTGTTGATGCGCCGGGAGGAGGACGATGAAGGCCGTTTCCAAATCCGCTGGGGAGAACAGAAAATTGCCTGAACCGATAACTGAATAACGATTTAGGCCAAATCGCTTTTGATAACACAAAGCTGCAACAAGCAAATCGTTTAGCGTCAAAACCGTGGAGGGCATCCATTGTCCTCCACGGTTTTTTATGCTCTACCGCATGAATTATTTGTGCTCTACCGCATGAATATCTTGTAAAATGCCATATCTCGTGGTAGAATGAATAACATCTTTTGAATGGAGGCCGGAATATGGCAGAAAATGAAGCGAAACGTGTGCGCCGCACCCCGGAGCAGTTGGCTTGGGCAATTGACGAGCAGATCAGCAAGTTGGAAGCTACAATCTCTGGGTATGAGGCAAAGAAGCAGGAGGTCGAGGCTGAATACGATAAGAAGATCGATGACGCCCGCGTCAGGATACAGCAGTTGAAGGAGAAGAAAGCGGCCATTCTCGCGCCAAAGCCTCCCCGCAAGCCCCGCATGACGAAGAAGCAGAAGATAGAGGCCATCGTGAAGAAGGCCCAAAAAGCTGGAAAGAGTGCCGAGGAGATCGCTGAGGCCCTGGGCATCGACATAGAAGAATAGTCAAAAAAACGTGCGGCGCAGAGGTCCCTCTGTACCGCACGTTTTTATGACCGTTGCATTATTTCCGGCGGAACGCTGCCAACGTATTTGCCATTGCCGCCAGGGTGCCGCTTGCAACCGCCGTCTCTTCTGATGGGGCGTCTGGTTCCACGATATCCTCTGGTACGGGGTGGCTTTCCAATGTTCCCTGTGGGCCGTTGCGCAGGATATCCACTACCATCCGCCTGAGTGTTTCCATGTCCACCCCAGAAGGGCGAATACCTTGTTCAGATTCATCGGGATCTCCCGCATACGATAAGATGGCGCTGGTGAGAAACTGCGCCTTTCGCCGTCCCTGCTGTCGTAACAGCTCCGCCGCATCCCGCTGCCTGGGGTCCTCCATATTGAACTGGAGCGTGAAGCGGCCCGGGTGTTTCCGTTCATCCATGGCGCTCACCTGCCGCCACTGGACAGCTTATACAGAAGCGCGTGCCCTTTGGCGTTGGCGCGGATATCCTCAATGAATACCGGCCGCGCCACCTTGCCAGACAGTTCGATTTCCTTTTTGAGTAGGATGGACCCGCCCCCGACGAACACAACGGGGCCGGCCCGCAGCTCCAACTGACGCTCCCGCATGGCGCTGAGCAGGTCGTTCACAAATTCCTTTGCAAGCTTTCGCACCATCGGAGCCACTGCCTCCAGGCCGTAGGTGGGCTGGCCCGTCAGGATCGCGTCAATCACATCCTCAGACAGGAGCAGATCCTGCTCCGCCCGGACCTTGGCGATGACCTTGTTGTAGAGCATGATAACTCCGTTTTCCAGGGAGTCGCAGACGGACAGGTCACCCTCACCCCGCTTGACCCGAAGATAGTCGGCGGTCATGCCCCCAATGTCCAGAATCAACGCCTGCGGCTCGGATGCCAGGCTCTGCATGATTGTCGCAGCGGCGGCATAGGACTGCGGAAAACAGGCCACATCGTCGATGGAGATGGAATAGGGTTTGCTCTTGTAGGTAAAGCTGACGACACCCCGCCCGGAGAAATAGCGGGTGAACGATTCGTACTGCGCTCCATAGTGCGCCGGCGGCAGGCCAACCGCCAGCTGTACACGGATGATACCGGGGTAATAGGCGCTTTGCGCTTCAACCTCCTTGGCGATCCCGAAGAGGGTCAGCAGAAAGAAACGGTCATCCTCCGTTTTGTCCCGGTGATAGGGAATGCGCTGGTCGGAGAGCTGATAGTATTTCCCCCGGTATTTCAGCACATCCTTCCCGTATGGTTGGACGTCGCTTTCAGCAAGGCCGGAGACGAAGGGCTCGAAGTGGACTCCCTTGCAGAGTCGGTTGCCATGATCGATTGCAATTAACATAGCGTGCGTACCTCCTATATCACTTTATACGGAAATAACACGCTATTTTTCAACAGATAAATCAAAAAATCTCTGGGTTGTACCAGCCCAGAGATTTCGATATATGGTTTTAATAACGGACAGCGGCATGGCTGCTGGAGACAGCTAAGTATCATTTGTAAAATCAAGCCGTGTCAGTAATACGGCATCACCGTCAGGAGCAGGAAAAACTATCGCATCGCCAAGTGCGTACATCACTTCTGAATTCGCTTGTGTAAAGACTTTGACATTCCCATACTGCGCCCTGATTAGTTCGAGTTTTGAAATCAATTCCGTGATCCGCATACACTCGCTCATATGATAACCTCCCGCCAACATTTGTTTCTCCGGACCGAGCTGGTCCAGAGAAATCAGAGTTACTATTTTATTTCGGACCGTCCCTGTCCTCGCATTTTACACAGAGCTGACACACGGCTCATTATAGAATATGGCGATATGCGCGTCAATTAGTATCTTCATTTGGCTGCTTCTCCAAACATTTGTATGATTTCATCGTTCTTTCTCTGGACCGGACTGGCCGGGAGAAATCAGAGACATTATCAAACAATTGCGGCTGCTGTCTGTTTTGTGATTCAGTCGGAATGATACAATTAACACCGCGGACAATGTACTATTTCGGGGAGGCCTTTCGAATTTGAATGCCCAATTTGCAAAGTCTAGTACGACATGCACTCTCGGAGCGGTTAGGAAGAAGATTGAAAACAGAAGAACCTTCTTGAGGATAACGATTTATCAGGATGGAATCTTCTTCGCTGGTCCAGCGGCTGTCATTCGCGTATAGTTTCAATTCTCTGGCTTTATTCCTGCAAGCGGACTTTGTCCTGCCGGGCAATAAGGAGACAACACCATTTCCCATTTTTGCATAATTATCACGCAGGATTTCTACCTCGTCCGGGGTCCATTCCCCACGCTTCTTACACAGTTTCTGTTGTTGCGCCATAGTAATACAGGCTGAACGTGTACGGTGGGGCAATAGTCTACAAACATCGTCGCCCATTGTCGGGTAGTTTTCAGCGAGAATCGCCAGTTCCTCATGCGACCAGTTTTTTCCTCTGCGTTGTTGCTTCTGACCGCTTCCTGAGAAGGACAGTTTTAATTGGCCAGCTTTTTTCTTACACGAAAGCGCCGTCCTTTCTGGAAGCATTTGCGCTACCCTTGGACCGAGTTGCGGATAATACTCTTTCAGAATCCGTAGTTCCTCCTCAGACCACCCTTTCCTATATCGGTCAAATGAGATGCCCAGCACAGCGGCTCTTGAAATACAGGCGCTGCGCGACCTTCTCCCGAAAAAATACTTTGATACTTCAGCGCCCATTTGAGGATAATGCAGTTTCAACAGCTCATCTTCTTCCTGTGTCCACTCTTGAGAGGGAGCAGGGAGACCCATTGCCGCCGCTTTGCTGAGGATGTTATTTCGAGTCTTGTTCGGGAGAAAATCGCTGATATTGGGCCCAATCTTTGGATAATAGTCTTTCAGAATAGAGAGTTCGTGTTCTGTCCACGGAACCGGCGCATGAGCAGTCAGGTGTAATTTGATTGCTTTTGTAACACAAGCTGACTCAGATCGTTCCGGCAGAAGCAGCGCAACTTTACTGCCGATGACAGGGTAGTATCGTGTTATAAGGTCGACCTCCCACAGCATCCAGTCATCTGCTTTTTTCCGTTCTTTTTTGACAAGTGTGCGAAGCCCCAAATTGGTAGCTTTCCTTACGCAGTCTGTTTCAGACCTTAAAGGCAGTAGCTCCTCTGCCGCTTTTGCTCCAGCTGCCGGATATGTCTCTCTAAGGATTTGAATTTCTTCTTCTGACCATGTTCTGTCGTACCCGAAGCCTAGAAAGCGCGCTACCATATCGCACGAAGTCCAGTCATGGCCAGGAACGTGGAGGATCTTACCATGTTCGATATAGTGGTCAATAAATGTTTGCAACTCTGTAGTTGTAAACTCCGCGAGATAGGGTTTGGATCTTTCCATTATGACACCTCGCTTCTGTTCTGATCTGAAGCCAAAAGTTTCTTCAATATGTTCCGTCAACGCTTTTGTTGCAAAAGGCGGGGATGGTATGTGAAGGCCTTTTGTGATTATCAGAACAAATACTACATCCGAATGGCATCGGACTACGTTTTCCTTCTTATATATTTTAGCACATGATTTAGAATAATGAAATATGTAAAATATGCGGGAACACTTGCTCAAACCACAATTTTGAAGGCAGGTAGGGCTTCATAAGTAAATTCGCGGCCTTGTGAAATTCAAAGAAAACCACTATGATTTTCTTTGGAGGTGGACGATATGAAAGTCATATCATGGAATCTGAACGGCCTGCTGTCCAGTGTGAGGCATGGTGCAATGATTTCCCTGGAGGCTCTGGCGCCTGACGTGGTGTGTTTCCAGGAGATCCGCACAAAGCAAACCACGGAGGTATTGCCGGGCTATCATCAATTTTGGAACCCAAGCCAGCGGGAGGGATACTCAGGGACACTGACAATTTCAAAGCAGAAGCCGCTCCAAGTCATCTGGGGGTTGGGAAATGAGCGGCTGGATCAGGAGGGCCGAGTGCTCACGCTTGAGTTCCCAGCCTTTTTCATCGTCAACTGCTATGCGCCCAATTCGCAATCCAATCTGGTCAGGCACCAATTCCGCCTGGATTGGGATGCGGCTTTGCGCCGCTTCCTCTGCGAACTCATAGAGAAAAAACCGGTCGTAGCGTGCGGCGATTTCAATGTAGCCCGGCTGGACATTGATATCTACCCGCAAAATCTGCGGCAGTATTGGGCGTCGCAGGGATACGCATCAGATGAGAGATCCAACCTGGAAACACTGCTCGAATGTGGCTTCCATGACGCCTACAGAATCCTATATCCGGATGCTGAGGGCAGCTATACCTGGTGGAGCAACCGCAAAAAGAAGCGCAGTGAAAACCGTGGCTGGCGGCTGGACTATTTCCTGATCTCCGACAGACTGCTCCCCAAGCTGGTAGACGTGCGGCACCACGCTGACCTGCTCGGCTCCGATCACTGCCCGATTGAACTGGTGCTTGCCCTATGAAAATTGAGTTTCCGGATGAACTGCTCGCTCATCAGTGGGAGGCCATTGATTGGGACGCTGCGGAAAAAAAGCTGGCGGCCTGGCAAGAGGAGCTCACCATCGCCGCCTTTGCCAATGATCAAAAACGTATCGTTGAAATCCAGAAGCGCATCGTGCGAGACTTGGACATCAAGTGCCTGGCGGTAGACCATGTGGTCAAATCCACCTCCAGCCCCGGGGTGGATGGAGAGTGCTGGCGGACGGCGGCTGACTGTATGCGGGCGGCCATGTCCCTCACCTCAAAGGGCTACCATGCGTCGCCGCTCAAACAGATACTCCTGATAGCAAAGAACACGGGGAAGGAGCGGCGGGCTGGGCTGCCAACATATCGGGATCGGGCCATGAATGTCCTCTACGGTTATTCCCTGATTCCTGTCGCCGAGGCCCATGCGGAGCGGAAGTCCTTCGCCTTTCGTAAAGGACGCTCTCCCAAAGACGCTCAGGCGTATATCCTTGAAAGCCTGAAAGGGAACGATGCGCCTACAATCGCCGTTGTGGCTGACATCAAAGCGTATTATGCCTCCATCCATCACTCTTGGCTCCTGGCCCATGTCCCGATGGACAAGCGCGTCCTGAAAGAGTTCCTCACGGCCGGGATCGTTTTCTCTGGGGAGCTGTTCCCGCCAGAGGAGGACGGTATCTCCGAGGGCTCCAACCTGTCCCCGTATCTGGGGAACTTTGTTCTGGACGGCCTCCAGAAATATATCTATCGGGGACTGCATCATACCGAACACCCCGTCGATTACGCAAACGGGAACCTCATAAGATTTGCTGACGATATTTTTATCAATGCCCGCTCCAAAGAGGATGCGGAGCGGATCGTTGAACTGCTGGTGGATTTCCTGGCGGAGCGTGGATGTACCCTGTCCGAAGAAAAAACGGTGATCGCATCTGTGGATGAAGGATTCACCTTCCTGGGCAAAACATATATCCGCAAAGGTCAGTACATCTATGTTTATCCGACGGAGCATAAGATTGAAAGATTTATTGCGGATATAACTACAGCCATAAAAACCAACCGAAAGTCACAGCGGGATATGATTACGCTCATAAACAGTAAGCTGCGGGGCTGGGGGAACTACTACCGTGACTGCGATGCTGCCGAAGCCTTCAAAAGAATTGATGTGGCGGTCCAGACGGCGCTCCTTGAGGCCGCGCTTGCCAAGCATCCCCGATTGGCCAAGGCGAAGGTCATCTCAAAATACTGGTATAAGGAACCGAGTGGGAGACATGTCTATGCTCTGCCGGAAGATCGAAGTGTGCGGGTGATTTTTCTCGCCGATGCGTTGCTGATTCAGCACAACAAGATCAAAACCAACGCCAATCCGTTCATAGACACCGATTACATGGAATCTCGAACGCATGAGCGTGAGATCGCCAATGTCAGCGGTCCATATCGGGCGATATGGGATCGGCAGGGCGGCCGGTGCCTGTATTGCGGCCGGCCGATCCTGGTAGACCAGCCTCGGACCGTTGTACCGCTGTCCCTCAGCCGACCGCCAAGTGTAAAAAACTCCGCCTACATCCATAAGATCTGCAAACAAAATGAACTGCAGGTGATATATACCACGCAGGATGTAGATGCCATGAGGCCCTATGATATCATGCTGGCCCTGGAGGGGGTGGTTTCCGCCCGGCCCCAAGGCGGCAAAAGAGTAAAAAAAGATATACCTCCGAATTGGAGGCATATCGGTTTGAAGCGATACTTGGCGAAATGCAGTGCGGCCTCCGTTACCCTGACATTTAAGGAAATTGAGAAACTGGACGGCCGCCCCCTTCCGAAATCTGCGCGGGTCAACAGTGACTGGTGGTATCCACGGCAGAACTGCAACACTGTAGCAGAGGCGTGGCTGACGGAAGGATACTCTCTTGGCCGACTTGATTTGGCCCGGGAAAAGATCACGCTATCGCGGGATGAATCCGGCATGACGAAGCTGGTCGTGCCAAAGCAGCTCACCACTGGGAAATTACCAATCAACGCCATTTATGAATTGGAACAGCACATGGATTATATCATCAAGAAATATGGATTATAGGGCTTCCGTCCGGCAGGTTCTAACGTATATATCTGCGTTGTATGCCACGTATTGGAACTATGGCACACCATAAAAGAGCTATCCCCAGGAGCCCATGCGGGCCTCTGGGGATAGGTTTGTCATGTGGGTCAAGTATGAAGGCCGTAATATGCTTTTTTCATGTCATCCTGCATATGGAGGATCACGCCTCCTACGATTCCGGGCTTTCCGCGGCATACCTCACGGAAGAGAAAGCTGTATGGCACGAAGTCTCGGTAAAAGCCGATTTCATCCGCATCCGTCCACTGAAAGTGGTCACGGAGAAAACGCACTAACTTCTTCCGTACTTGGCGATTCTCAACGCATTTATGGAGTCCGGCGGTATCGTAAAACACCAGCTTGGGCCTCCGGGTATCAATAACTGATAACGCCGCCCATTGAGAAGGGCCTCCTTCCTGCTGGCTTTCCCGGACAAATCTCATAAACTCGTCATAGGGAAGCGTTACTGTTTCCTCATAGCCAACGAGCTGCTTGAACATTTCAGAGCGGAGCCAGGCAAACTCAATGGTGACTGTTTCAGCCAGAGAATTACGGCGGAAGACGGCAAAACAGTGGATATCTCGGGCAATGACCGCCCCCTCGGCCTCCAGCTTTTCCAGTTGGCTGCGTGTTACAAGAAATGTTCTTGGAGATCTGCGCCTGAAGCTGACCGTGCGGAACCCAATACAGTATTCGCTTGCCGTCAGTTTTACAAGTGTTCTATTGCTCATGTATAACACTCCCTTACATGGTATATCTGTGGGTTGCTCATATCTCAATTTCAGAGATATGCCATGTGCAGTTGTCGTGGTTCTTGTTTTGGCACCAGGCATCATCTGCGGATAGTCCTGTGTCGCCCTGGGAAATACCATACCTGCAGTCTGCCGCAAACTCCTCCTCCGTGGTGTCGAGGGTTTCAAAAAGGCGTTCTTTCATTTCCGCGTAGGCTTCCTCATAGGTGTCAAACACAGCCGGTTCATTGATATCCGGCTCAACGTATTCCATGAGGATATGTTTTGTATTTGGCTTTTTCATTTCTATAATTCGCCTTGTATTATAGAGTAGTAGTTTTTAATGACCCTCTCCAAGGTCATGTGCTACACTGTAAGGGATGCTGTGGATTGGTATAAGCCCCCTTGTATTATAGAGTAGTAGTTTTTAATGACCCTCTCCAAGGTCATGTGCTACACTGTAAGGGATGCTGTGGATTGGTATAAGCCCCCTACCGCAAGACGGTTCCAGAAAGGTTCCAACCACAGTCCCTTGCAGATTTGTTGATCAGTTAAATACCGCCAGACGGTTTATGTGGAACAAGGCTACAAGGCAAGGTGTTCTGTGGATGCAGCATCACAAATCTACCGCCGGAGGTTTTACTATGGTTTCTGTTGGTATCGATGTCTCGAAGGACAAGCACGACTGCTTCATCATTAACTCTGAGGGAGCAGTCCTGGCAGAGGTGTTCACCATCCCCAATAACCTGGATGGATTCAACACCCTGCTGGACAGGATCCGCTCCTGCACCACGCCCCAGGACAGCATAAAAGTAGGACTTGAGGCAACCGGGCATTACAGCTGCAATCTCCTCGGGTTCCTTCTTGACAACGGTCTGGCCACCTATGTCTTGAATCCCTTGCGCACGAACCTTTACCGGAAAAGCCTCAGCCTCAGGAAGACCAAGACGGACCGGGTGGATGCGCGGACGATCGCGGCGATGCTTCTGTCCGATGTGAGCCTCAAGCCCTACACAGACACATCATACCACAACGAGGAACTAAAGTCACTAACCAGATACCGTTTCGACAAGGTAAAGGAGCGGGCAAAACTCAAAACATCTGTTTCCAGACTGGTGTGTATCTTGTTTCCCGAACTGGAAAAACTGGTACCTACCCTTCACATGGCCTCCGTCTATGCCCTGCTGTCTGAGTTTCCCGGGGCCGGACAGATTGCCGCCGCACATTTGACCCGGCTGAAGGCTTTGCTGGACAGCGCCTCTAAAGGCCACTACAAGCGGGATATGGCAGTGGAGATCCGGAACGCCGCCAGGCAGTCCATAGGCTCCAGGATGCCCGCAAAGTCTCTGGAGTTGCAGCATACCATCCGGCTCATCCGGGAGCTGGACGCTGAAATCGATGAGATTGAATCCGCTATTCAGGCTATCATGGATGAGCTGCAATCTCCCATCACTACTATTCCGGGGATAGGGTTCCGTATGGGTGCCATGATCCTCGCAGAAGTTGGTGACTTTACTCGCTTTGATTCCCCAGACAAGCTGTTGGCCTACGCCGGGATGTCCCCTTCCACCTACCAGTCCGGACAGCTCATAAACTGCTACCCACACATGGAGAAGCGCGGCTCCAGGTACCTTCGCTACGCCCTTTACAACGCCGCCAAGTATGTTTGTCTCTGGGACCCTGCCTTTGCTGCTTACCTCGCTAAAAAGCGGGCCGAGGGCAAGCACTACAACGTTGCCCTATCCCATGCCGCCAAGAAGCTGGTGCGGCTTATCTTTGCGTTGGAGAAATCCAGGCAGCCATATCGCCTGGCGGCCTGATGTTCCCTCGATAGCCATTCGGGGCCTTTACGGGCCTCTGCTTTGCTATACCTTTTTCCAACCGCCTGCCTTTTCACATCTCCCTCATTTTGGGGGTTGACTTTTAATAGTTAATCTTTCTGCGAACGGCACCGACAGGGTTATGAAACGAGTGGTGCCAAACGCTAAAGTATTTGCTGCTCCTTCCAAAGTTCTGTGGTGGGAGGAAGCGCAAAGCCTCCTCCCACCGCTGTATTCACGCAACGCCGGCCATGCGGTAGAACTCCGCAGGTGACAGAACACGGACACCGAGCGCCCTGGCCTTGTCCAGCTTACTACCTGCGTTTTCACCGCAAACGAGATAGTTGGTCTTCTTGCTCACCGAACTGCCGGCGTGGGCACCCAAGGATTCAATCAGCGCGTTGATCTCATCCCTGGTATACGGCTCCACTTTCCCGGTCACAACGATGGTACTGCCAGCGAAGGGACTATCCTTTGGCGCCGACGCTGCGGCAGACTCCGGCACCTGAATGGACACCAACGTCCTAAGCTCCTCCCAGATGTACCAGTTGTCCTCCACCTTGAACCAGGCATAGATATTGTCGTTCAGAGTCTTCCCGAAATCGGGCAGTGTTGTAAAATCGTAGCCGCTGAGGATGGCGTCCTCAAACTCCTCCAGACTGCTGTGAAACTCCCTGGCGAGGGTCCGGCTGGCAGTGTTGCCGATCATGGGGATATCCATAGCAATCAGATACCGCTCAAAGGTGGTGTTCCGGCTGGCCTGGATTGCAGCCCAGAGATTCTGCCAGGACTTCTCACCAAAGCCGTCCATCTGAACGATCTCGCTCCGATGCTGGTCCAGCCGGTAGATGTCCATATAGCTGTGCAGCCAGCCCCGGCCAATCAACTTTTCCAGTGTCGTTTCCGATAGACCGGCGATGTCCATGGCCTTATCGCCAACGAAATGGGCGAACTGGCGCAGCCGCCGGGTCTCGCAGGCAGCGTTATCGCAGAACAAGGCTTTCGTGCCGTCGGGGCTGACATGGATTCGGGTCGGCTCACCGCAACAGGGACACTGGCCGGGGATGACGCATCCCAAATCGAAAGCGCCCCGGTCCAGATTTTCTTCGATGTGCGGAATGATCTGGTTCCGCTTGGACACCAGCACCCGGTTCTCCGGCATCAGCTCCAGCCCTTCAATGAAGGAGAGGTTGTGGAGGCTGGCCCGGGACACCTGGCAGCCATCAATCTCCACCGTGTCGAAGACGGCCACCGGTGCGATCTCCCCGGAGCGGGTAGGCGTCCACTCGATTTCCCGGAGTACCGTTTCAAAGAGGTCCGGCTCAAATTTGAACGCAACGCCGTCCTTGAAATGGTGGCCTGTGCGGCCGCGGGTTTTTGAGAACGCGACATCGTTATACGAAATAACAATGCCATCAATGGGGACGTCACAGCTCTCGGCATACTTGCGGAGTGCCTTGATGGCTGCGTCCACCTCCTCCAATTTCAGGGTCGATTTACTGACCATGTACTTGCAGAACTGGAAGCCCAGCATCCGCAGGCAGCTCAGCTTTTGGGATTTGGTCCCATACTGTTCCAAACCCTCCAAGACACTGAACGGCATGAATGTGAGCCTGCGGTCTTTGCTCACGGCACTGTTCAGCAGGCGAATGGAGCCCGCAGCCAGGTTCCGGCCGTTTTTGGGCTTCTCCTCAGACTCCGGCAGGGCGGCCACGATAGCCTGAAAGTCAGACGGACGGATGAACGCCTCGCCGGTGACTACCAGACGGTCCCGATAAGGGATTGTTTCCGGGATGCCAGTGATACCCCGTACATTGTGCGTAACTACCTCGCCCTCACTTCCGTCGCCGCGGGTAGCGGCCTCCGTCAGAGTACCGTTCTCATAGGTCAGCTTGACGGTGAGGCCGTCCAGCTTCAGCATGAGCATGACCTGGTTGTCTCCGGCGAAGGACACCACATCCTCAACGCGCTTGACCTTTTCCAGCGACAGCAGAGGGATCTTGTGGGTGGTCTTCTGCAGTGCGCTGACCGCCGGGTAGCCCACCGTCTGCGTTGGCGAATTCGCCATGCGGATGCCCGTAGTATCTTCCAGCGCCTTCAGCTCATCAAAAAGCCTGTCATAGACTTCATCCGCCACGGTCGGGGCATTGAGATTGTAATACTCGTGCCGGTAGCGGTTGAGCTGCGCCGTCAATGCGGCGATTCTTTCATACGGTTTTTGTTCCATTACGAATCCTCCTCCATAATGCGGAACGACATGAGCAGATTCTGCTCCGTATGTTCCTGACCTTCTCCATACGCAGAACACAGGCCGTCGTGGAACTCCCAGCAGGAAGCCTTGCCCCACCAGAGGGCAAAGCCCTTCCCACCGTTGGCCCGGCTGACCAAATGTTCCGGCTGACCATCCACCACGCTGTAAAAGCAGGCGGTATTCGCCAGCGTTACCCGGCGGAGCTGACCAATGTACTCAGTGCGGCAGTGTCCGATGATTTCAAAGCGCGTACCGCACCTGAGTTCCCTTTTTAACTGATTCAGATTTCGCACCATCGTTCAGATACTCCTTTTCACGGCGTATTTGCCGAAATTCAGCTCACGAATGATGCCGCTGATTTTGCCATCGTCATCCCAGGCCGCGGCAAGGACCGCTCTGCTGGGGCCGGCGCCAACATGGACGGCCACTCTGCCTCCAAAAAGCTGCATCGAGACCTCCGGGCGCTGTGCGCACACGATGGCCAGGTTTCCAAGTTGCTTCATAGATGACCTCCTTGAAAGTGGTCCGGGGCATGAGTTTTCTCATGCCCCGGACTGTGTGATTTGATAGACACGGTGAGGCCGCACCATCAGACTTCCATATAGACCTGCTCCTCGGGGTATTTCCCCTTTGGCTTCACGCAATACAGCCGGTGGGACAGAAACGCTTCCTGCTTACTCAGCAAAAAGAGCTTGTCCGCTGTCTGGATGGCTTCCACCGCACTCGGATACTCCTTGTGCCAGCCGACGGTGAGCAGATGGGGCTGGCTGATAGGATTGCTCATCATACAATGGATCTCGTCTCGGCCCTCAATCAATTTGAGCGCCTGTTCTACAGTGATCTGTTTCATGTCCAGCCCTCCTATGCGGCAATCCGCCGTTCCCAATAGGGGTCGCTCTCCGCCAGGGAATCCATAGAAACTACGGCGTCGTACAGCTGATAGGGCGCGTTGGTGAATCCATACTTTGCCTGCGGGCTGCTGCAGGAGAGCAACTCGTATTTCAGCCGATCAAAGATGTACTGTTTCAGGGTAGGACCCTTGGCCTGGTCGTACCGCTCCACAGCACGAATCAGCCGGAGCGCCAGGGATTGGTACACATCCTCCCGGTCCAGGTGGGCGGCAACGACCAGCGTTTCATTCTGCCAAATCACGCTGTCGATACACCAAAGGTATTCTTCTACAAGGGCGTTGCGCTTGGTTACGGTCATTTCAAAAACCTCCTATACTAAGCCATGAGCCTCAAACTGGCCCAAGGCTCGACTATTTTTGAGCTACAATTATTTCAGGGGGAAGGTTTATATACCTTCTAGTTGTCCGTCGGAGAGAAATTCGATACTACGCTTTTACACGCCAACACAGCTCTTTTATAAACGTCCCGCTCTTTCTGCTTTAACGACTTGAATTTGATATTTTCGATTAAATGATCCAGGTCGTTTTGAATTTTTTGATACTCATTTTTCGTCATTGGCAACAACTTCCTTTACATAGAAAGCAGGGGCAGGGTGGAGTGACCCACCCTGCCTATCTTGCTTGAGGCTATGCCGCGGCTTCCATCAAATCAGCGGTCAGCACATCGACCAATCTCTGACCATACAGCTCGCCTGTGTGGATGATGATATTATCCCGCCGCATTTGCTCAAATTCCTGCTCACGAAGGACCTTACTGTTCTCCGCTTTCATCCGGTCATTTTTGGTCAGCCGATTTGCGAGTACCCCTTGCCATTCCACAAGGAACTTCTTGGCGTCCTCGATATCGGCTTCCTGACGGTCAAACTTGGTCCGCTTCTGGCGAACAGTTCCATCCGGTTCAACCTCCAGCGTGTAATATGGCATATTCACTGCCGAAGTTTTGCGAAGGAACAGAATGTAAGACTCGTGCTTCTCAATTCGATCCCAATAGCGGTCGCTGCCCCGCAGACAATGACAGAGCATTTCGCCCTCAACGATGATGTCCAGTGCGCCGTTTGGAACGACAATAGTGAATTGATCGTTGGCGTACTCATATTTGTCCTTGATGGACTGACAGATCTTATCCACAGTCGGAAAAGTTTTCAGCACATCACGGGCCTGCTGCTCGTTGTCTGCCTGCTTACAGCGCAGTACCAACTCATCATGCCGGCGGCGGAGCAGTTTTGCGCGGTATACGATTTCATCATTTGTGTCGATGCCAAGCCGCTGTGCCATGGAGAGATAGTCCTGCCAGGTAGTGAGAGTCTCACGGACAGTTTCGTGGGCTGTGGATGCCTGCCTTTCCAGATAATGATATATCTGGATCGGATTCATTTTCCCCCAAATAAAGCTCAAATGTGAGGGCTCGATTTCGCGAGAATAGAACCACTTTAGTACTTCATCAGACAGCGGTTTTCCGTTTTCCTTTTCCCATTGGAGCCAACGCAGGAGTAAACTGTCTCCATTTAACCAACGGAGCCGGCCTAAACCCTGTTTGTCAATTCCTAGGGCTTTTGTAAGGCTTGTGGATTGCGGATTTGCGATAAGCTTGGCCATATCGCGGGGGCTTCTCCAGCATTCCTCCGCCAGCCTGGTGAGGCCAGCTTTCCAAATCCGCTCGAACTGGGGGACATTTCGCAGTACAGATAAATACGTGTCTGGATTTTCAACAAACCCATGCGCGCGAATCCATTCAACCAACCCCGTGGACTTCAAAACACCTTTAGCGAGATACGGAAGGTTTCTTCCATATACACGCCCAGGCTGGTTGCCATGAGTGCAATAGATGCTGTTAGGTCCCATCCATGAATAGTTGGGTAGACCGCCGATCCACCGGGTACAAAGCTGTTTGTAATTGCCCCAGTAGTAGGTGCGGGCATCCATTTTATTGTCATAGATTACACGCCAATGTTCGGTACAGTAAACTTCCGGTCTCTTATAGTTTTCTTTGAGGTGTCTGCGGCCAGCCCAGAACTCCCGAACGACGAAGCCGTCCGGCCGGGCCTGGAGCAGATAGACGCAGACCTCTTTGGTGTCGAGGCGCCAACCCATACGTCCAACCGATTTGTAAGTGATTTTGTGCCGGCAGATGGGGCAGCGGCCTTCCTCGTTGTTGTGCGGTTTGCTTTTGAGGGGCACTTCTTTCTCGCAATAAGAGCAGTAGCCCGATTTCGCGCCGCGCTTCTGATACTCATAAAAGATGTAATTTTCCGGAATACCAACCTTGTCAACCCAACGGGCCCAATCCTTTGGGAGCGGCGGTGTCAGCGCGAGATCTGTGTCCCACTTGGAGGTCTCTTGCTTGTGTCGCCGGATGCGCTCTTCCTTGCGGATTTCCAGCTGGTAGTCCAGAATCGCTTCATATCCCATCTTTTCTGACCCTAAATACTCCGCCGCCGCTTTGGCCTCAGCGGGGATGGCCCAGGCGCGGGGACTGGCGGGTACATAATGAGGCCACTCCAGGCGGTCCAGCTTGGAATCAAGCCACTTTTTGTTGATACAGTCATAGGTAATGAAACGTCTGGCATCGCGGTCGATGTAGACCTCATAAGAGGGCATACGGCCATCGGCCCGCAAATTGTCCGGATAATAGAGCGCCGCCTTCAATATGCCGCCTTCAACGCGGCAGCGAAGATAGATCTGGTACTTGCGGCGCACCTCTTGATAAGAGTTCCAGTAGGTGCGAACTGTTACCTTTTGGGGAATGTCCTGCTGAGCAACCCGAACCATTTTGGAAGTAGCATATAACCGCCGCATTTGCAGCAGTTGCTTCTTTTTCACATCTAGGCCACCTTTCTCTCTGTCAAATTGGTGTCATACCACACGCCGGACTTGATCCTTTTCCCATCCACACGCACTATGGCGATCTGCGTGATTTTACTGGAATCAGGCGCTTCTTTGGCAAATGCCAAAATATCTCCCTTTTTCCCAGATGCGATAGGGTCAACGCCGCGCACCATTGCAAAGCCGGCATGTGACCGGCCTCTGTTCTTTTGAACATGCCTGTTCCAGATTCGATCCGGATGATCGACCATATAGGCCAGCGCGTGTACGAAAAATTCACAGGGCTCCAGTTTTTTGATAACTGTCAGCTCTGTGCAGGCAATTTTGGAGTCTCGATCATCTTCGTCCACATCCCCGCCGGCATCCACCAAATAGTATTCAGAGCGATTCATGTCGCTGTAGTAGGTAAGGCAGTCCAGCGGGTTCTCTGCGCAGTGAAAACCATTCTGGGCGCAGTTGGCCTCCTCTGTTACGTTCAGCCCCATGTGGAACTGATAACCGAGGCAAACAAGTCCCTTCTCAAATCCCTTGTAGGCGATCATGATGCCATCCCCAGCAGGCTCATCTGGCCATCGTCATCTTTAGGCTTCGGTTTGGGCGCACTTTCTGTTTTGGGCTTCTCCGCAGCCTTTTTCTCCGCAGCCTTTTTCTCCGCAGCCTTTTTCTCCGTAGCCTTTTTGTCTTTGCCCTTCGCCTTGGATGCGGTTCTGGACGCCGTGCTCCTGCCATTGTAGGGCTTGGGCACGAATTCCTCCTCGTCCTCATGGTCTTCCTTGACATCTGGGTCATTGAAATAGTCTACGGCCCACTGATAGCACAGATCATCGGGGACATCGGCGCCATACGCCTGCTGGCCGGGGCCGGGGCGGATACCGTTGGCCTTCAGCTCATCCTGCACATAGTCCCAGGCCTTCCGGCTGATATATTGGAAACATCGGATCATGCTTTTGCAGGGGTGCATGCTTTTCCGTGCGAAGGCCGGGTCCTCGATGCACTTGGTCTGAATGTACTCAGCCACACACTCCTTCATGTTGCGGCGGGTCAATTTCTCGGTGTCGGTGCTCACTCGCTTCATCGAGGCTGCCATCACCTCTTCATCGCTCATGGCGGCTACTTTGGCGAGCTGTTCTTCCTGGGCCGCCTTTTTTGCCGCCTGCCTGGCGTCAAACTCGGCCTTCCGCTTGGCCTCGGCTGCCTCATGGGCCTTCCGCTTGGCGTCCTCGTCTTCGGCGGCTGCTTGATCCTTATCTCCAGCAGAGGCACCGGCAGTACCGACGGACTCGGATGAAACCGGGGCAGCAGCAGAAACCGCAGCTTGGGCCGCAGGCGTCCCCTGCGGCTGGGCAGCAGGTGGATCGAAGGTTACAGGCTCTTCTTCCATCGAAAAGCCGGAAAGGTCTTCCCCTGTGGAAAGGGCGTCGTTCTCGATTGAGAGTTCAGAATATGCTCCCATTTTTATGTCCTCCATTCATTTTTGCTTATATCGCATAGATCAATGTGCTGAACGCATCAAAGCAATAGCACACCAGCCCGGGGTATTGAGCTGTTTTCTCCTGGATCTGCCGCTGGATGGCACGAGCGGGCCCCTCATCATGAGGCCAGGCCCATCCCTCCCAGACCATCGCCGTCAGATACCTCTGCGCTGGGTGAAAGCGCACATCAGCGCCCAGCGACCGGCATACTTCACACAACTCAGCGAGTTCCCGTGTATCGGTCATGTGCCTTTCTTAGCCAGCAGGGGTGAAAACTGGACGGGCTTGAAGCCGATACGGTCGCAGTAGTAGTAACTGCGCCCGGTTTCGCCGTACAGCTCAATCACATCGGATACGGATACGCTGCGGCCGTGGTAGTCCTTGGGGAGATCGTCGTTGAAGGCGGAAAAAACGCGCTCCAGGATCTCCGTGTCCGTTTGCTCCAACGGAGCATAGAAATACCCGTCATAGACCAGACGGTACTCATTTGCCGGCGGCTGGTCAAAGCCTGCCTCCCACAGCTTTTCGATACCCTGAAAGGCAAAGGGAATCACCCGGTCGCCCTGCAGGTCCAACTGGTAGATGCGGAAGCACCGCTTTTGCCGCTGTTGGTCAAGGCGGTCCCGCAGCAGGTCCTCCGGGTACTTAGGATTCAGCAGTCCATATTCTTCATCGGTCAGGCCCAAATGCTCCTTGAGCCGGATGCCGTTCCTGGGCCCATGGGACCATTGCCTCATGCACTGGTCTATGTGGTCGAACTCACACAGGCCGGAGAGATACATCTCCTTGAAATTCATGCTGTTCTGCTCCTTTTTCTCTTTTCTGTGCCGCGCCAACAGCCAATCGTCTATTCCCTTATAATTGGGATTCCAGACCAGCCGCTGGCAGGCAAGGCCGTTATGCTCCGCCATCTGGCGAATCTTCAAGGCTCCGCGATTTACCATCTGGTTACTGAACTTGTCCATGTCGTCAGCCTCGATGATTCTCCTGACGCCGTTCCGTTTCAGCTGCGCAAACAGTCCGTCCAGAGCGGCCACGTTGTTCGCGCCAATCGTGGCGGCAAAGGTTTTGCCCGTAAGTGCGTGGCAGATGTCCGCTTTGAGCGCCCCTTCCGTCACATAGACAGTGGCGGCCCCAGGGTCGCCCACAAAATGGACAGGGCTCGACGTTCCGGCCCCCATGTTCTTCCCGGCGGATGACAGCGGGAGATATTTGGTCCCGCACTTCTCCGGGGGATCGTTGGGGTCCTTGATGGGAATGTCCAGACGGATCTGCAGTGCCTGGATCTGGCCATCGATTGCAACGATGGGGATAACGATGCCCGCTGTGCGCTGGTAGAACTTGACCGTCCATTTCCCGTAGTCATTGATATAAAAGCCGGGTACGCCCTGTATCGTACATCCCATTCGCTTCAGCCGCTCGGTGAGAGTGCGGCACATACGGGAGGGCGGTGTGCTTTTGAAGCCAAACCGCTCGATCTGTTCATCCGTCAGGCCGCGGGCCGTGCGAAGATGCTCCCGGTGGGCAGAGGTCAATGTCAGCAGAGACAGCAGGGCAGAATAAGTCCTGTGTATCTCCGCAGCGTCCGCTTTCACGGCCTGTGCCTGTTCCGGCATATTCGCGGAAGGTGACTTTCCAGCGGCATCATACGCAGGCGCGAATCCGTCGGCGGCCAGGGTATCGCAGATCTCCCGATATGCTTCTGAGTTGCTGATCCCGTAGACCCTGGCATAGAGCGCCAGCATCCCGCCGCCCTCGCCGCAGTAGTTGCACCGCCACACATTTTTCTCCGGGCTGATGCCCAGCTTCCCGCGGCGGTCGCCGCAGATCGGGCAGTCCGCATACACCTGACCGGCCCCCCTCCGCCTGATATTCAGGCGGAGAAGGGTCGCCACGTCCATGATCCCAAACGGGAAATCCATTGAACGGATGACAAGTCACCTCCCTCCCGTGCTTTCGTTCAGTTCATTGTTTCTGTCAGCACTCTCCGCGTATGATGGATCTGGCCCGGTCCACCTCGTCCGACATCATGTAGCACCGCTCGATCTGCCAGCCGGAAGGGCCGCCCTTTTCAACCGCCATATAGCGTTCCAGGCGTACACACAGGTCCGTCCTGTCCAGCGAACTTCCGAAGATGGAGTAACCACCCATGTTGGGCCTGTAGGCTTTGTTGTCGCTGGATACCTCATAGGTGCGGCTCTCCGCAGAATAGGGCTTCTCAAAGCTGTCCTGCGAAAAAACGATGTAGCCGGTGAGGTGTTGGCCGGCCTGCTCCGCCGCCCGGAAATACCCAGTCATGAACGGATAGGTCATGTCGTACTCATACGGTTTCTGCTCTTTCACTGCTCTTGGTTCACCTCCTCTCGCTCTTATAGTGCGCGAACTGATATGGGATAGAATGGAACGGCGCGGTCATACCGCGTCCTTGATTTAGCTGGCCTTCTGCTGGTTCAGCTCCTGGAGCAGCAGGGTGGCGGCGGCCTTCAGGATGTTGCCGCACTCGCAGAAGGGGGTCACGAAGAATTTCAGGCTGGACGGACGGTTCTCCATGACCTGTCCCATGGTCCAACCCTTGCAGGTGCCGAAATCCACGCGCAGCCCCTTGGCATCGTCCACCGTCATTCGCTCTGCGATCTCCTCCACGGACATATCCTCCGTGTACGAGGGTGCGGCCTGGATGGGCTCCGCAGACACGGCAGGTTCGCCGCTCTCTTCGGGTGCGACCACATTGGCCGGCTCCTCCTGTGGGGCGGGGAAATTCACGATCACGCTCGGGGCCGCCTGCCCAGCATCCTGAGCCGAATTTCCCGAACGCACCTCCGTGGCCATCTCTGCGAGCGGGTCACTCGGCGCAGCCTCTTTCCGCTCGGGCTCAGGCGCAGCCTGGAACTGGGCCGCAGTCGGATTCATGGGCTTGGCCGGCTGTTCGGCGGGTGCCTCCGTGGCCTCGACTGCCTGGATGGGGGAGGCCGGCGCAACCTTTACGGCAGGCGCGGGCGCGGGCTTGGATGCGGGCGTGGGCTGGATGGGCTTTACGGGCCTGATCACGTCCCTGGGCTCCGATTGGGGCGCCGCATCCGTCCGCGGCTGCGGACTGTCGGGGGAAGGCGTGCCGGCGTCCGGCTCCTTGGTCACGTCGCAAAGCTGGATGCCAAAGCCGGCATTATCCAGGGCGACATTCAACGCCTCATCCTGGGCGGCACGGATGTAACCCCTGGACTCCTTCGCGGACTTGGTGGCGGTAAAGCTGCTGGCCGGGGTAGGGTCCTCCATCCGGAAGAACACCTGCGCCTCGAAAATGGCCATCTGGTCGGTGACCCGCAGCGGATTGAGCAGCAGCCGCCCGCTGGGATACACCAGGCGGAACCACAGCCGCTTGTAGCGCAGCGCCAGAGACTGCACCTGTTCGCCGCTGCCGTTGACAGCTTTCCGCAGGTGCTTGAGCGGGTCGAATCCGGGGACCTTGTGGAGAGCCCCGGCGGCGGGGACAGTGCGGATGATCGCTTCTTCGTTCATGTAGAGTTGCTCCCTTCGATAAAATTTTTTCAGATAGCGGCGATGCCGCCAAATGACAATAAAAAAAGACGCCAGCGCCCTTGGCGCTCGCATCTCCATCATATCGACGCACAACGGGAGTGCGTCAGCTCGCTTTTCTGATCTCCTCGGCGGAGGAGGGCTTACAGGTCATAGCGTGGTGGTACAACCGCATCCGCTCCGCCAGGAGCGTGTTGCGTTTGCCCTTCCGGGTCTTGGAAACCGCCATGAACAGCGCCTTTTTCTGCCCCACCAGCAGCACCCGCCGTTTGGCGCGGGTCACAGCCGTGTAGAGCAGATTGCGGGACAGCAGGATCTTGTGCGCCGCCAGCATGGGGATGATGACGGTATCACATTCGCCGCCCTGGGCCTTGTGGATAGTCATGGCAAAGGCAAGCTCCAGCTCGTCCAGGCTCTCCAGCGGGTAGTCCGCATACCGCCCATCGTAGTTGACGGTGACCGTGCCGCCTTGAATGGCTGACACAAAACCGGTCTCGCCGTTGAACACGCCGATTGCCGATTGTTTGCCGTCGCTGTCACGCAAAACGATGTCGTAGTTGTTTTTGATCTGCATCACCCGGTCGTTCAGCCGGAACAGCTTTCCACCGTGAACGACCTCTGGCTTGTCCTGCGAGGCCGGATTGATCTCATCCCGGATGGCCTCGTTCATACTCTGGGCGGACGCCTCCCCCTCCGAACGGAAGGGGCAGAGGATCTGTACCTGGGCGATGCCGGTGACAGCGGCCTCCTTTTTGTAGAGGCTGCGGATCAGCTCCGCCACCTCCGGCTGGGAGTCCGCCCGGATAAAGGCGAAGTCCGTGCCATAGTGGAGTTCACCGCTCCCTTCGTTGATGGACCTGGCATTGTAGGCGATGAGGCTGCCCTTTGCCTGCCGGAAGATCTCATCCAGCACAGTCACAGGGATGATGCCGCTGTCGATGAGTTCCTGAAATACGTTGCCCGCGCCTACGCTCTCCAGCTGGTCGGCATCGCCTACCAGCAGCACCTTGGTTCCGGGCCGCAGCCGGGAAAACAACTGATGGGCCAGCCACATATCCGTCATGGACGCCTCGTCCACGATCAGAAGGTCTGTGTTCAGCGGTTCCCGCTTCCTCCAGCCGCCGTCCTCTCCACGGAGTTTCAACAGGCTGTGCAGCGTTTGGGCGCTGTCGATGCCTGTGGTTTCCGCCATGCGCCGGCTGGCCTTGCCCGTGGGTGCGGCCAGGGAGATAATGCCGTTGGGATATAACAGGCGATACGCTTCCACCACCGCCTTTAGGATGGTACTCTTGCCGGTGCCGGGGCCGCCGGTGATAATGGACAGGTTATGCCGGAATACCATCTGTACGCCCTCTGTCTGGCGCTTGGACAGGACAATCCCCAGCTTACTCTTGACCTGTTCCAAAGCAGGGGCCAGGTTGACGGGCACCGGTACCTCCAAAGCCATTTCCACAGCCTTACGGGCGGTATCCTGCTCCTGCGCAAACACCAGAGGAAGATAGATGTTGCCCTTATTGGACACCACCACATTGGTCAGGATCATAGTTTCCAACTCACGTTCTACCGCTTGCTGGCCTAACCGTTCCTCCGGCGTGGGTATCTTTTCATTGAGCAGCTGCAGTGCGGAACGAATCAGATAGTCCGTTTCCAGATAGAGATGGCCGCCCTCGCTGCGGGATTTCTCTAGAGCATAGAACAGGGCACCCTGGATGCGCATGGGGTCGTGAAGGTCGCCGCCGGACTTCTGCACGATGGCGTCCACGCGGCGGAATCCGAACCCGGGGACCTGGCAGAGCCGGAACGGACTTTTGCGTAGCAGCTCCACGCCGGTTGCTCCGAAGTGCTGATAGATCTTCATGGCGGTGGTAGGCGTCACCTTGAAAGGGGCCAGCAGGGACATCAGCTCACGCATGACCTTGCTCTCTGCATAGCCGCTCTTGATTTCCTCCAGCTTGTCCTCAGTGATGCCCCGGATCTCCAGCAGGCGCTCCGGGTGTCTCTCCAACACATTCAGCGAATCCGCGCCAAAGCGGTTCACAATGGCGTCTGCCGTTTTCTCGCCAATACCCTTCAAGAGGCCGGAGGCGAGATAGCCTCGGATTCCCTCGATGGTCGGCGGTACGATCTCATGCCAGTGCTCCACCTGGAGCTGACAGCCATACCTGCCGCTGACCCAGGTGCCCTCCAGCTCCATCTTGACCGCTCCCGTCTGGGGAAGATCGTAGCCCACGGCGGTAAACCGGATCAGGTGGTCCCGGAAGTGGTAGGGGCTCCTGGCCTCCTGGGGGATCATGATATCAGCCGTTTTCAGCCGGAGCACGGCGTAGCGGCTGGCGGGGTTGAAGAACAGCGTTTTGTCAAACGCCGCCACAATGCTCATAGCGTATTCCTCCTTGCTTTCACGCGGCGTCTGCTTTAGGCGTTCTGATGTTGAACCGCCTGCTCTCAGAAACCGTTGCGTATTCTGCGTAGATGTCAGGATGCACCTCCTTCATCCGCTCCAGGCTGTCCTTGGAGATGCCGACCTTCCGGACGGGTTTCCAGGTGACAGTACAGCCATCCTCGCAGATGGCGGAGCAGCTGCCGCCCATGTCGGCCACAATGAGCCCTTTCAGGCGCTGCATCTCCGCGTCAAACTTCTTTACATCCTTCTCCCGCAGGTTTTTCTCTTCCTGAAGCTCCAGATACCGTTTGATCCTGATGGACTGTGCTTTGGTAAACGCCACCGGTGGAGCGTCTGTGTCCGCCGGGCCGAGACGCCGCCGCAGGCTCTCCAGAATGAGGTCACCGTCCTCCGTGTACGGGGGCGGCACCTTTGCCAGCACATGATTATGCCAGTAGTCTTTCTCCAGAGCGATCAGCTCCGTCTCATAGGCCATATCCCGGTCGATATGCCGGATCATGACCTCATCCTCATTGTTTCCGTAGAGGCAGCAGAAGTAGACACGGTTCAGATTCGTGACCGCCATATAGTGGCGGCCCTGTGCTTCGTAGTACACGGGGACGATCTCCACGCCGTTGTACCACCACTTGTCCTTGGCGTTGTAGTTGGTGGTCTTGATCTCCACGATGGCGGTGGTGCCGTCCGGCAGATCCACCAGGTAGTCCAGGTCCGCCAGCATCCAGGGGTATTGGGGATGCTGGAACATACATTTCCGCTGGTAGACCTTCAGTCCGGTCTTTTTCTCAAAGATGCGGGCTACCAGTGGTTCCAGCAGGGTTCCGACCTCCAGGGCGACCCAGTTTTCCTGATCGTCGGCGGTGACAACACCCAGCTTGTATAGCGATAGGTAAGGATTTGATATAATCGCCGCCTTTTCCCCCGCTCCAAACCGTGCGTGATAGTTTCCCATCACACGGCTTTCCATCGAATAACAATTCTTTATCAAAATGACAATCTTACACACTTCGGAAATGTGATATTCTCTTACGAAATTCGCTCTAATTGTGCTTTTTCTCTTAGCTTGTTGAGTTTTTCTAGCATGGCTTTGTTAAGATTAAGCTTTTGAAGGTGTTCCTTTATGGTCTCCTTTTGGGTTGCGTGTATCAGCTTATGGATTTCCGCATGGACTATCTTGAGATTTTGGTATTTGTCTGTACCACCCAGATGTACGGGGATAATATGGTGGCAATGAATTTCATCAAAGTCCAACACTCTGCCTGTTATGGCACACCGTCCATATTGGGCAGCATAAAGAGAAATACGGTTATCCATGAACTCAATGCTTGAGAATTTCATTTGACTTCTCATAAGTCTGTGGAGTATGTCCATGTTCACTCCCAGGGCCTTGTGAATTTCAGCACGGCCCTCTGGTGTATATGAACATATACAGACTTTTTTGTATTTGGGTGTTTTATGGGAGACATACGAGACCGGAATAAACGGTGTCCCGTTGCAATATCTCATTGCCTTACTTTTTCCATATCTTTCCCTAATATATCCTCTTGCATTGCCCGTTCTCACGAGTGATATTCCTCCCCGTTTAGCGTTCAGCCTGTTTTTGATGAACTTATCCATGTTCCAAGCAATATCCGTGAAATCGGCTGCGCACGCCGTGGCATGGCAAAAATAATTATGAACACCCATGACCATTGAATTATATCTGTTGATGTACGCAAAACGGTCAATTTCATTCTGGGGGTGTTGGATTTTCTTGATTTGCTCCTTTAGGCTAGATATTGTTCTCTTTTTTGCCTTATTGCTCATATGGGAGGAAACAACCCGAGTTTTCCTTCTAGGCACAGTGCCTATTTCAAATCCCAGAAATTCCAATTTCCTTTTGGCAAGATTGATTACCTTGGATTTTTCTTTGCTAACTTTAAGTTTCAGTCTCTCTGACAACCACTTCTCCAACGCAATAGCTATGTTCTCTGCGTCTTCATGTTTTCGGCAGAATACAAGGAAATCATCAGCATATCTCACTATGAACATCTCTTTTAACTGAGTTGTAATCTTTAGCTGTCTTCTCTGATTTTTATAGTTGGGTGTGCCATTATTATTTTTGCCAATATAAAATGAGTGTCTTGTTTTCACAAACTCCCATTGACTGGCAACCCACCAATCCAATTCATTGAGGACAACATTTGCCAGCAGCGGGCTTAATATTCCGCCTTGGGGTGTGCCTTTTGTTGGCATTACTCTACTCCCATCTGGCATTACAATTGGGGCCTTCAAAATTTCAGAAATGATACATAGCAATTTCTTATCTCTGATACCAATATTCCAAAGCTGTTTCCTTAGCTTACAATGGTCTACATTATCAAAGAACCCTTCTATGTCAATGCTGACAGCGTAATACAACTTTTGCTGTTGAATGAGCTTATAACATTGCGCAAGGGCCTGTTCTGTTGACCTGTTAGGTCGAAAACCGTTGCTTCGCTCATGGAATTTTGCTTCACAGATAGGCTCCAAGATTTGGAGAATGCATTGCTGTACTAACCTATCCAAGAATGTCGGTATTCCGAGAGGGCGCATTTTCCCATTAGGTTTTGGAATTTCTTTGCGTTTAACCGCTTTTGGCTTGTACCATGCTAATTTCGCCTTTATGGTGTTGATTAACTTATCTTCTGGCCATTTTTCAACGGCTGCGATAGTCAGTCCGTCAACCCCCGGGGTCTTACTTCCTTTGTTGCGCTTAATATTACGATAGGCCAGCTTTATGTTTTCTTCAGCACTTATGAAATTCATGAGACTATCAAAAACTTTCCCGGCTTTACTGTCCGCAAACAACTTATCAGTAATTGCAGTCATATCATAATATTCAGCATGCCGCAGTTTCCTTTTCTTGAGCGACTTTTCCGAAGTCAACACAGTCATCATCCCCTTTCTTTAGCAGAGGACAATTTTCTTTGTCATACTCGAAGCTGCATTTGATTTTCATATGATCTTACCTTGTTATCCGACTGGTGGCTATCCCTCCACAGCTTGTTATCCCTGCTTCATCAGTACTGTGCCACCGCTTTCACCACGACTTCAACAGCTTATTTTCTTCGTCTGCTTATATTTCTAAGAAATATGCCGTGGCTTTCCACGTTCCGATAATCCTATCTTTACATTTGACCGTAGGTGCTTGCTATAAGCCTGTTAGCTTGATGATGCCTGTAACATCATAAGGTCGTTCATAACTTCGAATTTTACTAAACCTCACTAACTGCGCCATTAGCGCCCTCATGCATTTCTACATGAGCCTTTTATAGACCCGTACATTCACAAGTTCGTCAGTGTTTCTCACGCACATTCTCACCATAGTCAATTTATAGACCCCGGCCTATGGGCAACACCATCCACCTCTGGACAGCTTTCGTTGTGCTGGCGATAATGCCTGCACACTACGGTTGCTCTCAGCCGACTTCACCGAGCACCTGACAGCAAGGTTTCCCATTGTTGCCAGTCGGAGTATTAGGGAAGCGTTTCAGGGCGTTACCCCATCGTTCCACTTCTCGGATTATCAGTTCTCCTAAGAAATTATTTGACAGTTTATCTCTAAACTGCTATACTTAATAGACAAATCGAAATTTGACAAAGGAGCTAGACTGGAATGAAAAAAGATGAACGTAAGAAAGTCATATATGTTCTTACAGTTTGCGTTATAGGCTCCATGATAATTTGTCTCATACCTTTTTTACTTAACCTTTTAAGCTGATTACATTCCGATTTATCTTCGGGCATCCTGTACTGGATGCCCATTTTTTCTTAGTGCCTAACCTTTTCAGTTAGGAACGTGTCGCACCAAAATACAAGTCCTGGGCCGTCCGAAACGGGGATATCCCCAGGACAGCCGCCGCGTCACTGCCGCCCAGCCCCTTGCGTCGCAGTTCCAGCCAATCAGGCCGCGCGAGGTGCGTGGTATCGGCCAGCACCAGGGGTTGGTATGGCCCTGTCACGCTGCAGCTCCTCCTCTCCGGAAGCCATCTCCCAAATCTGGGCCTTCCACATCTGCCGGTACTTCCCTCGGGTGGGACCGGCGAGAGGCTTGGGGTGCTTCTTTCGCTTCCACTTTTTTGTCATGTCACGAGCTCCTTTCTTGGTTTGTATTTCTCAATGCCTGCCGGCGTTTGAGCATAAAAAAAGAGCGGGCATGACAGTCCGCAGCCGTAAAACTGCTTTTGCTCCCGCTGGTGGAGAGCCACTGTCAATCCCGCTCACTGGCGTCGGGGCATACTGCCCCCTTATAACCCCCGCTGGCAATCGCCGCAGCTCCGTGCGGCGCCTCAGCCAGCGCAACGTACAATCCAAACAACGTGTGCAATACGAGTGCCCCTCGTTCCCAAGTCCATGGGACTCAGCTCCGCGCTTTCAGCGGAGAACGCACAAAGAATCAATTACAGATAAACTATACCACAATATTTTGTGTGCGTCAACACTGTTGACGTGGCATATTGCGTCACATTCGGTCGAATACGCCATTTCAAAAAACTTTTTCAAAGAGATTTACACAGAGGTGATTCTCCTGTATGCTATGATTGTCGAAGTATGAAACACTGAAACACGAAATAAGGAGGGGGACCCTATGCAAATGAACTCTGCGTATTATATTGATGAAGAAATACTGACGGCGTACAGCACATTCCTTCGAGGCGAGGAACGCTCAGAGAGCACAATAAAGAAATACCTTTACAATATATCCGTTATGCTTAAATACATGGATGGCAGGAACATAACAAAGGAACTGCTGATTCAGTGGAAAAGAGATCTATCAAATCATTACTCAACTGCGAGCGTCAATTCAATGCTGACTGCCGTTAATAATTTTCTGCGGTACCTGGGCTGGACAAAGTTAGCCGTAAAGTTGTTAAAGATTCAGAAGTCTGCCTTTGTGGATGAGCGCAGAGAATTGGGACAAGCGGAGTATGCAAGACTTATTCGGGCTGCCAAGGATAAGGGAAACGAACGGCTTTCCCTTGTTCTGCAAACCATCTGTGCTACGGGCATCCGGGTGTCTGAATTGCGGTTTATAACAGTGGACGCCGTTCAGACCGGGAAAACTGTGGTAGATAATAAAGGAAAGATACGAACTATTTTCCTCCCGGACAAACTGCGGAGGGTACTACAAAAATATTTACAGGAGAAAAAAATAACCGCCGGAGCGGTGTTTGTGACCAGATCGGGAAAACCCCTTGACCGGTCCAATATCTGGCGCGATATGAAGGCCCTATGCGAGAGTGCCGGCGTGGCCCCGGAGAAAGTATTTCCACACAATCTCCGGCATCTCTTTGCGCGGACATACTACAGCCTTGAGAAAGATATTTCAAGGCTGGCTGATATCCTGGGACACTCAAATATCAGCACCACCAGAATTTATACTGCCGAGAGCGGTTACGTTCACGCGAACCAACTAAATCGAATGCCTCTTGTATTGACAACATAAGTTTCGTTCTGTTGTATTTAGCCGATTCTAATAGTTACTCTTACCAGCATTATACCATGGTTTTTTGAAAAAACCCA
>CANQHN010000020.1 GCA_947623745.1 uncultured Oscillospiraceae bacterium
ATGCCCGTCATGAACTTCTTCGACGGCTGCAAGCTGCTCAAAGAGGGCGACACCTACTACGCCCAGATCCGGAACGCCAAGTTCAAGCTGGATGAGTTCCAGCAGAAGGCCCTGAAGCAGAACGGCCAGCAGCCCTGCGACATCGTGGCTGGCATCCGTCCCCAGCACATCTCTGTTGGCGAGGGCGAGCTGGAGGCCACCATCGAGGTCAACGAGATGCTGGGCTCCGAGGTCAACCTCCACGCCCGCAGCGACAAGGACGAGGTGGTCATGGTGATCCCCACCGTGGACCTGAAAACCGACGTTTCCATGGGCGCGAAGGTGAAGTTCACCACTCAGCCCCGGCTGATCCAGCTGTTCGACAAGGCCAGCGGCAACAACCTGGTGTGGTACGACAAGGAGTCCGCCGACGCCTGCACCCCCGTCTGCAAAAATTACAACTTCTGATCCTTCCCCGTTTCCAGCAAAAGTCCCGCTCCGATTGGGGCGGGACTTTTGCGAGCGGCACCGAGAGGAAAGGTAAGGTGGATCGAATCATGTGCTCATGTAAAGAACTCTTACAGGCCCTTCGCTCCGGCAGAGCTGATCCCGTCCTGCTCTCGATCTACGCCCCGGCGGGGACGGCGGCGGCCCTGGAGGCGGCCAGGGACCGGGCCGCCGGCACAGTGGAGGGCTTTTTGGACCGCTTCGGCGACCGGGAGGCAGCCGCCCTGTTCAGCGGCCCCGGCCGCACGGAGATCGGCGGCAACCACACGGACCATCAGCACGGCCATGTGCTGTGCGGCAGCGTGGACTTGGACACTCTGGCCTGCGCCGCGCCCAACGGGACACGGACCATCCGTGTCATCTCCGAGGGCTATCCCGCTGTGGAAGTCGATCTTGATGATCTGCTGACCAGAGAGGCAGAGCAGAATACCTCCGCCGCATTGGTGCGAGGCATGGCGGCCAAATTGACGGAATTGGGCTGCTCTCTGTCCGGCCTTGACGCCTATGCCGTGTCTAATGTGATCGCCGGCGCGGGGCTGTCCTCCTCCGCCTCCTTCGAGGTGCTTCTGGGCACTATGTTCAGCCATTTCTTCTGCGGCGGGGGCGCTGGACCCAATAGAGATTGCTAAAATCGGCCAGTACGCTGAAAACGTCTACTTTGGCAAACCCTGCGGCCTGATGGACCAGATGGGGTCCTCGGTAGGCGGGGCGATCAGCATCGACTTTGAAGACCCGGCGGACCCCATCGTGGAGCGGGTGGATTTCGATTTCAGCGCCTCCGGCCACGCTCTTTGCATCGTGGATACCAGCTCCTGCCACGCGGACCTGACCGGTGACTACGCGGACATCCCCAGAGAGATGGGAGCCGTGGCCGCCCACTTTGGAAAGCAAGTCCTCCGGGATGTGTCGGAGGCGGATTTCCGAGCCGAATTGCCAGCTTTGCAGCGGGAGTGCGGCGACCGGGCGGTGCTCCGGGCCATGCACTTCTACGCGGAGGACCGCCGCGCCGTCCAAGAGGCGGAGGCGCTGAAGCGGGGCGACTTCAGTGGATTTCTGGCCTTGGTGAACCAGTCCGGCCTGTCCTCGGAGCTGCTGCTGCAAAATATCTGGTCCCCAGGCGCTCCCGGCGAACAGGCTGTGTCCGTGGCCCTTGCCCTCGGCAAAGAGCTGTTGGACGGCGCTGGTGCCATCCGGGTCCATGGCGGCGGATTCGCCGGGACCATCCAGGCGCTCATTCCCAATGAAGCCCTCGCCGGATTCAAGTCTGGCATGGAGGCTGTGTTCGGACAGGGAAAATGTCATGTGCTGCGCATCCGTCCCCAGGGCGGCTGCGTCGTCCTCGCAAGCTCCCGTTGTAAGATTCCCTTTAAATGAATCTGGAGGTAAAACAAATGTTTTGGGCGGGGCCGGGTACATCGGCTCCCATACTGTCTATGAACTCATCGACGCCGGCCGGGACGTGGTGGTTGCGGACAACCTCCAGACCGGGTTCCGGGCCGCTGTCCATCCTAAAGCCCGGTTCTACCAGCTGGACATCCGGGACCGGGCCGCCCTGGACGTGCTGTTTCAGGCGGAGAAAATCGACGGGGTGATCCACTTTACAGCCTCCTCCCAGGAGGGGGAGTCCATGTCCGACCCGCTGAAATACTACGACAACAACCTGTACGGCACCATGGTGCTGCTCCAGGCCATGGTGGCCCACGGCGTGGACACAAAATCCGGGCTGCTATCAACCTGGATTTTGGAACTTTTGTGAGAACAATAGGAAATTGCACCGTCCCAATGATTATTTCTCGGTTTTGAGCTTAGAAATTATGAATAACAAATGCTTTATACACCACGCAAAAAATACAATACCAATTATTAATGTTGTAATCTCGATTTGAACTAAGACATCTTTCGCATTTTGGGAAATGTCTAAAAAGACTAATGAAAACGCTACAATAATTGTGATGACATTTGCAATCATCCCCACGAAAGCCGACCGATAGAGATTATCTAAATGGCTGTTATTCCATAATCGTTCAATACGTTCCTTGTCAATCACAGAAATTAGGATGCTAATCCCTGTAAACAAAAAACCTCCGATTATCGCGGACATAGATATTGCATTATAATGAAAATCTGGTGCTAATTCTTCAAATTTTGAAATATCAAAGAACGTGCTTTGGAACAGAGCAATAGAAATACCAATTGACAAGAGCAACACGATGCCTAACCATATCCAATTTTTCCGCTTCGTCATTCCTCTCACCACCATTGTTTACTATATTCTGCAATATTTCAAAAGTTCATCTTTGTAGCAAGTATATGTTTGCAAAAGAGCCTCTTTGAAGTCATCATCAAATAATAATCCAGAATCCTCTTTTCCTAAAACGACCGTCTTCGTAAAATTATACTGCATTAAGTCATATGACTGTGATTTTTCGCCTTGATCCTTCGCGTTGGCATTAAGCCCTTTTAGGTTGTCACCATGTTTGATTTTGACTGAAGCAATCAGTTCAGCGAGTTTGTCGCTCGACGAGAATATGTTTTTGTTTCTTTGCCCAACCAACTTATATGTAACCATTTTAGTTTTTATATTTCTTATCGAATCAAAACTTTCTCGATCCAAACCAATATCAGACAGTATTTTATCTTCTGGAACAGCAACCGTGACAGACAGCGTACTGATGATATGTTTTTTCACCAGGATATCCAATATATCGTTTGTCAAAATTGCAGCAAGATAGGTAGAAACATGTTCCTCTCGATCAATTCCCTGGTCAAAGAGATTTCGCACAGCCGAAATTCGAGGGGCGCCATTGATTCCAATGTAGCTTACAATACCCGTTTCAAAATCAATTAGGCAAAAAGTGTACAACTCCAAAAGTTGGCTTTCTCTCATGGGAACACTTTCTGTCTCTAATGTTGTTCGATCTCTAAGCGCAACTGTATTTGAAGGATTCTGCTGACCAATTTTGATAAATGCGCGATGCTTTTCGTAGGAGATCACTTCGATAACATATTGATTGTTGGAAACAGTTACGTTCATCGCTTTATGTTCATTCGCAAGAGCTTGCATTTTTTCTGCACATATTCTCTGAAAATATGCCTCAATATCAGAATCACTCAATTGTTTTGCTTGAACAGTATTTGTTCCCGGAATTAGGGTCTGCTTTTCCAGCGACAGCCGATAGAATGAAACCTTTCGTGTTTTACTTGGCATGTTTTCACCCCGTTTTTTTATTCTACATCAAATCCGCCCTCAAGAATAAACCTTCTCAGCATTTGGTCAATCTTCATGTTGATCTGGAATCTCTTGATGGGTTTGCCCTCTATCGTTTCAAGAAGAGCTTTCGCTCTTTCCTGATCCACGCTCGCCTTTAATGTATCAAATTTGCCGAACTCATTGATATTGGCATTTGTAATCTTCGACTGCATAAAACTACGCAGCATCGTTTCGTCGGCTCCGATGGCAGCAGCAAAACGGTGAATCTGGTCATTTTTGGCACTGGTCATATATACTGTAATGTAATCACGGAGCGTTCTTCCTTCGTCAACTACCACATCACCGTTCTGGACATCGTGAAGGAAGATGTTTGCGTATTTCTGTTCCTCTTGCGTTAGCGTTGCAAACGACTTGTGAAGTTCATCCAGCACAGCGGCAGTTTCCGCACCATCCTGCAACGCCTTGATGTATTTTTTGAACCGGGAGTTCATATAGTTGGCATCAATGACACCAGTATTGATTTCCGTCAGATAAGAGTCGATTTCATACGGCACTCCCTCAACACCAGCTCCTCCACTACCACCGGAGAACAGTTCCTTATAACGCAAAGCAAGAATCAAGTAGATGGTTTCATCGATATGCAGATCAACGGTCACTTTGCTGCCAGTGTTCTTAAATTCGTAAGACAGCTTATCCCAAGTGAAGCCCTGTATCTTAGCGGCCTCGAGATAGTTGTTAAGCTGCTTGAACAGTTTGGCGAATTGTCCGCGCTCAGCATGATCAACCGGGAGTTTTTCAAAGTTCTTGATTCCGGCAGAACGGAAGATGCGCTCAATATCATCATACACCGCGTTCATTTTTTGGAGGTTATGCTCCAGCTTGTCGGCAAATAGGCCAAGAGGCTTATCACCGGAATATAGCTTGAACGCTTCCTCGATGTTTCTCTGCATTGTATACGGCTTACGATAATAACGAATCGTCCCAAAGGGCTTCTCCGGACCGTAGAGACGGTTGGTGCGGGAAAATGCCTGAATCAGCTTTTCGTAAAGCAATATCTTATCCAAATAAAGCGTGTTGATCCACTTGGAGTCAAAGCCAGTCAGCATCTGATCGACAACAATCAGTAGATCAATTTGCTGGTCGGAAGTATATTCGATTCCTTTGTATTGTTCTTTGTGCGCCAGACGGTAGGAAATGTCCTTCTTGAAAGTTGAATAAGTCGCCATCTGGAACTTCATATTATATCTGGCATTGTAATCTTCGATAATTTCAACAATACCTTCTTCTTTAAAAAGTCCATTACCGTTATTATCGATATTGGGGTCAAACAAGGCGGTAACCTTCAGATTGCCCTTCGCTTTAAACAGCTTATAATATTGGATCGCCTCCGGAATGCTGCTGGTAGCAAAAATCGCATGGAACTTGTTGCCGTGGCTCAGGGTTGTCCAATTATCCAGAATATCATTAACTACTGCGCACTGATGCTCTTCACGTTCGTACTGAGAAACGGACAGATAATCTTCAATCCCTTTCAAATAGTTGCCATCTGCCTGGACATATCCAGCCATCGGAACTTTGGTGTGATCCATATAATACAGGTAGACTTTTTTCTTTTTGGGATCTGCCAACGCTTCTGCCTCAGTAGCTGCCTTAGCTCTTTCAAGTGCAACTGCTTTCCGAAGATCGCGATTTTTGTATGTTGGCACCATGTATGGATCAAAGCCCAGAACATTCTTGTCCCGGATGCCGTCCGAAATGCTGTACCGGTGCAGCTCATTGCCGAACACATCCGAAGTGGTGCTCATTTTCTTCTGATTTTCATCGTGGATTGGTGTGCCAGTAAAGCCAAAAAATATGGCGTTCGGGAAAGTTGTTTTAATAGTACGCAGCATTTCGCCAAATACATCGCGATGAGCTTCATCAATGATAAATACGACCCGTTTGTTTTGAATCAGCTCGATGTCGTGCGCATTGAAGCCGTTTTCTTCTTCCACACGGCTCATTTTCTGAATTGAGGTGACGATCAATGTGTTAGCGGGATCATCGCTCCGCAG
This sequence comes from uncultured Oscillospiraceae bacterium, assembly GCA_947623745.1. GTDB lineage: Bacteria > Bacillota > Clostridia > Oscillospirales > Oscillospiraceae > Lawsonibacter. The sequence goes on from CANQHN010000020.1 coordinate 5,752, forward strand.
TTTTGCCACGAGAATATCCGTGTTTTCCGTGGCTTGTACGGAGTCTGTATCGTCAGCAAACCCGCGATAATCCAGCAGAGACTGTGTGCCAAGCTCTATACGGTCCATCAAAAACACCACTTTGTCGGCATCCTTGGAAGCTGCGATCAATTGTGCTGATTTGAAGCTGGTCAGTGTTTTTCCGGAACCGGTGGTGTGCCAAATGTAGCCGCCCATCTGATCCTTGTCAGCCCAGCGACGCATGGCAACGCGGCTGGTAATTCGGGAAGTCGCATAATACTGATAGCTGCGCATAACCTTCAAAATGCCGTCGGTATCATCGGCAACGGTATAGAAGCCGATCAGCTGGTGCGCCATAGGGATAGAAAGCAGATACTGCGCAATGTCCTTCCAATTGTTCAATGGCTCATTGTTGACGTCCGCCCAGTGAAAGTAAAAGTCCTTGTTGAACTTTCCATCCGGGCCGGGATTGGCAAAATAGACTGTTTCATCCGGCTGCATGGCAATAAAAATCTGCACGAGGGCAAACAAACCGGAGAAAACACCCTCGTGTGCATATTTTTCAATCTGGTTATAGGCTTGGCTGACATCCACACCGCTGCGTTTCAATTCACAGTGAATCAGGGGCATACCATTGATCAACAGCATAAAGTCACCACGGCGGTTGGGCAAAACAGAGCTTCTTGCCTTGAACACCGGCTGTTCGGCAATCTGATAGCGGCTTTGACCGGCGGCAATTTCCTGACGGTCATAGATTTTTAGACTGACTTCCTTACCAAAGTGCAGTTCGTCCGCAGGATTGTCGCGTTTAATAGCAACGGTTTTTCCGTTGATAAAACCGTTGAGTTTCAGCGGTGTGCGCAGCCGGGTAATCTGGTCAAGAATCTGCTGCATCTCACCATTGGTCAGCGGAACATCGTTCAACCGGTCCACATCATGGTTGTTTTCAAAGAGGATTTGTTTCCAGTTCCGGATCAGCTCCTCTTCCGTTTTATAGCGTAGGATTTCCGGCTCCCAGCCATATTTTTCTGTCAGCAAGTTGATGAGCGCCGTTTCAAAGGCGGCTTCCTGTTCAAATACCATAGCTTGCCTCCTGTATCAGACAAACATTTTTTCAAGCAGAGCTTTTTTGATACTTTGCAGTTTATCTAACTCGCGCCGATGAAGGGTGATAAGGTTGTCGAGGTGGTCAAAAAATTCACCAATGTGCTTTTGCTCCTCTTTGGATGGTATGGCTATTGAACCCATACAAAGTTTGTCATAGTAGAAATATAAGCGCACTCCACCTTCTTGTAGTTGTTCTATCAACTTCTGAAAGTCACTGGACTTAAACCAGTGCCACAAGAACCTATCATCAACAGTATCAACCGTCTTAAAAACCTCATAAAGTGAGCTTACTATCACGTTTTTGTCAAGGTTTTGATACCCAATGGAGCCGACATTTATCCTCGCAGGATTGTAGGCAAATGACTGCGGAGAAACTATATAATACATTCTTTTATCTGCTTCTCGCATAGTTCCGCCATTTTCAAATTTTTCGTTTTGCGGCACAAATCCATTTTCATTTGTGATTGAATAACTTTCAAGCGGAAGGTTATCTCTGTTCTTTTCACCAGCCGGATATGTTATCTCTGAAAACTTACGCTGTTCCCAAGGGTCAGGAAATCCTTTGAATCGAATTTCGGGGTAGCGGCACCCATTTCGAGGGAACATTTTTTCAAGCATCGATTTTTTGATATTCGTCAGTTTTTCAAACTTACACTGATGAAGGGTGATAAGGTTGTCGAGGCTCTTAAAAAAGGCAGAAATAGTCTGCTGTTCTTTAACAGAAGGAAAATGTACTATGCCTTTTAGGGCGTTGTCGGCAGACACCTTCATATCGTTTTTTGCACCTTTGTTTACCAATGGATGCAGGTAGTTATTGACCCTCGCATCTTGCTCAAAATAGCACTGAATAAAGTCTGGATCAGCAAGCGGAGTTGGATGATATATCGCATACAAAGTTGAGACAATACCCGGTTTTCCCTTGTTAGCCTTAATAATTCCGTATGGATTTGACCTAAGTGGGGACTTCGTATAGACGACATCGCCCGTCTCAACAATTCCATAGTTCAAAACGGAAGTTCCTGCAAAACTTCGCCCCTGAAACTCGATCTGATTTACTATCCCCACATCGCCAGATACCGACAGCACATCCTCCTTCGTGTATAGTCCGGAGATGTTCTTTTCTGGAGAAGTGGTGAGGTAATCACTGAGCTTACGCTGTTCCCAAGCATTATCAAAACCGCAAAAACGAATGGAGGGTATTTCGGGTTTACTCATCTGATTCACCCGCCATTAAGGCTTTGAGCTCTGCCAAACCCTTCATATCAAATTCGCTTCCTGTCAGGTCATCGATCATGGAAGAAATCACATCCTCGGATTTCTGAATCTGTTCATCCAATTCCAGATAAGTCACAGCATACTTATCCGCCAACGCCTGTACCGCCTTTTCCAGGGCCTCGATGATTGCATCCGGCATGGCGCGGAGAGACACGCACAGCGGAACGATCCATTTCAGGCGCAGAAGGTCAAGAACCTGCTCATCGCTCAGCCCTTCAATGGTCTCTTTGGTTTTCATGTGGAGCGCATAGGATCTTTCTTTGACATCCTTTTTGACGGCTTTTTCTTCCGCCATCAGCTTATCAGCGCAGACCATCTTCGCCTCAAAGGAATCTTCCGGGAAGGAATATGCCTCGCGCAGCGTTTTCATATATGCCGCGACTTTGCCCTTGGCATACGGGGCATTTCCATCTACGGACTCCCAGTTCACTTCCTTGTGCTCAAAGATATATTGCAGCTTCGCCGTCTTTCCAGCTTTGGTATCTATCAATACAGCATATCCCTGCAGGGCAGTAAGTTCCGGAGAAGAGATGTCTGCATAGATTTCCGCAAGTTTTGCCGCAAACTCTTTGGGTACAAATGCAGTATTGTCATCATTCAGAAACTCACCGCGATCACTCTCATCAATGGAATCTATGATCTCTGTCAGCCCGGCGGCAATTTCGTCCAATCTGGCTTCCCTTGCCTTGAGTGCATCATAATCTTCCTGCAGAAGTGTAGTCTGTACCAGATCAAAGGGAATGACATGGCCTACCCAGCCGTTCTGTACTTCTTCTTCCTTGTCGTCTTTCTTTTTGATGACCATATTCGGGTCGACCTGCCTTGTGGCAGCAAAACCTTCCGTCTGAATAATTTCAAGATCGGTGGAAATCATGGCCCACTTGTCATCTAAAAGTTGATACGCTTGATACTTGTCTATCAGAGAAAACGGTGCAACACAGCCAAAAATCTTTTGCGCAATGGTATCCTCGGCGTTGGAGGCATTCAGATCCATCATTTTTCCGATCAGTTCGCCGTCCAGATATGTATCAAAATCCGCGAACGCCGACTGATGTGCTGCAATGAACGCTTGTACATCGGCACTGCCTTCGATAGCTTCTTTGATGTTTTCAACTGACAATCTTGAATAGGGGGTTTCACCGGCGGCAAACAGAACACGTCTCAGCTGAGGGAACGCAGTCCAATACTGTTCCAGGAGATCAATTTCATGGCCGGGAATACCGCCGAACATGGTGGCGTAAATATCCCAGGTTTTTGTCGCTTCAGAAGAATCGATATAACGGGGAATATTCAGGTTATATCCATTTCGGCGAATCTCCTCCTTGGAAACCAGCCTGCAAAATCTTTCAATTCTTTCAGGACGGGCAGCAACCGCATCGACGATCCTCTTGATATCCGATGCCATCAGTTTGTTGGTCTTACCAACTTTGGTGAAGCCCTTAGATGCGTCAATAAAAAGCACATCAGAAGCTTCGCGCTTTTGCCGCAAAACCATAATAATGGTGGGAATGCCCGTGCCATAGAAAATATTTGCAGGCAGTCCGATGATTGCTTCAATGTTGTTATTCTCAATCAAATTACGGCGAATACGCCCCTCGCCTTCACCCTGTCCATCAGCACCTCCAACAGCATCACCACGGAACAAGACACCATGAGGGAGGACGATGGTCATAATACCACTTGGTTTTACATGGTACAGGTCGTGAAGCAGGAACGCATAGTCAGCTTTCCCTTTCGGTGCCATACCGTAGCGATAACGGGGATCTGTTTCCTTGTGAGACGGGTCCCAGTGCTGCGAATAGGGCGGGTTGGAAACCACGGCATCCAGATACAACGGGTTATATGTCTGCGTGACATCATCGTACATAGGCCAGTCCTGCTCCAGCGTATCGCCACAGCGAGTGAAGATATTGGCGGGATTGATGCCGCGCATAACAAGATTCATACGGGTCAGATTGTATGTGTTTTCTTTCAGCTCCTGCGCATAGTACATGATACTGTCTTTGCTTTTCAGATACTTGGCCGCACTCTTGCCGATGGTAATCAAAAGAGAGCCTGAGCCGCTTGTGGGGTCATATATTTCGATTTTTTCGCGATCCTTCAAGTGATTTGCGACAATCTCAGACATAAGCTGAGACACTTCATGAGGTGTATAGAACTCACCGGCCTTCTTTCCGGCATTTGCAGCAAAATTGCTGATTAGATATTCGTAGATGAAGCCCAAAACATCATAGTCCTGCCTGCCATCGGTGGGAATATCCTTGATCAGTTGAATCAAATCACGGATAGCCTTTGTCTGATTGTTGGTGCTGTCACCGAGCTTGCTCAGCCCGGTTTCCAGTGTATTAAAGATTTTACTAAACACCTTTTTCTGCGTATCGCTGATCAGACGATTGAATGCAGAGAGAGCAGTTCTCACGTTGTCAACGGTAAAGCTATTTCCCTTATCCAGCCACGTTGAGAAAAGATTATCATAGGCGATGAAATAGCCCAAATGTTGCTGACAATAATTAACAAGTTCCTCGTTGTTTTCATGTACATGTTCCTGAAGGTCAGTTTCTTCATATCCGTCCTTCTTCAGAAAATCTGCTTCTTTGTCAGAGAGGAACTTATAGAAGATAAAGCCGAGGATGTAATCCTTGTATTCGTTAGCCTCGATCTTGGAACGCATTTTGTTTGCGGATTCCCAGATTTTATTGGCAAGCTGCTGTTTGTTCATAATTGCTGCTCCTTTGTAAAACATTGCCATTGCCTGTCGAATAGACGGCTGCAACAGAATCGCAAAGCTTTATCATCCATGGCTGAAGTAGCGCCACTATAGCAATAACTGTTGCAAATATTTCATATGTGGTTATAACAATTTGTAGTCTCTTGTGGCATACAACAGCCTCCTAAATAAATTAACATTCTGATTTTTGCTTGATATATTTCCCACTCTTAATTCTCGCGTCCTTCGGCTTTGGTTCGTCGTCTGGGATAGCCCATGAATAGTCAATTCTTATTGCCCCAGGAACACGTCCTTGAGCGCAAAGAATCTGGATGCGCCGGGTCGAAATGCCCCAGCGTTCCGCTGTCTGTCGAATGGATAGGTATTTCATCATCCTGCGCTCCTTTTCGATACAATTCAACATAATATATTATACTCGATACTGCGAATAAAAACAAGAGTATTTTCAGATTTTTATAAGGATGTGGGAGTATCCCACGAACAAAACTGACCGTTCTCCGCAGCTCGGAGGGCGGTCAGTTTCCACTGTGTGTGGCAACACCGGATTTGCTTGCCATTCTTCCAAAAACGTATTCATGCAACAGTGATATCTTTGGCTTTTCAAAGTGGAGGATACCAATGCTTTCAAAGTATTCTTTCCCAACACCCCCTCATTCGTCGATAAATAGTCCGTTGTAAAGTAGAGGGTATTTTTTCAATCAAATACACCCAAAGCGGCACAGAGATGCTCATTGTATAGCGGAAACGACGTCCTTGCAACCTGAAAATCTATTGCCAATCAAAAGGGGGGATCGAATATGGCAAACAGCGTAAGACCAATCCGCAAGAAGCTAATCAACCGCACGAACATTCTGCAGCATATAATTGAAGCGATTGCCCGCTGTATCTTGCCGGACATTCTCGCTTTCTATGAGAGCGAGGAGGGGCAGCGGGAGTTTGCCGAATGGAAAAGGCGGCAGGAAGCGGAGAAGCAGGAGGTCAAAACAGAATGAATGCGCAAAATGGGATGTCATCGGTAATGGTGACATCCCAGTCTTTTGCATTTATGGTGTCTGCTTTTCCTTCCGCGGTCCTCTTGGTTTGGATGTCGGCCGTTTTTTCACTCCGTTGCGGAAATGAGTTGCCTCGTACCGATCGAAGAAAAACAATAATCCGACCCCATCTCCCACAGGAAACGGGTTCGGATTATAGGGGTTTGGTGCGCCTGAAGGGACTCGAACCCACACGTCTCTCGACACGAGAACCTAAATCTCGCATGTCTGCCAATTCCATCACAGGCGCGTATTTTAAACAGGTTTATTTTATCATTACGACCAAGTTGTGTCAAGGCAGACAGGCGGGGCAATTCCCGTCATCCAAAAGAGAGGACTTGAGTTCCGACCTATGTGTCCTGAGAAGGGCGCGTCTGCCGGTGAAAACGGTCAAGGTCATGTTTCCTTGGGGGAGAGCAAGGAGCCGCTTTCACCGGCTTGCCTGCTGATATGCAGAGATCAGTATGAAAAAGCCCCAGCCGGGGCCGGGGCAGGATGTCATCAACATAACAGAGCAAAAAGGATAAGGAACCCTGAAAAAGACGCTATAGCTAACCAGATAGCAACCGCAGGGGTAAAAATAGAATCTCTATTTGGTCTATTCATAAGTTTTCAGTCTCCTTTTCAATTAAATTTTATAATAATTTGTCTGTTTTGTCAAGGAGCGGCCCCTATGCTAAGCGAAAGTTCCAGAGCGAGGCGTAGATTCTATATGTATATGTGTGCCCCGCGTCCTCTTTGGGCATAGTCTTACCCCTTGACAACAAAAATGGCCGTATGATACAATTGATTTGGTGATAATCATGAAATTAAATGATACCCAAAAGAAGTTTTTGATCTATTGCGTTTTTCATATCGCACTCTGCCTGCTTGCTTTGATTTTGTTTCCCTTTCCCACTTTTCCCGCATGACCAGAACGCTCCGCCCCGGCCCGGCCGGGGCTTTTTCATGCCTGTTTCCGTCTCTGGCGGCAAAAACGCCCGAAATGCCGTCCTTTGCGGACAGATAGATGTTTACACTCTCGTTTGGCATAAACTTCACCTCTTGACAGGAAAACAGGTGTTTGCTATAATAAATAGACATTTTAGGGCGGAAGGGGAAACCAGTATGAGCAACAAAGAATTCTATGGATTTTTTGCTTTTTTCTTTTTGGTCTGCCTGATTGTTTTGACTCTGTTCCCCATGCCCTCCTTTTAGTCACCCCGCCCCGGCTCCGGCCGGGGCTTTTTCATGCCCTCTCCTCGCATTCCTTGCTGGCGAAGGCGTAGACCAGGTTCCGGTATGCCCTGGGACGTTCATACACGTCCCAGGGTATCATTTTGTGTTGGACCTATTTGCCCTGCGAGGGGCACGACAGGAGATGAAGGACACCGCCTCCAACAAGGACGCATTTCAACCCACGCGCCCGTGAGGGGCGCGACGAGCCAACAGGTTTGCCGGAGCCGTCTACAATTTTATTTCAACCCACGCGCCCCGCAAGGGGCGCGACCGCCTACTTCGACGAGAAGACGACGTGAAGACGCCCATTTCAACCCACGCGCCCCGCGAGGGGCGCGACGCCAGAAGTGCGCGGCGATGAACGCGAGCATCGGATTTCAACCCACGCGCCCCGTGAGGGGCGCGACTTGGCTCGATACCCTGGCCGAGCTCATAGAGAGCAAGGCAAAGACGGTTGAGGACGCCGCCGCAATCATCCGGGCAAAGGTCGAACAGCTCAAGACCGGCCCCGGAAGGTAAAAAAATAGGCCCCCCGGCCAGCCACAGCGCAGGGGACCGATAACCAACAGCAAATGGAGGCGGCAAGGCCTGCCACTTACCGCCTCCATCATAGCACACCCGCCCCAGGAAATCAAGATAAAACCCGGCGTCCTGGCTAAAGGGTGGAAAGGAACAAGGTTTTTCAATCAACGCGCCCCGTGAGGGGCGCGACACCAGCCGCTCTGGTTCGCCGGATTGTCCGGACTATTTCAACCCACGCGCCCCGTAAGGGGCGCGACTGTTCGCGGAAGTGACCGACGCGCAGAAAAGCAATTTCAACCCACGCGCCCCGTGAGGGGCGCGACTGCAACGTGTCCAGCTCCGGCTGGATGGCCTCCTGATTTCAACCCACGCGCCCCGTGAGGGGCGCGACCGACAGAACTTGATTTGAAAGTGCTGCGTATGCTATTTCAACCCACGCGCCCCGTGAGGGGCGCGACACGGCGGGGCCGTCATGCGCCGCAGGAGGCACAAATTTCAACCCACGCGCCCCGCGAGGGGCGCGACCGCGTGTAGGGCCGCGGAGCGCCAGGCCGGGCAATTTCAACCCACGCGCCCCGCGAGGGGCGCGACCGGAAACCACCAGCACCACGTCCTTATCCCCGAATTTCAACCCACGCGCCCCGCGAGGGGCGCGACCTTCGGCTACATCGAGTACACCGACCCCCTGAAATTTCAACCCACGCGCCCCGCGAGGGGCGCGACGGAACTGCGACCGGCGGGAGGCGGCCCTATTCAAATTTCAACCCACGCGCCCCGCGAGGGGCGCGACTGGATGCCTCTGCCTCTCGGAACACCCACCAGACATTTCAACCCACGCGCCCCGCGAGGGGCGCGACAAATGCGACAAAATCCAAAGGCATAGCAGTTGGGATTTCAACCCACGCGCCCCGCGAGGGGCGCGACGAGCGTCAACGCCTTCCGGCAGCTTCTCTCGCCGATTTCAACCCACGCGCCCCGCGAGGGGCGCGACGCAACAGCCCGTAATGGGTCCGCAGATGCCCGTATTTCAACCCACGCGCCCCGCGAGGGGCGCGACCGACCCGCCTGAGACCGATGTTGCGGGCCTGCTATTTCAACCCACGCGCCCCGCGAGGGGCGCGACCCGTATCCACCATAACTGGTTTTCTTCCCCTTGAGATTTCAACCCACGCGCCCCGCGAGGGGCGCGACTTCTGATGCTGTCAACGGTGGATTCTCTGCCCTATTTCAACCCACGCGCCCCGCGAGGGGCGCGACGCTGACAAATGCTATATGGGGATTTGTACACTGATTTCAACCCACGCGCCCCGCGAGGGGCGCGACGAGCTCATGGCGACCGGCAAAGTGACCATCAAGGAATTTCAACCCACGCGCCCCGCGAGGGGCGCGACAGGCCCCGAAGGCCCTCCCGGCCCCGCTGGTTCTGATTTCAACCCACGCGCCCCGCGAGGGGCGCGACGCGAACCTGTATATTATCCGCGAAAAACTATTTGAATTTCAACCCACGCGCCCCGCGAGGGGCGCGACGTCAATAACTTTGTCTATTACGTGGCCACGTTTTAATTTCAACCCACGCGCCCCGCGAGGGGCGCGACCGTTGTGCTCAAAGATGTTCTCCAGGACTTTCAATTTCAACCCACGCGCCCCGCGAGGGGCGCGACGGGGAGATAACTTCGCAAAGTGTTTCAAGGGCAAATTTCAACCCACGCGCCCCGCGAGGGGCGCGACCTCCATGATGTAGTCAGTGATTTTTTCGCTGTACTGATTTCAACCCACGCGCCCCGCGAGGGGCGCGACGGCGACCCGCCTGAGACCGATGTTGCGGGCCTGCTATTTCAACCCACGCGCCCCGCGAGGGGCGCGACGGGTGAACGATGGATAAGGAGCAGACAGCAATCATTTCAACCCACGCGCCCCGCGAGGGGCGCGACTTCAGACCGGCACCCGCGACCTGATTGACAACCAATTTCAACCCACGCGCCCCGCGAGGGGCGCGACCCGCCTCCAATCTGAAAAGTCAAAAGGCCACATTGATTTCAACCCACGCGCCCCGCGAGGGGCGCGACCATGTACCGAAAATACGCTCTGCATCCTCCCACATTTCAACCCACGCGCCCCGCGAGGGGCGCGACCGTTTGGCCTTATGATAGACAATCGACTTGTCGATTTCAACCCACGCGCCCCGCGAGGGGCGCGACGTACTGCCCGGAGTGCAGGCGGGAGCGGAAACTTATTTCAACCCACGCGCCCCGCGAGGGGCGCGACGTCACCGGCAAGGGCAGCTTCACCATCGTGGAGATTTCAACCCACGCGCCCCGCGAGGGGCGCGACACGCACCCCAGACCGCCAACGCCCAGGTCGCCGGATTTCAACCCACGCGCCCCGCGAGGGGCGCGACGCATAAGCTACGAGGCCACCGCCCGCGATATGAGCATTTCAACCCACGCGCCCCGCGAGGGGCGCGACGGGAATACACCTACCAGCCCCCGGAGGCGGAGGATATTTCAACCCACGCGCCCCGCGAGGGGCGCGACCCCGGTCCAGAGCAACACCCTGACTTACAACGGTATTTCAACCCACGCGCCCCGCGAGGGGCGCGACAAGGCGTTTTCCGGCGGAAAAAACACGGACTTTGCATTTCAACCCACGCGCCCCGCGAGGGGCGCGACTGGCCAGGGAGCGGACCAAGACCTTCCGCAACCGATTTCAACCCACGCGCCCCGCGAGGGGCGCGACAACGTGATGATTACAGACACTTCTTGCGAGCCTATTTCAACCCACGCGCCCCGCGAGGGGCGCGACCAGGTCCATGATCTCCACGATCTTGATCTTCTTATTTCAACCCACGCGCCCCGCGAGGGGCGCGACCGCCGTGGCCGCCGGCGATGCCTCCGCCTTCGGATTTCAACCCACGCGCCCCGCGAGGGGCGCGACGATCTGCACCCCGCCGGCGCCTCCGGGGCCTTTCAATTTCAACCCACGCGCCCCGCGAGGGGCGCGACAGCGCCTTTGAGGAGGGCGAGGTTGGTATCACGGTATTTCAACCCACGCGCCCCGCGAGGGGCGCGACAGGAGGACAAGAAAATGGCTTACACCAGCAGACAATTTCAACCCACGCGCCCCGCGAGGGGCGCGACGCCGCGAAGACGCCAAAATATACCGTAACGCTTATTTCAACCCACGCGCCCCGCGAGGGGCGCGACCTCTGCCCCGCTGTCCCAGCTGTCGTAGTACATGATTTCAACCCACGCGCCCCGCGAGGGGCGCGACGCGGTGAACCCACGCGCGTATGATTCGGTTATGAGATTTCAACCCACGCGCCCCGCGAGGGGCGCGACGGTCTCTTTCGCTGGGGTTCTTCCCGTCCTGGTTATTTCAACCCACGCGCCCCGCGAGGGGCGCGACGTAGTACAGCTCCACTTTCAGGCCCTCGGTCTGATTTCAACCCACGCGCCCCGCGAGGGGCGCGACGCGGGCCCCGCCGCCGGACATGATGTAGTAGCAATTTCAACCCACGCGCCCCGCGAGGGGCGCGACGTGGACGCCCGCACCTTCACCCTCCGGCGGCTGAAATTTCAACCCACGCGCCCCGCGAGGGGCGCGACCCGGCGGCTGGCAGAGCGTATTTTCCGCAAAGCTATTTCAACCCACGCGCCCCGCGAGGGGCGCGACTCGCTTCCATAGCCTGGTCATCCAGCTTCTGGAATTTCAACCCACGCGCCCCGCGAGGGGCGCGACAGCCGATAATGCGGTAATACTGACCCGTTTGCAGATTTCAACCCACGCGCCCCGCGAGGGGCGCGACCGTTGTGCTCCCCGGTGACGATGGCCTTATGGATATTTCAACCCACGCGCCCCGCGAGGGGCGCGACAATGCTGTTTCTCAGGTTGCCTGTGTCAGGTATTTATTTCAACCCACGCGCCCCGCGAGGGGCGCGACCGATAAAAACATCCATATCACATTGCACGTATTATTTCAACCCACGCGCCCCGCAAGGGGCGCGACCGGAAGCAGCATTACAACTGTTGCTCCCACCGCAATTTCAACCCACGCGCCCCGCGAGGGGCGCGACTGGATGCCTCTGCCTCGCGGAACACCCACCACAGATTTCAACCCACGCGCCCCGCGAGGGGCGCGACAGGGCGGGTGCTCCCACCGAAATACCTTTATTTTATTTCAACCCACGCGCCCCGCGAGGGGCGCGACACCTTCCGCGTCCCTGTGGACACCCACAACATTATTTCAACCCACGCGCCCCGCGAGGGGCGCGACGGGCAAAGACACAGCGCGAGGGGGTGAGAAAGTTATTTCAACCCACGCGCCCCGCGAGGGGCGCGACGGACTACATCACTGAGCGCATCATCAACATTTCAATTTCAACCCACGCGCCCCGCGAGGGGCGCGACGCCCTGATTTTACCACAGGAGCGGACAGGGAACAAATTTCAACCCACGCGCCCCGCGAGGGGCGCGACATGCCATGAGCCAGGAATCGCCCTATCTATCGCAATTTCAACCCACGCGCCCCGCGAGGGGCGCGACAAAATCCTTTTCTTCAAACATTTGCTGTAAGATATTTCAACCCACGCGCCCCGCGAGGGGCGCGACCCGTGTGCGCTCTGAACCGTTCTTCTTGCTTATCATTTCAACCCACGCGCCCCGCGAGGGGCGCGACGGATGAGCCGCCGAGGGAGGTTTGAGATGGAAGATTTCAACCCACGCGCCCCGCGAGGGGCGCGACCCGACCTGGGAGAAACACCAAAGGATACGCAATAAATTTCAACCCACGCGCCCCGCGAGGGGCGCGACCTCGGCGCTGGAATTTGTTCCGCTGCTGGACGAAATTTCAACCCACGCGCCCCGCGAGGGGCGCGACGCCCCGGCGACTGCATTTGCGTGGAGGAGGCTTAATTTCAACCCACGCGCCCCGCGAGGGGCGCGACACCCTGGCCCACAAAGAGGGAGATAAGTGGGTCCTATTTCAACCCACGCGCCCCGCGAGGGGCGCGACCTATCCGCACTGCGTCCAGTATTTGACGCAATTATTTCAACCCACGCGCCCCGCGAGGGGCGCGACTATCTGATGAATTATCCCGCTCACGAGCGCCCTTATTTCAACCCACGCGCCCCGCGAGGGGCGCGACGGCATCCGGGCGGCATCTATTCCGGCGTTACACTGATTTCAACCCACGCGCCCCGCGAGGGGCGCGACAACAGGCCGCGAAGGAGACGCACGGGGCCAAAGAATTTCAACCCACGCGCCCCGCGAGGGGCGCGACCACCTTCCGCGTCCCTGTGGACACCCACAACATTATTTCAACCCACGCGCCCCGCGAGGGGCGCGACTGAGGCCAGGAACTACCCCAAAGAAGATGAGTGATTTCAACCCACGCGCCCCGCGAGGGGCGCGACACACCACGCCAACCGGGTACTCTGTCAGTTATAAATTTCAACCCACGCGCCCCGCGAGGGGCGCGACACGGCGGTGCCGTCATGCGGCGCAGGAGACACAAATTTCAACCCACGCGCCCCGCGAGGGGCGCGACCGGCAAAGACTTTAGAGGGAGAGTGGATGCCCAATTTCAACCCACGCGCCCCGCGAGGGGCGCGACAATTTTACAAGTCTGTTGCGAGCAAAGGAAAGAGATTTCAACCCACGCGCCCCGCGAGGGGCGCGACTGCCGCCTGGACAAGATATCTTCGGGCAAAACATATTTCAACCCACGCGCCCCGCGAGGGGCGCGACTTCCGCCAAATTCATCTTACAGCAAATGTTTGAAATTTCAACCCACGCGCCCCGCGAGGGGCGCGACACAGCCCAAGGAACATCCCGACAGAGCTTGATTTATTTCAACCCACGCGCCCCGCGAGGGGCGCGACGCAACCTGGCTAAACGGCGGGGCCTGGGACGATATTTCAACCCACGCGCCCCGCGAGGGGCGCGACCGCAAACCTGCACAGATTTTCAAGATAAAATCAGTGCAGTCTGCATAAGAGAGAGCGGAGACAGAGGGAAAAAAGCAAAGACCCGTTGTCCAACTCCCTCTGGAATGCTAAAAAATTCCAATTCAAACATAGAGAACAAGGTGCGAACCTCGCGGCAGTTTCCTGCCCGCTTGCCCTTCGCACGCTCAAACCATCAGCACGCCCTCCGGCTCGTAGGTTTCCTTTGCGCCGAAGTGCTCGATCTTGCCCTGATATTTGTTTCCCAGCTGATAGAACCGCAGGCTGTCCTTCTCCGGGTCGATGATCCCCAGCAGCTTGGCCTGGAGCAGCTTGTACTGCGCCTGGTCCACCAGGCACTCAAATACTGAGTTCTGCACCCGCTGGCCGTGGTTGACACACTGCTTTGCCACCCGCCGCAGACGCTTCCGCCCGGCGGCGTCCTCTGTATTCACGTCATAGGTGATGAGTACCAGCATCGAACCGCCTCACTTCCACAGAAACGGCGGGTAGCCGTCCATGTCGCCCCGGAGGTACCGGGCCAGCAGCAGGGCCTGGATGCAGGGCACCAGCCCCCAGGCCAGTTTTTCTTTCAGGTACGGGTGGGTGATGGGCTCTGCCAGCCGCTTCTGCCACGCGGAGAGGAAAACCTTCCGCCCCTCGTCGGTGAGCCACACCGCCCCGCCGAGCTGGCGGTCGAAGTGCTCCGGCCGGATCGCCCGGTTGTTGATGAGGGTCAGCACGAAGCGGTCGGCGAACAGGGGCCGCAGCTCCTCCATCAGATCCAGGGCCAGGGAGGCGCGGCCGGGCCGGTCCCGGTGGAGGAACCCCACATAGGCGTCCAGCCCCACGCTCTCCAGCGCCCCGGCGCAGGAATTGGCCAGCAGGGTGTATGCGAAGGACAGCAGGGCGTTCACCGGGTCCAGGGGCGGCCGGCGGGAGCGGCCAGTGAAGGCGAAGGTCTCCCTCTGGTTCAAAATGAGCCCGTCAAAGGCATTGAAATAGACCGCCGCGGTCTGGCCCTCCAGCCCCCGGAGGGAGTCCAGATCGGTCTCCTCCAGGAAGGCGGGCAGGCTGTCCGCCAGCAGGGAGGAGGCCCGACCCAGCGCCTCGCCGTCCACCCGCATGGCGTGGTCCCGGTGGGTGCGTTCAATGCTCCAGCGGCTGTTGTAGACCTTGCCGAAGAGGAAGCACCGGGCGATGCGGCAGCTCTGGACCTCGTCGTCCGCCGCCCGGTACTGGGTCCGGCGGAGCAGGACATTGCCCGGATTCTCACCGCAGACCCGGGCCAAAAACCGCCCCCGAGGGGTCAGAAAGCACAGGTTCACGCCCTCCCGGGCGCACTTGCCCATGAGGGCGGGGCTGGCCCCCTTGTAGGAGAAGCACAGGATGCTCTCCAGGGTGTGGAGGGGGAACTGGCCCCGCTTTTCCTCTCCGGAGAGCACCACTACCGTCTCGCCCTCCAGAGCCAGGTAGCTGTCCTCGCTGAGGACGAACAGGGTATTCAGAAATTTCCTCACAACTCATCCTCCTTCCCGGGCAGGTGGGCGCGGAGGTAGGCGGCGGGGGACTGGTTTTTCGCCAGCCGGGGCAGGCACAGTTCCTTCAGCGAGCAGGCGGCACAGCCCTTGCCGGGCCTGGCCTTGGGGGTGTGGCCCCGGGCGTAGAGGGTGCGCATCTCCGCCAGCATGGCCTCCACCCGTTCCCGCAGGGCGGCGTCTAGCGCCACCCTGGTACGCCGCCGGGGCTCGCCGTAGAACAAACTGCCCTCCGGGATGGAACAGAGCAGCATCTCCTCCAGGCACATGGCCTGGGCACAGAGCTGGAGCTCGTCGGCGTCGTTGGCTTTGGGCCTGCCCCGCTTGTACTCCACGGGGTAGGGGAGCCACTTCCCCTCCCGGTCGGCCAGGGCCGCCCCGGCGGGGTCCCGGTGAAACTCCACCACGTCGCACACCCCCTGGACCTGGAGACGGTGGGAGACCACCCGAAGGCCGCGGACGATGAGGGTATCGCCGCGGCTCTCGGTCTGGTTTTCATCGTGGGCGCGCCGGTGGAGCAGGTCCCCCTCCACGGTGCGCAGGTTCTCCGCCCACTGCTGCTCGATGTGGATCATGGCCCACTGGCGGCGGCAGAAGGCGAAGTGCTGGAGGCCGGACAGGGCGAGGTACTCGTCCTCCGGCAGAGCGGTCACCCCATACGGGTGCAGGTGACGCCGGCGGGCAGGGCCGCCTCGTCCACGGTGACGGTGTAGTCGCTGTAGGCCCGGGGGCTGATGACGTCCGCCTTCCGGGTGACGGAGACGGTGTCGAACAGCTTCCAGGCGGGGGCGTAGCCCAGCTCGCAGTCATGCTTGAAGATAATGAGCTCCCGGACGGCCATCTTGCCCCGGGCGGCGGAGCGGTCGAGCTCAAACATGTTCAGGATGGCCTGCCACAGCAGTTTCAGGTCGTCCTCGCTAAACCCGGTGACCTTTTTGGCCAGATTGGCGGAGACGTAGCCCTCGCAGCGGTAGAGGGCGTAGGGGACGATGTACTTCCGGCCCATCTCGGTGCCCTTCTTCTCCGCGTCGGCCTCGGTGGTGATGGCCACCCGGGTGATGGTGACCTCCTGGGGCACGATGGGGTCGATGCTCCGGGCAAAGCCCAGCTGCACCGGGCCCCGGATCTGGCCGCAGTTCAGGTTGCCCTTGACCATGGTGGTCATCACTGCGCCAAAGGTGCGGATATCGAAGAAGTTTTCGCACATGAACTCCTTTACCTGGTGGTCCACGTCCACCCCCTCGGCCTCCCGCTTTTTGATGGCCTTTTTGAGGTCGTCCGGCTTCATAGCCGCGGCGCCGTCGATCCCCGCGTGGTGGAAACCGGCATTGTCACTGGTGTTCAGGGGTACGCCGTCCTTGATATAGATGCCGAAACCCGTCTCGCCCTCCTTGGCGGTCTCTACGTAATTCCTGATTTTCCGTTTCAGGCACACGTCGGTGACCAGGCCGTAGCCGGTCTCCGGGTCCAGCCGGGGCATATTGCCCGCGTCGGGGTCGCCGTTGGGATTGCCGTTCTCCACGTCGAACAGGATGACGAACTCGTAGCGGTTCTTGATGGGGTCAGACATATCAGTTTTCCTCCTTCTTTTCATAACGCTTTTGGGTTTGGTGGTAATACCCTAAGAAAAATGCGACCTGCTCCTCATTGTTAAGACGCTTTGGAAACGGAAATGTGATTTTGGAGAACAGCTCAGCCAGCTGCTTGGAGAATGAGAGATACTGTGCTGGCCGTTGCTTTTCCAATTTATCCATGTGGCTATTTTTGAGCCGCTCCAAGGTGGGGTATACTTGTTCAGGCGTTGTTGAGGCAGCGTTGAAAAAGCGGCTCTTAATCGTTGCGTTTGGCCTTGCACCTGGATTGTCAATTCTGGTATATTGCAGCTGGATGTCCTCGAGGACAGAGAAAATACGGCCCCAGACGTAGGGGAAATAATCGGATTCTACGTTTAAAGACACACTAGCGACCTCCTTGCATCTGAAATTTTTACTGTTCTTTTGGATATAAGCTTTTAGGATAGCTGCCTTTGCGCTGGTGACATCTTGCTCTCTGCGGATGCGGGCCAGAACTTTAGATAACCAGCCGACAGGATATGGACCGTCCGTCAAAATGCTGTAGAGCAGATCAGCAGATAGTTTTTTTAGCTCAGCATCGAGCTTCCCAGCGCTCGGACGATCCTCAGACGCCTGAGTTGCCCGCTGTGTTTCAAACAGGAGTCGCCAGACAGATCTTGGCGCTGTTTCATACGTTGGCCGGACAATTTCAAGACGCTCATAATGCCTTTGAATATTTCTTAGGAACTGACCAAAACTGTTCCGGAGGAAGAACCGCACACTGAGGCGGGCGGCGTTAGGGGCCAGTCCAAGCACATAGAAGTTGTTGTAGGGGTCAAGCCTGACCCCGTTTATATCCTTTTCTTTACCGTTAGCCAACGCCTCTACAACGCCTTGCAAATCTGTATCGGTGACGATCTCCGTGTTACCAAATGCAGCATAGGAGAACACGT
Source organism: uncultured Oscillospiraceae bacterium (assembly GCA_947623745.1). Taxonomy (GTDB): domain Bacteria; phylum Bacillota; class Clostridia; order Oscillospirales; family Oscillospiraceae; genus Lawsonibacter. The sequence continues at coordinate 23,620 of CANQHN010000020.1, forward strand.
CTTGACACAGTGGCTCCGCGTCCTCCGCCCAGTAGACCACGGCGGTGTCGCCGATGTACTGGAGGTGTGCCCGGTCGGCGATCAGCCGGTTGAGCACCGCGCCATACCGGAAGGCGGCGTCCTCAGAGACGGGAGAGTTGAGCCCCTGGCCGGTGTCGTCGGCCTGTTCGTGGCCGTAGGATTCAAAGGCCGGGGCGTTGAAGGACACCAGGGAGGCCCCGCTGGACTGGGCGTCTTTGATTCCTTTGATGGCGGGGTGGAGCCGGGCGATGGGGGCCGGCTGGCCGGTCACCAGACACCGGCCGGATACCGCCCCGGCGGACTTGGCGGCGCGATAGCCGTTCCACGCCGCCCGAACGGCGGGGTCGTCCTGGGCATACGGGCCGTTCACCGAGAAGATCAGGTTGGCGCCCTTCAAAATTTCCTCCAGGTAGGGGAGGAGGACCGGGTGCTCCGCCGCCTGCTCCGGCTGCCAGGTGTCGAAGAATGCACACACCGCCCGGGCGGCAGGGGAGTCCACTGAATCCAGAATTTTGTGGTGCAGCTCTTTGGCCGCTTCAAAACACTGGCGGGAGCGCTCGGGTTTGCCCTTGTTGTCGATCCCCAGGAAATAGGAGCTGTTTTCGCACAGGAAATTGGAGGAAACGCCGGAGGTTTTCTTGACCTGCTCCGGCACCGGTAAGAACTGAGGGACCTCCTTCTTGCCCCCCTCCGGCGTGATTTTCAGGGGGATGACCCCGCGGAGGTTCCCCTGCTCGTCGAGGTCCAGGGCGAAGGACACCTTGGCCATGCTCCAGCCGGGGGGCGTGATATCCCCCCGCCGGGCCAGGGCGTCGTAGTAGTCGCAAAGCGCCCGCAGGATCATCGCAGCACCTCCTTTCCGGCGACCTCCAGCACGCCGTTTTTCAGTTCTGCCATAAAGAACATGGGCTGGATGTTCTCGGGATCGGAGTAGTCCATGTCGTAGAGCATCAGCCCCAGGGAGCGGGTCTCCGGGATGGTCGGCACCGGCCCGCCGGGCCAGGCCCGGAAGTTGGCGGGGAACTCCCGGCAGCCAAAGCAGGGCTGGTGGTAGCACTGTCCCTTGGCCAGCCGCCGCCGGGCGATGTCGATGAACTTGCCCTCGTTGTCCGACGGCGCGGCCTTTTCCGTGAGGGTAAAATGGGCGTCGATCACATAGTGCACGTCGGTCAGCACCATGGAGGCCCGTTGCTGGATGCTATCGCCGGTGTAGATGGCCAGGGGCTTGTCCCCGCCGGTCATCACCGAGCGCACGTTGGAGGCCAAAATTTTGTCCTTGACCTCGTTGCGCCGGATGTTGGTAAAGGTGATGGGGTTCATCACGTGGATGCGGTCGATGTGCCACCGTAGGCCGGGGTGCCAGTAGATCGCCTCGATCAGCCCCCGGGCGGCGCTGGGTGTCATCACGTCGTAGCTGACGCGCTCCACCTTCAGCTCCGGACGGGTAAAGAGTGCGTAGTCCCCCCATACCTCCACCTGGATTCCTTGGCTCAAAATTTGCTCACCTCTATTTTCTATAAAGTGGTTGATAAGTACAATTAACAGTATACACAAAATTTAGAAGATGTCAAGCTAGAAATTTTGATTGCATATTGGGGTATCAGTAAGGTATACTTGATGTACGTCTCATAAACAATGTGTTTATGAGTGGGTTGAAATTATAATGTGGTTGATTACATGTGCTGGTCGCAGGGCAGATGCTAGGGCATCTGCCCTGCGGCTGTCTTACACAAAAATCCCCACGCCGCCATCCGTCAGCAAGGTAAGTCCCGTATTTTCATCATAGAGCGCTGTATCGGTCAAAACAGCCAGCCCATCCTCCAGGATATCCAGCGCGCCCCGGGCGTTGAGGGCATTGAAGTGGTTTTCGTACACGTTCACGGAGAACTGCCCGGCCTTCCGCAGCAGGGACCGGCTGCGCTGGCCGCTCTGCAGGCGGGCGGCCAGCGCTTTGGCCTCCTCTGTGCGGGGGATGAGCACCGCCCGGGTGTTCTGGTCGATGAGGTGGAACTCCCTGGCCACCTCGGCGAAGGGGAAGGAGGGCCGGCTGGCGTCCTGCACCCCGTTCTCGAACAGGGAGACGATGTGTTTGCTGTCGGTTCCCTCCCCAGTGAATCGGCGCAGGGCGGTGAAATAGCGCTCGACGGTCTCCGGGGCGTCCAGAGCGGGGCAATCCCGGGCGACGGCGCGCATGACCTCTATAGGCCGCTTCAAAGAATCGGGCAGGGTGGAGGTGTAGGCGCTGTCGGGCTGGAAGATATACACGCGGCTGTCATCCGCCGGGCGTTTCCCCTCTCGGTTGCACCGGCCGGCGGCCTGGATGATGGAGTCCAGCCCCGCCTCGGCCCGGTAGACAGCGGGGAAGTCCACGTCCACCCCGGCCTCGATGAGGCTGGTGGACATCACCCGGCAGGGGAGCGGGTGTTCGGGGTTCAGTCGGCGGCGAATCTCTGCCAGCACCTCCCGCCGGTGCTCCGGCGTCATGAGAGTGGACAGGTGGAAGCTGCCCTCCCTATCCAGCAGGCCGTAGACCGCCTGGGCCTGCTTGCGGGTGGACACGATGCACAGGACCTGCTCGTGGGCGTTGAGACACTGGGCCAGATCCTCGTCAGACAGCTGGCCCAGGTGCTCGTAGCGCACCCGCTGGAAAACCTGGGTGGGAATTTCAGGTGCGATCTCCCTGGGCGTCAGCTCCGGCGAGATGGATTGGAACAGCGGCCCCAAGGCGGGCTGGGTGGCGGTACACAGGACGCAGGACGCGCCGTAGTTCACCGTGAGCTCGGCGATGGCCCGGACGCAGGGCAGCAGATAGGGCAGGGGGAGGGTCTGGGCCTCGTCGAAGATGATGACGCTGTCCGCCAGGTTGTGGAGCTTCCGGCACCGGGAGGGCCGGTTGGCGAACAGCGACTCGAAGAACTGCACCGCCGTGGTCACCACCACCGGCAGGTCCCAGTTCTCAGCGGCCAGCTTTTTGCGCTCCTTCTCCGGGTCGGGCGGGCCGCTCTCGTCGTCGCCGAAGTTCACGTTGGAGTGGTGCTCCAGCACGGCCTCCTCCCCCAGGACCTTGCGGAAGGTGTCCGCCGTCTGCTCGATGATGCTGGTGTAGGGGATGACGTAAATGATCCGCTTCTTCCCAAACGCCTTCGCGTGGCGCAGGGCGAAGGCCAGGGAGGATACGGTCTTGCCGCCGCCGGTGGGCACCGTCAGGGTGAACAGGCCGGGGGCCTGGGCTTGTCCCGCCTCCAGGCAGGCCCGGAGGATGCCGCAGCGGGTGCGGTTCAGGTCCGATCGGGCGTCCCACCAGGGGGAGACGTAGTTTTCCAGCCGGGCGAGCAGCTGCTCCATGGTGAGGTCGCTGCCCCGGGGTGGGGGGTTCCCCCGCATGAAGGCCTCGGTGTCCAGATAATCCGCGTCCACCAGGCAGGAGAACAGCATCCTGATCCAGAACGCCATGGTGAAGCCGCCCCGGCCCAAAACTTTAGGCGGCCGGAACGGGACGCGCTCCAGCTGGATCTCGCTGGAGAAGTCCCCGCAGGGCTCCACCGGCCGTTTGAGCCGCCCGCTGAGAGTGGGGTCGGAGGGGGCGTCCCCGCGGCCTCCGCCGTCGGGCAGGCCGCCGTGGTGGCCCGCCACGCAGTAGGCGGCGGGCCAGCCGAAATACCTGGCGATCTCCTGGGCCCCGGCGGTGGAGTGGTCCACGGAGATGTTTTCTCCCCGGATGCGCCGCTGGAACCGGGCGGAGTATTTCCCAATGTCGTGGGCCAGTCCCAGCTGACGGGCCAGCTCCCCGGCGCCGAAGGGCCGGGCAAAGGCCTCGGCCAGCTGGGCGGCGCCGCGTCCGTGGCCGGCCAGGGGCTGGACTCTTCCGTCCTGGGTGAGGTGCGCGATATACATGGTTTTTCATCTCCCATTCTTTGTATTTTTTTCATTTTATCACAGCAAAAGTCCAATTGTACGGACTGAGGCGTCCGCCGCTCCGGGGCAGGAGCGGAATTTAGCGAGGGCTGCCCGGACGGGACAGAGGCGCTCGGCCAAAGAGAGAGGCCACCTTGTCGCGCATATCCGCGTATTTCAGGTAGACGATGTTGAACTCCCGGACCACCGACTCCCCGCGGATCGTGAATTTTGCCAGCTCCGGGTCGGAGTCCGCCAGGATATCGTAGACGAAGGAGATGCCGAAGCCCTTGCGCACAAGGTCCAAAATCAGCTTGAAGCTGGAGATGCAGATGTGGCGCTGGAACCGCTTCAGGGACTCGTTGTAGCCGCTGAGCTCCTGCTCCAGGATGGCGCGGGTGCCGGAGCCGGCCTCCCGGTGGATGATGGTCTCCTGCAGCAGCTCGTCCATGGTGACCTCCCGGCCCGCGAAGGGGTGGTCCCTCCGGCAGATGCCCACGAAGGGCTCCCGGCGCAGCAGGATGCTGTCAAAGCTGTCCTTGTCAAAGAAGCCCTCGATCACGGCGAAATCCAGCTCATTTTCCACCAGGGAGCGCAGCAGGTGCTCCGTGTTGTCCACAATGAGGGTCAGCGCGTTCTCCTCGCTTTTCAGGAACCGGCAGATATAGTCCTCCAGGAAGTAGTCGCCGATGGTCTTGGTCGCCCCCACCCGCAGGACGCGGACCTTTTTGTCGGCCAGCTTTTCCCGCAGCGTGTTGTCGTGGGCCCTCGCCGCCCGGGCGTACCGCTCCAGGAGGACGCCGTCCTCCGTTTTCACCAGCTTGTGGTTTTCATAGGTGAACAGCCTGCACCCGTAGAGCCGCTCCAGATACTGGATCTGCTGGGTCACCGCGGGCTGGGACAGGTGGCACAGCTCCGCGGTCCTCCGGTAGTTCATGCAGTCGCACAGGGTCAGGAATGTGTCGATCCGATGGTCAAGCATAATGGGCCTCCTTGATAAGGTATGCTTATTATCTAATAAAAATATTTAAGTTGATTTTATCATACGGCGGCGATATAATCAAGTCAGATCAAAAAACCAGAGCGGTATCACAGATAGAAACAGACAGAAAGGAGCCATGATATGAATGTTGTCGTGATCGGCGGCGTCGCCGCCGGCACCAAGACCGCCGCCAAGCTGATGCGTCAGGACCGGACGGCCAAGGTCACGGTGTACACCAAGAGCCAGGACATCTCCTACGCGGGTTGCGGCCTGCCCTACTATGTGGGCGGCAGCATCGCCAGCCGCGAGGAGCTGATCGTCAACACCCCCGAGAAGTACACCGGCCTCACCGGCGTGGAGGTCCGGACGGGGATGGAGGCCGTCTCCCTGGACGCCGCCGCCAAAACCGTCACCTTTGCCGGCGGCGAGGCGGTCCCCTATGACAAGCTGGTCATCGCCTCCGGCGCGGTCCCATTTGTCCCCGGTGTACCGGGCGCGGACCTGTCCGGCGTGTTCACCGTGCGCACCCCGGACGACGCCATCGGGCTCCGGGCCTACCTAGACGATAACCAGTGCCGCAGCGCCGTGGTGGTGGGCGGCAGCTTCATCGGCCTGGAGATCGCGGAGAACCTGCTGGCCAAGGGGCTGAAGGTCACGGTGGTGGATATGGCTCCCCAGGTCATGCCCAATCTGTTCGACCCGGAGATGGCCGACTACATCCGCCGGCAGCTCCAGTCCAAGGGGATCCGGGTGGTCACTGGGGCGGGCCTGACCGAAATTCTAGGCGACGGGAAGGCCAGCGGCGTTGTCACCACCGTGGGCCGCTTCGAGGCCGACGCGGTGGTCCTGGCCATCGGCGTCCGCCCCGCCACCGGCTGGCTGGCCGGCTCCGGCATCGAGATGGACCGGGGCACCATCGTGGTGGACCAGTACCAGAGGACCAACCTGGACGACGTCTACGCCGTGGGCGACTGCGCCCGGGTCTACAACCGGCTGACCGGCGAGGGCCAGTGGTCCGCCATGGGCTCCACCGCCAACCTCACCGGCCGCCTGCTGGCGAAAAACCTCACCGGCGATGACACCCCCTACGGCGGCTGCCTGGGCACTGGTGTGGTGAAGCTGGCCGCCGACCTGAACGCCGGCCGCACTGGGCTCACCGAGGTCCAGGCCAAAAACGCGGGCTATGACGTGATCACCGTCACCTGCGTCACCGACGACAAGGCCCACTACTACCCCGGCGCGGACACCTTCCTCACAAAGCTGGTGGCCGACCGGCCCAGCCACAAGCTGCTGGGTATCCAGGTGCTGGGCGCGGGCGCGGTGGACAAGATGGTGGATATCGCCGTCACCGGCATCTCTATGGGCGCGAAGGTCGAGGACTTCGACACCCTGGATTACGCCTATGCGCCCCCCTTCTCCACCGCCATCCACCCCTTCGTCCAGGCCTGCTACATCCTGGAGAACAAGCTCAGCGGCGCCTACGAGACCCTGACCCCCGCCCAGTACGCCGCCGGAGCGGCCAAGGGCTACCAGGTCATCGACGTCAGCCCCGCTCCCGCCATCCCCGGCGCCAAGTGGGTGGACCTTGCCCAAGTGAACGGGCCCATCGACGGCCTGGGGCTGGAGGACAAGCTGCTGCTGGTCTGCGCCAAGGGCAAGCGGGGCTACTTCCTCCAGAACCGGCTGAAGGCTTACGGCTACACCAACACCCGGGCCCTGGAGGGCGGACTGTTCGTCAACCAGGTGAGGGTCAGCTTCGAGGGAGCTCTGCCCGCCGCGGAGATCAAGCGGGTCAAGGGCCTGGGCTGTCTCCAGGACAAGCGCTACCCCGATGTGTTCAACGTCCGGGTCATCACCCGCAACGGCAAGATCACCGCCGAGGAGCAGCGGGACATCGCCGAGGCCGCTGAAAAGTTCGGCTCCGGCGCGGTGACCCTGACCACCCGGCTGACCCTGGAGATCCAGGGGGTCCCCTACGCCAATATCCAGCCTCTCATCGACTTCCTGGCCCAGCGGGGCCTGTCCACCGGCGGCACCGGCAGTCTGGTCCGGCCCGTGGTCTCCTGCAAGGGCACCACCTGCCAGTACGGTCTGATCGACACCTTCGATCTCAGCGAAAAACTCCATGAGAAGTTCTACGTGGGCTACCACGGCGTCACCCTGCCCCACAAGTTCAAGATCTGCGTGGGCGGCTGCCCCAACAACTGCGTGAAGCCCAGCCTCAACGACCTGGGCATCATGGGCCAGAAGATCCCCATGATCGACTACGCCAGGTGCCGGGGCTGTAAAAAGTGCCAGGTGGAGGAGAGCTGCCCCATCAGGATCGCCCGGGTGGTGGACGGCAAGATCCACGTGGACCCCGGCGCCTGCAACAACTGCGGCCGCTGCGCCGGCAAGTGCCCCTTCGGCGCCTTTGAGGAGTACCAGTACGGCTACCGGGTATTCGTGGGCGGCCGCTGGGGCAAGAAGGTGGCCTACGGCCACCCCCTGACCCGGATCTTCACCTCCGAGGAGGAGATCATAGACGTGGTGGAGAAGGCCATCCTCCTGTTCCGGGACGAGGGCCTCACCGGCGAGCGCTTCGCCGACACCATCGACCGGCTGGGCTTCGACTACGTCAACGAGAAGCTCATCAGCGGCCAGATCGACAAGGCCGCCGTCCTGAACAAGACCGTCAAGGGCGGCGCCACCTGCTGAGTTCCTTTTTCTTGAAAGAAAAAGGAACCAAAAAGAACTTTATGCCCGCTTTCCAAGTGCCGCGTTTTCTGCAGGTTTCGCCCGGTAACGGGACGCGGGGCGAGCGCGAGAGCGGGATGACCGCATAACATATCCCCTGGTAGGATCCTGCCGGACCGCGCGGAAGCGGTGAAAGGGCCTTAAAACGAGATCCCCACAGGAAAATCACACCTGTGGGGATCCTGCGCCCTTTTCGCCCCCGTGCGGCCTGCTTTTTTGCTGGAAAGGAGCTTGTGACCTATGAGACGTTCCCTGATCGCGGCCCTCTGCTGCCTTGCGCTGCTGGCCGGGTGTGCCGGCTGTCCGCGGGAGACCGGCGGCAGCTCGGACACGGCCGGCGAGGATACCGTCACCTTCACCGACGCCCTGGGCCGGACGGTTTCCGTGGAAAAGGCCCCGGAGCGGACGGCGGCCCTGCTGGGCAGCTTTGCCGACGTGTGGACCCTGGCCGGCGGCACCCTCTGCGCCGCCGCCGAGGACGCCTGGGAGGACTTCGGCCTGGAGCTGCCGGACGCGGTGAACGTCGGCGGGGCCCACTCGCCCAGCCTGGAGCTGCTCCTGTCCGCTGACCCCGGCTTTGTGATTGCCAGCGCCTCCACAGCCAGCAACGTGGAGATGCTGGAGATCCTGGAGGCGGCGGGCATCCCTGTCGCCTATTTCGATGTGGACAACTTCTCCGAGTACCTGGATATGCTGGACGTCTGCACGGACCTCACCGGGCGGAAGGACCTGTATGAGCGGAACGGCCTGGAGGTCCAGGCGCAGATCGAGGCCGTCAAGGACCGGTACGCCCGTGCGGACATCCCGGAGGAGGAGCGGACCGTCCTGCTGATCCGGGCCTCCGCCAGCTCCATCAAAGCCAAGGGCAGCAGCGGCACCATCCTGGGGGAGATGCTCTCGGACCTGGGCTGCGTCAACATCGCGGACAGCGACGGCACTCTGCTGGAGGACCTGAACGTGGAGGCGGTGATCCGGGCCCAGCCTTACCACATTTTTGTCGTGACGATGGGGGACGACGCCGGGGCGGCCGCGGAGGCGCTGGAGACGATGATCCGGGAGGACCCCGCGTGGAGCTCCCTGGAGGCGGTCCGGGCGGGCAGGCTGCACGTCATGGACAAGACCCTGTTCAACCTGAAACCGAATGCCCGCTGGGGCGAGGCCTATGAAAAGCTGTATGAGACACTTACGGAAAAATAAGCGGACCGCGTATCTGTATGCCGCCGCGGCTGGGATACTGCTGATCTCCGCGGTGCTGGGTGTGCTGCTGGGCGCGGCGGGATTCAGCGCCGCCGACCTGGTCCGCGCCCTGGGGGACGTGGGCGGGAGCAGCCCGGAGGGGATCATCCTGTGGTACGCCCGGCTGCCCCGGGTGCTGGCGGGCCTGCTGTGCGGCGCGGCGCTCTCGGTGTCCGGCGCGGTGATCCAGGGGGTGCTGGCCAACCGGCTGGCCTCCCCCAGCGTGATCGGGGTGAACGCCGGCGCCGGGCTGGCGGTCACCCTCTGCTCCGCCGCGGGGGTCATGGGTGGCTGGCGGCTGTCCCTGGCCGCGTTCCTGGGGGCCTTCGCGGCAGTGATGGCCGTCAGCCTGGGCGCGAAAAAGTGGGGGGCCTCCCGGGGCACCGTCATCCTGATGGGGGTGGCCATGAACAGCCTGCTGGGGGCCTTCTCCGACGCGGTGACCATCTTCGCGCCCACGGTCAGTATGCTGCGCAACGACTTTAAGATCGGGGATTTTTCCGCTGTGACCTACCCCAAGCTGGTCCCGGCGGCGGCGGTGATCCTGGCCGCCCTCCTGGTCCTGCTGACCCTGGCCAACGAGCTGGATGTGCTGGCCCTGGGGGAAGAGGGGGCCAGAGGGCTGGGCCTGAATACCGGCGCGGCGCGGGCGCTGTTCCTGCTCCTGGCGGCGGCCCTGGCCGGGGCGGCGGTCAGCGTGGCGGGGCTGCTGTCCTTCGTGGGCCTGCTGGTGCCCCACGCCGTCCGCCGCCTTGCCGGCGGGGAGGCGCGCCACCTGATCCCCCTCAGCGCCCTGTTCGGCGCGGGCTTTGTGACCCTGTGCGACACCCTCTCCCGGGTGATCTTCGCCCCCTACCAGCTGCCTGTGGGCATCCTCATGGCCTTCCTGGGGGCGCCGTTCTTCCTGTTTATCCTGATCCGCGGGAAAGGGGGCCACAGCCGTGCTTGAAGTGAGAGACATCCGCGGCGGATACGCCGGGAAGGAGGTCCTCCACAGCGTATCGCTGCGGGCCCGGGCCGGCCGGATCACCGCCGTGCTGGGGCCCAACGGCTGCGGGAAATCCACGCTGCTGAAAACCCTCTGCGGCATCGTGCCCGCCGCCTCCGGGCAGGTCCTCCTGGACGGGCAGGACCTGCTGGCGCTCCCGCAGAGGCAGACGGCGCAGAAGGTGTCCTATCTGGCCCAGAGCCGGCAGATCCCGGATATCACGGTGGAGCGGCTGGTGCTCCACGGGCGGTTCCCCTACCTGAGTTACCCCCGCCGATACCGGGAGCGGGACTACCGGGCCGCCCGGGAGGCGATGGAGCGCATGGACATCCTGGACCTGGCGGAGACGCCCCTGGGCCAGCTCTCCGGCGGCCAGCAGCAAAAGGCCTACCTGGCCATGGCTCTGGCCCAGGACACGGATGTGGTCCTGCTGGATGAGCCCACCACCTATCTGGACGTGTCGTATCAGCTCCAGTTCCTGCGGCAGGCCAGGATGCTTGCCGGTGCCGGCAAGCACGTCCTGATGGTGGTCCACGACCTCTCCCACGCCCTGGAGACGGCGGACGACGTGGTGCTGATGCGGGACGGGGCCGTGGAGATGCAGGGGACGCCGGAGGAGGTATACACCTCCGGCGCACTGGACCAGGTGTTTGGCGTCCGTGTCCTCCGGGTGCAGGCCGGCGGGCAGTGGTGCTATTCCGTGCGGGGCCGGAATGGCTGAACGCTTTGTCCTGCCAAGGGGGAGCTGGAACAAAACAAGCAAAAAAACTCCCCCCTGATGCAGATTTGTTTTCTGCATCAGGGGGGAGCGCTGTAATTGGAATGATCTGCGACTTAGGGCCCGGGACCCTTTAAAACGCGTTACGCCACGACGAAGAACTTCACCAGGAAGAGGGCGGAGATGATGAAGGTGATCAGGGAGACGTCCTTCGCCTTGCCGGTAAAGACCTTGATGACGGTGTAGGCGATGAGGGCCAGGCCGATGCCGTGCCCGATGGAGCCGGAGATGGGCATGGCGATGAGCATGATGGCCACGGGGACGATCTGGGAGATATCGTTGAAGTCGATGTTCTTCAGGCCGCCGATCATCAGGATGCCCACATAGATTAGGGCGCTGGAGGTGGCGGCGGCGGGGATCAGGGCGGCGATGGGGGCGATGAAGATGCAGGCCAGGAACAGCAGCCCGGTGGTCAGGGCGGTCAGGCCGGTGCGGCCGCCGGCCTCCACGCCGGAGGCGGACTCCACGAAGGTGGTGACGGTGGAGGTGCCGGTGAGGGAGCCGGCCACGGTGCCCACGGCGTCGGCCAGGAGGGCCTCCTTCATCTGGGGCATCTTGCCGTCCTTGTCCAGCATCCCGGCCCGGCTGGCGGTGCCCACCAGGGTACCGATGGTGTCGAACATATCGATCATGCAGAAGGTGATGATCAGGGTGATGACGGTGAACCAGCCGATCTCCGCAAACCCGGCGAAGTCGAGCTTGAAGAGGGTGGTGGAGGCCATGTCGGCGAAGGGGGGCGCGAAGGAGGCGCCCTGGAGGCTGGCGAAGGGGTTGGTCCCCAGGAAGAGCCACTCCCCGGCCCAGTAGACCACGGAGGACAGGAGCATCCCCAGCAGAACGGCGCTCCGGAAGCCCTTCTGGGCGAAAACGATGATGGCGAACAGACCCACGAACATGGTGATCACGGTCAGGACCATGGTGGGATAGGCGGAGCCCATGGTGTCCTTGGCCACGCCGGCGGTCAGGGAGGCGAAGAAGGTGCCCATGGCGTAGAACGGGCCGCCATTTTCCGAGTACAGGCCCACGTTGGAGCCGAAGCCGATGTTCATCAGCATCAGGCCGATGCCCGGGGAGATGCCCAGCCGGACCCCCAGGGGGATGGCCTCCACGATCTGCTCCCGGACGTTGAAGATGGAGAGCACGATAAAGACGATGCCCTCGATAAAGATGATGACCAGGCCGGCCTGGAAGGACCGGGTGTAGCTCATCCCGGTGATGGCCACGATGTTGGTGACGACCACGGCGAAGAAGCTGTTCAGGCCCATGCCGGGGGCCAGGGCGAAGGGCTTGTTGGCCAGGAACGCCATGACCAGCATCCCGATGAAGGAGGCGATGCAGGTGGCCATGAACACGCCGTTCCACAGCTCCATGCCCTCCGCGCCGAAATTGGTCAGCAGGTTCGGATTCAGGGCGATGATGTAGGCCATGGTCATGAACGTGGTGAGCCCGGCCATGATCTCGGTGCGCACGGTGGTCCCGTTCTCTTTGAGCTTGAAGATCTTTTCCATTTCATTCCCTCCCAAAAAATTTTGAAACGGCGCCGGAGTCCACGGTCAGACAGGATGCGGTGCCGCTCAATACAGTCAATATACCACGGTCCCCGCAAAATTTCTACACTTTTTGAAATTTTTTTCGCAGGATTGGGATTTGCTTTCAGGGAGAGAAAGGGACCGCGCCCATTTTGAGAAAAAAGTGACAAAAATCCCCGCCTGTGCTATAATATCTCCCGCAGAGGTTTTTCCCCTTGTGTTCCCCGCTGATTTCGATCGATTCTAAGGAGATGATTTGGAATGACGTATCCCATCACTGTGGCGGGCGTGACCCGCGAGCTCCCGCTGTGTCCCCTGAATGACGAGGTGATGATCGGCGCCTTCGTGATCTTTGGAGACGTGGAGCTCACCTGCGCCTGCGCCAAGGCCCTGCTGGAGATCGCCCCGGAGTACGACTACATGATCGCGCCGGAGGCCAAGGCCATCCCCCTGATCCACGAGATGGCCCGCCAGAGCGGCCGGAACCACTACTTCCTGGTCCGCAAGAAGCCCAAGCTCTACATGGGGGACGTGTTCGAGGTGGAGGACGTGTCCATCACCACCGAGGGCAAGCAGAAGCTCTACATGTCCGCCGCCGACGCGGCGCTGATGAAGGGCAAGCGCATCCTGATCATTGACGACGTGACCTCCACCGGCGGCTCCTTCAAGGCCGTGGAGCACCTGGTGAAGATGGCCGGCGGCATCGTCGCCGGAAAGATGGCCGTCCTCGCCGAGGGCAAGGCCGCCGAGCGGGAGGACATCAGGTATCTCCAGCCCCTGCCCTTCTTCGATAAGGACGGGAACCCGCTCAAATAACGACCTGCGCCGAAGGACCTGATCCCTGGATATCTGCGGGGCCCCCGGCCCCGGGAAGGGGGCCGGGGGCCTTCCTGAGCTGGTACGGCGGAAAATTTTCGTGTTTCTGTGCGCGGTGTGAGTTTCTGTGCTATACTTGATGCACACCGTGAAAGAAATGTGAACGGACAGGCCCGCAAGGGGCGCGTCCGCGGGCTGTGCAGGGGGAGCCTGCGCGGGACGCGGACAGGAAACGAGCAAAAAGGAGAGATGAATCATGAGTAAAACGGTACGGCGCATCATTGGCCTCATCCCCGCCGTCCTGATCCAGACCCTGTGGACGGTCATCCTGCTCAAGTGGCTGGCCCCCTGGGCGGCGGTCATCAATCTGCTGCTGACCTTTTTCGCGTTCCTCTATGTGCTCTATATCATCACCAACCGGAACGAGGGCACCTATAAGACCCTCTGGCTGCTGGTCATCCTGGGACTGCCCGTGTTCGGTACGATCCTGTACCTGTGTTTCGGCAACAAAAAGACCGCTAGGCCCCTCCAGAGGCGGCTGAAACGGGGCGGCGCCCTGCTGCCGGAGGAGAAGAGCGCGCCGGAGGCGCTGGAGGAGCTGGAGGCGGAGACTCCCCGCCTGGCCCAGACCTTCCGCTACGTGGAGAAAAAGACCGGGTTCCATACCCGCCCCTGCCGCGAGGCCAGCTACTACCATCTGGGGGAGGAGCTGTTCGCCCAGATGCTCGTGGACCTGGAGACGGCGGAGAAGTTCATCTTCTCCGAGTACTTCATCGTGGAGAACGGCAAAATGTGGGACTCCATGGTGGACATCATGGCCCGGAAGGCCGCCCAGGGGGTGGACGTGCGGGTGATGTACGACGACATGGGCAGCATCTCCACCTACTCCGCCCAGAACCTGAAGCAGCTCCAGGACAAGGGCATCAAGTGCGTCCGCTTCAACGCCTTCGTCTCCATCCGGGGCACCCTGAACTACCGGGACCACCGGAAAATGCTCATCATCGACGGCAAGGTGGCGTTCAGCGGCGGGGTGAACCTGGCCGACGAGTATATCAACGAGGTGGTCAAGTTCGGCCACTGGAAGGACATCGGGTTCCGCCTCACCGGGGAGCCGGTCCACAACTACACCCGGATGTTTGCCCAGTTCTGGAACGCCTTCTCCAAGGACCCGGTCCCGGCGGAGGAGCTGGAGCCCGTCCCCTTCACCGGCTCCGCCCCCGCCAACGGCTGTGTGCTGTCCTACTACGACTCGCCCATCTACCCCGACGCGGTGAGCAACAATCTGTATGTGGAGCTGCTGGGCCAGGCCACCCGGTACGCCTGGTTCTACACTCCCTACCTGATGCTGGGGGACAGCCTGATGGACGCCTTTGTCCGGGCGGCCCAGCGGGGGGTGGATGTGCGAATCATCATGCCCGGCGTCCCGGACAAGGCCATCGTCTACCGCATGTCCCGCAGCTACTACCAGCCTCTGCTGGAGGCCGGGGTGAAGATCTACGAGTACACCCCCGGCTTCGTCCACGCCAAGGGGTGCGTGGTGGACGACGTGGTGGGCACCATCGGCACGGTGAACCTGGACTACCGCAGCCTGTTCCTCCACTTTGAGAACAACGCGCTGTTCTACAAGGTCCCCGTGCTGGCGGACCTGAAGGCCGACTTCGCCGCCACCCAGGAGATGTGCCGGGAGCGGACCTTGGACAACATCGGCATGTGCTTCCGGAAGTGGATCGTGGACGGCGTGCTGCGCATCTTCGCCCCGCTGTGCTGACGAATGTTGTTTTAGAGCTCTGCCGACCGCCTGGCTCGGAGCGGCAAGACCGGCGCCGAGTCCATGAGCCGGATGCTGCCCGTATATTTTGAGAGAACAGCCCTCTGCTGCAGACCGATGCAGCAGAGGGCAGTTTTTTGATTTTATGAGGGCCTCGCCTGCTGAGGGGGCGATACCGGGGCCCCAAATGGCTCTGCCGCCGGGGCAGAGAGGGGGGAGCCGTGAGCGGCTTCCTTTTTTCAAAAGAACCGAAAAAAACCTCTTGACAATTCTGGAATAGGGGGTATAATAGCGACAATATTTTAGCTAAATAATTTTAGCTAAAATATAATAAACAATTTCAAATACGACAAAGTGAGGTTTTTATCATGGAGATCACCTTCGAGCAGGTACGCGGCATCATTGTGGACACCCTCAGCTGTGACCCGGAGCAGGTCAAACCCGAAACCGACTTGATCGAGGACCTGGGGGCCGACTCCCTGGAGCTGGTGGACCTGTCCATGGCCCTTCAGGAGGCGCTGGGCGCCGGCATCGCCGACGAGGACATGGAGAGTATCCACACCGTGGGCGATATCGTCGCCTACATCCGCTCCCATAAGGCATGAGCAGTCCGCCCCGGCGCCGTGTGCCGGGGCAGGGGAGGAGTACCTGTGAACCTGTTTTTTACCCGCAGGGGGAAAAAGGAGAATACTGAGCCGCTGAAAGCGGCGTGGGAGGACCAGATCACCTCCCAGAGCCCCAAGACCTGCCCCGCCTGCGGGCAGGCCAGCCCCGCCGACCAGTGGCACAAGAGGGGGCAGGTCTGTCCCAAATGCGGCTACCACGCCCCCATCGGGGCGTACTACCGCCTGTCCTTCCTCCTGGACCCGGGCAGCTTCCAGGAGCTGGACAGGGACCTGCTGCCCGCCGACCCGCTGGACTTTCCGGGCTACCCCCAGAAGCTCAGCGACTTGGAGCAGTCCACCGGCATGATGGAGGCGGCGGTGTCCGCCCTGGGCAGCATCGAGGGGCACAGGGCTGTGTTCGCCGTGCTGGACAGCAGCTTTCTCATGGGCAGCATGGGCACGGCGGTGGGGGAGAAGATCACCCGGGCCGCCGAGACGGCCCAGCGGCAGCGGCTCCCCCTGATCATCTTCGCCGCCAGCGGCGGGGCCCGGATGCAGGAGGGGATATTGTCCCTGATGCAGATGGCCAAGACCGCCGCGGCCATCCAGCGCTTTCAGAGCGCCAGGGGATTGTATATCTCCTGCCTGACCCATCCCACCACCGGGGGCGTGACGGCCAGCTTCGCCTCCCTGGGGGACGTGATGCTCTCCGAGCCGGGGGCGCTGATTGGCTTTGCCGGCCCGCGGGTCATCGAGCAGACCATCCACGAGAAGCTGCCCGCCGGGTTCCAGCGGGCGGAGTACCTGCTGGAGCACGGCTTTTTGGACCAGGTGGTCCCCCGGGAGCAGTGGCGGAGCGTCCTGGGCCAGATCCTGTCGCTCCACGAGAAAGGAGGGCGCTGAACCATGTCTGTCTACACGCCGGAACAGAAGGTAAAGTTGGCTCGCTACCCCGGCCGGCCGGGGACGGCGGACTACATCCAGAATCTTTTTACCGATTTCTTTGAGCAGCGGGGCGACCGCCAGTGCCGGGACGACAGCAGCATCCTGGGCGGCGTGGCCCGGTTCCACGGCCGGCCGGTCACCGTCATCGGCCACCGGAAGGGGCGCACCATGGAGGAGAAGCTGCGCTTCAACTTCGGGATGCCCGGCCCCGAGGGCTACCGCAAGGCCCAGCGGCTCATGCGCCAGGCGGAGAAGTTCGGCCGGCCCATCATCACCTTCATCGACACGCCGGGGGCTTACCCCGGCCGGGATGCGGAGGAGCGGGGCCAGGGGGAGGCCATCGCCCAGTGCCTGGCCCTGATGAGCTCCCTCACCGTCCCCGTGGTCGCCGTGGTGATCGGCGAGGGGGGCAGCGGCGGGGCCCTGGCCCTGGGGGTGGCCAACCGGGTGCTCATGCTGGAAAACGCCGTCTACTCCGTGCTCTCCCCGGAGGGGTTTGCCTCCATCCTGTGGAAGGACGCCTCCCGCAGCGGCGAGGCCTGCTCCGTGATGAAGCTCACCGCCCAGGACCTGCGCAGCAGCGGTGTGGTCCAGGCCGTGCTGAAGGAGCCGGAGGGCGGGGCCCACACCGACCCCCAGGCCGTCTACCGTACGGTGGACGCCGCCCTGCGCCGGGAGCTGGCCGCCCTGGGCCGGGTCAACAAGAGGTCCCTGGCCCGGCAGCGCTACCAGCTGTTCCGCTCCATGGGTCAGGACCTGCACCCGGCCCGGGGGGCCGCCGTATGAGCGCCCCGCAGATTCTGGGCACCGGCCGGTGTGTGCCGGAGCGGGTGGTCACCAACGATGAGCTGGGCCGGACGCTGGACACCAGCGATGCGTGGATCTACGGCCGCACCGGCATCCACAGCCGCCATTTCTGCACCGCCGAGACGGGGGCGGACCTGGCGGAGACCGCTGCCCGGCGGGCCATGGAGGCGGCGGAGGTGTCCCCGGGAGACATCGGGGTATGCCTGACGGCCACCTGCTCCCCGGACCGGGCCAGCCCCTCCACCGCCTGTACCCTCCAGGGGCGGCTGGGCCTGCCCGAGGATACGGTCTGCTTCGATCTGAACGCCGCCTGCGCGGGGTTCCTGTACGGGGTGCACACCGCCCACGCCCTGTTGGCCGCGTCCCCGCGGCCCTATGCCCTGGTGGTGGGGGTGGAGGTGCTCAGCCGCCTGCTGGACAGGACCGACCGGAACACCTGCGTCCTGTTCGGGGACGGGGCGGGAGCCGCCGTCCTCCGCCGGGACGAGGGGCGGCAGTGGCACACCCTCTTCGGCACCCGTGCCGACGGGCACGCCATCTGGGTCCAGGGCCCCGGCCCGGAGCGGGCCGCCATCCATATGGACGGCAGGGCGGTGTTCCGCTTCGCCATCGAGGTGGTGGAGCGCTCCATCCGGCAGCTGCTGGACGCGGAGGGCTGCACCCTGGACCAGGTGGACCTGGTGGTCTGCCACCAGGCCAACCAGCGCATCATCGACCACGCGGCCAAAAAGCTGGGAGCCCGGGAGGGCCAGTTCTTCAAGAATATGGAGACCTACGGCAACACCTCCGCCGCCAGCATCCCCATCGCCCTGGACGAGCTGGCGAGGAGCGGCGCGCTGCGGCCCGGGATGCGAGTGTTGTGCGTCGGCTTCGGCGCGGGACTGACCTGGGCGGGGATGATCTTCCAGTGGTAGGGGGAGAAAACAATGAAGAAGTTGAATGAGATCCTGGGCACCGAGTTCCCCATCATCCAGGGGGGCATGGCCAACATCGCCACCGGCGAATTTGCCGCCGCCGTGTCCAACGCCGGGGCCCTGGGGCTCATCGGCGCGGGCGGGATGGATGCGGAGTCCGTCCGCTGCCACATCCGCCGGTGCCGGGAGCTGACCGACAGGCCCTTCGGCGTGAACATCATGCTCATGAACCCCGCCGCCCCGGAGATCGCCAAAGTGGTGATCGAGGAGGGGGTGAAGGTGGTCACCACCGGCGCGGGGGTGCCCGGCCGGTATGTCCCCGCCTGGAAGGAGGCGGAAATCAAGGTGTTCCCCGTGGTGGCCGCCACGGCGCTGGTGCGGAAGCTGGCCCCCCTGGGGGTGGACGGCTTCATCGCCGAGGGCACCGAGAGCGGCGGCCACGTGGGGGAGCTGACTACCATGGCCCTGGTGCCCCAGGTGTGCGGCGAGACGGACCTGCCCGTCATCGCCGCCGGCGGAATCGCCTCGGGCCGGCAGCTGGCCGCGGCCTTCGCCCTGGGGGCCTGCGGGGCCCAGGTGGGCACCTGCCTGCTGGTCAGCGAGGAGTGCCCCATCCACAGCAACTACAAGCAGGCCATCCTGCGGGCCAGGGACAGCGACACCACCGTCACCGGCCGCTCCGCCGGCGCCCCGGTGCGCATCCTGAAAAACCAGATGTCCCGGGAGTACCTGAAGCGGGAGCGGGAGGGCGCCCCCCTGGCGGAGCTGGAGCAGTTCACCCTGGGCTCCCTGCGCCGGGCCGTGTTCGACGGGGACGTGAAAACCGGCTCCCTCATGGCCGGCCAAGTGGCCGGGATGCTCCACGAGATCCGCCCGCTCCGGGCGATTTTTGAGGAGCTGTGTACCGACTGCCGCGCCACGGCCCAAAAATTGGCGGAGGAGATTTGATATGAAGTTAGCTTTCGTCTACGCCGGCCAGGGCAGCCAGAGGGTGGGCATGGGGCAGGACTTCTATGAGCAGTACCCCGCTTTTCGTGCCTTTCTGGACGGCCTGTCCCTGGATTTCGACGTGAAGCGGCTCTGCTTTGAGGGGCCCGGGGAGAAGCTCTCCCAGACCCGGTACACCCAGCCCTGCATGGCCGCGTTCGCCGTGGGGGTCACCGATCTGCTCTTGGCCGAGGGGGTCGTCCCCCAGGCCGCCGCCGGCCTGTCCCTGGGGGAGTACTCCGCCCTGTACGCCGCCGGGGTGTTCGACAGAAGGACCGTACTGGACACCGTGGCCCTTCGGGGCCGGGTTATGGAGGAGGCGGCCGCCGGACTGGCGTGCGGCATGACCGCCGTGCTGGGCCTGGACCGGGATAATTTGCAGAGGGCCTGCGACGGTGCCTCCGCTCTGGGCGTGGTCCAGATCTGCAACTACAACTGCCCCGGCCAGCTGGTCATCGGTGGGGAGAAGGCCGCCGTGGACCGAGCCGGGGAGCTGGCGAAGGAGCTGGGGGCCAGGCGCTGTATGCCCCTGAAGGTCAGCGGCCCCTTCCACACCCGGCTGATGAGGCCCGCCGGGGATGCCCTGCGGGAGCATTTCCGGACGATCCCCTTCGGGGCGATGCGGTTCCCCGTCTACTTCAACTGCACGGGGGACAGGATGGGGCCGGAGGACACTATCCCCGCCCTGCTGGAGCGACAGGTCCAGTCCCCCGTCCGCTGGGAGGACACCATCCGGGCCCTGGAGCGGGACGGCTTCGACACGGTAGTGGAGATCGGCCCCGGCAGGACGCTGAGCGGCTTTTTCAAAAAGACCGCCCCCGGCATCAGGACATACAGCATCGACACGGCGGAGGACTTCCGAAAGGTGGTCTCCGAATGGAAAGGAGGGGCCCAATGAGGACCATGGAGGGGATGGCCGCCCTGGTCACCGGCGGCAGCCGGGGCATTGGCCGGGCGGTCTGCCTGGAGCTGGCCCGGCGGGGGGCGGCGGTGGCCGTCAACTACGCGGGTAGCGAGACCGCCGCCCGGGAGACGGCGGAGCGGTGCCGGGAGCTGGGCGCCGAGGCGGAGATCTTCCGGGCCGACGTGTCCGGCGCCGCCGCCTGCGAGGAGCTGGTGAGGGCGGTGCGGGAGCGGTTCGGCCGGGTAGACATCCTGGTGAACAACGCCGGGATCACCCGGGACGGCCTGCTGATGACCGCCCGGGAGGAGGACTTCGACCAGGTGATCGCCACCAACCTGAAGGGGGCCTGCTTCTGCATGAAGGCGGCCTCCCGGCTGATGGTCCGGCAGCGGTTCGGCCGGATCGTCAATCTCAGCAGCGTGGTGGGCCTCCGGGGCAATCCGGGCCAGACCATCTACGCCGCCAGCAAGGCGGGCATCGTGGGCCTGACCAAGGCGGCGGCTAAGGAGCTGGCCGCGAAGAACATCACCGTCAACGCCGTGGCCCCCGGCTTCATCGAGACTGACATGACCGCCGTTCTTCCCGAGAAGGGGAGGGCGGCCATGCTGGCCGGTATCCCGGCGGGCCGGCCCGGCGCCCCGGAGGACGTGGCCCGGGCCGCCGCCTTCTTCGCGGAGCGGGACAGCGCCTATCTCACCGGCCAGGTGTTGTGTGTGGACGGCGGGATGGCGGTTTAGAGAGGTGAACGAGATGGAAAAGCGCAGAGTTGTGATCACCGGCGTAGGCACCGTGAACCCCATCGGGAACAGTGCGGCGGAGGCCTGGGCGGCCGCCAAGGCAGGGAAATGCGGCATCGGGCCCATCACCCGCTACGACACCGCCGGCAGAAAGGTGAAGCTGGCCGGCGAGGTGAAAAATTTCGATCCGGACACCCTGCTGGGCCGGCGGGAGGCCCGGAAGATGGACCGGTTTACCCAGTTGGCCCTGGCCGCCGCCGATGAGGCTATGGCCAGCAGCGGGATCGACAGGGGGGCGGAGGACCTGGACCGCTGCGGCGTCCTCTTCGCCAGCGGCATCGGCGGCTTCGCCACCGTGGAGGAGGCCGCCCAACGGGCCGCCGAGCGGGGGTTCGACGCGGTGTCCCCCTTCATGATCCCCATGATCATCCCCAACATGGCCGCAGGGCGGATCGCCATCCGCTACGGGTTTCGGGGCATGTGCTCCTGCGTGGCCACCGCCTGCGCCAGCGGCGCCAACGCCGTGGGCGACGCCTTCCGCTACATTCGGGACGGCTACGCCGAGGTGATGCTGTGCGGCGGGGCGGAGGCCGCTGTCACCCCCCTGGCCATGGGGGGCTTTACGGCCATGAAGGCCCTGTCCGAGAGCACCGACCCCCTGCGGGCCTCCATCCCCTTCGACGCGGAGCGCAGCGGCTTCGTCATGGGGGAGGGGGCCGGGGCCCTGGTGCTGGAGGAGTACGGACACGCCCGGGCCAGAGGGGCCAAGATCTACGCCGAGGTGGCGGGCTGCGCCGCCAACTGCGACGCCTACCACATCACCGCCCCCGCCCCCGGCGGGGCGGGGGGCGCCGCGTGCATGGCCCAGGCCCTCTCCGACGCCGGGCTGGAGCCGGAGAGCGTGGACTACATCAACGTCCACGGCACCTCCACCCCCCTCAACGACGCCTGTGAGACGGCGGCGATCCGCACCGCCTTTGGGAAGCACGCCGATAGGCTGATGGTCAGCTCCACCAAGTCCATGACCGGCCACCTGCTGGGGGCCGCCGGGGCGGTGGAGGCCATCTTTACCGCCCTGGCCCTGCGGGACGGGTTCGTTCCCCCCACCATCGGTTACAAGGTCCCAGACCCGGCCTGCGACCTGGACGTGGTGCCCAACCAGGGCCGGGCGGCGGACATCCGGGTGGCCCTGTCCAACTCTCTGGGATTCGGCGGGCACAACGCGGTCGTCGTGCTGAAAAGGTGGGAGGGGTGAACATGGAGCTGGATATCGACCAGATCGAGGCCCTGCTGCCCCACAGGTATCCCTTCCTCCTGGTGGACAGGATCACCCAGTGCGTCCCCGGCCAGAGCGCCAGGGGAATCAAGTGCGTCACCGCCAACGAGCCCTTCTTCCAGGGGCACTTTCCTGGCTATAAGGTCATGCCCGGCGTCCTCATCGTGGAGGCCATGGCCCAGGTGGGAGCGGTGGCCATCCTGACGGAGGAGGGGAACCAGGGTAAGCTGGCCCTGTTCGGCGGCATCAAGAACTGCCGCTTCAAGAGGCAGGTGCGCCCCGGCGATGTGCTGGATCTGGAGTGCGAGCTCACCGCCCGCCAGGGGCCGGTGGGACACGGCGCCGCGGCGGCAAAGGTCAACGGCCAGCTGGCCGCCCGGGCGGAGCTGACCTTCGCCCTGGTTGATATGCCCAAAGCGACTTGAAAAAAAGGACGGGATGTGGTATCTTACCTGTATAAGAGGGGAGGGGCCCGCTATGCTGGAGGACAGCTTCTCGGCCGTTTACACCAAGTTCAAGCTCCATTTCTATCAGGAGATCTTCGCCCGGTTCCAGACCAGGGAGGCCAGCCTGACGGCGGTGGAGACCTTCTGCATGGAGGTCATCCAGGCGCTGAAAGAGCCCACGGTGAACGAGTTTGCCTCCTTTGTGGGCATCTCGTCCCCCAACGCGGCCTATAAGATCGGCAGCCTGATCCAGAAGGGGTATGTGGAGAAGGTCCAGTCCCCCAGCGACCGGCGGGAGTACCACCTGCGGCCCACCCAGAAGTATATGGACTACTACAACATCAGCACCAGCTACATCCGGCAGGTGATGGACCGGGTCAAGACCCGGCTGAGCCCCGGCGAGATCGAGGAGCTGGACCGGATGCTCCAGGTGGTCAGCCGGGAGCTCATGCCGGAGGTGGAGCTGAAATAGCGGCAGCCCTGTGGAAGAATAGATGGGAAATGAAAAACAGCCCCCGCCAGCGGCGGGGGCTGTTTTTATGACGGGTTAGAAAGTTTACTTCAGGAACCCGTTGACGATCTGCTCCTCGGCCTCCTTCTCGGTCAGCCCCAGGGTCATCAGCTTGGTGAGCTGCTCCCCGGCGATCTTGCCGATGGCGGCCTCGTGGACCAGGCTGGCGTCCAGGCAGTTGGCGGTGACCTCCGGGATGGCGGACACCACCCCCTGGTCCATGATGATGGCGTCGCACTCGGAGTGGCCGTAGCAGGGGGCGTTGCCGTTGATCCGGGCCAGAAAGACCTGCTTGGACTGGTCCCGGGCGACCGAGCGGGAGATCACGTTGGTGTGGCAGCCCTCGCCGTCCAGGTCCACGGTGAAGTCAGATTTGGCCAGCTGCCTGCCGTGGGTCATCACCTTCTCCTTGATGATGAGGGTGGCGCCGGGGCCCAGCTTGGCCCGGGTGGTGCGCACGGTGGAGTCCACCCCCTTGATCTGGGTGGTCTCCATCTCCATGTAGCTGCCCTCGTCCATCTCCACCACGGTGGTGGGGTTCATGATGTTCTCGCCCAGGCCGTCCCCCTCGCCGTAGTGGCGCTCCACGTAGCGGACCTTGGCGTTTTTGCCCACGTGGAAGGTGTGGATGCCGCTGTGCTCCGAGTTCTGCACCCCGCAGTTGTGGATGCCGCAGCCGGCCACGATGGTCACGTCGCTGTCCGCGCCGATGAAAAAGTCGTTGTAGACCGTCTCGGTCAGGCCGCTCTCGCTGAGGACGACGGGGATGTGGACCGACTCGTTTTTCGTGCCCGGCTGGATGACGATGTCGATGCCGTCCTTGTCGGCCTTGGTGACAATGTCGATGTGGGCGGTGGTGTTCCGGCCGGCTTTTTTGCCGTTGGCCCGGATGTTGTAGGCCCCCTCGGGGACCTCATGCAGGCCGGCGACCTGCTCCAGAAGGCTCATCTGAATGGCGTCCATAAACAGCTCCTCCTCACTTTACCTTGTCGGACAGGGCGCTGCACACGCCCCCGGTGCCGCCCAGCAGGCCGGGCAGGACGCGGTCCCTGGTCCCGTCCTCCTGCACCCGGCCGTCGGCCAGGACGATGATCCGGTCGGCGATATCCAGGATGCGCTCCTGGTGGGAGATGATGAGGATGGAGCCGTTGATCTTTTCATGGAGGTGCTCAAAGACGTGGATCAGGTTGGAGAAGGACCACAGGTCGATGCCCGCCTCCGGCTCGTCGAAGATGGACAACTTGGTGCCCCGCGCCATGATCATGGCGATCTCGATGCGCTTGAGCTCGCCGCCGGACAGGGAGGCGTCCACCTCCCGGTCGATATAGTCCTTAGCGCACAGGCCAACTTCTGACAAGTAGCCGCAGGCCTCGGCCACGCCGATGCGCTTGCCGCTGGCCAGAGTGATCAGGTCCTTCACGGTCAGGCCCTTGAACCGCACGGGCTGCTGAAAGGCAAAGCTGATGCCCTTGTTGGCTCGTTCGGTGATATTCAGGCCGGTGATGTCCTCCCCGTCCAGCAGGATGCGGCCCTGGGTGGGGGTCAGGATACCGGCGATGACCTTGGCCAGAGTGGACTTGCCGCCCCCGTTGGGGCCGGTGATGGCCACGAAGCGCTCGTCGATGGTCAGGTCGATGTCCCGCAGAATGTTTTTCTCGCCGCCGTCCTGTTCCACCTCATAACAGATGTGTTGTAGTTCCAGCATAGCTTCTCCTCCGTAAAACGCAGTTCGGATTTGCCCTATATTTTACTTCAACTTTGCCTGTTTGTCTATTCTATTTTTCCAGGCAGGGTGAAGGACCCGCGGCGGCTTTGCGTTATGTGCCTGGGGACGCCGGCGTCACTCCAAAAAGCCCTCCCGGGGCGTGAGCTGAAAGCGGCGGGCCAGCTGACGCAGGGCGTCGTCGGTGATGGTGTTCTTCCATGGCAGATGGGCGATCTTCATGTAGATTTCCGCTGCCTTCTCCGCCGTCTCGATCAGGCCGAAGGTCTCGTCCAGATCGGCCCCCGCGCCGTAGATGCCGTGCTGGGCCCAGACCACCAGCCGGGCGCTCTCCATCTGCTTCGCGGTGGCGGCGCCGATCTCGTTGGTGCCGCACAGCATCCAGGGCAGCACATTCACCCCGTCGGGGAATACCATGATGCACTCGGTGCACATCTGCCACAGGGTCCGGGTGAAGGAGCAGGAGTCCAGGTCGTGGATGTAGGTCATAGCCAGCAGGTTGGACGGGTGACAGTGCATGATCACCCGGTTTCCCGGGCTGACGGCCAGCCGGGCGGCGTGGCTCATCAGGTGGGCGGGCAGCTCGGAGGTGAAGCTGCCCCCGTCGGTGAAGCCCCACAGCAGCCGGGCGGTGCGGCCGCCGTCAGAAACGTGGATCACCCCCAGGTTCCGGGCCGGGTCGTACTGGATATTTTTGAAGTATTTGCCGGTGCCTGTGACCAGGAAGTATTTGCCGTCCAGGGCGGGAGCTTCAAACCCAGTGGGGATCTCCCGGATGACGGCGCCGACGTCCAGGTACTCCGCCACCTCCTCCTCGCCGAGCAGCAGGGAGATGTTGCCGCCGTTGCGCTCGTCCCAGCCGTGATTGTACATATTGGTGGCGGTGCGGACCATTTCGACCAAAAAGGGTGCAGTGAGGATATCTTGCATGGCGATCTGTCCTTTCTTTCTGCTGTCAGGTTCAAGCGGCGCCTTACTCACCGCGGGACTGGTATGCTTTCAACAGGTTTATTACGTCCTCGTTGACCCAGTAGGGACCGTCCTCCCACTGGGAGTAGTGCTCAAAGGGGATGACGTTGATTCCGATACCCACCAGCAGGTCCCTCGGGGCAAATACGACATGATCGCAGTTGTACATCCAGCTGATGTTGAGTTCCTGATAGAGCTTCAGCCACATCTCGTGGTAGGCCAGGTACTCGTCCACCGAGAGGGAATACGTATCTGTGCCCACCTCTGTGGCGATAAAGGTGACATTGTTCTGCTCCGCGATCTCCAGGTAGTGCTTGAGCATGGTGTCATAGATGTACTCCGCCGATACTGTCTCTCCGTTGGGGTAGTAGAAGGAGCCGTCGTCCCGGATGACAATGGTGGGGAAGGGGTCTCCCTCTACATCGGACATCGGCTGGTGGGACGGGATCTGCACGGACTCCATTCCCTCCTGTTCCAGCTCCACCATCCACAGGTTGACAAAGCCGCCGTGGGAGGCCATGGTGATCTCCTTCGCGCCCTCGGGGACCTGGACAGACCATATCTTGATGCCGTACTCATTCTCCGTGAGCGACACGGTTTGCTCCGCCCCGTCGATACAGATGATAGGGAGGTTGGCGTCCCAATATTGGACATATGCCTGGAACTCCCCGGCGGAAAAGGCGCTCTCCGCCTGGAGCTTCAGCTCCCCGTTGCGCCAGTCCAGAAAAGCGCCCGGCAGGTAGTCCACAGGCCAGTGCGTCTCCCGCAGGGGAACTCCCACGTCCTCAAAGCTCATTCTGTTGATTGAGCCGATGTGGGAGTGAAATGAGAAACAGCAGCCCATCTCCGCCAGCTTCTCATATCCGGGGGAGGCGTTCACAATAAGGATACGCCTGGGGTTGTCCGCCTGAAGCTGCTGGACCAGGGGGACCATCAAGTCAAGAAAGGTCTGGGTGATCTCCTCCATATTGTCTCCGGGTACACGCTCCTCCGTCATCAGCTCAAAACTCAGCGCGCCGCTGGGGATGTCTACGTAGCGGCGGGACAGCATCTCCCAGTATTCGGTGAAGGCCCGGCCGACCTCCGGGTCGGAGAAGCAGGCGTCGTACTGGTTGACATTCTCGCCGGTCCACCAGTCGTGCCCCGCGGTGCCGGGAGCACCCGTGATGCTGAGCAGCAGGTGCATATCGTACTTCATGCACCAGCTAAGGAGCTCGTCCAGCTGCTCCAGCTCCGCCATGTTGATGCTCCACACATCGTCCGGATCGGACAGATAGGAAAAGCTGTACACCACCCGGACGCAGTTGAAGCCCTGCTCCGCCTGGAAACGGATCTGGTCCTCCGTCCAGCAGCGGCCGCCAGGGGTGTACTCGGCCCACCGCTCGTCGGGATAGAAGTTGTAGAAGATCTTGTTCTCCAGGATCAGCCCCGTCCAGTGGGGGAGCGCGCCGGCGGAGATGTCCCCCAGGGTGCAGGCGCCGCGTATCTCGTCGGTGATGATGTCGGTGTTGTAGGTCCCCACCTGGTCGATGGGCAGATACCAGGGCTCCTGGGCCTGCACCGCCGTGGGCTCGATGTGGTTGGGGGCCTTCTCCGGCTCCGTTTCGATGGGCCCCGGAGAGGCGGAGCTTTCCGCGCCGCCGGAGGGCCCGGAGGACTGTCCGGGACCGGTCTGGCCGCAGGCGGGCACAGACAGCAGAAGTGATAGGGCCAGCGCGAGCGCAAGAGCTTTTTTCATGGGATCGCCTCCTGAAATTTTCCTGTATTTGTTTTGGCGGCGCGGCCGTCATTTCAGCGCTTGGCTTAAAGTGTCCGGGATCCCCCGCGGTCCCCGCACCGCAAAGATCCCGTACTCTTTTCCCAGGACCTCAAAGGGGAAGCGGTCCGGCGGATAGCGTTTCAGCAGCTTGATCCGCATCAGCCTTTTTCTTTCAGCGGTGTCATAGGTGTCTCCTCATGTACTCTGATGTGATATGGTATAAGAGCCGCTTTGCGGCTATTATACCGTTTGTTTTTCTATACTTAGCCCGAAGTATACGAACACCATTTCAAAAATCAATGTAGCAGTACACCGCAACGTGTTCGGCCTCATAGTCGCCATAGACGACTATGAGGCCGAAACGCATTTATAGACCAAACGCGCCACATACAAGGATATCCGGGCTTGGGTCAAGAAGCACTACGGCCTGCACGTCAGCAACCTTGCTATTTCGTGGACAAAAGACCTCTGTGGGCTTGCGAAAGTCCAGAATAAGGGCCCAAAAGGAGCCCACGGGCCCTATGCCGCAGAGCTTACCCCGGAGAAAGCAAACGCCATCCGCGAGGCGTTCCGCTGGTTTGGAATCATTGAAAGCGAATAAAACGAGAAGAAGGGCGACCGCGCGGCCGCCCTTTGCGCTGTGCAGAAATTTTTGAATCATCTTCAATCCATGCCCTTTATTTCGTCCTGTATCGACAGGTGAGGCAACATTTTGGCAAAAAGCCCTTGAAATAGAGGGCGGCGGAATGTATAATAAAGCCGTGAGACAATAAAAGGCAGGGCGCAGGGTGTTTGCACCACCCTACGCCCCTATGCAGGAGACGCGACCTCCCACACAGCTGAAATCAGCGCCACTCTCATTATACCCGCCCTTGTGAATTTTTACAAGGGGGAAGTAGATGGGTTTGTGTGTCCTTTTGGCGGTGCAGGGGCATATCCTGCGCCGCCTTTGTTGTCTCGCCGGAACCCAAAAGGGGCGGGAGCAATCCCGCCCCCGGCGGGAACCGTCGAGGACAGCAATTCGCCGCCCAGAGCGGCAGAAAAAAAGGAGGACACATCAACCCATGAGAAAGCGCGCTTTATCTATTTTGCTTTGCGCCGCACTGGCCCTGTCGCTGGCCGCCTGCGGCGGCGGACAGACCGGCAACAACAGCACGGAACCGCCCGCTGAAAGTACCAGCAGCGGCCAGCAGACCACCGAGCCGGAGAGCACCCAGCCGGAAGAAACGGAACCGGCGGAAACCAAACCCACGGAGACAGAATCAGAAGAAACTCAGCCTACGGAGACGGAATCAGAGAAAACCAAACCCACGGAGACGGAACCAGAGGAAACCAAGCCCGATGAATCTCAGCCCACGGAGACAGAGCTGGAGAGCACTACTCCGGCTGACGAGGGCAGCGGTGAATTTACTTGCACCTACGACGAGGCAAACCGTGTATTGACCATTTCCGGCAAAGGCGTGCTGGACAGGGAGACGGTGTTTACCCTCATGGGTGAAGTACCGGCGGACGTTAGTTTTCAGGTTGTGCTGGAAGACGGTGTGACGGAAATCGGATATGATGCCTTTTCCGGCTGGCCTTTGTTAACCAATGTGACCATCCCGGAGAGCGTGACCAAGATTGGAGAGGGCGCCTTTTCATCTTGCTGGGGGCTGACCAGCGTGACCATCCCTGACAGCGTGACGGAGATTGGGCAAGTTGCCTTTTACGACTGCGTAAACCTGACCAGTGTGACCATCCCCAACCCGGATGCCGAAGTGGCGGAAGATGCCTTCCCCCCATATGTGACCGTCAACCGATAAGCCGGGGCACCCATACCCACCAACAAAACAAAAGTAAGGCCGGACACATTTGCCGTGTGTCCGGCTTTGTTTTGTCCTTAAAAGCTGCACCTGTTCACCCGCATTTTGGATTTTTGCCCTTGCCCTTTTTTGCCCCACCGCCTCACGGCGTGGGGCGCAAAAAGGGCGCTTTTTCTTTTGGAAATTATGGCCTGTCAGAAAAACGCAAGCAGAGAGTTTCAATTCGCTACGCGACTGAAACTCTCCCTTGCCGGGGA
>CANQHN010000021.1 GCA_947623745.1 uncultured Oscillospiraceae bacterium
TATAGCTCAGCTGGGAGAGCGCTTGAATGGCATTCAAGAGGTCAGCGGTTCGATCCCGCTTATCTCCACCAAGAAAACAGCAGTCACCGAAAGGTGGCTGCTGATTTCTTTCTGGTGGAGCCGGGAGAGGACCGCCGGCCTCTTGCCTGATGATCTGTCAGCGGCCCCGCCAACGGCGTCAGTCGTTGGCGGTTCGATCCCGCTTATCTCCACCAAGAGAATCAGCAGTCACCGAAAGGTGGCTGCTGATTTCTTTCTGGTGGGGCCGGGAGAGGACCGCTGGCCTCTTGCCTGATGATCCGTCAGCGGCTCCGCCAACGGCGTCAGCCGTTGGCGGTTCGATCCCGCTTATCTCCACCGTTTGTGAGGTATATGATCACCTTATTGAGATAAAGTGTCGTGACATACAGAAATGTGTTCGCCCTCATAGTCGTGATAGACGACTATGAGGGCGAAATGCATTCCCGTACGAACGAGCACAAACAAAGAAATCCGGTCCTAAGTCAAAGAGGCCTACATGCTGCATGTCTGCATTCTGGCAACTCATGGACAAAGGAGCTCTGCAAGTTTTTGTGGTTTGGCTTGAAATCAAGATATGAGAACGACCCAGTGGGGAAGCACGGCCGACTGCTTGCCTGTAAAAAATACAAGCCGGATTCCGCAAACCCGGTATACTCTGGAGTAAGGCGCCTAAAAAGTGAGAAAGCGAAAGAGATGAAAGCACGCATGCTGTATTTTGAAATGCTTATTCTATTTTGTCAATCCTGCATCAAGGTCAGTATCGAAGTCATAGGGTTCCGGTTCCCCATCGCTGCACATGGCTTTTAACATCAGCAGTGCGGCCTTCTTCTGATTTGGCCTGAGGCAGATCCAGGCATCGAACAGTTCCTTCAATTCAGGACTCAGTTCCACGAGGTTCTCGTCTGTGAAAAACTGAGATAAAGTGATTCCAAATCCTTTGCAAATCGTTTCCAACGTGGCAACGGACGGGACCGTGTTCCTGCGGAAAATATTCCCAATCGTAGACTGTGCAAGCCCGCATTCCTTTGACAGTTTATATTCCGTCCAACCGCGCTCGCGCAGCAGCTGCTGCAAACGCTTATGCGTATCCACGGAATCACCACCTTTTCCACCACCGTTTTCATAACTATTTTATGTCCAAATTGAGATATACATTAGATACAACTTGTATTGTATATACATTTGTGCTATGATGTATTATTGGAAAATTGTTGATGGATTACACAAATGAGGGAGAAAGGATCACAGCATGATAGGGCCTTGCGGGAGAACATGATTTCGGTTTTCAGACAGTAAAACCAGTAAAAAAGAATCAACGCACATTGTTATTATTCCCGCGGGACAACATTTAAGGAGGAGCAAAAACATGTTTTGTACAAAATGCGGTGCTGAAATTGCCGAAGGAAGTAAGTTTTGTATCCGATGCGGTACGCCCGTGGTGAATGGCGGTGCACACGCAAAAGTAGAAAGAAGTCCGGCAAATCCAAGTTCTGCCGTTTTGCAGCCGGATACGGCGCTCACAGCTGATGCACCTGCCGCAGGGCCGTCGCCGGAGATCTATGTGGGAAACACGGCTGCTACTCCCCGCAAGAGGGATACCAAAAAGCTGTTCCCGCTGGGAGCTGCTGCGCTGGTTATCATCATTGCAGTCGTTCTTGTTTTTTTCAGGGGGCCCAAAACAGGATTTGATTCACCCGAGGAGGCATTTGATGCCTACAATAACGGGATCTACAACCATGATCTCGATCAGGTGCTTCAAGCGAGCCCGGATTTTTTGATTGCGTACAACGGCGGTGAGGACAGCATGAAGGCCAATCTGGAAGCAAGCTACAGCGACATATATGCCGCTCCTGAGGGCGCTTTCTATTTCGTTTACAGAGCAATCGGCCATACCTCCTTGTCGGAGGAAGCAAGAGAGACCCTGCGGTCCAACATCAATGCAGCCTTAAACACTGATGTCAAGATCACGGATGCCGCCGAGATCGCCTATGAATGCAAGGCAAAATACCGGGATGACGGCCATGAAGTGCCTGTCACCAGTTCAACTGGAGGTACCGTTTTTGCAGGCGGGTATGCCATCCAGTGTAAGGGCAAATGGTATTACTATATGGCATACTGACAGACCGTACCCAATAAACCCCTTTCTTAAAAACGGAGGTTAGAATATGTTTTGCGGAAATTGTGGAACCGAGCTGCCGGATGATGCTGATTTTTGCAGCAACTGTGGAAAAGCGGTACAGAAACAAAATGCTTTCTCGGCGCCTGCCGTGCCGGCAGGAAGCGCACCACATCAATTTGACTTCCCCCAAAAATTCGCGCAAAAGGCAAATAATGGGCGAAGCGGGATAAGGGTCCTGACCTGTGCCGCTATGGCGGCGGTACTGGCGGTCACGGTATTCCGCGCCAAGGGCATCGCGGACCAGCGGGCCGAGCTTATGGCGGCTCTGGAGCAAAGACAGACGGCGGCCGTGCAGACCTATGACCCGTACCAGCAGGATACGCAGCAGACAGAGGCCCAGTGGGACGCCTCGTCCGGCGCGCAGGAACAGGTGTCAGAGGATGATCAGCCCGCTGCCGTGGATTACACCGCAGTCAGGACATTTTTGAGGAACTACAGCGGAGACTGGAGCGTAGACCGGTATTTTGACCAGGACGAAAAGAAATGGAAGATCTACGAGCTGGGAAAACGGCTGCTCATCGCGGGATACAACTACCTCAACGACGGCTCCTATACGACGGGCGGCTACGATGTGATCGTCGGCTATAAGGAGGAAGAACTGCCGCCCTCCGGGGGCGGCGGGACCTGCCCCAAGTGCCACGAGGGAAAGCTGTCGCGCGTGTCCGGAATCGATGGGCTCCTGTCCGGTTCGTCCGGCTACACATATCGGTGCGATCTCTGCGGGTACAGCGAGACCCTGCACGGGGAGACGAAAAAGACCCCGATCTATGAACGTGTGGGCGAGGAAGTACATGAGTACCACGGAACAGACATCGAGTACAACCCTCCCGGCGTCACCCTGACGGAGGACTCCGTCGATATGACGGGGATGGGCGGAACGATCTACGACTACACGGCGTTCCGCGTCGAAAACATCAACGACCGGCTGTACCTGATCAACGACGACGCCGAATTTGCGTTTTTGTATGACGGGACCTATCTGGAATACTGCGAGCTGGACTACTCCGGGCAGTACCAGGGATATTACGCCTTTCAATGATTCGGCACACAGAGGGAGATAAACTATGAATGGAAATCGAAAAACAATGCTTATCATTGCCTGCATCGTCGCCGTGTACTTTGTCGCGCTGAACTCCGTGCTGCAAAGCAAGTTGGAGGACATCAAAGAGCCCGCGGCAGCTTATTCGGAGACAACGCAGCTGGCGACGGCCTCCGCGGAGACGGAGGGAAACGCCGCGGGCACCGCGGAGCCGGAGCCCCCCGCGCCCGAGCCCCCGGCGCCGGAGGGGATCGTCGGAGAGCTGGCGGTGGGAAATGTGGTCACCTTCGGCTCCTATGAGCAGGACGCGGATCTCGACAACGGAAAAGAGCCCCTGGAGTGGGATGTGATCGGACAGGACGGTGACCGGTACCTCCTTATCACGCACTATGTGATCGACGGCAAAAGCTTCTCCGACAAGACATCGGATCACATCATACAGGCGAACGACGACGCAACCGCCAAACAGCTGACCTGGGCAAAGAGCTCCATCCGCCGCTGGCTCAACAACGACTTCTTTGTGGACGCCTTTGCCGGGTGCGATCAGTCGGTCATTTTGCAGACCCATGTCCATACGTCCAATTTCCGGTATGTTGCGGGATATGTCAGCGAAACCTATGCCCATCTTTCGGACTCTGAACTGAAAAAGATGGACAGCATCGGCGGCGACGACACCGACGACTATGTATTCCTCCTGTCTGTGGAGGAGTTTGCGGAGAATTTCCAGCCGGTAAACCCCTGGTACGGGAAAAAGCAGTGCGGGAGGGCCATCGTCTCGCCCACGGAGTACGCGAAGGAACAGGGCGTGAAATCCAAAAAGCTCACCACCGTATTCGAGGCGCCCGGAGATCAAGAGGGCCTTTCGAACGTCTACGTAGAAGAGATCCAGCCGTATGTGGGGAAGGACTACGTGGAAAACGGCGAGATCTGCTCCTGGATCACGCGCACGCCGGGCGTCTATCAGGGCGGCAGCGCGGTGGTGCTGATCACTTCGGACTACAGCTGTTTTGACCCCGCGGCAGCTAAGGGCGCGGTCAACGGCATTCGCCCCGCCATTTGGGTGGAAGGATAGGGAGGAAGAAAATGTACTGTAAAAATTGCGGCACAGACCTACCGGATGACGCTCTGTTTTGCAGCGAGTGCGGCGCAGCGGTAAACAGTGAGCAGAAAGAAACGGCGGTGAGATCCGTTCCAGAAATGAAGTCGACATCAGCCGACAGGAATGATAAAATAGATGGGAAGCTGATCCTTGGCGTGACGGTTTTCCTGACGCTGCTGCTCGTCATCGTGAAAATCGCACTATAACAAAGGCCTTTCCCGCTCCGCGGAAGCTGTCGGTCCAGGGAGCGGGAAAAGGCACAAAGGAGAGAGAATCGGATGAAAAAGAAGCTGAACCTCTATATCGCGTTTGCCGCGGCCCTTCTTCTGGCCGTGACCCTTGCCGGCTGCGGAGGCGCCGGTACCGCGGCCGCCCCCGGGCACGACGGCGCTCCGTCCCCCGCGGAAAGCGCGGCGCCCGTTGTGGACAAAACTGCGGGCCCCGAGGACAGCGCCGGCGAAAACGGGACGCCGGAGTCCGACGCCCCCGCTGACGAGTCCGATGCAGACGCCGGCAATTCCGACGAAATCAGTACAAGCAAATTCCCTGAGGTCCTTCAGTGGTGGCTGGACTACAAGGCTCCTGACGCCAAAATGCGCGCCTTGAAGGAAAAAGAATGGTCCGCACATACACTGGAAGAGCTTGAAGGGTTTGCTGAAAAGCTCGAAAAGAAATACTATGACGAGTATCACGCATTTCTCAACGGGGACGATTATGTTGGCACAGAGACGAAACCAGGGCCGGAGCCTGAGGCCCCGTATCCCGCGATCCTTCAGTGGTTTCTGGACTATAAATGTGATGACGCAAAACGTGCCAGAAAAGAAAAGGAATGGTCTGCACACACTCCAGAAGAACTTGAAGTATTTGCCGAAAAACTCGAAAAAGAATACGGTGACGAATTTCATGCATATCTCAACGGCGAGGACTACGTCGCTCCTGAACCCGAGGATAAGGCCCCGAAATTCGGTTCTGTCGAAGCCATCGCCGCTCTAGGTGGCAAACAAGCCACCGTACAGAAAGACAAGGACGAGTGTCTGGTCTACATCTTTGATGAGACCAAGAATCACGGTAATCCCTATGACGTGACCTGGGATTATGGCAAAGACTACGATTCCTACGTCGAGGCGGCTAACTGGTCGCTGGTGTTCGACGCCGAGTATTACAAGGCCACCTTCCCGCTGCTGACACAACTGTACCATAATGACAACGCGCTGTTACTCAAACACTTCCAGACCGTCGGTATCCACGAGGGCCGCCAGGGCTCCAAGGGCTTCAACGTGGCCGCCTACATGGACAACTGCGGCAAGGCACTGCGCGACGCCTTCGGTGACGACTACGAGTGCTATTACCTGTACTACCTGCTCCACCAGGATACCGAGTCCGATGTAAAGACCACTGGCTCCTATAAGAAACAGCTTGCGCAGGAGCTTACGGCTATCCAGGAGAGGGAGTTCAAAGCCGTCAACGAGTACCGCAAAGAGGCCGGCTCCCAGGAAGTCGAATTCGACTCCGAGCTCGCGGCCTTCGCAAATTACAGGGCCTACATGGACTGCACCGAGGGTTGGGATGCCCATGATGGTATGTTTTATCTGATAGACAACAACAAAATGCGTAGTGTGTTCTTTAACCCCATCGGAGCAGACATCTACTGCGAAAATAAACATACTATCGCTGGATACGCAGGCAGGGAGCATCCGGGTGACCAGGGTAGGGCGTATCGCAATTCCGAAGGCCACTATAAAACCATGATAGACACGGACTTCAACTATGTCGGCTGCGGAAACTACTACGTGTCTGACCAGGATTACAACTGGAGCGGCAAGTACGACGTCAACGTCATCACGCTCGACAGCTATGCAGACACAGTGAACACAGCATACAACAGTAAGTAACAAACAAACGGCCCGTCCCGGATTTCCGGGACGGACCACGCTTGATTTTTGAAAGGAAAGGTGAATAAAATGAAAAACTATTATTTGGTAGAGACTGAGGACTACACTTCGAGACCCAAAAGGAAGTACCGCAGAACTTCCATGTTCACCGGCATCGGCCGCGTCATCGGTCTCGTACTGATGCTCGCTGGTGGTTTCGTCATCGGTCAGGTAGTCCGCGGAACCATCCAGGGCATCATGCTCCTGCTTGGCATCTAATGCGAAACCACACCCCGCCCCGGGCGCCGCGGCGGACGGCAGAGCCGCGCGCCTGTCGTTTACCGCAATGCCTGGGGCGGGGATATTCTTTTCAAGTATGAAGAAAGGGGGTTGCCGCGCCGCTGATAACGAAAACGAGGCACCACACATTCACCGATGTTCCATGCCCGCGCTATTTTTATCATGCCGGGCAGATATCACACCAGCACAGATGTGGGCCGCATCCCGCCCATCGGCATACCTAGCTGCCTTCCAATAGGCCTCGAACTCATCCCGGCTGTACTCAACGCCGCCTTCGATTCGTTTCCGCGCGTCAAGGTCAAAATGCCGCGCCGCACACCTCTCATAAGCCGGTACCAAAATGAAGTGCATACGCTGGGCAAGCATAACACTGTAGAAGTCCTTGCGGGCGTCCGACAGGAAGCCGCACCCGTTGATGAATTCCGTGGCAGCCGGCATGGCATCCCGTATGCGCGGGACGGTCCGGACGACCGCGCCCGTGAGTTCATCAAAGATCCCGGACGCCATCAGATCATAATAGTCCACCCTCACGCCGGGGCGCAGCTCAAGCGCGGCCTTCGGGCAGAACCTGGCTCTCCACGTAACTTCCCTCGGGTTTTCAAGAAGGACCGCCATGTCTGGTTCGGATAAGTCGGGGAACAGGCTGCCGCCGTTGTCGTAGATCGGGGCCGCCGCCACGGAACCGTCGGCCCGAACCAGCCAGCCGAAGTCGCCGCTGCGCCTGTCAGGGTTCCCGACCAGGGCGTCGCCGATGAAACGCTCCCAGAAGCAGGCCTTGAACCGGTCGGTCTGCGGGGAAAGTATGGAATCCCTTTCGAGGACTTCGTAAACCTGCCCGATGTTTGGGACCTTCTCAATGTCGCTGGAGTTGTAGTGCTTCCGCAGGAAGGTTCCGAACTCGACTAGCTCCGCCCCATGCGGGACGAAGTTGCGGCAGGCGACGACGATCTCACCGTTCAGCGTCCCCAGCTCCGTGTCCTGCACCGGATAGCCGAGGGTGCCGAGAACGTGGCTGGACACGTATTCGGACACGGCATTGTTGACGTGGCTCGTGGTAAGGTCGCCGGGCGGCGCCTGCCTCTTCGAGAATTTGACCATATAGCGCGAATCGTCAGGCCCGATCAGCCCGTCCTTCCGGTCAGACCCGCCGTAATTGGCACATGGGTCCGGGAGCCGCCTGTCAAATGACGGCAGCACCTTGATCCCCGGTATCAGATTATGTCTCTCACCCACGGTTTGGCACCCTCCATAGTTTGCAGGAATCGGCCGCATTCCGGTCGCTTTCGTGTTTCACATATTCATTATATCATGTGCTTGTATTCAATACAAGGAAAGCAGGAAGGGGTGAAACGCCACCGATTGAAGAAACTGATTTTCCGACACAGCCGTGACAGGATAGTATTACAGTAAGCAGAGAGGGGATCAAAAAATGGGAGTTATCGTGCTCATTCTCATCGCCATAGTTCTATACTCGGTGATGAAGGGAGACAAGAAGCAAAAACCAAGCGCGGCGAAAACAAAAACGGCGCCCTCCAGCGGCGCGAAAACGGCAAAGTCTCAGCGTGAATATGACAAGGAGACAAAGCGGCTCTATAAGGTGCTCGATGACGCGGACAACGATCAGATTGAGTCTATGAAAGCCCTTATGTCAATTAAGAAGGTAAAAGGGACTAAATTGTATTATACCTGCAAAAAACTATTGCACTATGCGCGTAATGGGCAGAAAGAGCACCGTGATATGCAGAAAGATGATAAGGATGGTAGCAAAATCCGCAGGTATCTGGCATCTAAGGAAGGTAAGGAGAATTTTCAGAGAGTGGAACGTTACCGTTCCATGCTCAGGAATATGCAGTACGGTACATCCACAACAACATATACGCCGCCGTCAACCAGCGTGTCGTATTCGTATCACAACGACTATGACGACGTCAGGGCCAGGGAGCAACGGGAGCTGGTCGATGACCTGGAGCGGCAGGTCACCAGCACCGAGCGGCAGATCGCCCGCCTCCGGCGGGAGGGTTTTGTCATCGAGGCGGATCAGATGGAGGGCGAACTGAGCGCACTCCGCAGCCGTCTGTCGGTCGAGAGGAGCCATTTGAGGTAAAACCTGCCGGTTCTTAAAACCGTATTCCCATGCGGATCCACATTGTCACGAAAGGATGCATCACTATGAAACGTGTTCTGTCCCTCCTCCTGGCCCTGACGCTCAGTTTGGGGCTCCTGCCCGCTCCGGCGCTGGCGGCGGAGGCACCTGCCCGGACCGCCGAGTTTTCCGACGTGAAGAGCAGTGACTACTACTACGTGCCGGTCCAGTGGGCCGTGGAGCACAAGATCACTGCCGGCACATCCACCACGGAGTTCTCGCCCAATCAGCCCTGCACCCGCGCCCAGATCATCACTTTTTTGTGGAAGGCCGTCGGCTCTCCGGAGCCGAAAGGACTTCCCTCCTTTCCGGATGTAAAGCCGGATATGTATTACACGAAGGCGGTCGCCTGGGCACAGGAAAACGGGATCGTATTCGGCACGGAGTTCAACCCGGATCGGGCCTGCCATCGCCAGTCGGCTATGGAGTTTCTCTGGAGAAACGCGGGAAAGCCAAAGGCTCGGAAAGCGTCCTTTGAGGACGCCGACTGGGAGTCCGTGGACTGGGCTGTGGAGCAGGGGATCACCAGCGGGACCAGCGAAACGACCTTTTCCCCCTGGAACACCTGTACCCGCGCCCAGATCATCACCTTCCTCTACCGCGCCCTGGCGGAGGATGTGGAGTGGAAATTCCTGATCACGATCTTCCCCAATACCGACATCAGCTATACGAGTGCCGACGGGAAGAAGATCGTGGACAAGCACAGCATGACCGATAAGGAGATCGACCTTCTGAAAAAGGCGGGCGAGCTGTTTGCCAGTGACCTGTATGATATCAGCAATCATGTGGTCCGTCCCAAGGTAGACATTCTTGTTGTGGAGGCCCCCGTCACATTTGAAAATCTGGCTCCCTACAGAGAGACTATGTACTGGATGAATGCGGCCGGTATGCGTAAACTGCTCCCGGATTCCGTCAACCTGGACGACTACGACCATGTGACCGCCTTCACGGATATCGAAGCAGAAACAATGCGCAACGCTACCTATTTGGGACTGGGTGGCACAGACTTTGGTCAAGGCACCGGGTACACCTTTGTCAGAAATCAAAACACGGACTATGTTTTACGGGGTTATAATGATAAAGATGACACGCGGTGGCCTGCTGCCGTTATTGTGCATGAATTCCTGCATTTTGCCGAGCGCTGGAGCAATAAACGCGGCTGTCCCGTTGCTGTTGCGGTGCACGATGCCCAAGCCTTGGGCTATACCAACGAAAATGAGTGGAAGCAGTATTATACGGATTTCATCAATTTCGACGTCACGGCGGAGGACGGTTTCCCGGCCGGTGTCCCCGCCGCCGTCTGGCGGCAGCCGCCCCACCTGTTCCGATAAAACGACGGCTGGAGAATAAACCTTCCACACTGCAAAGCCGGGGAGCGGATAGCTCCCCGGCTTTGCTTGTCGAAAAAGCCTCGCAGAGTTCGCGCCCGCAGGCGCGAATACAGTGTAATCTATTTTTCCCGGCGGCATGTACGTCGGGAAAAATACTTCTCGGCCCGTAAACGTGCGAGTTGTCCGCCAAAGGCGAACAGCGAGTGCGCTGCAGCGGGCCGCAGCCCTTTGTCGGAAAAGGCCTCTGGCCTTTTTCGACAGTCTCAGCCGGGGAGCGGATAGCTCCCCGGCTTTTACCGCCATGCCGGAACCAGGAAAAAAGAGAAAGGTGATACCGTTCTCTGCCTGTTCGTAATTTCTACAGGCAGTAAGTTGACGATACGCCGCCTTCGTGATAGGATACCGGCATAAGGAGAGAAATATCCTGTACGCAGGTTCTCCCTATCCCTTTGATATTCATACTAAAACCTATTAAAAGTGCAAAGCACGTTTTATAACGCCTCTGGCGCGTCAGGCTTTGCATGAGACGTCATCTAAGCGCAGGATACCCTGAAATGGGCTGTGCAAAGGCTCAGTATTTGCAGATAGAACTGATATTTTTTTCATGAATAGTGTCGGAGAGGAGTGACAAGAAAAATATGGAATTATCTCAAGAAACGCTGGACAATTATCAAAAGAATC
This sequence comes from uncultured Oscillospiraceae bacterium, assembly GCA_947623745.1. Taxonomy (GTDB): domain Bacteria; phylum Bacillota; class Clostridia; order Oscillospirales; family Oscillospiraceae; genus Lawsonibacter. Next base: position 10,665 of record CANQHN010000021.1, read on the forward strand.
TGTGGTGTCTCCGGGAAGTTACGGAAAAGCTCCTGAGCCATATGAAGGGGCACGATTACTCTTTCCGAACCGAGATCACGGACAAAGGCGGAAAGTTTGATAACGAAAAACTTCACGCCTTCGTAGACAATCTTCTTTCAGGCTGGGTGGATCATGTGCGCGATGGCCTGTATCCGGACCGGCCCGGTGGAGAGGATCCGGCAGAGTCCTATCTCAGTGCGCGCCGGGAACTCTATAGCCTCTATTTCTATCTGACCATGCGGGCCAGCCTGTGCGAGGGATCTTACGCTCTGACAAGCGGAATGGAGGAAGAGAAGGAGCGGACTGACTTTGCTTTTCTTCTGGAGCAGGCCCGGCGGTTCTCCCGGAGTTGGTGTGTCACAATTGGCCCCGACGGAACCAAGCGGAATGAGCCCTATGAGGGCTTTGACGCCTACTTCGGGTTCCATCTCTACCACGTACTCACTGACCCTGAGCGGAAAACCTCCGACAGCACCCTGACACCCTACGGAAAAGCGCCGGTGCAGAATCTCTTCACCCTGACAAATGCGGGCTTCATGAAGCGCATCTATTGCAAGCATCTTACCCCTCCGCCTTCTATGGATAAGGTACCGGAGGTAGGGATCACGGGAAATCCGGAAGAGGAATATAACTGCGATGATGACTATGCCGACCTCGGCGGTGACTATGAACCCGATGAAGTCGGTCGGGATCTGTCGGAGTCCTTTGAGGGGGTATTCCCCGCAGATGATTTGAGTGAGCTTTCAGCGGAGTACGAGCGAGTTGACCGGCTTACCCATCTGGCCATGCGTTTTGAATGCTGGGAGGAATACCTGACAGCTTGTAAGAGGTTCGCCGTGCTCTACCAGCAGGCCCCGGCTGAGGTGTTGCGTGGGTTCAGTGAAGAGCTGGAGGAGATAGTCAACCTGTATCTGCTTCAGCACGGGCTGGCGGTCCTGACCGACACAGACAAGACGCTGGACGTGTACCGCCGGGCCTTTGACGGTCCCTGCCGTTTGGCCAAGCGGTACGCAAGGGGGATCCTATGGAAAATATAATGAACGGCATCCGGGATACCTTCTACCGCGATCTGGCATCTGACTACCAGGAGGGCAAGGAAAAATCCTTTCTGTACCAATACTTCTGGCAGGAAAGCGCACGGGAATTGCTGAAGAAGGTTCCCACCCGCCCTTCTATGGAGGGCCCTCTTACGCCAAAGGACGTCCGGGCGGCTCTGTGCGGGGCCATGCGGGAAAACCCGGAATGGGCTCGGAGCCTGCTGCTGCGGGAGCCGCCCGGAGAGGGTAAGAAGGAGCGCCGAGACTTTTGGCAGGAGCTGATGCTGAATGATGCCGGCTATCAGGCTGGGCTGACCACGGATACGGACTACTATCTGTGGCTGACGGCGTATCTGGCATCCCGGGACATCTATTACAAGGACGGATGCCCGTGGAGCACCGACGGAACGAAATGGCTGCGTCGGCTGCTGCGAGCCGGGCTGGGAGGCACTGACCGCGGCGACACCACCAAGGCGCAGACAGAACGGGACCTGAAAGAGCTTGCGCGCCTGCTCCGGCAGGAGCAGGCTGCAGGAACAACGGAAATCACTGGGCGGCTGCATAACCTAAAAGGGCGCGTCAACCAGAACGGCCAGACTCGGCAGGTGGAGTATCTGCCATGGCTGACAAGGCGGCTGAAATGGGCGGCGCTCCACAACAGGATCAAGACCTGGCTGCAGGACAATGGCTATCCCCTGCGGATGAGGGACAGCACCGAAACGATGTCCAAAGAGCCCCGCAAGCGGGACTTTTCCATGCAGCTTTTTGACGCATATTGCAGAAGCCCTGCGGGGTATGATTTCGTTCCCCGAGGCCTGTCTGGCTGGCACATGAGTGGCGAGGGGTTCTGCGTGTTAGATGCGGAGCAGCTGGATGCACTGATGAGCGCGCTGAAGAAGCGAGAGGAGCAGAGCGATACAGTGTATCTCTATCTGCCGCTGGCGGTGCACGTAGTAAGCGGCTGCGTCTTTTTCCTGGCCGGGAAGTCGATCTATAAGGACGTGTATGAGCAGCATGCGGCCAAGAGTGTGAGGGACGCCTACAACAGCGGGAATGCACTTTTCTGCTTTGATTACTTTCGCCTGAACAGTGCATTCTGGGATGCGGACAATGGCTCTGACGTCGGGCCGTTTCAGCTGCGGCCCACCTTCCATGAAAACGCGGAGAAAAGCTACACCGCCGTTCTGAACGATTTCAAGCGGCACTGTGTAGTGGATGCCGGAAACGCCCTCGATGAGGTCCGATGGCTGAACGAAGATGCCCCCTCCGGAACTCCGGACACGTTCCTCTGGGCGTTCAATCCCCCGGAGGAACTGGAGCCAAGCCAGAGCGGAAGGGCCGCCTTCAATCGGGCCAGAAACAATGCCCAAAAGAATCCCGGGGCCCGGATGGTCTGACCTCGTTGCATCGGGCGAAATTTTACTCCTGCTTGGCCCCTGGCCGAATCGGACGGTCCGGCGATTGCTGTTCAGGCGAGGAACATATCGCAGGTGAATATCTGAACTTCGCTGGCATGGATTATTAATCTTTCAAGACTCATCGCATCGATATCATTGGCGACTACATGAAATACCTCACTGTTAAGCCCGGAGCCAATCAACCTGAAATGACGAACCGAAAAAACCCGTTCCGAATATCGGAACGGGTTTTTTTGTTGCCATAAATCATGAGCTACGTTGTTACTACATTAGAAATGCTTCTAAACCACCAGCCGGAATGAAATCATGACGTAAACTAGACGGGCCCAGCTAAGGCATGTCAATTGTAACTCGATCGACAGCTTTATGCGCTTGTAATAATTACAAGTTGCAGGTTAGCTGCCACCTATAATAGTACTGCAGGGCACCTTGAAAGCCAAATAGCCGTCCGAAGGGGATACGCCCTCCCCGGCGTAGCAGCGCATTCCGCGCGCCGCCGGGGGAGCGAGAACGCCGCTGTGAGATTCAGGGGCAGGAAAACCTTCGGGAACGACGGTAAAAGCAAACATACAAAGCAAAGGAGGATGTGAATCATGCGTGTGAAGAAAGAACTGAACTCCGGTGAACTGCAAAGCCTCAAAAAAGAGCTGCAGCTGTGCTGAGAAAAACGCAAGGGGATCGTGGTTCTGCTCAATGCGGTCCATATGCGCGGCGACCTCTTGGAAAACCATGAGTATGCCTAAATCTGATGACCGCTCGCAGAACAAATGCATAAGGTGATATTCCCCCGCCTATCCCATCCCGGCCGGGAATACATTACCTTCAAAATTTTGAAGAGTGCGCCACGGCAAGTAACGATAAACGGCCCGTTCTGGACTTTCGAAGCGGACCACGCTTGATTTTTGAAAAGAAAGGTGAATAAAATGAAAAAGTATTATTTAGTAGAGACTGAGGACTACACTCCGAAATGCCATAGGAAATACCGCAGAACTGCCATGTTCACCGGCATCGGCCGTGTCATCGGTTTTCTGCTGATGTTCGGTGGCGGTTTCGTGATCGGTCAGGTAGTCCGCGGGACCATCCAGGGCATCATGCTCCTGCTTGGCATCTAATGTGAAACTACACCTATTTTCAAAAATATTCTAAAAACTCTTGCATTTATGAATCTTACCTGTTATAGTAATATAACCGTTCCGGGATGACTGGCGCGGTGCTGATAATAAATAAAGACACACTACTACGGATTCGCCCGTGTAGTGTGTCTTTTTTTGCGCTTCCGAGCCTCAAAGCACTGCTCATTGAAAGCGAAATCCCGGAAAGGAGCGTTCACTATGAAAAACCAAACCAACACCACTCCCGCTCCCGCCCCAAAGGCGGTCCACTTCTTCCCATACGGCTTCAGGCCGCGGTGGACAGGTGGCTGCTCGGCACGGCGCTGGCCAGCGCGGCGGACCTGCCGCTTACTGTGGCCAACCCTGCCCGTTGCTTTCGGACAGCATCCGATATGCTGCCTGCCGCGCTTTCCTCAAAAGCCCAAGTCTGTGGGCTTGGGTACTGGAGCGCAGCTGCCGTCTGCGGCTGGGCGGTCGGCGCCGGCCTCGTCAGCAGCGCTTCTGTATACAGCTTCCTGTGCAGTTGTTCGCGCTGGTGCGGGGGCAGGCGTTCGTCGCCTTCTCAGTCAGCGTCGAACAGGTCTGCATATTACTGGGCCGGCAAATATGATGTGAGCTGCATCATGCTCGATACCTATGCGGACGTCGTCTGCAACCCGTTCCACAATCTGTGACCCATGCGCCGTCGGTTGGGGCTGCGGAGATTGATGACTGGCAACTCCCATAATCTACTGCCTGTAATAATTACAAGTGGTAGATTGGCAGCTCCCTATAATAGAACTTGCGGCACCTTGAAAACCAAATAGCCGTCCAAAGGGAATACGCCCCCCCCGGAGAAGCAGCGCATTCAGCGTGCCAAGGGGGAGAACGCCGCTGTGAGATTCAGGGGCAGGAAAAGCCGTCCAATACCTTTGGGAACAACGGTGCATGCAAACATAACAAGAGAAAGGAGAAATCAAGATGTTTGAGTATGAAAACAAGACCGTAGCGGAGCTGCTCCCACTGGCGGCGCAGGGCAATGCCGAGGCGCAGTTCCAACTGGGCCTGCATTACGCCAACGGCGACGGCGGCGTCCAGCGCGATAGGGAGAGCGCAGTGCGCTGGTCCGCGCGCGCGGCCGATCAAGGCCATGCAGGTGCGCAGTTCAACCTGGGCTGCTTCTATGAGATGGGCAGGGGCGTTGAGCTGGACGGCACCAAGGCCGTCGAGTGGTATGAACGCTCCGCCGCGCAAGGTTTCGACATGGCGATGTACAACCTGGCCGGCCTGTACCTGCAGGGCAAGGTCGTCCCGCAGGACTATGCCAAGGCGGCCGAGTGGTACACGAAGGCGGCCGAGCGCGGTGACCCGGATGCCCAGTACACCCTCTATCTGATGTACGCTTCGGGCACGGGCGTGCCGAAAAACGAGCTCAAGGCCGCCGCCTGTTGCCTGCAGGCGGCCAAGCGGGGCCACAAGAAAGCTGTAGAGGTGGCAAACCGGTTCGACCCCAAGCTCCTCGACATGCTGCACAGCGGCAAGAGCGAGCAGGAGCTGATCGGCGATGTTCTGGAAAGCCTTAAGGGCATCATGGATGAGAGGAAATGACCGTTTTCCACGGCACACACTCAACACGCACAAGGCAGAGCCCCCGGCCGGGAGCGGTTCCCGGCCGGTAAGGCTTTGCCTTCAAAATAAGAAGGGAGGAAGCGATATGTATTTCAAAGAAGGAGCCCGGATTATCAAGGAATCGTCCCGTGGATATGACCTCATTCCAATTCAGGACGATATGCTCGCCCACCGTGAGGTGGAGCTGGTCGGGGATGTGGACGCCGATTCGGTGAACATCCTCATCCGAGAGCTGCGCTACCTGCAGCGGCAGGACCCGGAAGGCGAGATCACCCTGTATATCAACAGCCCCGGCGGCGGCGTGGACAGCGGCCTGGCCCTCTACGATGTGATGCAGGCCATCAGCTGCCCAATCCGAACGGTCTGCGTGGGCCTGGCGGCCTCCATGGCCGCCCTCCTGTTCATCTCAGGCAATCGGCGTGACATGCTGCCCCACAGCCGCCTGATGATCCACGACCCGCTTATCCCTCAAACTGGCGGCAGCGCCCTGCGGCTGAAGGCGGTCAGCGATGATTTGATGGAGACCCGGCAGATCACCGCCAGGGTCATCGCGGAGCACTCCGGCAGGAGCCTGGAGGAGGTTCTGGAAAAGACCGCCACCGACAGTTTTTTCCGGGCGGAGGAGGCAGTTGCCTTCGGCCTGGCGGACTGTATCATCACCAGTTTTGACAAGAACGAGGGAGGAATGAAGAATGTTTGAGAACGTCAGATCCAGCCGTATCCTGGCGAAGGGAGTCACCGCCAGCAATGACACCTGGGCCACGGGACTCAACAACAACGACCTGCTGATCGGGCCCTCCGGGGGCGGTAAGACCCGGGGTTATGTGATCCCCAACATCCTCCACGCCCAGGACAGCCTCATCGTCACCGATACCAAAGGAAACCTGTGCCGGCTCTACGGCGGGTATCTCCGTGAGCGGGGCTACACGGTGATGCATCTGGACTTCACCGACACGGCCAACACCCCCTGGGGCTACAACCCCTTGGATTACATCCGAGAGTGCCGGGATCCGGAGGCTAACCGGGAAGGCGACTACTATAACGAACAGGATGTGAAAAAAGTGGCCCAGGCCATCTGCCCATGCTTAAATCCCAAGGAGCCATTCTGGGACCAGGCCGCGCAGATGTATCTGGAGGCCATCCTCTTCTTTGTTCTGAACCAGCTGCCGGATGAGCAACATGACCTCTATGAGGCGTACACTTTCCTTACGAAGATGGGAACGGTTGAGCTGAAGAATATTATTGAGGAAGAACGAAACTCCCACCCCAGAAGCGCATTTGCCAGAAAGATCGGTATGATCAGCCAGAACGAAAAGGCGGACAGGATGGACGCCAGTATCAAGGGTGTTTTGGCCCAGCATCTCGACGTGGTGGCGTACCCCGGAATGCGGCGGATGTTCCGCATGAAACAGCAGGTGGACATGGGGAGCTTTCTCAGAGAAAAGACGGCCCTGTTCCTCTCCGTCAGCGATTCCGACCGCAGCCATGATGCCTTGGTAAATCTCTTTTACACTCAGGCTCTGCAGTATCTCATGGCAGCCGCGGATAAGCAGCCGGACAGCCGCCTGCCCATTCCGGTGCGCTTTATCCTGGACGACTTCAGTACAAACACCCTGATTCCGGACTTTGACAAGACCATTTCCGTCATCCGCTCCCGGGAGATTTACGTCAGCCTGGTGGTCCAGAGCCTGTCCCAGTTGGAGGGCCTATACGACAAAGCAAGAGCTCAGACCATCATCAATAACTGTGACACATGCCTGTATCTGGGCGGAGTGGATGTACCGACGGCCGAGTATTTTGCCAAAAAACTGAACTGCCTGACTTCTACGGTGCTGGATCTGCCGTTGGACAGCATATTTCTGTTCACCCGGGGCGAAAAACCCCGTCAGGTCCAAAAGTACGAATTGAATCAGGATCATACCTATCATCGTTTGATGAGCTCTCATACGAGGGAGATGGAACCCACTGACGTGGGAGGAGGGAGAGAAATATGAGCTACAACGAAAGGACGCGCCTGACACTGGATGAGCGCCTGGCACTGGCGGCACAGTCACGGGCATCCTCGCCTGAGGCCGCCGCCGCACTGGTGCGGAAGTTTTCCGAACTCCCCGCAGCGTATGTCTTCTGTGGATCTCCCGATGTAGAAGCCATGAACGAACTGACCGGTGAGTTCTGGGAGGACCCCAGGGTAGATGTAGATAGCTACCGGGGCTTCTGCCCGTCCTTTCTGGTAGCGATGGAGTACGGCAACGTATCTATCCTGCCGGATGACGTTGATCTGTGCCGACCTGTGTATGGTACCCGGATCAACAATGCCCTGGTCCTGCTGGGGGAGATGCTTCTGGATCAGGCTGTGGGCCGCCGGAAGCACAAAGAGGTCTATCATTGTCTGCGTATGACGCTGGAACAGTATCTGGCTGTTTTGGCGGGGCCAGACTTCCAGAGGAGCGGGTCCGAGAAGGAATGGTTCACGGCTTGGCAGGACACCATGCTGAAGGAAAATAGCGCAGACCTGCCTTTGGCCCAGGCGCTGGCCGGCATCCTGCGGCGCTATATGGCCGGGTGGGCGGCATTCGACCGCCTGGACCACGTCCTGCGTTGTCTGGCAGGTCTGGCACTCCACCAGGAGCAGGCGGGGACAAGATACGATATCAGCCCCTGTCCGGATAGCGATGCTGCAGAGGGAGACGCATCCCTTCTGCTTAAGGTTTCCCGGACAGAGGATGCAGAGGCGTTTTGGCACTTTCGGAGGCTCCTGCGGCGGTGCGGCATCGGGAGGGATTTGAATGAGCTGCCCTCGGCGGACCAGGACTGCCAAAATCCACTGGACTACTTCCTGAATCTGGCCCAGGACTACGTTCCGAATTTGCCGGATCCCGGCAGCGAGATGGAGGCAAGGACCCTGCGCAGCCAGCTCTTCCTCTCCGACTGGCAATACGGTCCCGCTGTCCTACGAAAACAGGCAGAACAATTGCCCTTTCCGGAGTTTGAACCACTCCTGAAGGAATGTCTCGACCAAGATCGGCTGGCCGGAGCCATGCGGGAAATCAACAAGGCAGTGATAGACCTGTTCATGCTGTGGGTGGAGCCCTATCTTTGGATGAAAGCGGCATAAACTCCCCCTACCTGCTCATTTCGTGATAAAATCATTCAAAGTAAGAACAAGCGAACAAGGTGATGCAACTTTTTTGATATATTTCTCCACGTATACTTTCCCATGTTATAATACACCCAGAACAAATGAAAGAGGTGTGATATTATGATTGATCTGTATTCCGATTATCTGTCCGAGCCAAAGAGTATATCCCTGGAAGAAATGGTGCGGCTCCACACGGAAATGACAGGGGAGATCGGTACTGACCCAGACGCTTTGGAGCTTTATGGGGATCTGATGGAGACTGCCGTCCAGTATGCCTCTTTCCGTGCCAACTGGCACCTGTGGGACAGAACGATTAAGGCCGAAAAGGATGCCAGCCGGACATCCTGTCACAGCGCAGTCATCATCAGATTCAACCAACTGGCCCACTTTCTGAAGATGCAGGGCCGGAATGCTGCGTGGAGAGATGCACTCGGATATGAAGAGAATGATCCCTATTTCCGCAAGCGCATCGGGGATTTTGCCTGCTATATCGTATTCATAAACAGTATAAACGCCAGGTAGATCCATCTATTCGCAGACCATACAGCGCATTTATTCGGAGTGGGAATCCGTTTCCGCTTTCGTCAGTTGCTTGATGTCTCTTCAAAAACATAATGTTGGAATGGGTAACCTTGGAGGTAGATTACATCCTTACAAAAGAGGACCGCACATACTTAAGGGAATGCCTGGAAGTTACAAAATAGGGGAGATGAGTTATATTCAGAGTTACCATCGGCGATTTAACTCTGGTGACACTATGCTTGACATTTTAGTTAGTCCAGCTGTTGGGGGAACAGAAAAGGCACGGTTTCTTTGATAGAAACCGTGTCTTTTTTGTCGCCTAATCCCCAAAAACTAGAGCTTTGAGTGAAATTGTGACCAGCGAAACCCGCTATTCGCGCTATGCAAATTCGACGGCCTGAGCACTCCCCTGAACAGCTACATGAGCTATGCGATTGTACCTTACCGGATTGCTGGACGCCGCGCACGGACATGCCCTAGTGCTGTTCACTTCCTACGCGGCTATGACCGCAGTGAAAGAACGGTTGAAAAACAGAACATCTCCTTTTCTCCCTTTGCCTTGGGTCGAAACGCCGCCTATACTACGGAACAGTTTAGGGCCAGGCCGGGGAGTGTTCTGCTGGCTGCTGGAGCGGCTTGGGAGGGGTTCGACTTTCCTGGTGACTGTGTGTCCCTGCTGGTCATTCCCCGGCTGCCCTTTGCCTATCCCGATGCGATAAAAGAAAGCCAGCGGAATGGGTATCCCACATTGCACGATTTTCTCCGGGCTGTGGTCATACCAGAGATGCAGATCAAACTCCGCCAAGGATTTGGACGGGCCATCCGAACAGAGACAGACACCTGTGCAGTGGACATTCTGGATGAGCGGGCCGCCAAGGGACGACGGTATTTCGAGGATGTGCTGGCCGCCCTGCCTGAGATGCCGATCACCAGCAGCCTGGAGGATGTGAAGCGGTTTATTCGGACGGTGAAGGGACCGGACTACTTTACGGAGGTAGCATCTTGACAACGAAAAAAGAACAATGTGGTGAGGATGGTGAAAAAGTCGTGGAACTGTGTATTGACGGTCATCCTGTTACGCTCAGTTTCTTGGCGGAACCAAACCCCACGGCCGCACAAAGAGTCCGCAACAGCCTGATCGACTCCTACCTTTGCCAGAGTATGGCGAAGCGAAAGGCTGCAAGTTCTCTCAAGAAAGAAGGACAGAAACGGCAGAAAAAAGGCAGAGTATATTCATCGAGATAGGATATTGCAAATCCAACAGCACATTCAGCGCAGAGAGCAAGGCAATAGAATCACAAAAAGCGGCGCTGTCCAACAGCATGGACAGCGCCGCTTTTCGCATATCTAACCAGTGTAGCTTTTGAGACCTCAGAAGATTTTAGACGTGAAGCGCGAGATGATCCGCTTTGATACTTACACGAAAGCGGGGGTTCTCACAATAATGGTCAAGGTCTATTTCAATCTGTAATAACAGGTATTCTTTCCGGAACCTTCCCGTTTCAGTTCATCGGAGGCTACCAGTTTCCGCAGCGCGCCTTCAATGGAGCTGACGCTGAGCGAAGGGCACAGTTCACGGATATCCTGCTTTGTAAAGCGGCCAATCTTATTCGTGGTTGCGCGTCTCACCATTTCAAGCGCTGGCATCCTGATTTCAACCAGGGCAAACCTATCCTCAAAGTCCTTATATGCGGCAAGAATGGTTCCCAGCAGATATTTGATGAACGGAACCGCATCCTCCTGACACTCGTGCCAGCCGACCTGCGCCTGGCCGAGCGCGTCATAATATAAGTCTTTATTCTTTGCAATTTTTGCTTCGAGAGAAATATATTTACCGACATAGAAGCCGCTTCTGTAAAGCAGCAGCGTTGTCAGCAGACGGCTCATTCTGCCGTTCCCATCGTTGAACGGATGGATGCAGAGAAAATCGTGGATAAAGACCGGAATGGCTATCAGAGGCTCTGCTTCCATATTTCCGATGACACGGTTGTACTCCTCGCAAATTCGATCCAGAGCTTCAGGTGTCTCGTAGGGGGCCAGCGGCGTAAAGAGGATCTCCACATGACCATCTGGGTAAGTCGCGCTGATATAGTTCTGTACGTTTTTTGTCCGGTCTGCCATCGGATTGTTCAGATAGCTGTACAGAATCTTGTGAAGCTGTAGAATATAGTTCTGTGTGATTGGAATCACGTCGAAGCTCGCATGGATCAGATTGAGTACATCACGGTAGCCCGCGATTTCCTGCTCGTCTCTGTTCCTTGGCGCTGTTTTTTCCTCGACCAACTGTCTGATGCGCGTATTTGTCGTAACAATACCCTCGATTGCGTTGGAAGCCTCTGTGCTTTGTACCTTTGCGATTTCAACCAGCTTCTCCAGTTCCTCCGGACGCTGCTTCAGATACATCTCCTGCTTTCCGGCTTCTTTATAAATCGCGGCAATCAAACCGAGTATCTCTGAGTCCCACTTCTGGTTTTTGATTTCCGAATAGTTAAAGCTCCTCATTTCCTTTACCTCCGAGCAGTTCCCTTATATAATAGCCAATTTTAAGGGAAAAGTCAACGCTCTGTGAGGATATTCCCTTAATATCATAGCTATTTTAAGAAAGAACATTCGAGAAAGTGTCTGGGAAAACCAGTGGATTTTAGGCATAGAGTATGAGATAATCCGTTTGGCGAAAGCCAAAAGCACCTTGAAAATTGAATAGTGATAGGTATCCGATTCTCTCACACATCAACATAGACGGAGAGGACGGATACAAATGGCTGAAAGAGTTTGTTGTTTATATCGTGTTTCCACAACGAAGCAGGTAGACCATGACGAACTGAATCAGGCGGATATCCCGGTGCAGCGCAAAGCCTGCCGGGAGTTCGCCGCAAAGATGGGCTGGACTATTGTAGACGAAGAACAGGAGGCCGGCGTATCTGGCTACAAGGTCAGCGCCAATGACCGGGACAAGCTGCAGCTCATCAAGAAAAAGGCCGAACAGGGCAAGTTCGATATCCTGCTGGTATTTATGTTTGATCGCTTGGGCCGGAAATCAGATGAGACACCCTTTGTGGTGGAGTGGTTCGTGAAGAAAGGCATCCGAGTGTGGAGCGTCAACGAGGGCGAACAGCGTTTCGAGTCCCATACGGACCGCCTGACCAACTACATCCGCTACTGGCAGGCAGATGGCGAGAGCCAGAAAACTTCAATCCGCACCAAGACGGCTCTGGCCCAAATGGTGCAGGACGGACGGTTCCGGGGCGGTATCGCACCCTACGGCTACCGGTTGGTCCCCAGCGGGATACTCAAAAAGAAAGCATGAGGTCTGCAAGCTGGAGATCAATGAAAATGAAGCCCGTGTGGTTCGCATGATGTTCAACCTGTGCGCGGGGTCGGGGTATGGCCGATGTAAAATCGCCAATCTGATCAACAGCCAGGGTATTTACACCAGGGACGGAAACAACTGGCATGAGGCCACAGTCGGCCATATCCTGCACAACATCACTTATATGGGCATCCTTCGGAGCGAGGAGAGCCAGCAGCGCTCAGACTTGCCAAGGATTTCAACCCATGATACAGTCAGAGCAACAGAGGCGAAAGTTTGTGAGAACGATGCTTTCCAAGAACCTTTCTCGGGGTGTTTTACCGATAACCTGAGAGAGCTCTTGAATGGCATTCAAGAGGTCAGCGGCCCCGCCAACGGCGTCAGCCGTTAGCGGTTCGATTCCACTTATCTCCACCGAGAAAACAGCAGTCACCAAAAGGTGACTGCTGATTTCTTTCTGGTGGAGCCGGGAGAGGACCGCTGACCTCTTGCCTGATAATCTGTCAGCGGTCCCAGCGGTGGTTTGCTCCCACTTTTGACTTTTGGGGTCTTACAGATAGTTCTCCAAAATCTGCCCGGGGGAGAAGTCCTCAATCTGGAGGTAGTATTCCGCGCAGTCGGCCAGGGCCTGCATGGGGACGATGCCCACTACCTCGCTGCCCAGCACTTGCACGCCGTAGCGCCGGGCCTCCATCTTCACCGTCTCGAACACGGTGTAGATAGAGGTCTGGGTGTAGTCAATCAGGTTCATGGTCACCTGGGCGATGTTGCGCTCCTCCAGCAGGATGCCCATGGCCCGGACGTAGCGGAACCCGCCGTTGATGTGCCGGATGCGCCGGCCGATGGCCCGGGCGATGTCCACGTTCGGGGTGTCCAGGTTGATGTTGAAGCAGATCAGGGGCATCCTGGCCCCGATGGCGGTGACGCCGCCGGTGGGGTGGATGGTGTCCGGGCCGAAGTCCGGCTTCCACCTGGGGTCCTTCATTTTCTCCGCCATCCCCTCAAACTGCCCCCGGCGGATGTCGGCCAGGTTCTCACGGTGGGGGGCGGTGGCCGATTTCTCATATAGGATGAAGGGCTGACCGAACTTCTCCGCCGCCTCGGCGGCCACCTGGCGCGCCAGGCGGTCGGCGTCCTGGATGGTGCAGTTGCGCACCGGGATGAAGGGGATCACATCCACACAGCCCATGCGGGGGTGCTGTCCCTCGTGGCGCGTCATATCGATGGTGGCGACCGCGATGCCGATGGCCTCCACCATGGCCCGGCGCAGGGGCTCCGGCTCCCCCAGCACCGTGACCACGCAGCGGTTGTGGTCCGGGTCCGAGGAGTAATCCAGCAGCTTTACCCCCGGTTTGGCCCGGAAAGCGTCTACGATCTTCTCAATTTTTTTCAGATCCCGCCCCTCGCTGAAATTGGGGACCGACTGGATGATGCACTTGCTGCTGTCCATGGGGGCACCGCCTTTCCGCAGGATTTTTCGGTAGGATATCCCCATTATACACAATGCTGGAATTCTTTGCAAGATTTGCCCATCTGTTTATGTACTTTCTCCCCGCTTTGTGATATTATTGAAAAAACAGCGCTTAGGAGGGGAGACCATGCTGACAGTGAGACTGCTCCAGACCCCCGGGGTCTGGCTGGACGAAAAGCCCGTGGCCTTTCCGTTCAAGCGCGCGGAGGCGCTGCTGTACTATATGCTGGTGTGCCGGAGCGCCACCCGGCAGGAGCTGATCGCCCTGCTGTGGGAGAGCAGCGACGAGGCGACGGGGCTGAAAAACCTGCGCAACGCCATCTATACGCTGAAAAAGACCCTGAAGGGGGATATCCTGCTGTCCCTCCAGCGCTCGGTGGTGACAGTCAACCAGGACTGGGAGATCGACTGCGACTACGACGATTTCCTCCGCACAGGGGACCTCTCCGCCTACCGGGGGCCGTTCCTCCAGGGGTTCTCCGTCAAATACGCATTCGCCTACGAGGAGTGGCTGGGCCGCACCCGGGACAAGCTCCGGGAGCGGTACCTGTCCGCGCTGGCCCAGCGCGCGGAGCAGGCCCGGCGCTCCGGGGAGGATCAGCAGGCCCGGCTGTACGCCGCGGAGTACCTGCGGGAGGACCCCTATAACGAGAACATGGCCGCCTTCCTCATGGAGTGCTGCCGGAGCAGCGGCCAGTATGCCGCCGCCGCCCAGGTGTACCAGCGGCTGAAGGAGCAGCTGGACGAGGAGCTGGGCACCGCCCCCCTGGAGCGCACCACCGCGCTCTACTACGAGCTGATGAACGAGTGGAACGACACCACGTCCCCCGCCGGGCAGGCGCCGGAGCCGCCTCCCGTGGGCCGGGAAGCCGCCTACGCCGCCCTCCGGGGCGCGGCGTCCACCTTCCGGGAGGGGCTGGGGCGGCACTGCTCCCAGCTGTTCACCGGGGAGGTGGGGTCGGGCAAGAGCGCTCTCATCCGCTACTTCCTGCGCTGGGCGGACACGGCGGACCTCTTTGTGCTGCGGGAGAGCTGCCTGCCCTCGGAACACGACCTGCCGCTGGCCCCCTGGAGGCGGCTGCTGCCCGCGATAGCCGGCCAGGCGGGGACGCCCCTCCCGGACGCGGACAGGGGGCCCCTGCGGGACACGGCCCGGCGGCTGCTGGCCGGACTGGCCCGGAAGGGGAGGGTGCTCCTGATCCTGGAGGACCTGCAGTGGTGCGACGGGGAGAGCCTGGAGCTGCTGGACGCCCTGCTGCGGGGGGCGCAGAGCAGCTCGGTGATGGCCGTCCTCACCCGCCGGGACAGCTGCCCGGCCCGGACGGCCGCCCAGATCCAGCGCCTGCTGGCCGACGGCCTGCTCCACGAGCACCAGCTGCACCCTCTGACCCTGGAGGAGACGGCGGAGTTTTTGCGCCGGGAGCTGGGGGAGGAGACGGCCCGGAGCCTGTGCCGGCAGTTCTATACGGAGACGGGCGGGAACCTCCACCTGCTGTCCGAGCTGACCCAGGCTTACCGCCGCAGCGGCAGCGCGGAGGAGGTGGTCGCGTCCATCCAGGACATCCTGCTCAGCCGCCTCTCCGGCCTGGGGGAGGACGCCCTGTGGGCCGCCCAGCTCATCTCCATGTTTCCCCAGGCGGCCCCCTGCTCGGTGCTGCTGGCCCTGGCGGGGCGGGACGCCGGCCGGCTGACAGCCGGCGTGGAGGAGCTGAGCGGCCGGGAGCTCATCTTTGAGCAGGAGCACGCCGGCGCGGCTGCCTACTGCTTCACCCACCAGCGCATCCGGGAGCTGGTCTACGCGCGCCAGAGCTTTTTCCAGCGGCGGGAGACCCACCTGCGCATCGCCCGGATCTGTTCGGGCGGGGAGGCGTCCCGGGAGAGCGGGGGCTGCCGGGACATCGCCTGGCACTACCGCATGGGACAGGCCGGCCGGGAGGCCCTGGAGTATGAGGTCCGGGCCCTGGAGCTGGACAGCGAGCAGTCCTGCGAGCCCTTCCCCCTCCTCACCTCCCCGGAGAGCCCCCGCAGGGGGCCCCATGAGCTGATGGAGGCCCTGGAGCGGGCCCAGAGCGCCCTGGCCGCCCTGCGGCGGGAGCACGCGGACCCCGCCGCCCTGGATGTGCTGGAGCGGAGGATCACCCTGATCCGGGGCCGCCTGACCCTCTTTCTGGGCCGGGTGTCCGAGGGGGCCTCGATCCTGGGCACTCTGAGCGGCGACGCCGACCCGGAGCGGGACGGCGAGCGGATGATGAAGGCCTGCTACCTGCTGGCCAGCTACGCCCTGTCTATCCAGGCCACCGCCCCGGCCGAGCGGTATATCTCCACCGGGATGCGCCTGCTGGAGCGCCGCGGGGACGCGGTGCGCCTGGCCATGTTCGAGCGGCTACGGGGCAACTGCTTCTGCCTGCGGGGGGAGTACGACAAGAGTGTGTACTATCTGCTCCAGGCCATCGAGGAGATGGAGAAGCGTTCCGACGAGGGGCTCTGCCGCTACCAGCTGGCCGGGGCCTACTACGACTACGGCCGGGTGTGCCGCCAGCGGCTGGACTACGCCGGGGCGTGTTCCTACTACAAAAAGGCACTGGCCCTGGTGGGGGAGGGCGCATACTGTCCGGGCGCGGTCTGGATCTACGTCCACTACGGCCGGACCGCCTTCGCCATGGAGGACCACGCCCGGGCGGGAACCCTGTTCCGCCGGGGCTACGAGCTGGGGCTGGAGCGGGAGGAGCTGTACGGCCTGGCCGCTGCCGCGGCCTATACCGCCTATTACGAGGTCCACGGCGAGAACTATGGGCAGGCGGTCCGGGCCCTGACCAGGGCCCGCCAGGTCAGCGAACAGGTCTCCTCCCCTTTGGAGGAGGGAATACTGTGCTTCGTCAGCATGTGTCTGCGGGCCGGGCTGGACATGGGCCGCTGGGCGGACAGCGCCCTGGAGGCCCTCCTGCCGGAGGGGGCGGACGTCTACGCCCGCCAGGGGATGCGGGTCCTGTCCGGCTTTTCCGGCGTGTATGAGGCGGACCTCATGTCCAGGGGCCTGAAAAACGGCATCGCCCAGAAGCGCAATTTCCGCGCCCGGGAGCTGTACAGCCCCAACCGGAACTTCGTGGCGGAGTGACGGCCCGGGGCCCGGTTGCGCCGCGTCTAATTTTCGACGGGCAGAACGCCGCCGCCGGGGCCCCTGGACGGGCGAAACCGCAAAAACTCTATCATCTGCCTGCCGTTTTTTGGATAAAACAGAGAAAACGGGAGTGGCTGTCGAAAAATTTTTCCGTGAAAAATGGCCGCTGCGGAAAAATTAGACGTTTTTTAGATGGTCGGGTGCTATACTCACCTATGATAAACCTGCCGGGCCTATAAGGAGGGGGCAAGGAGAGACGGCGGGGCTGTCCTCGCGCCGCATCAGAGCGCTGCGGCGAACGTGTATCCACCCGTGCCCCGGCGGAACAGACGCCGGGGACAAGAGAGAAAAAGGAGGAAACATACGCAATGAGTTTTGAAGTAGTAGAGAACGTACTGAACATCAACGCCAACGCGGTCATGACCACCGCTATGGCCGCCGTGCTGCTGCTCATCGGCTTCTTTGTCCGCAACAAGGTGGCCGTGATCGGCAAGTACTGCATCCCCGCCCCCGTGGTGGGCGGCTTCCTGTTCATGTTCGTCACCTTCGCCGGACACATGACCGGGACCTTCACCTTCAACTTCGACACCTATTTCCAGGACCCTTTCATGCTGGCCTTCTTCACCACCGTGGGCCTGGGCGCCAGCCTCCAGCTGCTGAAAAAGGGCGGCATCCTGCTCATCGTCTACTGGCTGGTGGCCGCTGTCATCTCCATCTTCCAGAACATCATCGGCATCGCCGTGGGCACCGCGGTGGGTCTTGAGGCTCCCTACGCCCTGCTGGCCAGCGCCATCTCCATGATCGGCGGCCACGGCGCCGCCGGCTCCTACGGCTCCACCTTTGTCGATCTGGGCTACTCCGCCGGCATCGAGGTGGGCGCCGCCGCCGCCACCTTCGGCCTGATCTCCGCCGTGCTGCTGGGCGGCCCTCTGGCCCGCCGCCTCATCGTCAAGAACAACCTGCACCCCGATGAGAACGACAACTTCGACAGTGACGTGACCTCCATCAACGCCGCCGTGGACGAGAAGCTCTCCTCCCTGGACGTCATCAAGAACGTCACCGCCATCCTGGTCTGCATGGCCGTGGGCACCCAGGTCTCCGGCTGGATCGGCTCCCTGATCAACATGTCTTTCCCCAACTATGTGGGCGCTATGTTCGTGGCCATGATCGTGCGCAACCTCAACGAGTCCTTCCACTTCTATCACTTCAGCTTCTCCCTGGTGGACGGCATCGGCGACGTGATGCTCTCCCTGTACCTGGCCATCGCCCTGATGAGCCTGAAGCTGTGGGATCTGCTGGAGCTGCTGCCCGGCGTGCTGCTGATCGTGCTGTGTCAGGTCATCTTCATGGCTCTGGCCGCCTACTTCGTGGTGTTCCGCATCCTGGGCAAGAACTACGACGCCGCCGTCATGTGCGCCGGCCTGTGCGGCCACGGTCTGGGCGCCACCCCCTCCGCTATCGTGAACATGACCGCCGTGAAGGACGAGTACGGCATGAGCCGCAAGGCCTTCATGATCGTCCCCATCGTGGGCGCCTTCCTGGTGGACATCATCTATCAGCCCCAGACCATCGCCTTTATCAAGTTCTTTGTCCCCGCCGCCAGCAACGTGGTGGGCTGAGACAGCCGAATATGCTCCCTCTCTGTGCGGGGACCGGCCTGAGCCGGCCCCCGCACGCTGACGAGGGAAGTTTTCTGACAAAAAATAGGAGGAATTATCCATGGCTAAACTGGTTGAATGTGTCCCTAATTTCAGCTTGAGCAAAGAGAAGGATCCCGCCGGCTACCAGGCCCTGGTGGACGTGGCCAACAGCGTGCCCGGCTGCACCCTGTTCGACGCACAGACCGACGGCAACCACAACCGCAGCGTCTTTACCATGATCGGCTCCCCCGCCGCCATCGAGGAGGTGGCCTTCCAGCTGACCAAGCGGGCCTCCGAGCTCATCGACATGAACAAGCACAAGGGCGAGCACTCCCGCATGGGCGCCACCGACGTTATCCCCTTCATCCCCACCGTGGATGTCACCGTCCAGGAGTGCGTGGAGATGTCCAAGCGCCTGGGCCAGCGGATCTGGGACGAGCTGAAGATCCCCTCCTTCCTGTATGAGGACTCCGCCACCTCCCCCGACCGGGTGAACCTGGCCAACGTGCGCAAGGGCCAGTTCGAGGGGATGCCCGAGAAGCTGCTCCAGCCCGAGTGGGCCCCCGACTTCGGCGAGCGGAAGATCCACCCCACCGCCGGCATCACCGCCATCGGCGCCCGTATGCCCCTGGTGGCCTTCAACGTGAACCTGGCCACCTCCGACGTGACCATCGCCAAGAAGATCGCCAAGGTCATCCGCGCCTCCTCCGGCGGCTTCAAATGCTGCAAGGCTATGGGCTTCATGCTGGAGGACCGGGGCATCGCCCAGGTGTCCATGAACATGGTCAACTACGAGGTCACCCCGCTGTATGTGGTCTACGAGATGATCCGCACCCTGGCTGAGCGCTACGGCACCTATATCGTGGGCAGCGAGCTGGTGGGCCTGACCCCCGCCAAGGCCCTGCTGGACTGCGCCGACTTCTACCTCAAGCTGGAGAATTTCGACTGCCACAACCAGGTGATGGAGTATCACCTCATCGGCGAGTGATCCCGCCCCGGAAAAGGAGTGCTGAACAATGAAACTGACTGAAATGACGGTGTCCGCCTTCACCGATGTGATGGCCTCCGACGCCCCGGCCCCCGGCGGCGGCTCCGCCGCGGCCCTGGAGGGCGCTCAGGGCGCCGCTCTGGCCGCCATGGTGTGCGCGCTGACCCTGGGCAAGAAGAAATACGCCGAGGTCCAGGAGCTGGCCCAGGCCGGCAAGGACCAGATGGACGGCCTGAAAGAGCAGTTCATCACTATGATCGACAAGGACACCGAGGCATTCAACGCCGTGTCCGCCGTGTTCTCCATGCCCAAGGACACCGACGAGCAGAAGGCCGCCCGCAAGGCCGCCATGCAGGCTGCCTTGAAGGGCTGCACCGTGACCCCCTACCAGACCATGGAGCTGTGCCTGGAGTCCCTGGAGGCCGTCCGGGGCCTGGTGGGCAGGACCAACGCCAGCGCCGCCAGCGACCTGGGCGTGTCCGCCCTGAGCCTGAAAGCCGCCGTCCAGGGGGCCTGGCTCAACGTGCTGATCAACATCGGCGGCATCCAGGACCAGGCGTTTGCCCAGGACTACCGCAAAAAGGGCGAGGACATCCTGGCAAGGGCCCTGCCCCTGGCCGACGAGATCTATCAGGAGACCCTGAAGCTGGTCTGACCGGCCCGCGCCTGGAAGGAGGACGTCTATGCGCATCACCCATATCCGCCCAGAGCAGTACGTGGTGAGCCGGTGGTCGGGCGGCACCACCACCCAGCTGGCCATCGCCCCGGAGGGGGCGGTGTACGCCGACCGGGATTTCCTGTGGCGGCTGAGCTCCGCCGCGGTGGAGCTGGAGCAGTCCGACTTCACCCCGCTGCCCGACTATGACCGGCTGATCTCCGTGCTCCGGGGCGAGATGCGCCTGAGCCACGGCGGCGGCCCGGTGATCGAGCTGGCCCCCTACACCGTCCACGCCTTTGACGGCGGGGCGGACACCCGCTCCTGGGGCCGGTGCACCGACTTCAACCTGATGCTGCGCAAGGGTAGGTGCCGGGGCAGCCTGCAGTCCCTGTGCGCCGAGGCCGCCGGGGCGGCGGAGCTGACCGCCCCCATCCCGTCGGAGGGCTTCCGCTCGTTCACCGCCGCCGTCTACTGCGGCGAGGGGGGCGTCCGCGTCCGCATGGGGGAGACCTGCGTGACCCTTGCCCCCGGCGAGACCGCCCTCGTGGAGCAGGCGGACAACATGCCCATCCACCTGGAGTGGAAGGGGCGCACCCGCCTGATGCTAGCCTATATCTGCGCCTGACAGCGCCCAAACACCATCAGAAAGAAGGCAGGATAATCATGGAAATCAAAACTGACATCGAGATCGCCCAGAGCTGTCAAATGAAGCCCATCCGGGAGATCGCCGCCCTGGCCGGGGTGGACGAGAAGTATCTGGAGCTGTACGGAAATCACAAGGCCAAGGTGGATTACCGCCTGCTCAAGGAGACCGACGCCCCTGACGGCAAGCTGATCCTGGTCACCGCCATCACCCCCACCCCTGCCGGCGAGGGCAAGACCACCACCAGCGTGGGCCTGGCCGACGGTCTGCGGAAGATCGGCAAGAAGTCCATCGTGGCCCTGCGGGAGCCCTCCCTGGGCCCTGTGTTCGGCATCAAGGGCGGCGCCGCCGGCGGCGGCTACGCCCAGGTGGTGCCCATGGAGGACATCAACCTCCACTTCACCGGCGATTTCCACGCCATCGGGGCCGCCAACAACCTGCTGGCCGCCATGCTGGACAACCACATCCAGCAGGGCAACGCCCTGGGCATCGACCCCAAGCAGATCACCTGGAAGCGGGCCGTGGACATGAACGACCGCCAGCTGCGCCACATCGTGGACGGCCTGGGCGGCAAGATCCAGGGTGTGCCCCGGGAGGACGGCTTTGAGATCACCGTGGCCTCCGAGATCATGGCCGTGCTGTGCCTGGCCAGCGACATCACCGATCTGAAGGCCCGGCTGGCCCGGATCATCGTGGGCTACACCTACGACGGGAAGCCCGTCACCGCCGCCGACCTGAAGGCCCAGGGGGCCATGGCCGCTCTGCTCAAGGACGCCCTCAAGCCCAACCTGGTCCAGACCCTGGAGGGTACCCCCGCCTTCATCCACGGCGGGCCCTTCGCCAACATCGCCCACGGCTGCAACTCCGTCACCGCCACCCGCATGGCCCTCAAGCTGGGGGACTACGCCGTCACGGAGGCCGGCTTCGCCGCCGACCTGGGCGCGGAGAAGTTCCTGGACATCAAGTGCCGCCTGGCCGGCCTGCGGCCCTCCGCGGTGGTCATCGTGGCCACCGTCCGGGCCCTCAAATACCACGGCGGCGTGCCCAAGGCGGAGCTGAACCACGAGAACCTGGAGGCCCTGGAGAGGGGCCTGCCCAACCTGCTCCAGCACGTGGACAACATCAAGAACGTGTTCGGCCTGCCCTGCGTGGTGGCCATCAACGCCTTCCCCACCGACACCAGGGCCGAGCTGGATCTGGTGGAGGCCAAGTGCAGCGAGCTGGGGGTCAATGTGGCTCTGTCCGAGGTGTGGGCCAAGGGCGGCGAGGGCGGCAAGGCCCTGGCCCAGGAGGTGGTCCGCCTGTGCGAGCAGCCCAGCGACTTTAAGTTCTCCTACGACCTGGACACCTCCATCGAGCAGAAGCTGGAGACCATCTGTAAGAGGATCTACCACGCCGACGGCGTGGCCCTCACTCCCAACGCCAAGAAACAGGCCAAGCAGCTCACCGACCTGGGCTTCGGCGGCCTGCCCATTTGCATGGCCAAGACCCAGTACTCCTTCTCCGACGACCCGGCCCTGCTGGGGGCCCCCAAGGGCTTCGAGGTCACGGTGCGGAACCTGAAGATATCCGCCGGCGCCGGGTTCATCGTGGCCCTCACCGGCGACATCATGACCATGCCCGGACTGCCCAAGGTCCCCGCTGCCGAGCGGATCGACGTGGACGAGAACGGTGTGATCTCCGGTCTGTTCTAAAATCGGCCCCAAAAACGGAAAACAGCGCATCGCCCCCGGCCTGTTCCTGGGCCGGGGGCGTCCCCTGTTCCGGGTGCGGTTGACAGCGGGGCGGCCAGGGTGTAAAGTGGGACCATACAGCGGCGGCCCGGCCGGGCCGTTTGGAAAAAGGAGTGGACCGAGATGAAATTCAGCGCGGAAGTTTTTGAGCTCTTTGACAAGGACTGGGCCCTGCTCACCGCCGGCAGCGGGGCGGACTTCAACACCATGACCATCGCCTGGGGCGGCCTGGGCACCCTGTGGAGCAAGAGTGTGGCCACTGTCTACGTCAAGCCCATCCGCTACACCCACCAGTTCATGGAGAAGAACGATTATTTCACCGTCAGCTTCTACCCGGAGCAGTACCGCAGGGCCCTGAGCCTGCTGGGCACCCTCTCCGGCCGGGACGGGGACAAGGTGGCCAAGTCCGGCCTGACGCCCCGGCCCCTGGACGGCGCCGTCACCTTCCAGGAGGCCAGCGTGACCCTGCTGTGCCGGAAGATCTACCGCCAGGACCTGGACCCCGCCCAGATGCCCGCCGGGGTGGTGGACACCTACTACCGGGACGAGCCCGCCCACACCATGTATGTGGGCGAAGTGGTGGACATCCTGCGCTGACGCGCACGGGAGGGGAGCGGAATGCGCTTTTTTGAGGTGCGCAGCGCGCAGGACCTGGTCCGCCTGGTGGAGGAGGTGGGCTTTTTGCCCTTCTTTGCCGGCGGGGCCCCGGGGTTCTCCGTGGAGGAGTGCTGCCCGCCCGAGCTGTGGTTTTCCCCGGATGCGGACGGCCCCTGGGAGTGGAAGGGACCCGCGGCCCGCAGCGGCAGGTGCCTCTACGGGAAGTTTTTCGGCGGCAAGGCGGGCTTTGTCAGCGCCGGGTGGGCCGCCGACTTTGCCAACTTCCGCCGGGACGGCTACGACTTCGACGCCCGGTATGACGACGGCCTGGCCCCCCACAGGGACAAGGAGGTCTACGACGCCGTGGCGGAGGGCGGAGAGGTGCTCTCCAAACAGCTCAAGGCCCAGTGCGGCTACCGCAAGGGCGGAAACAAGGGGTTCGACACGGTGATCACCCGGCTGCAGATGCAGACCTACGTGTGCGTGGCCGATTTCGTCTACATGAGGGACAGGTTCGGCCGGCCCTACGGCTGGGGCGTGGCGAAGTACAGCACCCCGGAGGCGCAGCTGGGCCGGGACGCCGTGACCGCCGCCTACCGGCGGGAGCCGGAGCGGTCCAGGGAGGATATCCTGGCGCATATCGCCCAGGTCCTGCCCGACGTGCCAAAGGAACAGCTCGCAAAGCTGATCCGGCCGTGAATCGTGAAAAAAGGGCCCGCCCGGCACAGCCGGGCGGGCCCCCCTTTTGTGGTTGTTACGCCTTGTCGTGGATCTCGCTGTGCAGGGCCTGGAGGGACTTGACCTCGCTGCTGCCGTGGGTCTTTACGTAGTGGATGCCCTTGGCGGTGGCCCGGGCGGCGGCGATGGTGGTCATGTAGGGGATCTTGCCCTTGATGGCGGCCTTGCGCAGGTAGCTGTCGTCGTGGACGCTGGCCTTGCCGATGGGGGAGTTGACGATCAGGTCGATGTTGCCGTTGGTGATCATGTCCAGGATGTTGGGGCGGCCCTCGTAGAGCTTTTTCACCTTCTCGGCGGGGATGCCGGCGGCGGTGATCAGGTCATAGGTGCCGCCGGTGGCCACGATGCGGAAGCCGCACTCGTGGAAGAGCTGGGCCACCTCCACCACCTCGGGCTTGTCCTTCTCGTTGACGGAGATGAGCACGGTGCCCTCCAGGGGCAGCTTGGACTGGGTGGCCTCCTGGGCCTTGTAGAAGGCCTCGCCGTAGGAGCGGGACAGGCCCAGCACCTCGCCGGTGGAGCGCATCTCGGGCCCCAGGATGGGGTCCACCTCCTGGAACATGTTGAAGGGGAACACGGCCTCCTTTACGCCGTAGTTGGGGATCTCCTGCTCCTTGAGGGCGGGCACGGGGGAGGGCCGGCCGGTGAGCTCGGAGGTGATGATCTCGGTGGCCAGGGGGACCATGCGGATGTTGCACACCTTGGACACCAGGGGCACGGTGCGGGAGGCCCGGGGGTTGGCCTCCAGGACGTAGACCTTGTCGTTTTCAATGGCGTACTGCATGTTCATCAGGCCCCGGACCCCCATCTCCTCGGCGATCTTCCGGGTGTACTCCTTGATGATCTCCACGTTCTTGGGGGAGATGTGGACGGAAGGGATGATACAGGCCGAGTCGCCGGAGTGGACGCCGGCCAGCTCGATGTGCTCCATGACGGCGGGGACGAAGGCGTGCTTGCCGTCAGAGATGGCGTCGGCCTCGCACTCCATGGCGTGGTTCAGGAAGCGGTCGATGAGGATGGGCCGGTCGGGGGTGACACCCACGGCGGCGTTCATATACTCGGTCATGGACTCGTCGTCGTAGACCACCTCCATGCCGCGGCCGCCCAGCACGTAGGAGGGGCGCACCATGACGGGGTAGCCGATTTGTTTGGCGATGGCCAGGGCCTCGTCCACGGTGGTGGCCATGCCGGACTCGGGCATGGGAATGTCCAGCTTCTCCATCATGGCCCGGAACAGGTCCCGGTCCTCCGCCAGGTCGATGACCGCCGGGGAGGTGCCCAGGATCTTCACGCCGTTCTTCTCCAGGGCGGAGGCCAGGTTCAGCGGGGTCTGGCCGCCGAACTGGGCGATGACGCCCAGGGGCTTCTCCTTGTGGTAGATGCTCAGCACGTCCTCCAGGGTGAGGGGCTCGAAGTACAGCTTGTCGGAGGTGTCGTAGTCGGTGGAGACGGTCTCGGGGTTGCAGTTGACGATGATGGTCTCAAAGCCCAGCTTCTTCAGGGCCAGAGAGGCGTGGACGCAGCAGTAGTCGAACTCGATGCCCTGGCCGATGCGGTTGGGGCCGCCGCCCAGGATCATGATCTTGGGCTTGTCGGTGCTCACCGGGTTCTTGTCCGGGGCGTTGTAGGTGGAGTAGTAGTAGGCGCTGTCCTGGGTGCCGCTGACGTGGACGCCCTCCCAGGCCTCCTCCACCCCCAGCTCCAGGCGGCGGCTGCGCACGTCGTCCTCGGGGATCTCCAGCAGCTGGCTGAGGTACTTATCCGAAAATCCGTCCTTCTTGGCGGCGATGAGGGCCTCGTCGGAGGGCAGGGCGCCCTTGTGCGCCAGCAGGGCCTCCTCTTCCTCCACCAGCTCCTTCATCTGCTGGATGAACCACTTCTTCACGTGGGTGATGTCGTGGATCTCGTCCACGGTGGCGCCCTTGCGCAGAGCCTCGTACATCAGGAAATGGCGCTCACTGGAGGGGGTGAGCAGCCGGCGCAGCAGCTCCTCCTTGGGGAGCTGGTCGAAGTTCTTGGCGTGGCCCAGGCCGTACCGGCCGGTCTCCAGGGAGCGGATGGCCTTCTGGAAGGCCTCCTTGTAGTTTTTGCCGATGGCCATGACCTCGCCCACGGCCCGCATCTGGGTGCCCAGCTTGTCCTCGATGCCCTTGAACTTCTCAAAGGCCCAGCGGGCGAACTTGATGACCACGTAGTCGCCGTCGGGGACATACTTGTCCAGGGTGCCGTACTTGCCGCAGGGGATGTCGGCCAGGGTCAGGCCGGAGGCCAGCATAGCGGACACCAGGGCGATGGGGAAGCCGGTGGCCTTGGAGGCCAGGGCGGAGGAGCGGGAGGTGCGGGGGTTGATCTCGATGACCACGATCCGGTCGCTGACGGGGTCGTGGGCGAACTGCACGTTGGTGCCGCCGATGACCTGGACGGACTCCACGATGCGGTAGGCCTGCTCCTGGAGGCGCTTCTGGGTCTCCTCCGAGATGGTCAGCATGGGGGCGGCGCAGAAGGAGTCGCCGGTATGGACGCCCATGGGGTCGATGTTCTCGATGAAGCAGACGGTGATCATGTTGTTGTCCGCGTCCCGGACCACCTCCAGCTCCAGCTCCTCCCAGCCCAGAACGGACTCCTCCACCAGCACCTGGCCCACCAGGCTGGCCTGGAGGCCCCGGGCGCAGACGGTTTTCAGCTCCTCCCGGTTGTACACCAGGCCGCCGCCGGCGCCGCCCATGGTGTAGGCGGGGCGGAGCACCACGGGGTAGCCCAGGCCGTCGGCGATCTTCAGGGCCTCGTCCACGGAGTAGGCCACCTCGCTGCGGGCCATCTCGATGCCCAGGGCGTTCATGGCGTTCTTGAACTCGATGCGGTCCTCGCCCCGCTCGATGGCGTCCACCTGGACGCCGATGACCTTCACGTTGTACTTGTCCAGCACGCCGGCCTTGTTCAGCTCGGCGCACAGGTTCAGGCCGGACTGGCCGCCCAGGTTGGGCAGCAGGGCGTCGGGGCGCTCCTTGGCGATGATCTGCTCCAGCCGGGAGACGTTGAGCGGCTCGATATAGGTGACGTCGGCGATCTCCGGGTCGGTCATGATGGTGGCGGGGTTGGAGTTGACCAGCACGATCTCGTAGCCCAGCTTGCGCAGGGCCTTGCAGGCCTGGGTGCCGGAGTAGTCGAACTCGCAGGCCTGGCCGATGACGATCGGGCCGGAACCGATGATGAGTACCTTGTGGATGTCTGTTCTCTTTGGCATTTGAAAGTCCCCCTGACGTAGTATTGCCCCGGCATGATCCGCTGGCTTATATTCAGCCTATTTTACCTGTATCTGCCCCGGTTGTCAAAGGGTTTTGTGAAAACTCTGAAAACAATTTGGGCGGTCCCATCTTCCACCTCCACGGTGGCAAAAAAACTCTACCCAAGGGCCCCATCCTGTGATAGAATGTTATCCCAAAGCATTGACGATAAAAAAGGAGTACGCCCATGATCACTGTCACCAACCTGAGCCTGAATTACAGCGGGACCCCGCTGTTCTCCCACGTGGACCTGCAGTTCCTCCGGGGCAACTGCTACGGCGTCATCGGCGCCAACGGGGCGGGCAAGTCCACCTTCCTGAAGATCCTGTCCGGTGAGCTGGACTCCACCACCGGCGAGGTGTCCATCCTGCCCAACACCCGCATGTCGGTGCTGAAGCAGGACCAGAACGCCTACGACGCCTACTCCGTCATGGATACCGTCATCATGGGCAACCGCCGGCTGTACGACATCGGCAAGCAGAAGGACGCCCTGTATGAGAAGGAGGAGATGACCGAGGAGGACGGCTTGCTGGCCTGCGAGCTGGAGGCAGAGTTCGCCGAGCTGGGCGGCTGGGAGGCTGAGTCCGACGCCAGCCGCATCCTCCAGGGCCTGGGGGTGGGCACCCAGTACCACCAGAGCGACATGGCCACCCTGGACCCCCGCCTGAAGGTGAAGGTCCTGCTGGCCCAGGCCCTGTTCGGCAACCCGGACATCCTGATGATGGACGAGCCCACCAACAACCTGGATATCGACGCGGTGAACTGGCTGGAGGACTTCCTGCTGGACTTCCCCGGCACCGTCATCGTGGTCAGCCACGACCGGCACTTCCTCAACACCGTCTGCACCCACATCGTGGATATCGACTACGGCAAGATCAAGATGTACGTGGGCAATTATGACTTCTGGTACGAGTCCTCCCAGCTGGTCCAGCAGCTGGTGAAGAACCAGAACAAGCGCAACGCGGAAAAGATCAAGGAATTGCAGGACTTCATCTCCCGCTTCTCCGCCAACCGCTCCAAGTCCAAGCAGGCCACCGCCCGGCGCAAGCTGCTGGACAAGCTGACGGTGGAGGAGATCCCCGCCTCCTCCCGCCGCTACCCCTGGGTGGCCTTCTCCCCCGACCGGGAGGTGGGCAAGGACATCCTGTTCGTCACCGACGTGTCCAAGACCATCGACGGGGTGAAGGTGCTGGACAAGGTGTCCTTCATCCTGGTCCACGGGGACAAGGTGGCTTTCGTGGGGGACAACGAGAACGCCCACACCGCCCTCTTCAGGATTTTGGCGGGCGAGCTGGAGCCCGACGAGGGCACGGTGAAGTGGGGCCAGACGGCCACCTTCTCCTACTTTCCCAAGGACAACACCAAGTATTTCGAGGGCTGCGAGGACAACCTGGTCCAGTGGCTGCGCCAGTTCTCTCCGGACCCCCAGGAGCAGTACCTGCGGGGGTTCCTGGGGCGGATGCTCTTCTCCGGGGACGAGGTGTACAAGCCCGCCAAGGTCCTCTCCGGCGGCGAGAAGGTGCGGTGTATGCTCTCCCGGATGATGCTCTCCGGGGCCAACGTCCTCATGCTGGACCAGCCCACCAACCACCTGGACCTGGAGGCCATCGCTGCCCTGAACAAGGGGCTGGAGGCCGTCAAGTGCAACGTGCTGGTGGCCTCCCACGACCACCAGCTGATCCAGACCGTGTGCAACCGGGTCTTTGACTTCACCCCCGACGGGAAACTCATCGACCGGAAACTGACCTACGACGAGTACCTGGAGAGTCAGAAGGCCCAGGCGTGAGCCCCGGGGCCGGTGTCTCCCAGACCTATGGAGAGTCTGCTATGAGCGAACTGTTTGAAAAATCCATCACGACCCTGGAGCTGCCCAAGGTGCTGTCCATGCTGGCCGACTGCGCCGCCACCCGGGAGGGGAAGGAGCGCTGCGCCGCCCTGCGGCCCATGACCGACCTGGACGACGTGCAGCGGGCCCAGGAGGAGACCGCCGCCGCGGTGAAGATGCTCATTCTCCGGGGCAGCCCCGGCCTGTCCGGGGTGAAGCCGGTGGCCCACAGCCTCCAGCGGGCCCAGATGGGGGGCGGCCTGAACACCCGGGAGCTGCTGGAGGTGGCCGGGGTGCTGCGCTGCGCCCGCAGTGTGCGGGAGTACGGCGACAGCGAGGAAAAGACGGTGATCTCCCACCTGTTCCACTCCCTGACCCCCAACCGCTTCCTGGAGGACCGCATCACCAACTCCATCGTGGGGGAGGACGAGCTTGCCGACTCGGCCAGCTCCGAGCTGGCCACCATCCGCCGGCTCATGCGGGCCACCGAGGCCAAGGTGCGGGATATCCTCCAGAAGATCATCTCCTCCAGCCAGGCCAAGTACCTCCAGGAGTCCATCATCACCATCCGCTCCGACCGGTATGTGGTGCCGGTGAAGTCGGAGCACAAGAACGCCATCCCCGGCCTGGTCCACGACGTGTCCTCCTCTGGCTCCACCTTCTTCATCGAGCCCATGGGGGTGGTGAAGGCCAACAACGAGCTGCGGGAGCTGCTGGCCCGGGAGAAAAAGGAGGTCGAGCGCATCCTGGCTGAGCTGTCCGCCCAGTGCGCCGAGCACAGGGAGGACATCCTGGAGGACTACGCCCTGCTGGTGATGCTGGACCTCATCTTTGCCAGGGCCCAGCTGGCCCTGCGGATGGACGCCGCCCAGCCCCGGCTGTCGGACCGGTATCTGTCCATCCAGGGCGCCCGGCACCCCCTCCTGGACCGAAAAAAGGCGGTCGCCAACGACCTGAACCTGGGCCGGGAGTTCGACACCC
The DNA here is from genome assembly GCA_947623745.1 of uncultured Oscillospiraceae bacterium. GTDB lineage: Bacteria > Bacillota > Clostridia > Oscillospirales > Oscillospiraceae > Lawsonibacter. The sequence continues at coordinate 40,508 of CANQHN010000021.1, forward strand.
TGGTCATCACCGGGCCCAACACCGGCGGCAAGACGGTGACGCTGAAAACCATCGGTCTCATCACGCTCATGGCCCAGTGCGGCCTGCACATCCCCGCCAAGTCCGACAGCACCGTGCGGGTGTTCTCCCGGGTGCTGGCCGATATCGGCGACGAGCAGTCCATCGCCCAGTCCCTGTCCACCTTCTCCTCCCACATGACCAACATCGTGGGCATTCTGAAGGAGGCCGATGAGAACACCCTCATCCTCATGGACGAGCTGGGGGCGGGCACCGACCCGGTGGAGGGGGCCGCTCTGGCCGCCGCCATCATCGACAGCGCCCGATCCATGGGCGCGCTGGTGGCCGCCACCACCCACTACGCGGAGCTGAAGGTGTACGCCATGACCACCCCGGGGGTGGAGAACGCCTCCTGCCAGTTCGACGTGGAGACCCTGGCCCCCACCTACCGGCTCATCATGGGCATCCCCGGCAAGTCCAACGCCTTCGCCATCTCCCGGCGCCTGGGGCTGCCCGAGTATATCATCGACAAGGCCGCCGACCGGCTGGACGCGGAGAACGTGCGCTTTGAGGACGTGCTCTCCCGCCTGGACCAGCAGCGCCAGGACATGGAGAAGGAGCGGGACGCCGCCCGGAGGCTGAAGCTGGAGATGGAGCAGTCCGCCGCCAAGGCCCGGGAGTACCGGGAGCAGCTGGAGAAGGAGCGCTCCAAGGCGGTGGAGAAGGCCCAGGCTGAGGCCCGGGCCATCATCCAGCAGGCCCGGGACGCCAGCGACCAGGTCTTTGCCGAGCTCAAGGATATGCGCAGGGCCCAGGCCAGGCAGGACAACTGGCAGGAGGTCAACGACCGCCGGGCCGCCGCCCGGCACCTGCTCAACGAGGCCGAGGCCGGCATCGGCGGCAGTCAGGAGGAGGAGCAGGCCCCGCCCCCCACCCGGGACGCCGTCGCGGGGGACACGGTGGAGCTGGTGTCCATGGGCACCAGGGCCACGGTGCTGTCGGTGAACAGGGACGGCACCCTCCAGCTCCAGGCCGGCATTTTGAAGATCACCGCCAAGCAGAGCGAGGTGCGAGTGGTGGAGGGGGAGTCCGCCGCCCAGAAGCAGGCCCGCCAGATCGTCAGCCGGGCCCAGCACACCCTGCGCACCGCCGCCGTCCCCAGCCAGGTGGACCTGCGGGGGATGATGACCGACGAGGCCATCGCGGTGCTGGACCAGTTTTTGGACACCGCCATGATGGGCAAGCTGGAGACGGTGACCATCGTCCACGGCAAGGGCACCGGCGCCGTGCGCAAGGCGGTGCGGGAGCACCTCAAGCGCAGCCGCTATGTCAAATCCTTCCGTCCCGGGCGCTACGGGGAGGGGGAGGACGGCGTGACCATCGCGGAGCTGCGGTGAGGATGTCCACCCAAATGAGAAAAAATTCTCAGGGAAAGACCATTTTCCCCCGAAAAACCGGGGAGGAGCCGCCGGATTCGACAAGGTGCTGAAAAAAGCTGGTTATCATTCAAAATATTTTGGCGGAAGAGTGGAGAAGAATTGTTGAAAATACCGTTGACGGGGAGCGCATAAATTTGGTATGCTAACCGTACAAAGGTCCAACTACACATTGAACTTTGAGACGAGTGCGGAGGTTACAACGATATGTATAGTCAGGAAGCAGTCGTAAACAACCAGGTCGGTCTCCACGCCAGACCTGCCACGTTCTTTATCCAGAAGGCCAACGAGTTCAAGAGCGCCATCTGGGTAGAGAAGGACGAGCGCAAGGTCAACGCCAAGAGCCTACTGGGCGTTCTGTCCCTTGGCATCATTAAGGGCACCCCCATCCAGCTGATCGCTGACGGCCCCGACGAGAAGGAAGCGGTCGAGGCGCTGTACAAGATGATTTCCTCTGACTTCTCCGAGTAAACCGATATCGCAGATAAAAAAGGCGCCGCGTCCGCGGCGCCTTTTTCTTTCCAAACAGGAGGCCGTCCGCCGGGGGAGGGAGCAGGTATGACATTTGACGAACTGAAGGAGAAGGCCCACGCCCTGCCCCTCAAGCCGGGGGTCTACATCATGCAGGACGCCCAGAGCACCGTCATCTACGTGGGGAAGGCCAAGGCCTTGAAAAACCGGGTGAGCCAGTACTTCCAGGACTCCGCGGCCCACACCGAAAAGACCCGGGCCATGGTGTCCCAGATCGACCACTTCGACGTGATCATCGCCGACAGCGAGTTCGAGGCCCTGGTGCTGGAGTGCTCCCTCATCAAGCGGCACCAGCCCCGCTACAACATCCTGCTCAAGGACGACAAGGGCTACCCCTACATCCGCCTGTCCAACGAGGCCTACCCCCGGTTCTCCCTGGCCAACCGGGCGGCCCAGGACGGGGCCCGCTACTTCGGCCCCTACGGCAGTCGGAGCAGCACCCAGGACATCATCGACGCGCTGCGCGCCGCCCTGCGCCTGCCCTCCTGCAATAAGAAGTTCCCCCGGGACATCGGTAAAGAGCGCCCCTGCCTCAACTTCCACATGGGCAAGTGCGACGGCTACTGCCGGGGGGAGGAGCTGTACGAGCAGCACCAGCAGGCCATGGCCCAGGCGGTCTCTCTGCTGGAGGGGCGGTTCAGGCAGGTACAGGCCGACCTGACCGCCGAGATGGAGCTGGCGGCGGAGGAGCTGCGCTTCGAGCGGGCCGCCGAGCTGCGGGACCGCCTGCGGGCCATCGAGCTGCTGGGGAAGCGGCAGAAGGTGGTGGCCGGCTCCCTGGCCGACACCGACGTGGTAGGCTTTTTCCGGGGGGCCGCCAGGAGCTGCTTCGTGGTGCTCCACTACCTGGAGGGGGACCTGGCGGCCAAGGACATGGACCTGATGGAGTCCCCTATGGAGGAGGAAGAGGGGGATATCCTCTCCTCCCTGGTGAAACAATACTACGGCGGGCGCAGCCGCCTGCCCAGACAGATCCTGCTCCCCTGCGAGCTGCCCGACCAGGTCCCGGTGACCCGGATGCTCTCCGAGCAGGTGGGGTACCGGGTGGAGCTGCTCACCCCCCAGCGGGGGGCCAAGATGGACCTGATCAAGCTGGCCAACCAGAACGCCGCCGAGGAGGTGGAGCGCTCCACCTCCCGGGAGGAGCGGCGCAGCAAGCTGCTGGAGGTGCTGGGGCGGATGCTGGCCCTGGACGGTCCGCCCAGGCGAATCGAGTCCTACGACATCTCCAACACCGGCGCCGACGACATGGTGGCCTCGATGGTGGTCTACGCCGACGGCCGGCCCCTCAAGCGGGACTACCGCCGGTTCAAGATCAAGGACCTGACCGGCCCCAACGACTACGCCTCCATGGAGCAGGTGCTCACCCGGCGCTTCCGGCACTACCTGGAGGGGGACGAGAAGTTTTCAGAGAAGCCCGACCTGCTGCTCATCGACGGCGGGCTGGAGCACGTCCGGGTGGCCGGGCGGGTGCTGGAGGAGCTGGGTCTGTCCATCCCCGCCTTCGGCATGGTGAAAGACGACCGGCACCGCACCCGGGCCCTGGTCCACCCGGACGGCCGGGAGATCGGCATCCAGGCCGTGCCGGCGGTGTTCGCCCTCATCGGGCAGATCCAGGAGGAGACCCACCGGTTTGCCATCGAGTTCAACCGCCAGCAGCGGAAGGGCCGGGTGCAGAAGTCCGTGCTGGACGACATCCCCGGGGTGGGGGAGGTGCGCCGGGCCCAGCTCCTGAAAGCGTTCAAGAGCGTGAAGGCTGTGAAGGCCGCCTCTCTGGAGCAGCTCCGGGAGGTGGTGGACAGGCGCACCGCCCAGGCGGTTTACGAGCACTTTAGAAAGAGTTAGGAATAATGGGGGAGAGCGTATGCGCGTGATATCCGGCACGGCCCGGGGCAGAAAGCTGAAGGAGCTCCAGGGGATGGACACCCGCCCCACCACCGACAAGGTGAAGGAGTCCCTGTTCAACATCATCCAGTTTGAGATCGAGGGCCGGCGGGTGCTGGACCTGTTCGGCGGCACGGGCCAGCTGGGGATCGAGGCCCTCTCCCGGGGCGCGGCCCACTGCACCTTTGTGGACCAGCGGCGGGAGGCCGCCGCCCTGATCCGGGAGAATTTGAAGCTCACCGGCCTCTCCGACCGGGCCCGGGTGGTGCAGGGGGAGGCCCTGTCCTTCCTGCAAAGCTGCCGGGAGAAGTTCGATGTGATCCTCCTGGACCCGCCCTACCACACCGATCTGATGGATCAGGCCCTGGAATTGGCCGTGAAGATTGACATTCTTTCAGAAAATGGTATAATGATATGTGAAACAATGGCGCAGCGTGTACTGCCGGAGTTGGACAGGCCCTACGAGTGGGGCCGGGAGTACCGCTACGGGCAGATTAAGCTGACTGTCTGCCGCAGGCTGAGGAGTGAGGGCGGAAGATGAAGATCGCGATCTACCCGGGCAGTTTCGACCCGGTGACTCTGGGACACCTGAACATCATCAAGCGGGCCGCCGGCTGTTTCGACAAGCTGATCGTGTGCGTGATGGTGAACTCCGCCAAGCAGGGGCTGTTCACGCCTGAGGAGCGGGTGGAGTTGCTGCGCCGGTGCACGGGCCGGTTCCCCTGTGTGGAGGTGGACTTCTCCGAGGGGCTGCTGGCCGACTACGCCCGCCGCCGGGGAGCCAAGGTGGTAGTCAAGGGCCTGCGGGCCGTGTCCGACTACGAGCAGGAGGTACAGATGGCGGTCATCAACCGCAAGCTGAACCCCGACCTGGAGACCATGTTCCTGGCCTCCAGCGATAAATATACCTATCTCAGCTCTACCATCGTCAAGGAGATGGCCAGGTACGGGGCCGATCTGGGGGAGTTCGTCCCCCGGGAGATCGTAGAGGACATCAACCGCAAGATGCGGGAACAACAGGAAAGGAAGGGTAACTGATGGCAAGCGGAGTGGAAGAATTGCTGGACATGCTGTTCCAAATGGTAGACGAGGCGAAGAATGTGCCCCTGTCCATGGACAAGTGCATGGTGGAGCGGGACCGCGCTCTGGATCTCATCGACGACATCCGGGCCCACTTCCCCGTGGAGCTGGCCGAGGCCCAGAAGCTGCTGGCCATGCGCAACGAGTACATCACCTCCGCCAAGCGGGAGGCCGAGATGATCCGCAAGCAGGCTGAGAACGAGGCCCAGAAGATGATGATGCAGGAGAGCATCTATCTCCAGGCCCAGCAGAAGTCAACGGAGATGGTCCGTCAGGCCGAGGAGCGCAGCCGGGAGCTGAAGCGCTCGGCCAACGAGTACTGCGAGGACGCCCTGCGCCGCACGGAGGAGGCCGTGGCCGAGGCCTACGACGAGATCAAGAAGTCCCGCTCCCGTTTCCGCGCCGCCGCTGGCGGCACCGTGTCCGCCTCCGGCGGGAGAGTCGTCTACGACGCCGCCGCGGAAGAGGATTGATACGCTCCGGGTATCGCTTTGAGAAAACCGGCGCCCGCACGTCCCCGAGAGGGAGGCGTGCGGGCGCTTTTTTGCAGGGGGTGTCACATAGAGCTGCATCCAGGGACTTTTGCACCTTGAGAAGGGCATGGGGATGCTCCGAAAAGAGAGAAAACGGCCGGTGTGCACAATCACAAAAATTTTGATGAGATTCGCAAACCCCCTTGACATTTGCACAAGGATGGTTTACAATAATAAAAACCTCCCGGAGGGGTATGTGCCATTGTACACAGAAAGTGATGGCGCGCCCTCCACGGAGAGCTGAAAACCGCTTGAAAGGGGGAAATGCAGGATGGGCAAGCGTTCCTTTGCGATAAAGGCAGACAGTTTTAGCTGCAAGCGGCGGGCGCGGCTGCGTCCTGTGCTGGAGAGGACCGCCTGATCGGGCGGGTGCGTTGTGTACCCATTGGGGGACAGATATCGCCGTTCAGCCACCGCTTGCAGGGAGAGAGCAGCGGTGGTTTTTTGCCGCCCTTTGGGCGGCGCAGACTTTAGAGCAGAAAGAAGGTTTTTTCTATGACAATGATGCATGAGAACAAGGGGATCATTTGGAGCGGAGTCCGCAAAGACCGGGATGTGGACGATCTGATCTTCTGCGAGTACGAGCAGGAATCCGAGAAGCAGCCTGTAACGGTCAGTGACCGCTGACAGTGGAGTTGTTTCCCAAAGGAGAGAAGGACGCAGCGATGGAGAGGCGGCCACCCCCGGCGGGCGCGCGGCACAGGCCGGGCGCCCGCGGGGAGGCCGCCTCTCCTTTTCTGTCCGGCCCGGACAGGATAGCGTCCGGACGGACGGTATAATTTACTTGCTCTTTCCGACAAAATGTATTATATTTAACTAAATCGAAGTCTGATGGAACAAGGAGTGACATCAGTGGGCAGGACGAACCTGAATGCGAACTTTGCGCGGTCCGTCAGCGCGTTCCGCAAGGCATGCGACGAGAATTCGGCCGACTTCTCCCGCCTGGCGGGCATCAGTAAGACCTCATATCTGCAGATCGAGCGCGGCGAGGCCAACCCGACCCTGGATACGGTCCAGATCGTGGCGGACCACCTGGGGGTGGACCCGCTGCTCCTGCTGGGTGCGCCGGAGAACTACGCCGCTCTGCTGATGCTCCGCACCTTGGAGAACGTCTCGGACCACACGCTGGAGACCATGCGGCGCTCCGCGCTGAGCGTGGTGGACGCGATCGACTACATGATGGAATTCAAATTGAGCCAGGCCCGGGACAGCCAGGAGCCGGCCAAACGCTAAAAACGCCGAAGCGGACCAGCCGCTCCGGCGTTCCTTTTGGTCACAGGCACTGGAGGTATTTCCCGTAGAGGGTCATGTCCAGCTCCTCGCCGATCTTGTGCACGTGCTCGGCGGTAATCAGCCCCTCGTACAGCCCCAGCTCCTCCAGACAGCCCACATAGCGCCCGGTGTCGTCCTGGATCTGCTTGATGGTCTGTCCGGCGGTGAGCAGGCTGTCGGCGGTGCCGGCGTCCAGCCAGGTGAAATTGCGCTCCAGGGGGATCACCTGCAACCGGCCCCGGCGCAGGTACTCCAGGTTCACGTCGGTGATCTCCAGCTCCCCCCGGGCGGAGGGCTTCAGGTTCCGGGCGATCTCCATCACCTGCTGGTCGTAGAAGTAGAGGCCGGGGACGATGTAGTTGCTCTTGGGGTAGCGGGGCTTCTCCTCGATGGAGATGGCCTTCCCCGTCTCGTCGAACTCCACCACGCCGAAGGGCCGGGGGTCGTCCACCCAGTAGCCGAATACCGTGGCCCCGCTGACCTGGGCGGCCGCCTTTTTCAGGGTTGCCGCCAGGGTCGGGGCGTAGAAGATGTTGTCCCCCAGCACCAGGCACACCTGGTCGTCCCCTACGAAGTCCCGGCCGATGAGCAGCGCGTCGGCGATGCCCCGGGCCACCATCTGCTCGGCGTAGGAGATGTGCAGGCCGAACTGGGCCCCGTCCCCCAGCAGGGCGGTAAAGGTGGCGGTCTCGTTGGGGGGAACGATGACCAGGATATCGGAGATGCCCGCCTGCATCAAAATGGCGATGGGGTAATAGATCAGCGGCTTGTCGTAGACCGGCAGCAGCGGTTTGCACACCGGCTTGGTCATGGGGTACAGGCGCGTGCCCTTTCCGGCGGCCAAAACGATCCCTTTCAAGCTGCGTCCCTCCTGTCTTGAGTGGTTGTGTGCATCATTATACTATGCTGTCCTTCAAAAATCCACCCGTATTCCGGGATTTTAAGAAAATTTTCATAATAAAATGGAGGCTGGGTTTCCCCAGCCTCCATTTTTACGCAGTATGCGCTGAAACTCAGCCCAGAGTGACCAGCAGGTCGTCGGTGTTGACGGCGGTGCCCTGGACAGCGGCGACGGACTTTACGGTGCCGTCCACAGGGGCGGAGACCTCGATCTCCATCTTCATGGCCTCCAGGATCACCAGCACGTCGCCGGCCTTCACGGCTTGGCCGGGCTTGCACTCCACCTTGAACACGTTGCCGGGCATGGGGCTGTTGACAGCGGTCTCACCGGCGGCCACAGCGGCGGGGGCGGCAGCGGGAGCCGGGGCCGGTGCGGGAGCGGGGGCGGCCGCCGGGGCCGGGGCGGGAGCG
>CANQHN010000022.1 GCA_947623745.1 uncultured Oscillospiraceae bacterium
ACGTCGCTGGACTCCAGCGTCCCGGCCATGGCGGGCTTTTTCAGCTCCATAGTTCCGCCTCCCTCAGTTCTTGTGGGCTCTCATGTACTGGAACAGGCCGCCGGCCTGCATGATGTCGTGCTCCAGATCGCTCACCGCGTCGCCGTGGACCTGGACGCCGGTGTCCAGGTCATGGATGCTGCCGGTGGACAGATCCACCTCCAGGGTGTCGCCGTTTCGGATGCCGCCGTCCTTAATGGCCTGGGACAGACCCTTGACGAAGAGGACGGGGTAGCCGTTGTTGATGGCGTTGCGGTAGTAGATGCGGGAGCAAGTCTCCGCCAGCACACAGGGCACCCCGGCATACTGCAGGCAGTAGACCGCGTGCTCCCGGCTGGAGCCGCAGCCGAAATTCCTGCCGGCCACTACGAAGTCGCCGGGCTTGACCTGCTTTGCGAAATCCTCCATACCGGGGTAGTATTCAAAGGCGTACTGGGGCATCTGCTTGGGGTCAGTCTCGGCCAGATACTTGTTGTGGTAGATGAGGTCGGTGTCCACGTCGTCGCCGAACACCCAGGCCCGTCCGATCTGCTTGCTCATGTCATGCTCCTCCTTAACCCAGGATGTCCCGGGGGTCAGTAATGCAGCCCCGGATGGCGGTGGCCATAGCGGCCATGGGGGACAGCAGGTAGGTGTGGCTGCCCTTGCCTACCTTGCCGATGAAGTTGCGGTTATTGGTGGCCACGCCCACGTCCCCGGCGGGCAGGGCCCCGTAGTGCTCCGCGGTGCACAGAGCGCAGGTGGGGTTGGTGAACACGATGCCGGCCTTCAGGAAGTCGAATACCATGCCGTTTTTCACGCACTCCAGCTGCACCTCGGTGGTGCTGGGGGTGATGATGACCCGGGTGTTGGGGTCTACTTTGCCGCCGCCGGCCATCAGCACGTCGTGAGCGGCCTTGATATCTTCATAGCGGCCGTTGGAGCAGGAGCCGATGTGGACCTGGTCCACGTGGATGCCGGCCACCTCCCGGACGGGCTTGACGTTATCCGGGGCGTCGGGGCAGGAGGCCATGGGCTCCAGGTTGCTGACGTCGTACTCCAGCACCCTGCAGTACTCCGCGTCGGGGTCGGCGGAGAGGGTTTTCACCCGCTCCAGCACCTCGTCCCCGGCCCGCTCCACCATCCAGTCCAGTACCGATCCGCTGGGCATGATGAGAGGCACCTTGCCGCTCATCTCAGTGACCATGGAACACAGGGTGATGCGCTCGGCCAGATTGGCGGCGTCGATGGTCTCGCCGGTGAACTCCACCGCCAGGTAATCCATGCCGCCGGCTCCCAGGTCGCCTACGATCCTGGTGAGCAGGTCCCGCATACACACGCCCTTCTGGAATTTTCCCTTCACGATGATCTTCATGGTCTCCGGGACCCGGAACCAGCTGGTCCCGTTGATGTAGGAGGCGGCCACGTCAGAGTTACCCACGCCGGTGGCAAAGGTCCCCACCGCACCCAGCAGGTTCATGTGGCTGTCGGTGCCCAGCACCACATCGCCGGGCTTGATGAGGCCGGCCTCCAGCATCACATGCTGGCCGATACCGTGGTTGATGTCAAAAACATTTTTGATACCCTGACGCTTGGCGAACTCCCGAATGATCTTCTGGTTGTTGGACACCTTCTCGGAATGGGAGGGAGCCTGAAGGTCAAAGGTGTAGGCCACCTTGTCCGGGTCCCAGACTTTGGCGTCCTTTCCCATCTCCTTCTCAAACTGGAGCACACAGTTGGCCCCGCCGAAATCCCGGGCGGAGGCCAGGTCCACTCTGCACCAGACCCGCTCCCCCACCTGGACAGGCCGCCCCGCGGCCCGCTCCATGATCTTTACAATGGCTGTCTTGCCCATAGCATGTTCTCCTTTCAGCTTGCCTGAGCCGGTGCACACAGTATTTCCGGCCTTATTTTGTGAATTTAATGTATCACTTGGATTTTCAAGTGAAAAGCACTATATTTTTTAGCCGCTGCAGCTTTTTGTTGCACTTTGGACTTGGCGGATCCATGCAATTTTCGGTTGCAGCACTTCACTTTCTTTTTGCTTTTCTGCTGCGTGTAAGGCATGGTAAAGTAGAGATAAATAATCAGTCAGAGGAGGATATCCCATGCAAGCCTGTCATCTGTCCTTCACCATGCCCGCCGACGCCTGCAACGCCCATCTGCACATCATCGACCCCGCCTTCCCCAACGACGGCAAGGCCGCCGCCCAGATCGGCACAGTGGAGACCTACCGCGCTCTGGCGGACCAGCTCCAACTGCCCCGGGCCGTCTTTGTCCAGGCCAAGCCCTTCGCCTTGGACAACGCCTGCCTGCTGGACGCCATTCAGAAATTCGGCCCGGAGAACGCACGGGGCATCGCCGTGGTGGACAACACCGTCAGCGACGCGGAGCTGGAGCGGCTCCACGCCGGCGGCGTGCGGGGCCTGCGGTTCAGCGTGTGGAACCCCAAAAACGCCGTGGTCTCCTTCGACGACTGCGCGCCGCTGAGTGAGCGGGTGAAGCACCTGGGCTGGAACATGCAGCTGCACATGGGGGCCTCCCAGCTGGTGCAGTGGGCGGATATCATCCGCAGGCTGGACTGCAAGGTGGTCATCGACCACATGGGCCGCCTGGACCCCGCCCTGGGCGTGAAAGACCTGGCCTACCCCTTCCTCCAGGAGATGATCGACCGGGGCAACACCTGGGTCAAGCTGTCCGGCCCCTATCTGAACACCAAGACTGGCGAGCCCTGGGAGGACGCCAGCCGGACCGCCATCGCCATCGCCGAGTTCGCCCCCGAGCGGGTGGTGTGGGGCAGCGACTTCCCCCATGTCACCGAGAAGGTCAAGCCTGACGAGGCCGCGCTGGCGGGGATGATCCCCCTGTGGTTCCCCACGGAGAAGGCCCGCCAGCTGGCGCTGGTGGATAACCCGAAGGAGCTGTACGGGTTTTAAAGAGGGTCGTGTGTCATGACCGAGGAGTATCGCGTAGTCCAAATCTCCCTGCAGTACAGGGAGGAGCGGGAGGCACTGGCCGCGTTCCTGGCCAGGCATGGGCTGACCTACGAGGAGGACATTCAGGCGGCCTTCGGTGTCTACGATGAAACCGATACTCTGGTTGGCTGCGGCTGCGCCGCGGGGCGCCTGCTCAAGTGTTTTGCCGTAGAACCAGTGCTGCGGGGTCAGAACGCTTTGGGCCCGTTGGTATCAAGCCTGATCCAGGAACGCTTTTCCGTGGGGTTTTATGACCTGTTTGTCATCACCCGTGAGAAAAACGAGGCGCTGTTCACTCACTGTGGTCTGTACCCGGTGGTGCGCACACCGGAGCTTTCTCTATTGGAGAACAGTTTAAGCGGGCCAGAGCGCTTCGCAGCCCCCTTCCTCCGGCCCGGAGACGAGTACCAAACAGTGGGTGCCGTTGTGATGAACTGCAACCCCTTTACCTTGGGGCACTTGGCCCTGATCGAATACGCCGCGGCTCAATGCGGCGTACTGCATGTCTTTGTGGTCAGCGAAGACCGCTCTGCCTTTTCCGCCAGTGTCCGCCTCCGCCTGGTGCGGGAGGGCACCGCCCACCTGCCCAACGTGCGGGTCCATCCAAGCGGGAATTACATCATTTCCTCCGCCACCTTCCCCACCTATTTTCTGAAGGAGGGAGAGGATGCCGCCGCACTGCAGAGCGAACTGGACGTCACGCTGTTCGCCCAGCGCATTGCCTCCGCTCTGCACATCACCAAACGCTTTGCCGGAGAGGAGCCGCTGGATCCAGTTACAGCAAAATATAACGACGCTATGCGCCGTCTTCTGCCCCGGTACGGCATTGAGTTTTGCGAGATCCCCCGCGTCATAAGCAGGGGGCAGGTCATCAGCGCCTCCCGTGTACGGCGGCTTTTGGCGGAAAAGGGCGTATGTGAGGAGGCGCTGACTCTGGTCCCGGAATGTACGCGGCGATATCTGAAAAAAGAGTGGAAACCATAAGGGGGGGATCCTGTGGACATCGAAGCGATCTATGACGGTATCCCAATCACTCCGCAGGCCATTCTGGACCGCCGGACCCGGCGTGCCGCCCGCCAACGGGAACTGCTGGACACAGGCTGCTCCTGTCTGATCAGCTTCTCCCTTAACATCCCAGGCGCGGTAAAACAGTTTACCATGGCCCGGCGAGGGTTTGATGAGGGGCTGCTCGCCCTGCATCAAGAGTTTGCCTCCCATATTACCCAGGAGGAGCGAATCGACGGGGACACTGGCAGTGAGGCCTTGCTCTGTCTCGACCTCCCGCCAGAACAGGTCAAGCGGACCGCAGCCGCCATGGAGGAGTATCACCCTCTCGGCAGGCTGTTTGACCTCGACGTACTGGACCCGTCCGGGACCGCGCTGTCCCGCACGCAGTTTGATCTTTCGCCCCGTCGGTGCTTGCTGTGCGGGCAAAACGCCAAAATCTGCGCCCGCAGCCAATCACACTCGCCAGACGCTGTCCAACTATATGTGGCACAGATGCTGGAGCGCTATTTCCGGGACAAAGCAGCTGACACCTGCGCCGCCTGCGCTACCCGGGCCCTGCTTTATGAGGTATCCACTACCCCGAAGCCAGGGCTGGTGGACCGGGCCAACTCCGGTTCCCACAGGGACATGGATTTCTTCACTTTTTTGGACAGCAGCGCCGCACTGGTCCCGTGGTTCAGGGAGATGTTCTGCGTAGGATGGGACTATGGCGGGATGCCGGCCGCCCAACTGTTTCAGCGCCTGCGCTTCACCGGGACGCTGGCAGAGCGGGCCATGCTGGCCGCTACAGGCGGAATCAACACCCACAAGGGCTTGATTTTCTCTCTGGGACTGCTCTGCGGCGCATTGGGCACAGTACGGTGGGATGGGACACATCCTGCACCGCTGGAACAGGTTCGCATCACATGCCGAAAAATAGGACAATGTGCACTGAAAGATTATATTGCCGCAGATAGTTCTGCCACCCGCGGTCTGGATTTTTTCAAGCTCTACCGTATTTCTGGCGCCCGTGGTGAAGCGGCCCAAGGTTTTCCCTGCGCCTTTGACGTAGGTCTGCCTGTGCTCCGTCACTGGACAAGAGAGGGCCTCTCCCTCAACGATGCATCCGCGGTCGCTCTGCTGGCTCTGATTGCCCACGTGAAAGATACTAATATGATCCATCGGGGTGGGTTAAAAATGGCACGATGGCATCAAATCCAGGCGCAGGAAACCCTAAACCGGCTAAACCGGCATAACTTTCGTTCTCAGTTGGAAGAACTGGATCGTCAATATATCAAAAACAACCTCAGTCCCGGCGGATGTGCTGATCTGCTCGCTATCAGCTTGATGCTGTTTTTTCTCGAGAATTGATTGCCTATTCCCAGCCCATCTTTTGAGAGGAGGGCTTATGACGGGCTTTCTAGTAAATTAAAGATTTCCCACCGTGTGGCATAATTTTCTCTTATTTTTCCCTTTCCGGGATAACAGCGGCAGGGAGAGGCTAACACGAATCAGCAGAATAATTGAAAGAAATCCTAAGATTTCAGTACAATTAACACCCAATAAACCGGTATAATACAAGAAATCTCAATTCGAATCTGGGTAGCAGCTCCAAAAATCGTCTGAAATCGCAAGATTTCAGGCGATTTTGTTATGTAGCGTCTTGCTTGAAGCAGGACAAAGAAGAGGCGTGACTGATCTCCTTCAACTATGCTTTCCTCTCCTACTTTTCCAAACGGCGGAAGTCGGGCGCAAGCCCGGCTTCCGCCGTTTCATCTATAGCTCACATGATTTGCTTCATGAAGTTTCCCATGGTTTCGGCGGCTTCGTCCTGCTTCTGCAATATTTGGGGGCTCTCAGGAATAGATCAATTCGTTCAGGATCATTTCCTCAGCGGCGCTGCGGATGTTGTTCATGGCGCCCACCCAGGCCATCTGGTCCTGGGCCTTGAGCTGCTCTGTGATACCCTGCTCCGCCGCCATCTGCCGGGTCAGCCGTTCGAACATCTCCGTCGCCTGTCGGTTGATCTCCGCGAGGTGGGCATTGAGCTTGCCTGAAAGAAGCATCCCGGTATAGATCCCGTTGCGGTGCCGCTTCATGTAATCCCTCCGCCTTATACCCCAGATGCCTGTCGGGATGTCTTCCGGGGCAGTCAGATTCGGGATAAGGTAGTCGCCCTCCTGGTGATATGTCAGTTTTACGCTCATTTTTTGACCTCCTTTCTGTGATGGCTTCATTGTAGCAAGCACCGTTCCAAAAGACAAATGTGCGAAAAAGAAACCGCTCAGAAAAGTATTTCTGCCTTTCTGAGCGGTTTCACAGCCTTTTAAATACGATTTATGCCCATTGGATTTTGGCTTGATATGTGTGTTCAGCGCCGGATTTCTGATGTTTTACGGAATCCCTTATGAATATCCGTACCACGTCGGAGCGGACTGCATATCGTTCGCTCCGACTTTTTTCAAAAGTCAGAGCTCATTCATTCCGTCGCTCCTCCTTCTCAGCCGCGACCCGCTTACGCTGGGCTCGCGTCTGATTTTGGATACGGTCCGGACCTGGAGCGCTCAGCTGTAAATATCGAGTGTTCTCAGAGGTTTCCCCTGGGAGCACTCGATTTTTTGTACGCAGAGCGTGTGCGTACTCCGACCATCCTCCAATATCGCCATTTACCAATGAGCGCAGAAAAGGCCGCCCGCCCCATACGGGGCAGGCGGCCTGTGAAATCCAAATATATCGCTCTTTTGGGCCGTTATTCCTTCTTGCTTTTCATCTTCTTCTGCACAAAGTCCAGCACCGCCATGACCAGCCAGAAAACGCCCGCTCCAAACAGCGCGCTTTTTTCCATACCCATGAAGTAATACACAAAGAACCAAATCGCCGCGATCAGCTGCCAGATCGACGCCTCATACTGCACACAAAAATCATTGAGCTTCTTCATTTTATATTCCCCTTCCTTTCACATTTCTATGGATCTGGGATGACAGGGCTGCATATTTTATAGCACTGCCTGCTCCGCCTGTACTATAGCTGATTCGATCCGCATTGTCAACTGTAATCCCCGGCGGCGGAGCCTCTTCCGCCGCTCCGCGCATTGCGTTCCCGGCCCGGGCGTGGTATACTGGCACCAGCCAGACCGCACAAGGAGGGACCTCCATGATCCAGGATATCGCGCCCCACCGCTACCGAAACGAGTACATCCCCCTTCCCCCGGACCCGGACAGCTTCCTGCTGTACTACGACGGGCGGAAGGTGCTGCTCCGGCACACCCCGGAGGGCATCGCCTTCCCCACCTTTGCGGAGCTGGAGGGCCGTGCCGGCGGCGAGGCGCTGTACAAGGACTACACCTACCTCTTCACCATCGACCGCGCCCGATTCTATCTGGGGGAGCCTCTCCCCTCCCCCCTCCCGGAGGGGTACGCCTGGGAGGACACCTGGCTGTTCCGCAGCGCCGCCCCGCGGTATCTCAGCTTTGCCGGCGTCACCGGCTGGCAGCTGTCCCGGTGGTACGCCTCCCGCCGGTTCTGCGGCAGGTGCGGCGCCCGGACGGTCCCGGATGGGAAGGAGCGGATGCTGCGCTGCCCGGCGTGCGGCCAGATGGAGTACCCCAAGCTCTGCCCAGCGGTCATCATCGCCGTGACCCACGGGGACCGCCTGCTGATGACCAAGTACGCCGGCCGGGAGTACACCCGGTACGCCCTCATTGCCGGGTTCACCGAGATCGGCGAGACCCTGGAGGAGACGGTGCGGCGGGAGGTCATGGAGGAGGTCGGCCTGCGGGTAAAAAATATCACCTACTACAAGAGCCAGCCCTGGTCCTTCACCGACACCCTGCTGATGGGGTTCTTCTGCCAGTTGGACGGGGATGGGGAGGACGTGATCCTGGACGAGAACGAGCTGTCCCTGGCCCAGTGGTTCGACCGGGCCGGCATCCCCGTGGAGTACGACGGGTGCAGCCTGACCAACGAGATGATCTGCCTGTTCAAGGGGACGTTTCCCTCTCCCTCCGGTTCCCCACAGGGGTGACACAGCCTTAAATATCCAATGAAAAAGCGCCGCGGTGCTGTCCGCGGCGCTTTGTGCTGCTGCCATCAATAATTCATCTGTTTCCTTCTGGACAGGTTCATGGTGCCGTCCTGCATGGTGTCCAGGGTCTCCAGGCTCTTGCCGGTGCCGTAGGCCACGCAGGAGATGGCATCGTCGGCCACGTGGGTCTCGATGCCGGTGTGGGACTCGATGAGCTTGTCGAAGCCCCAGACCAGGGAGCCGCCGCCGGTCATGATGATGCCGTTGGTGGAGATATCGGCCACCAGCTCGGGCGGGGTGCGCTCCAGCACAGAGTGAATGGCCTCCAGGATACGGGCGGAGGGCTCCTCAAAGGCCTCGATCATCTCGCTGGAGGACACGGAGAACACCCGGGGCAGGCCGGTCATCAGGCAGCGACCCTTGACCTCCATGGTGACCTCCTCGGGCCGGGGGAACACGCAGCCGATGTTGATCTTCAGCTCCTCGGCGGTGCGGTCGCCCACCAGCACGTTGTGCTTGCGGCGGATATACTTCACCACCGCCTCGTCGAACTTGTCGCCGGCGATCTTGATGGAGGCGGACTCCACCACGCCGCCCAGGGAGATCACGGCGATGTCGGAGGTGCCGCCGCCGATGTCCACCACCATGTGGCCGTCGGGCTTGGCGATATCGATGCCGGCGCCGATGGCGGCGGCCACCGGCTCCTCGATGAGGTACACCCGGCGGGCGCCGGCCTGGATGCCCGCGTCGATGACGGCGCGCTCCTCAACCTCGGTGATGCCGGAGGGGACGCAGATGATGATGCGGGGCTTGAACAGGCGGAAGGTGGTCACCTTCCGGATGAACTCCTTGAGCATCCGCTCGGTCATGTCGTAGTCGGAGATGACGCCCTCCCGCAAGGGGCGCATGGCCACGATGTTGCCCGGGGTCTTGCCCAGCATGGCCTGGGCCTCGGTGCCCACCTTCAGGAGCTTGCCGGTGTTGCGGTCCATGGCCACCACGGAGGGCTCGCGCAGGACCACGCCCTTGCCCTTGATGAACACCAGCACAGAGGCGGTGCCCAGGTCGATGCCGATATCCTTACTAAATAAACTAAACATAGATAGGTCCACCCTGTAATCATAAAATTTCCCGGAGTGCCGGGTATGTATGAATCCCGCATTTTGGGACGGTACAAGCCTATTGGTATTATATCCCGCCCGCACCCGGTTTTCAACTGTTATTTCCTGAATAATTTGTAACGGTTTTTCGACCTGGAAGTGAACAGACCGCCAAAAGCTCACCCCCGGGCCTTGGCCAAGGTGACGCACACCACGTCGGCGGCCCCCGCCGCCCACAGGGTCCGGGCGCACTCGGAGAGCGTCTCCCCCGTGGTGACGATATCATCCAGGAGCAAAATGCGCTTCCCGGCGGCTGCCTGGGGGTCGGGCACCCGGTAGACGCCCAGCACGTTGGCCCGGCGCTGGCTGTCGCTGTCCAGCCCGGACTGGGCCGGGTTGTTGCGGAATTTCTCCAGGATGGGTACGGGCTCCGCCCCCAGGACCCTCCCGGCCTCCCGGGCCAGGAGCCGGCACTGGTCGTAGCCCCGCTCCCGCTTGCGCTTCTGGCTCACCGGCACCCAGGACAGCACGTCCCAGCGCCCGGCCAGGCGGTCCTGGGCACACTGGGCCATCAGGGGGCCGAAGGTGCGGCAGTAGAAGTGCATCCCGGAGAACTTGAACCGGCGGATGCTCTCGGGCACCTCCCCCTGGTAGCGCAGGGGCGAGACGCACAGGGACACGAACTCCACCTTCCGCTCGGCCTCCTCCCCCGCCAGCCAGGGCAGCTTCTCCTGGCAGGCCGGGCAGGGCACGTCCCGCGTCCCGTCCAGCAGCGCCCCGCAGAAGGCGCACTTGGGCGGGTAGAGCAGGTCGGCCGCCGCCTCCAGGAGCCTCATTTCAGGTCTTCCTCCCGAATGGGGCCGTGCTCCTTCTCGAACTCCCGGACGCATTTTTGCAGCAGGTAAAGCACCTGACCGCTCATAGACCGGCCCTCATAGGCGGCCACGTATTGAAACTTGTCGTGCAGTCCGCCGTCCATGCGGATACTCAGATGTTTTTTGACCAAGGTGCTCCGTCCTCCAAACATTATGGATGAACAAAGCATACCCTTTGGCGTACTTTTTAACTCTTTTTTAGTTTAATTTTAGTGCATAAAATCCTAGTCCTGCACTGACTCTTCCCCGTCGATCTTCCCGTGGAGCTGCTCAAATTCGCGGACATTCTTCTGGATCAGATAGAGGATCTGGCCGCTCATGGAACGGCCCTCATAGTCAGAGATGTAGACCAGCTTCTCATGCAGTTCATGGGAAATCTTGATCCCCAGGTGTTTATCCCGTTTCATCGTCTCACCACCGAAAATGCACTTATTATTAGTTTATTTTCAGGCTGATTCTAATACAATTCCCTGTGGCGGGACTTGAACCTGACTTGTTTCAAGTATCAAAAATTTAGGCCGCCCCGGAGGGCGGCCTTTCTTCGGTATTTGATTTAGCCCGGGGGCCAGGTCATGTCGCGGCCCGCCAGCACGTGGAAGTGCAGGTGGGGCACGGACTGCCCGGCCTGCTCCCCGATGTTGGACACCACCCGGTAGCTGTCCAGGCCCAGCTCCCTGGTCACCTGGGCGATGACCTCAAAGATGTGGCCCACCACGGCGGAGTTGCCCGCCGTCACCCCCGCTACGGAGGGGATGTGCTCCTTGGGGATGACCAGGAAGTGGGTGGGAGCCTGGGGGTCGATGTCGTAGAAGGCGTAGCACAGCTCGTCCTCATAGACCTTGCTGGAGGGGATCTCCCCGGCGGTGATCTTGCAGAACAGGCAGCCGGGGTCGCGGTTCAATACGTCGGACATAGGCGCGGGGACCTCCTTTCCTTGTTACCCCTATTTTACCGCTTTTCCCCGGGATTGCAACAGGAATTTCACCCGCCGGCGAGCGTTGTTTTGTCAAGTAATAAGTGCAGATAAATTTTAAAAAATTTAGACCGTGATTTTACGCTATTCCCTCCTCCCTCAAACACTCCAAAAATAGGCTTTCCGCCGTCCGAAATCCCAGGATCCCCCGTGGATATGTGTTCATCCACTCCTCACCCCTGGTTACGTCTGCCTGCGTCACCTTGGCAAAGTCCGTCCCCTTGGGATACCACCGCCGGATCATGCGGTTTGCCACTTCGTTGCTCCCCCGCTCGTAGGCGCTGTAAGGGTGGCAGTAGTATATCTTCGTCCGCTTCCCCTTCCGGGTGCAGGACGCCTCCATGCCCTCGCAGTCCTGGAACTCCGATCCATTATCAACGGTAATCGTCTTAAAGGCAGCACGAAACCGCCTGGAACCCCACCGGCGCTCCAGCTTGTTCAGGGCGGACACGACGCTTTTTGTCGTCCCGTCTTTGATCCTCATGATAATCTCCCGCCTGGTGCGCCGCTCCGTCAGGACCAGCAGCCGTGCCTTTGACCGGCCGCCGGATACGACGGTATCCATCTCCCAGTGGCCGAACTTCACCCGCTCCCGGATCTCTTTTGGTCGCTCCTCTATGCTGTCGCCCCGCGCCGGCTTTGCCGCCCGCTTCACTTTCTTGCGGCCCTTGCTGGTCTTGCCGTGCATAGGCAGCCTCTCCATTTCCAGGTTGAGGAAAACCCCCTTGTGGATGTAGGAGTACAGTGTCCACTTGGAGATAGTTACACCAAAGTCCAGCCCGTCGTCCTCAATCTTCTTCAAGGCAGCGACTGGAGAATATCTGTCGTTCAGGATCTTGTCCTCGATGTAGTCCGCCATGTCCCGGGCTTTCCCGATTTTCAGCTGTGGACCCTTCGCAGCCAGGTACTGCTCGTACTTTTCCTGAGCCGTTTCCGGGCAGTATATGTCCACATATCTCCCCTCGTAGTCCATTTGCCGCGTAAGTCCGCGTTTCAGCTCCCGGTAGACTGTGGAGTTGTTGACGTGGAGTGCGTCCGCGATCTCCTGCGCCCCTCTCCCTTCCCTGTGCATCCGGTTCAGCTTCAACCGGTCCTGCCAGGTTAAATGGCTGTAATACCTTCCCTGTCCTCGTTTCATGACATTCTCCCCTTTTCTTTGTTTTTCTGGATTAAACCGGATTAAAACAGAAAAAACGGGGCTTGTCAACACGTCCACGGGCTCAAAAAGCGAATTGCCGTAGGCTAAAGCCTACGGCAAAATTTTTTTATTTCTCCATTCCCAGCAGCCAATCGGCCGTCACACCCAGCGTCTCAGCCAGGGCCCGCACTTCAAAATCCTGGACCATCCTGGTCCCCATCTCGATCCTGCTCAATGCGTCCTGCTCCAGGATCACGCCCTTCGTCTGGACCTTTGCGGCCAGCGCTTGCTGGGACAGCCTGTATTTCAGCCTGAGCTCCCGCACGCGCTCCCCTGAGATATTGCGCTTTCCCTCGTGGCTGTATATCTTCATCCGCGGCCTCCAGTTTTTACCCTAATGCCCGGTAGCTTACTTGACATTACCATATTTTTTTGCTATCTTTACTGTAATATCCCATAATTTCGCAGAAAAATACGGAAAGGCGGTGGTTTTGAATGAAGGGGAAGTATTTCATCTGGGAAACCGCTCCGATGAAGTTTTACAAATTCATGGTCTACCTGGTCCTCCCGCTCAATCTACTTTTCAGCGTCGTTTCGCTTCTCCCGGTTTCCGGCGCGGAGTATAGCGCGGCCGGCCTTTCATTTTCCCTTCTGCGCCTGGCACTCCTTGCCTTTGGCCTGGTCGGCCTGCTCCGGCGCAGGTGGTACGGGGTCCTCTGCCTATGTTCGGTCTACCTCCTGTTCTCCGCCTATTACCTTCTCCTTCTGCTGCTGTCCGGCGGCCAGCCTCGCTATTTTGGACAGGCCCTCGCCTACGCTTTGGCTTTTTCCCTGGTTTTCCTGTACTTCTCCAAAAGGCGCCCCCTGTTCTCCTCCGGTGGGGCACCGGCGGATCCCCCTCCGGCTAATGCTCCGCCCGTTTCTGTCCCTGCCCGTCCAAGCGGTCCAATGCTAGCTCTCGGTGGTCTCCTCCTGGTTGTCGCCTCTCTCGCCGTCGGCGGCTTCTGCGTCAACCGCTTCTATCAGGAAAACGTAATCCCGGACTATGAGGCGCGGGAAATTGATGTTCGTTCTGAAGGCTACCAGGAAGGCTACGCCGAAGGCGTCAACGACGGCGGCGCAGCCGGATATGATTCTGGCTATTCCGACGGAACAGAGGCTGGCTACAAGAACGGATACGCCGAAGGAAAACTATTGTATTATTACGAGCTCAGTTTCTTTCGCAGGGGCGCCTGCATTGTCACTGAGGAGGGCTACCGCTACCACCACTACGGGTGCCCGCACATTGACGGTCACGACTTCTGGATCTACAACGTAGAGCTCGCAGAAGTAAAGGGATATACTCCGTGCCTCGATTGCTGGAAACAAGGCCTTGACGGGCTTATGCTCCCGCCGCTTTCATAAACAATAGGAGGATGAATATGGCTGGTGAGTATGATGATTACAAGCACGCAGAAAGCGAGCTCCGCAGGGAACAGTGGGCGCGCCATTTGTCCTAGCAAGGAGATCTCCATGTCTAATTTTGAAAGCACATCCCTTGTCCCTCGCAGCAAATACGCGCCGGCCGTGCGCCGTCAGATACACGACTCCCCCTATAACCCCGTTCTGCACAAAGGAATGCGCAACCCCTACACAGGGCAGGTGATCTCCTGCGAATCGGAGTACCTGGAATATCAGCGGGAGTACGTCTACCACAGGCTATGTGACGATGCTCTGCGCCGGCAGTACAGTTTCCGGCTCCGCTCCATTTCCGCCCTGCTGGTCGCTCTGCTGCTTGCGGTTTCTGTGCTCCTGTTCTGGTACATCCCCCGGGTCAGGGAGGACTCATACCAGTTCGGCCGGTCCGCCGGCTACACGGAAGGTTATACTGCCAGCGAGAACGCCGCTCACTCCTCCGGTTATGCAGACAAAGGGGTGAAACCGTCCGGTTCAGGAAACGCCACGCTCCCCCGCTCCGGCGTCTCCGCAACCACCACCGTCTATGTCAGCCGCAGCGGCCACAAGATACACCTGAAGTCTAACTGCTCCGGTATGCTGAATTACGATGCTATGTCCTACGCTGACGCTCTCGCCGCCGGCTATAAACACTGTTCCAAATGCTTTTGATGGTTCAAAGGAGGTCGTTTCATGGATATTCTCTTGCTCGTCCTGTATTTCGCCATGGTAAATTTTCTCTTGATTGCCTTTTCTGTGCTTGGTCTGTTCCGTATCCGCCGCGGCACTCTATCCTGGACCCCGTATAAGATCGGTGTTGGCGTCCAACTGTTTGCGAGTTTCGGCATTGTTATTCGGATTACAGAGGGTGGGGAGCCGCCGTCTTTTGAGAATATAGGCGAGCTCGTATGCACCGCCGCATTGATCGTCCTGTTCTATGTTCTCACAAAAAGGGCGATTGAAAAGGACCACAGGATATAAGAAAACCCCCGGGTGGCTCAATCCCCCGGGGGTTCTTGCTCAAATCATATATGCCGCATTCTTCTTTTTGCTCAAGAGCTTTCGCTCGATACCCAGAATATCCACTGTTGGATACAGTTTCTTATTTCGCACCAGTGAAAGATATCTCCTTAACTTACTGCGTATAGCTTTAATTTCAGTTTCATTTGCAACGACATACGGTGTCCCACCGATAGTAAATGGCCCAACTATGTATTCCTCTGTTACCGGAATCACATTTCCAATGAGAAAAGCGCGCTCCTCATTTTTCACTTTGCCAATATGGTTAAACACGCTTTCTCCGTGCTTTTTTTCATCAGCTTGGATTTTTGCCCGATACTTTTCTACTTTGCTGCTGAGTGGAATCAGCCAATACACCCCATTATTTCCCTTGAGCGCTAGAAAATATGGTCTGTTCTGCTGCTTATTGTAAAGATGCTTCGGATCTGCAAAGTCTGAAAAATAGGAATCAGACACCTTATATAGTCCGTTTTCTACCACATTCATGCTATCGGCCCTTCTATCTTTCTGTTGAAAATTCCCCCGGCGCTGGTGCGCCGGGGGATTTCTTTGTTGCAAGCCGCCTATTTGTAAGTCCCCGGACGGCAGGGGGCAATCTAAAGCAGGCCGCGTATTTATTCGTCGCCCCACGGCAGGCGGCAGGATGGATGGGCACAGACGGAAGCAGACACAAGGTCTAATTCTGATCTGGCGGCACGGTTTCCCGCCCCGCAACTATATTATAGCATATCCGCTTAAAAAATGTGCACAAATCTCTCTGAAATTTTTTGTGCAATTTAGTTTAAGCGTTTCCCTTATCCTAGACTTGGCAGGGACAGTCCGCCTGAGTACCACGGCGCGTCGTCCAGGGTGTTGTCGGAGTATCCGGCGTCCCGGTACAGTGCAGTTTTCTGCGCCGCCGTCAGGTCCATTTCATCGATGATCCGCAGCACCTTGGCCTTCTTGCTCCCGGAAACGGTCTTGCCGTCCAGCCCCTTGTCCGCGGTCACGTTCTCGGCGGCCTCCTTGTAGTCTACCCACTGGCCCACTGTGATCCCGGCCGCCGTCACCGCCTCGAACTTCTCCAGGGCGGATTCCTCCAGCATGGAGCGCACCACGTTCCGCCGCTCCTTCTCGGACAGCTCGGAGTCCGCCACCGCCCGGAACCGCTGCAGGCTGGACACGGTGTCCCGTCCATCTTCCGGTTTCAGGCCGGCCAGCGTCTTAGACATTTGGACGGCCGCTTTTTCGCCCACACCTGATTGTGTCAGTTTCAGATAGTTGTTCGGATCCACTCCGTCGGCTATCAACTGGACGGCATCCTCCGCGTTCAGCCCGGCATCCACAATCTCCAACAGCTTTGTGTACTTCGTCTCCTCCCCACTCTCCGTCAGTCGTTCCGTACCCAAGACCAGCCCGGCCAGAACCATCACTTCTTGGTCGGTCAGATTCCCGGTATGCTTGGTCAGAGCTTCCAGTTTCTCGGCCTGCTTGTCAGCTGTTTTCATGCCGATTATGGCCTGAACAGCGCTCCACAGGTCTGCATCCATATCTGCCAGAATACCCAGGGTCTCCCGCTCTTTGTCTGACGCCGCCAGCGTGTAATATGCCACTGTCTTGCTCTCGTTCGGCACAACTGACTTGCACAGCAGTTCTCCCTGGACATCGGCTCTGCTGCGGACAACTTTTCCGTCCGCATCCCGTTCCGCCTGCGCTGTGCTCAATTCCTGAATCAATGGGTAGGCGTCCTCCCCCTTGGCCCCGGCATCTATCATACCTTGGTATGCAGCAGTAGCGTCCGCACTCAGATTTTTAAAGCCTTGCGCCACCCACTCCTGCCCAGCCGGCAGCGATGTCTTGCCGAAGGTCGCCGCCGCGAGGAGATTCCCCGCCGCCTGTCCAACGGTGTCTGTGAATACGGGGTATTGCAGGATGTCGTTCCCCTCATTGTCCACAGTGTAACTCCCGCCTCGGCGTACAGCGTCTACAGCCTCAAATATCTTCTTGAATTGTCCTCCGCCAAATGGAAGCACTAGGTATGTTGCCGGCTTTGTCAACTCCTTTCCCGCCGTGCGCAGCCTTTTTTCTTTGCTCCACTCGTCGTCCAGCGCAGCCAGGCTCAGTTGTCCCACATCCGGGATCGCGCTGCTGATTGGCACCCGGCCCCCGCCCAGCAGCCCGCCGATGAACGGCAGCTCTTCCGCTACATTTTCCGCCGTGCCGGACAGAGCAGCATAGGCGCCGTCCTTCCGCCATTCCTCCCCGGTTTCCTCTAGAATCCCTATCGGGTCCAAAGCCGGCCTTCGTCCAATGAAATGCTCATACACCTCATTGTATAAATAAGCCCCCAGGAAGAACTTGAACAGCGCTCCCACCAGCGCCCCCAGGCCCTTTTCCTTCATCTCGTCCGGCAGGTCCTTGAATACATAGCTCAACTGATTGTTTACCTCCAGTTGAAACTGAGTCAGCACCTTCGCCATTGGGTTGCTCTGGTGGAATACATTGGGCATAGAACCTTTACTTCTGTCCGCCATTAAACTTGCTGTCCAAGCATCCGCATCCTCTATGGCCGCCTCCTCGCTCATGCCTCGGCGCAGGTTCTGGCTATACCGTCCCCTGACTAGGGTCCCCGCAGTGAACTGGTCGATATATTCCATGGGCGCAGATAGCTTTCCAGACAGTTCCTGTTTCCAGGTCTTTACAATCGGGTCACTTCCCCTTCGGTTTGTAAGGAAAGTGGATCTGTCCGCCACCGCGTCCGGCGACCGGTAAGCCCGCAAGGTGTCCCACATACCTCCCAATAGCGAACGGGTATCCAGTGAACCCCAGCCCTGGGTAATAGGCACAAAGTTTGTCAGCCACGACGCCGGGTTTACCGCCACCATATTTGCCGCCACTCGGCCCTCCAGCCCCTTCATCACATTGTACATCCGCCGTCCCAGGGCCTGCTCCATGTTTCGGTCCGCCCTGCTTTTTTTGTTGGCCAAGAGGTTAGTGTACTCTTCCAGCTCCACTACAAAATTGCTCAGGGTATACCTGCCTTTTTCGTAGATTCCACTGATGACCGCCTGTTTTTCATCCTCAGTCATAGCGCTGTTCTCTCGTACCCGGTCCACCTGCTCCCGAATCCCTTCATCCCCGGTTCGGTAGCGGATCTGGCTTGCAAGCGCGCGCAGGCGCTGGATATTATCTGTCTGGGTGATCACATCGGCCACGCCCTCAATATATCGGTCAAAGCCCTCTACTGCATCGTAGGCCGTGTTGAACCCCAGCCGCTGCTGTGCGTTTCCAAACCACTGTATCCCAGGACGGAAGGTGTGGGTCAGGCCGTTGATAGAAGTCGGCAGCGCACTCACCGCCGTGTCGATTCCCAGGGCCCGGCCCATCGCTGCCAGGATCCCATCTCAGTCCCCTGGCTGGAAATGGGGGAAGTATCCCTGCCGGTAGTTTACCGGCTCATATCCATTCCGCACACGGGCCTCGTTCATCTGTTGAAACAGCTCATCGTAGATTTTTCTAAACTCGCCCACCGCGGCCTGAATCTTCTCCCGGTCCAAGTTTGGACTTTCAGTCCAAAGCTGTTCGACCACCCCTTTCCAATCCTCCAGGCTTTTTCCGTCCCGGGTCTTGATCCTTCCGCGGCTCTCCTCCAAAACGCGGATGTTGTCCTCCGCCTCGCCCAGTAGCTGCACGGCGTGGGCTTCGGACACTTGGTTTCCCCTCTCCGTTTTTCGACTCAGATCAAGCGCGCGCACCGCGTCCCTGTACTGATTCTTGAGCCGGTTTGCATCCGCGGCCGCCTGGTGGACCGGCCTAAAGTAGGTGTCCGTGATCTCCTTTGCCAGCTTCTTGTCTTTCACGATATCCCGGATATTGCGCTCCATAGTCTCCCTGGCGTACAGGATCCCGGCTGGCTTGTCTTTCCAGTCGTTGGCCGTCTCCAGAAAAGTGTCCGCCTGCTCCCGCAGCTTGGCTTTCCTGCGCTGGTTCCATTGTCTGATCTGCTTTGCGTACCGCTCATACTCCCGCTTGGCCTCGAACACGGCCCGGATCCCGTTCACATTGTCCTTTTCCGGTCTCAGGTGTTCCAGTTGAATCTCGCCCCGCATCAGGCGGCCCACCTGCATCATGTCCTCCTCGGTCAGCAGGTTGCGAGCCTTGACCTTCTCCAGTTCCCGCCGCGCCACCTTTAGCTGTCCATATGCCTGCGCGACCTCCTGTGTGCTTTTTAGCTCCGGTTCCCGCTGCGCTGTGTGCCCTTTCTCTCGGTCGTCCAGGAATCGCCGTGCGGCATTCCATTCACTCTGCGCATCCCGTATGGCCTCGTCGAAATCCCTGCGGGCCCAGCGCTTGAACTCCGCAGCGTCCTGCCCATATGCCTGATCCAGTGTCCACTCTGTGACCTGGATCCCTTGGGCCACCGCCAACATATGCTGTAGCATGTCTGACGGCGCAGTAATGTCGTGTGGGAACAGCTCCGGGGCAATCTCCTGCAGTTCCATATATGCCGAGTCCACCGGCAGTCCGCCCTCGTTCACTAGCCGCAGTGTTCCGAAAGCAGACTTTTTGAATGCTGCCCAGTCCGCGATATCTCCCGCGTCCTGCTTTGAGATGGTCATCGCCTGTCTGCGCAGATAGTCTTTGACCGGCTTGTATTTGTCATAATACTCCCGATCGACTTCTCGGCCTTCCCGCCAAGCCCGCTCAAACAACCGCTCAGTATTTTTCCCGGATAGGGTTCCACGGTCCAGATATTCCTCCTCCAGTTCTTGAACAATTGGTTCCAGGATCTCCCGGCTCGCCTGGGCCGGTACACCCAGGATTTGGCTCACCCTTCCCGTCAGTGTTCGCTCCGCCCGGCGCAGATACTGGCGCACCCGCTCCGGCGCGGTATCTCTTTGTCTCGCGCTTTCATCTCCTTCCCCCAATTCAATCCGCCCGGGGGTAATCTCTGCTGATTCTTCGCTCACCGTTTCACTGATGGAATACTGCAAGCCGCTTTCTTCTCCTGTGGTCTCGTTATCCTCCGGCGTCGGAAGGCTTAATCCTCGCAGTCCTCCCTCGGTCTTGACTTCCCCGCCGGTTTCAGCTATACTGGATTCAGACGCAGAACTGATGGGCGCGGCAAGAGAACCGTTTTCGGTGACTCCCCCGCCGGACGTAGGTTCTGCGTCTGTTATTTCATCCGACAGAACAAACAGGTTTCCGTCCGGCGTAAGCACGCGGTGCATCTTGTAAAAATTCTTGCTGGTCCTCTTTACCACCACTGCCATGTTGCCCCGCTGGCCGTTAATTTCCACCGGCGCCGCAATGGTGATTGTGCCGTATTCCCGCCCCTTATGGTTTTCGTGGCTGGAAATCTCCACGCCACGTTTCAGCACTCTGGGAAGCGCGGCATAAGCCGCCGCCTCTGCGTCTCCTGGGCGGAGATAATCTAGGCTTGTGTTCAGCCGCTTCTCGTCAAATACAATGGTTCCCAATCCTTGCCGGTCCACTTGAAATCCCGTGGGCCGCAGTTTATTGATGATCCACCGCCTCGTCTGTCCCATATTCCAGTCTCGGATTCCCTCTGGTGCTTGTACAGACGCAGCGGGCTCCATATCCGCGAGTTCGTCCTGGTGGCGGCGCAGCTGTTCTTTGATGCTGTCTCGTTCCAACGCATAGTCATCCGCTGCCCCCTCGGCGAACACCGTATTTTCGTCCCCCAGGTCCGGCGGTGTCTGCCGGCGCTGCTCCTGGGTGAGGTTCCTCCGGGCGGCCGCGTCCCTTGCTTCGATCTCTCCGGCGGTATTCTTATATGCCGTGTAGGGGTCGAATCGGTTCCGCATGGCCGCCGCCTTCGTCAGGGAAATATCCGCCGTCGCCGCGCCGTATTCGGACAGCAGGTCGTCCCAGCCGCCCTCCTCCGCCGCGCTCTCGATTTCTCCCATCTCGGCCATAATGGCGTCCTCGTCGATCTGCTCCCCGCTGCTCCAGGCGTCGAACAGTTTGTTGTACCGCTTGGCCAGGTTCAGGTTGAGCTCGTCGTTTCTCCATTCCTGCCGGAAACGGTCCTCCACATTCCTGACGCGCTCCTGCGCCGCTTCGATTCTCTCCCGATCCTGCGGTTTGATGGCGCCCTCCCTGTTCTGACTCCAGTATTCAGGGCTCGCCCCGCTGGTAAAGCCCTCGGCGTACTGGATCGCGTGCTGCACCTCATGCAGCAGCGTCTCCTCCGGCGCATTCCGCAGGTCCCGGCTCAGGGTGATCGTGTTGGTCTCCCTGTTGTAGCTGCCCCGGGCGTCGTCCTCCATCTCCGTGAACCTCACTCGCACATCCCGCAGCTGTGGGTAGTTGCGGAAAAGCTCGTCGTGGATGATAAGGTTTTCCAGTGTGGCGGTCCCGCCGTTCACTCTGGAACTCAGTCCGGCGTACTCGTTCCCCCAGATCCCGTCCAGGTCCCGCAGTTCCTGCATCTCCTCCTCGGTCAGGGTCCCGTAGAACATCTTGTTGACCAGCTCCTGGTGTCTGGCGTACCCCGGGTGGTCCTGCTGGAACCTGGCGTCTCCGCCCCGGTGGTACTCCATCCCGCTGTCGTCGATCTCCCAGCGCCACAGCCCGTCCATGCCCCGGAACCAGCCCGTCTCCTGTCGGATGGTCTCCGGGTCCGCGCCGTCCCGCTCCAGCTGCTCCGCCTGGGCCAGCGTCTCGCTGTTGGCCCGGTTGGCGTTGCGGCCGGCGTAGGAGTAGCGCCCCCTGGGCGGGCCCGTGGTCCTGTCCGTGGCCGCCGCGGTCTCCCTTTTGGTTCCGCCCTCTCTGCCTGCCAGCGTCTCGTTGACTTCGGGCGCATACTTCGGCGCATCAGCCCGGAAGGCGTTGATCCCGGCGTAGGCGTCTGCGAACACCTCTTCCAGGACGTCCAGCTCCGCCTGCTGCAGCTCCAGCTCCGTCGCTCCCTCCGGCACGTCGATAATGCCCTTCTGGTTGCGCAGATAGGTCTGCAGGATCCCGCGCAGCTCCTCCTCTCCGTACCGCTGCACGATCCTGTCCTCGATCTCCCGCACCAGTCCCGGCGTCTGGAAGGCCTTGTCGTGGAAAATCTCGTGGTCTGCGATCTGTGTCGGTGTGACCCGCATATTGTCCGCCTGGACGATCAGGCCGTCCCGCGTCCATACGCCCCGGACGCCCTTCACTCCGCCTTCCGTCTCGATCCACAGGTTTCCCAGCACAAAGGTCACTTGTTTCCCGGTCTCCCGCTGGACTCGCTCCGCCACGTCCCGCAGCTCCGCGTCCCACTGGCCCTCCGGGATCACCTTCACGCTCTGGGCGTCAGAACCGTTTCGCAGCCCCAGGCTCCGGGTGCTTACCGGTTGTAAAGCCTGCGCAAGATTCTGTCGATCAGCAGCTCTTCTGATTTGCTCAGTGGCCTGTCTGGTTCTTCCTGGGCGCGCTGCCACGCCTCCAGCTTGTCCGCCGGCACCCTCACCAGTGACCCGTCCCTGGCCTCCATCAGATACGTTTCCTCCTGCCTGCTGTCCCGCTCCATAGTTCATTCCTCCCGTCTGTGTTGGTGTGGGCGCCGCTTGCCCGGCACCTTCAGTGTACGCGGCCGGCGCGGTCCCGTCAAGCCCGTTGACAACCGCTCCCGGCTGTGGTACAGTAGTGTCAGTCGTAGGAGCTGCCACGGTGTCGAAAGTGCCCGCAAGGGAGGCCCGCCCGTCTGGCGCAGCTCCTTCGGCGGTCGGCGCGCTGTCGCGGATGTCGCTTCCGATTTCGGGGGCCTCCGTTTTGAACGACGGCGCGCCGTTTTCGTCAGTCCCGTTGACAGCCGCTCCCGGCTGTGATATAGTGGTGTCAGAAGGTCTTGACGGCGGTGCGCTTCGGGCGTTGTCCACAGGGCCGGTGGTTTCGCCGGCATTGGGGATCGTGTCTAGTGAGACCTTCCCAATAGGGCCGCTGGATTTTTCGGGCTGTACCGCCGTTTCGGTGGAGGTCCGCGTAGGCGGCCCGGCAGACAGTCCAGGTGCGGTCCCAGCGTCGCCATTGGCGGCAAGGCTGGTTTGATTGGCCGCATCGGGGATGGCAGACGGCGAAGAAGCAAGAGACGCACTAGGCGTATTCCTGGGGCCTTTGGCATTGGGAGCTTGCGTACCGCCGTCTGCTTTTTCCATATACGCGCTGACTACCCAGAATTTTTTATATTTTGACTCTGGTATCGCCTCAACGATGAAATATGTCCCGTTTACCCGTTTGCTGTATCGAAGCATCGGCGCCGGTCTGTTGTCCCTTGTCCTGAACTCCGC
The DNA here is from genome assembly GCA_947623745.1 of uncultured Oscillospiraceae bacterium. Taxonomy (GTDB): domain Bacteria; phylum Bacillota; class Clostridia; order Oscillospirales; family Oscillospiraceae; genus Lawsonibacter. The sequence goes on from CANQHN010000022.1 coordinate 22,805, forward strand.
GCTTAGGTCTGCATCCCCGCTTGCGTAAGATACGACCTCTACATTGTCATAGTTGTCCAGAACATACCCCATGCGGGCGGCATCGTTCAAATCAGCGAACGACTGGTCTACGCTTCCGTTTGGTCCGTGTTCGTTCAGAATGTGCCGGATTGCGTTGGAATTGATTGCATTTTTATATCCCGCATAGTTTCCGCCCAAAAGCCTGGCGGCGTCTGTTGCCTGCCTCTGCGATACGCTGGAGACATTATACCTTGCAAAGCCTTTACTTTTCCCGGACAGGTAATCCGTGAAAGTTTCAGCCAGCGTCTCGTCGGTTCCATCCTGATACTCCTGGATCACCGCCTGTTCTGCTGGTGTGTGGTCCGCCGGATTTGTGTCTACAGTTGTACTCTCCGCCCCATTCTGTGGGGCGGCATTATTTTGCCCCTGCTGTGTCGCCGCCTCGGCCGTGGTGGGCGTCTGCTCCTGCGTGTCCTCCAGCGTGGGGAGGGAGAGGGGCTGCAGGGCGTTAAATCCGCCCGTGACAATCCTGCCACTGGCATCACCCAGCCCACCAGAGATCGCTCCCACGGCGAAGTCATACAGGGAATTGGACAGAGTGTCTGCTGCGGAGTTCACTTCTCCGCCGTAGATGCGCGGCATCTGCCACTCCATCCAGTCCCCGATCAACTCCTCCAGGCCCTCGGTCCCTGCGCTAGCGCCCAGGCCCAGCAGGGTCTCCAGGGCCCGTGCCCCGGTCACGCTGCTGGACAGTTTTTCTACCGCCTTCTGGATGGCCCTTTGCACCAAGTCGTCCATCGAGCCGCCGCCGTAGGCTTGGGCGAATGGCATCGCCAAGCCGAACAGCTTTTCTGTGATAACTTCCTTTGCCGCTGTTGCGACACCGTATAGGGCGCTGCGATCCTCGCTCCCGCCGTCCTGCCTTGCCGCCTGTGCTCCGCTGCCAAAGGATCGGACCGCCATAGGAACAAGGCCACTTACTCCCAGCGGGGCGGCAATCGCCATGTCCCCCAACGTCTGGAGTGTGCTTGCCCCGGCGTCCACTACCATCTTTCCCAGGATCCCCAGGCCCTCGCCTGCACGTTCAATGTCCTGCGCCCCAGAGGCGGCGATCTGTTCTCCCAGTTCGCGGCTGGCCTTGGTCGCTCCCGCCTGGGCCGCGGGTGTGGCGCTCACGGCATCCAGTTTCCGCTTCAGGTCCTCCACCAGATATTCCTGGTTTTCCATGACCGCCGCGTACTCCGCCGCTCGCGCCGGATCCTTCCGCGCCGTCTCTCGCATGGAGTCAAGAATCTGCTTCTCTCTGTCGTATTGGCGCTGATACTCCTCTGCCAGTTCGCGGGTCCTGGCATCTCGCCCGCTCTGTCCCATTCCGTACAGGTCTGACGCCGCGGAAGAGAGTGCCGCCGCATAATTTTTGGCGGAACCGGTCAGAACGTTCTTGGCGCGCTCCGGGATCTTTGCAATCTGCTGCGTCAGTGTCTGCCCCGCTTTCCGCTTCAGCGTGTCGATCTCCTGCTGCACCCTGGCCGCTCCGTCCAGGTCCAGCCCCGCCTCCAGCTGCGACTTCTCATTCTGAAGGCGGGCAAGCTCCCGCTTCCAGCTCTCGTCCTGTGCGGGCTTCTCCGGCTGCTCCCGCTCCCACTGGTCCTGGATCGCCGCGGACAGCTCCGGCGTCTGGATCGGAGTGGGCGCCGCCGGCAGCGTCTCCCGCTCCTGTGCCTGCACCGTGCCGGCCATGGAGCGCAGGAACGGGCTGGCCTTCCCGGTGCTGACCGTCCCGGTGCTGGCCTTCCCGGTCCCCGTCTGGCCGGATGCCTGGACCGCCGGCGCCGCCGGCAGCGGTGTGCTCCGCTTGGATGCCTTCGGCGCCGTGGTCTCCTCCTCCGCCGGCAGACGGCCGGCCGCCATATTCTGCAAGAACTTACTGGCCATATCCTCACCTCTAAGCGATGCTGTATGTGTATTTCCCCGTCTTTGGGTCCTGCTTCTCCACGACTTCCCCGCGGTTCACCGCCTGCTCCAGCTGCTGCCAGTTCAGCACGCCCAGGCCGCCCACATAGATCCCGTTCCCGTAGACCTTGTTCGTTGTGAACAGGCCCGGGTCCGAGAAATACGCGCTGAACTGCGCCGGGTCCGTGATCCCGCCGGACGCGCCTGGCAGGGTCCCCTGCATATTGCCCAGGCTCCCGCGCTGCGGGAGATTCATCCCCCCGCCGTTTCCGCCAAAATAATTTCCGGCGTATCCTGCAGCTATAAGCTGCTCCTGGGTGTAGCCCTCTTTTAACAATTGACGAATCACCGCGTCGCTGTGATCCCCTGCCTCAAAGGCCTTCACCGCGTCGCTTTTTTTCGTTTCCTTCTCGTTTTCGTTCCCAGACACGCGACTGGAAGAACCGGACGCCGCCGCCTTTGCCGCCGCCTGGGCCAGCTGCTGCTGGTAGTAGTTGGCCAGCGTGTCCACGTATTCGTCCGTGTACCCGGACTGGGCCCTCAGCTGGCTTCCCGGCGTTCCGCCGGCCTGAAGGATCGCGTTCAGCTGCTGCGCAAATTCCCGCTGCGCCTGGTCCCTGGCCAGCTGGTCCTGCTGCTCCTGGTAGTTCCAGTTCCGCTGGTCCCCATACCGGCCGTACAGCGTCTGGTCCTGGCCCTGGTAGGCGCCCAGGGCGCTTTGGAGCCGGTTGTAGTCGTCCAGGTACTGGTTGTAGGCAAAGCCCCGGTCTGTGTTGTACTGTCCTAGCTGATCCAGATACTTTGCGTAGTCCAGCTGTTCCTGGTTGTTCACCGCGCCCAGGTCCTGCTGCATCATGCTGTACTCATTCAGGTACTTGTCGTAGGCCTGCTGGTACAGCTGCGGGATAATGTCGTTGAGCTTGGTGGCGTAGTAGTCCCCGGCCTGAGTGGCCGCGTTGACCGCGTAGCTGCTGGGCCGGCCGCCGGTTGCCGCCGATGCCTGCCCCAGCGCGTTTGCCGTGGCCCGCTCGCCCTCCCGCAGATACTGCTTCTTATAGACCGGCCACAGCGGGTCCGTCTCCTTGCTCCAGCTGAAGTCCTCCCGGTTCAGCAGCCGGTCCAGCAGTTCCTGCTGCTGCGCGTACCGGTTCTCGTAGGTGGGCGCGGGCCCGTAGTCGAAGGATCCGTAACTGCCCACCTGCCCCAGCAGACTGTCGATCTGCTGCTGGTACGGGCTCTCGTAGGTCTGGTAGGGGAGATACTGGGATCCGTCCGATCCCCCCGAGTAGTTGTACTTCTCCCTGATCTGCTCCGCCTGCCTGTGTGCGGCGTCCATGGCCGCCTGGTCTCCCGCGGCCTGCGCCGCGGCCCAGGAATCCCCCGCGGCGTCCAGTGCCGCCACGTCCTTGCTGGACATGCCGGCCATGCCCGCGTAGTTGTTGCCGCTGATGTCGTTGGGCCGGTAGCCCGTCCCGTTCCACGGCCTGGCTTTGGTGCTTCCTGCCATTTCCTTCTCCTCCTCTCTAGTTTCTTCCCGGCTGGGATCTGAGCTCCGATCCCCTGTAATACTCCCTGGCTATGGAGTGCACCCGGCACGTGCCCGTCCCCTCCAGCTTCAGCCGGTAGTGGTCCGCCCGGCGCGGCACGATGGGCAGGTAGTAGGAGCGCTTTAAGTGAGGCCCGGAGGCTTCGCCTCCGCTGGCCGAACTTATGCCCTTGTGGTAGACGTTGGCCGGCAGCTCCGCCACCTTCAGCCACTCGCCCGTGGTGTCGAACAGCATCCAGACTGTCGCGGACGCTCCCTCCTCCAGCTCCAGCCGGATCTGGACCTTGGAAATCCCCTTCTTGTCCGGGCTGTCCTCCACAAAGTCTCCGAACTCCGCCTCCCAGGGCACGCTCTTCTCCGGCTCCGCCTCCTCCGGCGGGTTCTGGGTGTTGCCGGTGATCCAGATTTCGCCCTCCTCGGTGAGAAAGTAGGTGTTTCCCTCCCACCTGGCAAAGTGCGTTGCGTGGGTCTCGTCCTCGGTGTGCCACATCCCGCGGCGCACGTCGTACACGTCGAGCTTCCAGCCCTCGCTGTCCTTCATGGACACGTAATACTTCAGCCCGTCACTCCCGCCGGCCGCCAGCTCGTGCCGCTCCATCCCGAAGGCCTGGCTCACCGGCTGAGGGATCCCGCCCGAGTAGGCCATGATCCCCGCCCTGGACAGGTAGAACAGCGTCTCCCCGGCCACAGCCAGACTGTCCGCGCTGCCCTCGGCCACGCCCAGGGTAGCGCTGCCCATGACCTCAAAGTTGCTGGGGAGTGAGCCGTACACCTTGTAGATGTGCTCCTCCTTGAAGAAGATGGGGTATCCCAGGTAGGACACGCAGGCGGTGAACTTCCCCGCGCTGCCTGTGTCCACCGCGTAGGAGTCTGTCTCCAGCCCCTCGTACACGTTCCAGTTGAAGATATCCCCCAGCTTGGAGGCGTAGATGGTGTTCTCGTCGCAGCCCCACAGCCGGTTCTCGTTCTCGCAGAGAAACAGCATGTCCGGCACCGTCCGCTTCACGGTCAGCTCGCCGGTCTCCGTGTAGGGTGTGGTTCCTTCCTCGCCGTCCAGGGTGAAGATGTACTCATAGAAGTACAGCTTGTCCCCGTCGATCTCCCGGATCACCGGCGTCTTGTTGTTCTCCGGGTGCTTGGTGCAGCCCTCGATGGTCACGGCGTCTCCGGCTTTGAATCCCTGGGCCTCCCAGTCCACGCCGGCGGCCTGGATGGTGTTGGCCTCCGCCGCCTCCTCGAACAGCAGCCCGTTGGTGAAGGTGAGGCTTGTCCCGCTCCAGGACCGCTCCAGGGTCCCAAACTCCCCGCTCTCCGTGTTGTAGTACGCCTTGTCCGGCAGGATCACGATGTAGGCGCCCAGGGCGGCAAAGGTTTTCTTTCCCGGCATTACGGTCCCTGCCCGCTCCCCCCGGTAGTAGAATCCGTCCCCGTCCGCCCAGGCCAGCCCGTCCCAGCTGAACAGGCCGCCCGGCTCCGTCAGCGTCCGGTACAGCATCCGCGGCGCCCTGGTGGCCAGCAGCGGCTGGTAGTCGCTCGTCAGGTTTCGCATGTCCCACAGCTCGCCGTCCCCGGCGCCCAGGTTGTGGTTGAGCCCGTTGAACTTGACCTGGGTGCTCTTGGTGATCCCGTCGGAGTAGGCCAGTCTCGGCAGCTTCATTCCTTCTTCGCCCCGCTCACGCTCGTATCCGCCTTCGTTTTCGGGCTCTCGGCCGCCTGGCGCACCAGTGCCTTGACCATGGCCATGCGCTCCACGTCCGCCCCCTTCACGGCGATATCGCACAGCGTGGCGAACGCCTGGTTCAGCAGCTTCTCCGTGTCATTCATTCCGTCTCGCTCCTTTCATTCGTGCAGCCCGTCGTCGTCCAGATACCAGACTTTTCCGCTGGGCAGCTCCACTTTTAGCCGGCCGCCGTCGTCCGACAGCTGGACCCCCGGCTTTTCCTCCTTCTCCGTCTCGCCTTCAATGGTGGGTCCTTCCGCCCCCGGGTCCCCCTGGGTACTCGGCACCGGCATCACCGGCGTCAGCTCCAGGGCGTTGATCCCGGAAATCCTTCGTGCGAGAAATCCCATGGTCCCGTCATCCTCAAACGTGATCCCGATCTCCCCGTAGTCCGCCGACACATAGACGATCCCGGCGATATTTCCGGTTGACCGCGAATAGGACTTCTGGATGTAGAGGCGGGAATCTGTCAGGCTCGTTCCGTTGCCCGCCCCTAGGATCAGCTGTACCAGGTTCGGCTCCGAGCTGATGATTGCCGACGGGTTGCGGTTTCCCTCGTTGTAAAGTTCAAAGCTGGTTCCGTCCATATGGGCCCTGGCCGATCTATCCACCGCATAGAAATCACCGCCTATGATCGTGGGAGACCTGACCTCCGTGCTGTCAATGTAGGTGTCTTGGATGTATTCCGGCAGCTCCGGCGCCATATTCTGCAGCTGTGTCTGGAGGTTGTCGGTCAGATCGCTCCAGGTGATGCAGCCGGTCAGATTGAGGTTATCCGTGCTGATCCATCCGCCGTCGATCACCGTCTGCCCGGATTCCAGCCCCTCGAACGTCACCACGCCGCTGAACTTGATCTCCCGGCTGGCGATGGAGATCCCGCCCGCCATCAGCTCAATGACGCTGGAGGTCTCCCCGTTGGTCACGGCCAGTGTGATGCTCCTTGCGTACTGGTCGATCTCGGAGATGTTCCCCTCCGCGTCGCTGACCCGGCTGGACAGGCCCTCCGCCGTCAGGATCAGGGCGTTGATGTGTCCCTCGTCGTCCTCGATCCGGGAGTAGATGGGCTCCGTCAGGTAGTTCTGAAACTGCGTCAGGGCCGTCTGATTCATGTTGCTGGTGTCCAGGTTGTGCAGCGTGTAGCGCAGCTGCTCCAGCAGCATGTACATGTAGTTCTGGATCGTGTCGATCTTCTCGTTGGGCGACTCCTCCCCGGTGAAGGTGGGGAAGTTGGTGTCCACGTACAGCCAGTTGGAAGGCATCCGCCGTCCCTCCTCTCTTGTCCGTCTGTCCCGGCCTTACGCCTTCCAGACTTTTTTCAGCTCGGTCAGGAACCACTGGCCGAAGTTGTGGAGCACGGTAATCAGCTCCTCCCGGGTGGCAAACTTTTTATACTGCTTGTTGCCGTTCTCGTCGCCGGAGATGATACCGTTGCTCTCCGCCCACGCCCGCTGCTCCTCGGACCAATCGGACGGTTCCCGCTGGGCCAGTCGCTCCAGGTAGTCCTCCATCATGCTGTCGAACTGCTCCTGCGTCACGCTCTCTTCCTCCTCGTACTGCGGCCGGATCACCGCCGCGATATAGCGCCTGTGCCGCCTGCGGCGCATCACCGCCCCGCCGTTGGCCTCGCTGGTGGTGCCGGTGTTGCCGTCAATGGTGGTAACATAGGTGCCGTCCCAGCTCTCGCACAGCCCCACGTGGTCCGGGGCCCCGTTGCCGTTGAAGTCAAAGCACACCAGGTCCCCGGGAATCGGCGTGGTGACGGTCAGTCCCTCCCGCCGGGCCCAGGCCAGCAGGGCGGGCACGTATGCCGTCTTTTCCCCGCCGTAGTAGAGCTCCGGCGCGCCGGCCGTCCAAAACAACCACCACACAAACACGGCGCACCAATGCAGGTTGGGCCCGCTGACCTCCCGGCCGTAGTAGGCGGTGTTGTACTTGACCTGGTTGCTGCCCGCGGGGGACTCCTTCACGCCGATCTCCCCCCGGGCCAGCGCCAGCAGCTCACCGGCCGTCGCCATGGTCGCCGTCTCCCGCCGCGGTTTGGAGCAGGAACCCCAGCAGCATCCAGACTTTGTTTCTGACCCGCTCCATGCAGATTTCCCGCCCCAGCGCCTCGTCGTAGTTCTCCGGGCTCACGCAGGACGACGCCTCCACGATCTCAAAGCCGTTTTTCAGCACCGCCCGAACCACCGTGGTCTTGTCTCCCATGGTCTGCGCCTCCGCGTAGGCGATGTAGTCCTCCACCATTTTCTGGCTGATGCTGGGCCGGTCCGTTTTCAGGTTCTTGTTGACGTCCATCGGGAGACAGTACCGGTGGAATACGTCCTTCGGCACCCACGTCTTTTCTCCCGCGGCGTCCTCCATGACATAGCCCTCCTGGCTGCTGTGGGCCAGCTCCGCCACGGCGTCCGCCTCAAAGCCCACCAGCGGCCTGCTGGTGATGTGGATCAGGTGCCCGCCCTCGGCAAACTCATATTTGACCGCCGGCTCCGCCTCTACGATCCTCGTCTCGATGTACTTCATGTTCTCCGTCTCCTCTCTTTACTGCGTGTCGTCGCCGCCGCCGGCCTGTTTCCCGGCCTGATTCATGAAATAGAACGTCATGACCATGGAGTAAATGGTCATCATCTCCTTGTCCAGCGCGCCCCGGCACGTCTGGACGATGAAAGCCACCGTCAGGGCGATGGTAACAAGGGATTTTACATTGATGAGGCTTGCAAACTTTTTGAAGATCAGGCCCAGCCCCTCCAAAAAAGCGCTCATGGTTTATCTCCTTTCCCACTCGTTTCTTGCAAATTTGGCTTACAGATATATGGCCGCGGCGATCATTGGGGAGAGCACCAGCAGCAGGACAAAGGCCAGCGCCCCAAGGCTGAACACCAGGCCCATGATATCGTCGAACCGCTCCTTGCTCATGGGCGGGCGGGGCGGCTTTTCGTAGTACAGCTCCCCGCCGCCCGGGATTTTCAAATGGATTTTCACAGCAGCTCCCCCGTTGCCCAGAACAGGCCGCCGTAGAGCAGCAGGCCGGCCACAAATAGCACCCACTTGCTGGCAAACTCCCTGGGCTGTTCCCGGAGTGACCGGAAGTGTATCGCAGCGTCCAGCACTATGCCCACCGCGACGGCAAGCATCAGTTTCATGGTCCGTCCCCCTTTAGTCGCAGTCTTGCCTCTGGTTCCTCTTTGCCGGCCGGTCCGGCCAGTCGTTGTTTTTGGACAGGTTCTCCGCGGTGGATTTCAGCGCATACACCAGCACCACCCCAAGGATCTCTGTCACAGCCACCTTGGACAAGCCCTCCGCGATCTGCGCCCGGCCCTGCCAGGCCAGCAGGTAGGAGCACCACACCCAGGCGATCCCATTGACCAGGCACAGCCACACTACCAGCTTTGTTGTGGTGGTCTGCCCGCCCCGCGGCCGTTTGATCCGCCACAGGGCGGCGGCCAGGATCAGGGCCAGCGCCCCCAGCGCCCCGCACAGGGCCAGCAGCACGGCCGTCATGTAACCTCCGCCGTCTTGTGAGCGGCTTTGTTCAGGTGCTTGTCCAGCTTGTCAATGGCATCGTGGACCGGCCCGTCGCACCCCTGCTCCGCAAGCCCTTGCAAGCACGCCTTTACCGCGTAGCAAAGCAGAGTGAGCTCCGCCCGGATGCTCTGGAGCTCCGCGTCCTGGGCCTTTTGCCGGTTGAAAAACCGATAGGCCGCGGCCAGCGCCCCGCCCAGGACCCCCAGCGCCCCTAACAGGGCCGCCAGCTTTATAATGTCGTCCGCGGCAATTGTGATCTGCATGGTCACACCTCCTGCTCGCCCTCGCCGGTGATCTCCCGGACCTGCTCCTCTGTCAGCCTTTTCTTCTTCACCAACTTGTCCAGCCTCTCCCGCCCCCACAGCGGGGGATCATAGTCCTGGTAATAGTGCTTTGCCATCTCGTACACGCTCATAACTCTACCCCCTGCATCACAGCGATATAGTCCACGTCCGCCCGCAGCTGCTCCAGCTCAGGCCCCCGGTCCCGCTCCTCGTAGTGGGAGTGCCGGTCGATGGTGTACCAGTCGTAGCAGTTCCCCGCGCTGTCCTGCGCGGCGTGGACGTGCGCAACCACCAGGAAGGTGTCATGGGCCCGCACGTCCCCCCAGCTCTGCTCACAGGAGCACCAGTCCGTCAGGCTGCTGTGGGCAGCGCCTTTTGTCCGCAGCGTCTCTTTTGCTCCCTCTCGGCCAAAAACGTATTCCACTCGTAGTCCCTCCATTTCTTATTTTGTGCCCGGACCGACAGCTTGCAGGCCCGCGCCGCTTTCCTTCCCCGCAGCAGGTAGGCGTACAGATGCACGTTGCTGCATCGTTTCAGCCGCCCCAGCCGGCACAGCAGCCGCGCCGCCAGGGGGTAGGGGGCCGGCCGCCCCCGCGCCTCGTACCGCGCCAGCGCCCGCAGGTCCGCTTTCAGGTTCATCACATTGTGTTTCCGCGGCAAGGTGTAGCCCCGCCCGTACCGGTAGCCCACCGCCGACGGGATACGCCGCGCCGGCCGCTCCACGCCCCGCCGCGGCGCGTTCAGCGCCTTGGGTTTCTTCCGGGTCCCGGCCTCTGTCCGGTACACCTGCCAGTCGCCCTTGATCTCCATGCCGTGCGCCCGCAGCCAGTCTCCGATCAGCCTCATGCACCGCCGCAGCTTGCGCTTGTTGGGCCCCAGCACCGTGATATTGTCCATGTACCGCACATAGTATTTCGCAAGCCCGCTCCGCCGGATCAGCCGGTCCAGCGGTTGCAGTGTGGTATTGCAGCACCACTGGGACGGGTACGCGCCGATCAGGATTCCCCCTTGGATGCACCGCCACAGCAGGTCCAGCGCCTCGTGGTCGCAGATCAGCTCCCGGAACCGCGCCATGACTACCTCCGGTTTCAGCTCCTGGTAGCAGTGGTGGATATCCGCCGCCCCGCCGTACCTTGTCCCCTTCGGGTCGTGCTCCATCCACCGCGCGATGCTCTCTTGTACCTGCCGGCCGCCCCGGCCCCGGATAGAGCCGCAGCAGTACGGGTCCATGCCCCGCATCACAATGGGGATCAGCACCCGGATCAGCGCGTGGTGTACGTACTGGTCCGGCCACTGCTTGGGCTCGTTCAGGTCCCGCCACTTCTTGGCGTTCTTGTCCCACTCCCGCCGCTTGCGCGTGTCTGCCTGCTCAAAGCCCGCCCGGATGATCTCCCGCAGTTCCTTCCGCCGCTCCGCCCGGGTCTCCTCTACCCACGCCGTGCAGGCGTTGGGCGTGTGCCCGCCGAACCAGCGGTGATTCTTGTTCACTTCCGTAATGGCCCCGTCCAGGTTTTCGTCCGACAGGATTTTTGCCATCACGTGCCTTGCTCTCTTAGGGATATGGATTCCTCCTTTTAGCGTTGACGGCTGTTTCTCCGCGCTGGGCTGGCTGCCCAGGGTACTAGGCCGCTCCCTGACCGCTTATCTCGTCCATGGGGACCGCGATACTCCGCGCAGTATCTGAGGAATGTTAGCGAAACTATGCAAAAGGTGGCGCGAGCCGTGGTTGCCGTTGGTGTTGGTCGCGTTGGTGTAGTTACGGTAGAACAAGCCGTGGTTATCGTTGCGGCCATAGTTGCCGCCCCGATAGACGCAGGGGTTGCTCCCGTTGAAGTTCCAGTTATCGCCGGACACCCGAAGGTCCCGGACAAACCAGCACGGCACCGTTTCGCGCGGAGTATCCCGACCTCGTCGTCGCAAAGTCCGCTCGGCTCCGTTTCCGCCTGCGGCGATTGGACAGCCGTTGACGGCTTTGCCGTCTTACGGATGTCACATGCCTGCAGGCAAAACTGCGCTCGCTTCCTTGCTCCTCCTCTCCCCACGCGGACCGCTTTCGCTGGGTCCGCGCGGGGTCCCCCGTTCAGCCGGGGGAGGGAGTATTGGCGACGGTGAGGATTTGGGTTTCGTGTGGTTTTTCTGCTCTCCGCCCCCGCCGCTGGCTTGGGGCGGACTTTGCGAGAGAGGGGGCTCCGGCCCCCTCTCTCACGCTCTCTCCCCCATCAGGGGAGAACGAGGAGGCGCGAGCCGCGGTAGCCGCCGGTGCCGGTCGCGCTGGTGTAGTTACGGCAGAACAAGCCGCGGCTATCGTTGCGGCCATAGTCGCCGCCCCGATAGACGCAGGGGCTGCCCCCGCTGAAGCTCCAGTCATCGCCGGACACCTTGTCCTTGTCCCCGCCTGCCTCAGAGGGGATGAACAGCGGGAAACCCGCCGTCTCCGTCACCTTGAATTTCAGCGGGAAACCGGCCACGGGCAGGCCCGCCAGCTTGCCGCCGCTGTTGTCTGCCCACAGCTCCGGGTTCAGCTCAATGTACACCCCGTCGCTGGCGTTGCGCACGCCGCCCACGAAGTCGTAGCAGTTGTCCCACAGGCCCTCGATGTTCCGCCACACCGTGGCGCTCACCGCGTCCAACCTGGCCCCCGTGGTCCCCGTGTGATAGCCCAGGTTGTCGGTGGCCCCGCAGTTGAACAGCGCGCCGGCGGGCGAGCACCCGAACCCAATCTTGGCCTGGCTGTTCCAGTGGGCGAACTCCACCAGGTAGAGGAAGAACAGGGAGTAGTAGGTGGCCTCGTCGCACATCACGATTTTGTCCCCGCCCGGGATGCTCAGCGCCGCAATCTGCGTCCGGAAGGTGGGGCAGTTGGTGCTCACCTTGGGCAGCTCGCCGGAAACGCTCTTGTAGCTCTGCCCGCAGTGGTACTTGCCCACGTAGATAGTCTCCCGCTCGCCCTTTCCGTCGTTCCGGTCCATATGCCCGGGGGAGACGTGGAAGCTGTCATCCTTCTTGCCGTCCGCGATGCACAGCTCCAGCCCGTGGCTGCCGCTCTCGACCAGGGTGTACCAGAAACGGGGCACCGCCACCACCTTGCCGGCCTGCGGGTGGTCGCTCTCCACCATGCCCTTCCAGGGCATCAGATTGTCGAAGGGGGAGGAGGGCTCATTTGCCCCCATCTTGGGCACCGGGTCCGTGAAATACTGCGCCGCCTCCGTCCGGCTCCATGCCTGGTTAGCCGTGCCGTCCCATGTCGCGCCGTACACCGTGGTAAACGTGGCCTTGACCTCCACGCTGGCCTGCGCCGCCTCGTAGTTCTTGCTCTGGGCGCACTTCACGGCCAACCGCTCCGTCCCGCTGGCCTTTTCCTTGCTCTCCACCTTTAGGGTGTTTTCCCCCTCAATGGACGCGGTGCACACCGTCCCGCCGCCCTCTACCGTCAGCGCCCCGTCCCCCTTCCGGGTGATGCTCGCTGTGGCGGTCTCCTGGTCCGGTTTCAGCTCCAGACTGGGCGGCTGGACTGTTACGCTGCCCTCCGCCCGGGCGATGGTCCAGTTGACCGTCTTGGAGTGCTCGCCCTCCGGGAAGGTGTAGGCGTCGCCGCAGGTGAACGTCACCGGGTAGCTGCCCGCGTCCGTCTCGCTCTCGCTGCCCTCCTTGGTCATCTTCTCCCCGTCGAAGTTCAGCCACTCCGGCTGCTGCTCCCCCTCGTTGTACGTCAGGGAGTTGGACTGAGACGGCACCGGGATCTCCTTCCGGCTCACCGTGATATCCACCGTGGTCGTGGCCGTGTGCCCGCCCTCGCTGTACGTGATGGTGATTTTCCCGTCGCCCTCCTTCAGCGGCCCGGCCGGCTCCCACTGGTAGCCGGTGGCCTCGCCCTTGGCGCCGTTGGAGTAGGTGGCCTCCACCTTCATCCCCGCTTTGGAGAACAGCTCCCCCACGTTGTAGGTGGTCCTGGGCTGCTCTGTCACCTGGATGGAGTCCAGGTAGATGCCGCCGCCGGAACCGCCGCCGCCGATATTGAACGTTTTTCCGCCCATGGTTTACTCCTCCTCGTTGACTTGGATCCGCATAATGTGGACCGTCAGGGCCTCCTCCGGCGTCTCGGTGCAGGTGAAGGTCATTTTGCCGCCCTCGGTCACGTCCTGCGCCTTCACGCCGGCCGCGTGGTAGGCCTCGTAGCTCTCCGGCGCGGCCGCAACCAGATAGTCGTAGCCCTCCGCCTCGATCTTGGCCTCCTGGACCTCCTGGCTGGTGCCCTCGCTCCAGCCCTCCACCGTCAGGGAGACGTCAAAGCTGTCCGCCTTCGGGCCCTGCGGCCCGGGTACACCCTGCTCTCCGGCCGGGCCTCTCGGTCCTTCCTGGCCGGTCTCACCCTTCAGGCCCTTGAAGTGGAATGTGAACACCTTCTGCGTGTCCGGCCCGCTGGTCTCCACCTCTACGCTGGCCTCGCCCGTCTCCTGGTCCACCGTGGCGGAGCACTCGCCAAAGCCGGCGGCCGCGCCCGGCGCGCCGTCCTTGCCGTCCTCGCCCGGCGTGCCAGGATCACCCGGCGGTCCCTGCTCGCCGTCCTGGCCTGCCGGTCCCCGGGGCCCTTCCGGACCCTGGATCGGCCCGTGGTTCGTCCAGTCCTTCCCGCCGCCCTCGGTGTCGCCGTAGATGTAGATATCGTAGGGTGCCTCTGCGCCCACGCCGTAGGCGTCCCCGTCGTTCGGCTCCGGCACCTTCTCCTTCAGCGACTCCTCGCTGTCGTATGTGCCCAGGACCTTCAGCCCGTGCCCGGGCTCGCCCTGGGGTCCCCGCTTGCCCTCCGGTCCAGCAGGTCCTGCCGGGCCCGCCGGGCCGTCGTCTCCCTTTGGTCCCCGCTCTCCGGTGGCGCCCGGTTCTCCGGTCTCGCCTCTCGGGCCCGCGGGTCCTGCCGGGCCGGTGGGGCCCTGGTCGCCCTGCGGGCCCGCCTCGCCCCTCGGGCCCTGCTGGCCCTGCTTGCCGGCCGGGCCCTCCGGGCCCTCCTTGCCTGTCTCGCCCCGCTCGCCTCTCGGGCCCGTGGGTCCCTGGGGTCCCGTGTCGCCGGTCTCGCCCTTTGGTCCCCGCAGCTGCAGGGCGGACCAGCCGCCCTTCTCCTCGGCTTCCGGGTCCCAGTAGTACACCAGGTAGTCGTCCTCGGTGCCCACCTTGTAGCACTCGCCCAGCTCGCCGGTGGGGTGCTCCTCCCGCAGCTCCTCCACGGTCTCGTAGGTGCCGTAGATCACCAGGCCTGCGCCCTGGGGCCCTCTCGGGCCGATCAGGCTCTCCAGCCACTCCTTCTCGCTGCCGGTGAATCCGTGCTTCACCGCCAGCCCGTAGGCCGTCAGGTAGTAGGGCGGATTCTCATACAATCCCATGTCTGGCTCTCCTTTCCTCGGATAGATAGCCCTCCGCTGGGTCGTAGAGCTGGGCGAACCAGCGCAGGAAGGTCCCGTAGTGCTCGTTGTAGATAGCCATGGTGTTTGCGTACTTGTTGTACTCCCCGTTCCATTCGTCTATCTTCGCCTGCAGCCACAGGAGGTAAATGTCGTCGTGGGGCGCGTCCACCAGCAGCTCCGTCTCCATGTCCTCCGGCCAGTTGTACTTCAACCGCCGGATCTCCGCCGGCGCCAGCAGGAATACCGACGCGGCCAGCCTCCCCTCCAGGGCGTTCAGACAGTCCAGCTTGGCCCGCTCCGGGAAGGCGTTGGGCTTGATGTCGTCCACCCGCGCGATCACTTCTTTGATTTTCATGTCGCACCTCACAAAAAACGGGGCGGCGGTCTCCCGCCGCCCCTCGTCTGCCGGTCAGACGCCGGCCAGGGAGTCGCCGCCGTCCATGCCGCCTGCCGCAATGAAGCGCCAGTCGTTGAAGGTGGCATTGTAGCGGCTGCGCCCCAGCCACTTGTTGGCGTCCGTGTTGTCGTCGATCACGGACCGGACCGCCAGCTGGATCCGGTCGTTCCACACGGCCCCGCCGTAAGTCTCGTTGTACTTGGGGTCCAGCAGCATCCAGGGCTTCTTGCCCGCGGTGATGAACTGGTTGAGGTAGCTCCAGATAATCACCGTCCAGCGCCCGAACTGGTAGTTGAAGGCGTTGTTGGCCGTGGTTGGCTCCTTGTCCGCGCCGATGGCCGCAAACACGTCCTTCTTCAGATCCGCGTCTTCGGGGATCAGGATGGTGCTGGGGGCCACGTCCAGGATCTCGTCGTTGTCGCCCCGGAAAAGGTGCATCCGGGTCTCCAGCCGGCCCAGCGCGTCCGCGCTGAAGGCGTCGGAGAACATGTTACTCTGCTTTGCGCCCTTCACCTTGGGGGGGTGTGCCTTGCTGAACAAGGCTTCCCCGTCCGCGGTGGTCACGTCGAACTGCTTGCCGCGGAAGACGGCCTTCTTCTTGTTCTGCAGGGCCGCGCCGTAGAGGGCCGCGCCGAACTTCTCCCGGGTCCGGTGGTAGGCAGTCATAAAGGCCGCCGGCCGCTTCCGCATGTCCATGAGCTTGCCGTCCTCGATCATTTCCTGGGACACGGAGAATTTGTCCTTCCAGGTTTCGTAGACCAGCAGCTTGTTGTAGCCCTCCTGCATACCGTCCTCGGGGTATGCGCCGTTCTCGCCCACAGGCTCGAAGCCCTCCATGGCGGTCATGGACGTGAGCATATCGCCGTAGTTGTCACTGGTGCCCATGAGGTACACGTTCTTCAGCACGCTCTGCTGCTCGAACTGCTCCCCGCGCTTCTCCAGGAACATACGGATCGGGGCCTGGCACTTGCCGAACACGCTGTCGTTCAGCCCGGACCCCTCGGAAAATACGATCTTCATGTTGTCCTCCTCCTTCCCGGTTACTCGGCAGCGTCCGGCTCGACGAAGCGGCCCCGCACCGTGTCGCCCAGGGCGGTGCCCTCCACGGCCACCAGCTCGAAGGCGCCGCCCGCGGTGCCGTCGGTCTCCAGGCCGTCCGCGCTGATCTTGGCCTTCACGCCCAGCTTGGCGCCCTCGGCCGCGGCGCTCAAAGTGGTCTCATAGATAGCATCCCGGCTGATCCGGGTCACGGGGAGGATGTTGTCCTCCTCGGTGGTGGTCTTGTTGGCCATGCACAGGTAGGACGGCATTTTGGCCACGTCGCTCACGGCCTTTACCACGCCCTCCTCTGCGGTCAACAGCTGTCCCACCTGATACTCGGCGGCCTCCGACTCCAGGTACTCCCAGGGGAGCACTGCGCCGGTGTCGCTCTTAATGGGTAAAAACATTGTCCTTCTCCTTTCGTCTGTACCCTCCGGCGTCCCTGTAGGGGCGGATACCATCCGCCCGCTGTACACCGGCGCCTTCGGGATGGGCGGATAGTATCCGCCCCTACTTCCGTTTGTCCTTGTTGTAGAAGTCCTGGATCTGCTCGTCCGTGGCGTCCGGGTTGAACGCCCGGAACATGGCCAGCTCGTCCGCCGGTACAGTCAGGGCTCCGGCGCCCTGCTGCCTGGTGCCCGTCAGGTGGTTCTTCCCCCTGGCGTTGGTCATGGCCTGCTGCCTGGCGGCCTCCGCCGTCCGGGTGGTCAGGGTATCGAAGTTGGCCATCTTGTACGCCTCCAGGAAGGAGAAGCCCCGCTTGACGTAGGCGTAGAACTCCTTGGCCTTCGGCATCTTCAGAAGGTCCTCCGGGCCCTTGATCGTCGGGTCCATCTTCCCGATCTCTTTCAGCTCCGCGTCAATGCGGACCTTGGCCTCCGCCTCGGCCGCGCGGCGCTTGGCCTCCTCGCTCTCCCTGGCCATCTGCTGCACCTGCTGCACAGCCGGATTCTGGGCAATGGCCTGGTTCAGCGCCTCCGGCGTCAGCTTCCCCGCCTTCAGCTCCCGCTGGAGCTTGGCCGCGGCGAAGTCCTGCTTCCAGGCGTTGAACTCCTCCATGGACGTGATGGGTTTCCCCGTGATGGTGTTTTTGAGGGACGCGGCCTGGAAGAAGTCGGCCAGCTCCTTCTGGTGCTTCTCCCGCTCCGCTGCCACGGCCTGGTCCACGGCCGCCTGGGTCTCCGCCTGCCGCCGGCGTGCCGCGTTCTCCCGGCGCTGCTCGGCGGTCTGGGCAGGCTTTCCTCCCGCGTCGGGAGAAACTTCGCTCTGCTCCGCCCGGCTCTCGCCGGGCATCCGCTCCGCTCCGTTCTCCCTCCTTTCCGCCTCGGACCCGCTTTCGCTGGGCTCCTCGGCGGTTTCTTCTGCTCCGGGGCCCCCGCCGGAACCCAGCGTAGCGGTTCCGGTGGGGAGAGGCGGCGCAGCGGAGGGATCGAGCCCTGCCGCCTGCGGCGGGGCGAGGGATCCGGAGCTTGTGCCGCCGAGGGCGGCGGCGCCCTGCCCGTTTTCGCCTTCCCCGCTCGGCGGGGTCAGGCCCATGATCTCATAGAGACTGGCTTCCGTGAAATCCATAGCTCCTCCTTCGTCCTCGCAAAGTCCGCTCTGCTCCGTTTCCGCCTGCGGCGAAAACTGCGCTCGCTCCCTTGCTCGTCCTCTCCAAACGCGACCCGCTGTCGCTGGGCTCGCGTTTGGGTGGATTTTTTCGCTGTTCCTGCGTAATTTGGATTTTTGCGCTGTTCCTGCGTGTCGTCGTCGCAAAGTCCGCTAGCCTCCGTTTCCCGCTGTCGCGGAAAACTGCGGCCGCTCCCTTGCTCCTCCTCTCCCCACGCGACCCGCTGCGCTGGGCTCGCGCGGGGGCCCCTTATTTCTTTCCTGCCCGGAGATCCGTACCCTTGCGGACCGTGCCCTTCTTGCTGTCCACGGTCTGCTTGGGTGCCTGGACAACCTGGGTGCCGCCGTTCTTGATCTTCCCGACGTAGCCGCAGTTCTTCCCGCTCATGGCATATCCTCCTTTCCGGTTGGTCTCGGATTTTTCCCCTGTTCCTGGGTCGGTTGGATTTTTGCGCTCTTCCATGCGTGATTCTTCGTCTCCCGCGAAAACACAGCCCCCTGTAGAGGCGGATATCATCCGCCCGTGACAATCCGGTTTGTGTATCCCGGTTTGTGTATGTGCGGGCGGGTAATACCCGCCCCTACGATCTTGCAGGGCCCCTCGCGTCTGCCATAGCGTCCTGCCTGGCCCGCTCCTCCACGGCCTGGGCCATACCAGGCGGGAGCCCAGCGTCAGCGGGTCCCGCCTGGAGAGGAGCCGCAGCGGAGGGAGCGAGCCCTGCCGCTTGCGGCGGGGCGAGGGATCCGGAGTTTGCGGCGACGAGCATCTGCATTTGCTGCTGCTGCAGTGCGATCTGCTGCTGCCGCTTGTCCTCCAGGAATTTCCTGGTTGCCCCGGCTCCCGGGTAGTGCAGCTCCTCCATCTTCTCCCAGAACAGGATCAGGGTATCAAGCTGGGTCGGGTCCCCGAAGGCCCCGCTCGTCAGGTTCTGGCGTGTCTCCTGCCACATGGCCTCCCGGTTGCTGGCCAGCGGCTCCGCCGCGTCCACGGAGAACAGGAACTGGTCGTTCCAGTACCACTCGCCGTCCTGGCCCCGCTCCAGGAAGTCGTACCGGTTGAACTCCTCATACTCGGTTTCGCCCTTGAAGTCCTTGTAGCTCACCGGCCGCGGCTCGTCCCCGTAGGCCAGCCACAGCTTGAAGATCCGCTCGAAGATAGCCGCGTAGGCGGCGTTCTTCATCACGCGCTTGGATTCCAGTCGGCCGGCCGCCTGGGCCGCGGAGAACTCCTTGGCCTTGCCGCTGGTGGCGGTGGTGTCCGTCCGGCCCTGGAAGCTGTCCGTGATGCCCAGGATCTGCCGTGCCTCCTCGTAGACGTTGGCCAGGTACATCAGCTCATACTGCAGGTCCCCCTTGAACTCGTAGACCCCGATCATGGCCTTCTCCGACGGGTTGCCTATGTACCACCGCTCCCCGTCCACCGGGTCCGTCCGCAGGTCCGCCCGGTCCGGCAGCGTGATCCGGGTCCCCGCCTTCACCAGACGGTCAATGATCTTCTGCTCCATCCGGTTCACGGTGTTCTGCTGGTCCTCGATCTGGTCCACGTCGCTGTTGCCCAGCAGCTGCCCGTATACGCTCACGCTCTTTTGCAGCACGATGGGGAACAGGTCCGGCCGGTAGTATGGGATCCGGGTGGGCTCCATCGTGACCTGCCCCAGCGCGTCCGTCTCCGGGTGCAGGCCCTCGATACGGGCCCCCGCCGCCGTGGTGATGGGCGCCAGGACCTCCTCGTACTCCTGCTCCCGCGACTCGTACTCCTCCCCGCCGCACCATGGGCAGGGGCCCCCGTCGTAGCGGACGGGCTCCGCCTGCGCCGGCGGCTGGCCCAGCATGGGCAGGCCGTCCATGGGAGAGGCCCCGGGAGGCGGCCCCGCAAATTCGGCCGTGAATCCCTCCAGTCCCTCCGGCACGGCCGGCACGATGATCTGGCCCGGCACCGGCCGCACGCGGCCGCACCGCTTGCATACCGGCTGCCGGCGCGCCTGGTAGTTTTCGATGTCCTCCAGCTCCACGTCGTTCACCCAGGCATACAGGTCCAGGCCGCCCTTGTCGTTCCGGGCAAAGCCCAGATTCTCGGTCACGGCGTCCTCCGTCACCTCGGCCCCGTCCGGGCTTCGGACCTCCGGCGCCTCCTCGCCCTCCAGGCTCACGTCCACGCCGTACTTCCGGCGGACCGCCTCCTTGGTGGTGGGGATCTTGATGATAAACCAGTCCATGTCCTCAATGCCGGTATAGACGCCCGGCTGGGGCGCAAACTGCTTGGGGTGGATCACGCTTACCTCGACCTCGCCCACCGTGTCGTGGGTCCTCCGCGTGTTGTCCCACTCCACCAGGAAGCCCACGCCGCCCTGGACAGGCACCGTCCGCTCCGCCAGGTCGTTCATGGCCTCAAAGGGCATCCGGTCCAGCTCGTTGCGCAGGAAGTGCTCAATCACTTCCGCCAGGTGCTCGTCCTTCTTGCGCCTGGGCGTCACCTTGGGCTTCGGGATGGAGGAGGACACCTGGCTCTCGATGTTCTCAAAGACGATGTTCCGGACGTGGCTGGTCTGGCCAGGCAGGCCGTTCTTCCTGGTGTCCCCCGGCACCAGCGGCTTCAGCACCCGGTTTCCGTAGTACAGCTTCTCCCGGTGGTCCATCTTGTCCGTCTCGTGGGAGTATGCGTTGTTGCTGTCCGCCAGCCGGCGCTGCCACAGGTCCAGCTTGGCGCTGCGTGTTCTCGGTTTCGTCTCGCTCATGTCGTCCTCCCTTGTGTATGGCGTGAATATCTATTCAGCGTTCCGGTTTCCCCCACAATTTCAGCAGCATCTCCCGCTCCTCCTGGGTGGCCCGGTTGTAGTCGTCCCACATATCCTGTGTCCAGCGCGCCTGCGCCGGTTCCGGCTCGCCCTCCACGCGCATAGATTGCTGCGGCCGGATGTAGTAGGCGATAGCCAGGGCCAGCACACAGTCGTCATGGGCCCCGGGCTCCGCCTCCGCCCGGTTCGGGTTATCCGGGTTCCGCACGAAGGTCAGCATCTCCAGGATGGTGTCCTCGTCGTTCAGCGCCCCGGTATGCTCCCGCATAATGCGGATCAGCTCCGACAGGATCACCGGCCGGGTCAGCCGGTCCGTCCGGAAACCGAAGGCGTGCCGGATCCGGCCGTCGTAGTCGTCCTCCACCTCCCGGACATACAGGTTTTTGTAGCCCATCAGGTCCAGCAGCTTCACCGGGTAGGTGGAGAAGTTGGACTCCGGCCCCAGCAGCGCGTCGTTGTAGTACCTGCCCAGGCAGTAGAGCTGTCTTGCGTAGGTGTCCTCGTCGTACTGGTGGCGCAGGGTGCACACCTGCTCCCCGGTGATGTTGTCCAGCCCCTGGGCCACGAACCAGTCCGAGCCGTCTCCGGCGGTGTCTCCGCCGAACACGTATGGCCGGCCCTTCTCCGGCGTCCGGTAGATTTTCACCGGCCCGTCCCGGTCGTCCTCCCACCGGATGTTCCCGATGTGTACCCCGTCCTTCTCCAGGTCGTAGGCGAAATAGCCTCTCTTGTCCGGCTTTGGGATGTGCTGCAGCCGCTCAGACAGCTTCTGCGCGTCGAATACGGTCTTGCCTGTCACACCCCACTGGCCCAGGCAGTACACCTGGTAGTAATACGGGTTTGTCTCCCTGAAGGCCTCCAGGGTCTCCACGTCCTTCTGTGGGAGAAAGCGGTTGTCCTTGTAGGTGCTCCTGTGGATCCGCGCCCGCGGGTCCGTCCGGTCGAAGAACCGGCGCTTGATCCAGTGGTTGATGCTGATGGGGTTGAAGGTCAGGATGATCTGATGCCGCCAGCGGCTCTCACCGCGCAGACGGATATCCAGCTGGTCGAAGTCGTCCTCTGTGATCTCGCTGGCCTCCTCCACCCAGACGCCGGTGATGTTGTAGATGGATTTCAGCTTCTCCACGTCGTCCAGCCCGGCGAAGATAATCCTGCTCCCGTTTCGGAAGTCTATCGTCATATCGCTCTTGTTGACTTTGGCGCCGGTGTCCTCGTAAAACTGCGCGATTTGTCCTCGGAGCTGATTGAAACAGCTCTCCCGCAGGGTCCTGGCCACCTTCCGGCACACCAGGAACCGGTGCCCGGGCTCCGTGGTCACCCGCTCCAGGATCAGCCGGCCTGCAAAGATGCTCTTCCCGGACCCGCCGCCGCCCATAAGCACCAGGTAGCGCCGCTTGGAGAAGATCAAGCCCTGAAAGGCCGCGTTGTTGGTCTCGGTCCAGTTCTTCCACCACAGGGCCAGCTCAGTCAGCTGTGCGTCCTGTGCTTTCGTCAGCTTCCTCTTGGTCATGTATGTCCTCGTTTCTCGTGGCGTCCTCTGTCATGGCGCGCAGCAGATCCCGCCGCTCGTTCTCGCTCATCCGCCCGGCCGCCATGGCCTGTGCCGCCCTTGGCCCCAGCTCCACTGTGCGCTTCTCGCTCATGCCGAAGTTTGCCTGCAGGGCGAAGATCACTCCCTGCAGCCCCTTTTCCCTGGTCAGCAGCTCCCGCTCCAGGTACTCCTGGACCGCGCACCTGGCCAGCTCCACCGCGTCCGCGTACCGCTCGTCCGCCGCGTATCTGGCCCAGGTGTCCCGGCTGATCTCCAGCTCCCGGCACAGGCCTGTGATGGTGGGGGGGATCAGGTACTCCCGGTAGGTGATCTTCTCCCCGTCGTCGTTTTTTACCTCGATGCACTATAGACGACGTGGCCCTTCTCGTCCCGCCTCCCGCTGTCCACCGACACTTTCACGTTTTCCGTCCTGCTGATGCTCCGCAGGTGCGCCCGCACAGCCGCCAACAGCTGGTTCGGCGTGTATTTTCTCTTCCGGCCCGTCGTTTTCGCCCCCTCGCGTGTGCGTGCATGGGCGCGTATGCGCCCCCCTGCGCGCGTGTGTCGTGTCAGGAAATCCTCTCTGCATCCTCACCCTACCACAAAAGTTGATGCACGAAGTTTCAACTTTTCACTCCGTGCATATTTTTTTGCGCGACGAATGCCCCCTTGCCGTCTGAGCGGCAGGGGGGTGCGCCCTGTATTCTGTTATGCCGGCGGTCCGTCCCGGTCCTTCTTCTCCCGTCTGAGCCGTCCCACCTCCGGCAGGATGTACCGGATATACTGGGGCATCCCCGGTTTGAACTCGTTGCGGTGCAGGATCTGCCCGCCTCTTGGCACGGCCAGCTCCGCCCCGTTCCGGGCGATCCGGTCCTTTGGCTGAGGGATGGTCAGACTGCGGCTTGGTATGTACTTCTTCTCGTCCGGGAGCCGGCGCACCTGTGCCAGCAGGTACTCGGCCAGGGGAGTCTGGTCCAGTGAGCCGTACAGCTTCTCGTGGTTGGTCCCGCCCAGGGTCCACTTGTCCAGGGCGACGGCCAGGGCCTCCGCGTTGAGGACCACGTGGTGGTGGACCCGGACCGTCTCCCCGGTCTCCCCGTCCATGTCCGATGTGACGGCGATGTAGCGCACCGGGATCCCCGCCGCCTTGCAGGCCCGCAGCACCCGCCGGATCCACAGCCGCAGCTGGTGGTGGGCGGCATGGTACAGCCGCTCCTGGTAGTCCTCCGCCCCCTGGTCCAGTCCGGCGGCCAGCTCCTGCAGCCCCTCCCGGGAGTAGTCCAGCCCCAGCAGCACGTCCACCGCCCCCCGGAAATTCTCGTGGAGCAGCCGGGCCACCCGCTTCACCGCGCTGGCCTCGTTCTGCTGCTGCTTGCGGATATCTGACCGCAGCTGTCTGGCAGACTTTGTTGGCCGCTCACCCGGCACCCAGTATTTGATCTTCTCCCCGATCATACCGGCCCGGTATGACCGGATCACCCAGTAACCAGTATTTTCCATTGTAGGCATCCTGCTTGCCCCCTTATCATGCGGGTGGTCTCAGACTTAGGCCTTAACCGAGCCCGCCAGCGCGCGTGCGCGCGCGTATTTATAATAGGTGTCCGGTGCTCTATGGGCGGTGCCGGCATCCGCCGGCGCGGTCCATAGGGGACCGGCTGCCCCCTCACAGCAGGCCCGGGAAGTCCTTGTAGTACCGGACCACCGCCCTGTGCAGCGTGGCTCTGGAGAGGTTGTGGCGCATACAGACCGCCGTGGCGCCCTCGTCCGTGGTGACGAAATCGAACAGGGCCTTGTAATACTCCCCGCCGGCGTCCAGGCACAGGTTGAGGATCTTCTGCTGCTGGTCCGCCGGAAGTCTCTTGTACATCCGCGACACGAAAAAGATATACCCCTGCCTGTCGTAGCTCACCGGAACCGATCTCTTATAGCGAAACATGCGCCGCCTCCCCTCGCGCGTTTCCCCTCCTCCGCCGGCCGTCTCCGGCCCGCGGGGGAGGGGTGTAGTCGTCAGTCCTTCTCCTTCTTTTTCTGCTTCTTCTCCCGGCCCGCGGCCTCGCGCCCTCTGCGCTTTTCCTCCCGCTTCTCCTCCTGATACTCCCGGATGATCCTCTCCCGCTCCTCAAAGGTGGTCTCACCCACCAGGTGGCCGTAGGTTATGCCCCGGCGTCTGGCCTCCGCGGCCAGCGCTGTCAGGGCCACAGAGCCCTCGAACGCGCTTTTCATGCTTCTTCCTCCTCCGGCATAGGCCACGGGTACTCGGAGTCCGGCAGGTCCGGGTAGATCGTCCGCAGGTTGTTCTTGTAAAAGACAGGGATCCCGGCCCGGGCGCAGAAGTCCGCGATCTCCTCCACCCACTCCCGCTCCGGCTTCACCTTGCCCCGGCGGTTCCCGGTCTCCGCCCCCAGGATCACCCACTCCGGCAGCCCCTCGGCCGTCTCCATGTGGACCGGCTCCAGCAGCGGCTCCATGGACCAGAAGGTGTGCAACCCCGTTTTCTCCGCCGACGCATAGAATGCGGTGTCCCGCATGGTGGTCACGGTAGACCCGTACCAGAAGTTGTCTCTGGTGGGCAGCAGGGCCAGCTCGTACAGCTGAATGTATCTGAGCGGGTTTTTGGTCAGGAAGATGTAGCGGTGCTGGTCCGCTGCAAGGCAGGCGTCCAGCACGTCCCGGATCCAGTCCGTGGGCACCCACGCCCCGAACAAGTCCGCCATACTGCCCACAAAGATGTTCTTCCCACCCGTCGCCCTGGCCGGTCCGTTCAGCCGGTAGCGGTGGAAGGTGGGCTCGAATCCGTAGGGATACGGCGTCCCCTTTATCTTTTTGTCCAGGACGTGGAGTCCTCCCGACAGGGCCCTCTCGTCCTCCAGCCCCGCGTCAAAGCGCCGCGCCGTCCTGGCCGCGTAGCAGTACGGGCACCCGTGCCTGCATCCCGTCACAGGGTTCCAGCTCACGTCACACCAGTCTATCTTGGTCTCGTTCATGCTCTTTCCCTCACTTCCCGCCGCCGGCCAGTACCTTCTCCAGCAGCTCTTTATAGACTTTTTTGTATACGCCCAGCTCCGCCCGGGCCTCGGCCAGCTCCCGCCGTGTGTCCTCCGGCGTGGTTCCGGCCTCTGTCTCCGGCTCCTTCATGCCCAGGGCGGCCAGCACGCCGGCGTCTACTCTGGCCATTTCGTCCGGGCTCACCCGGCCCAGGCAGCGGCCGATCCGGCTCATGTCCACGGTGTAGATGTGCTCGCACAGCGCCGTGCTCTTGACCGGCGTGGAGCGCACCGCGATGTGCCATGGCTTTTCCTTCTTCTCGGACGCGGAGCAGTACACCACGGTTGCGCAGTTGGAACAGCGGTTGACCCCTTCCGTGCTGACCACGATCCCCGGCCTATTTTTTATGATCTCGTGCCCCGTGGCGTTTGGGATCTCAACATAATAGATCCCGCCCCGCTCTATGCCCGTGTCGCTGGCAGGGAGTACCCCCCCCCCCCCC
>CANQHN010000023.1 GCA_947623745.1 uncultured Oscillospiraceae bacterium
GATTGGCGATTTTCATCCGGCCAAAATTGGCGATTTTCGCCCGGCCCGGAATGGCGATTTTCGCCCGGCGCTAACATTGGTTTTCTTCCTTCTTTCCCCGATTTCCTGCTCGTCCAGGAACCGCTCCAGTTCCTCCCGCGTCCGGACGGAGCGTTCTGCGATGCTGCCGCACAGGCGGAGGTCCTTTCGCAGTTCCTTGAGTTGTGCGGAAATCTCATTTCTCTTGGTTTTCTGCTCAATAGGGTCCTCTCCCGCACGAGCGATGCGGCGTATCTCGTTATAGAGGCCCTGGCGCTCTGTCGTCAGGGCCTCCATCCGCTTTTGGATGTCGGCGCTTTTAGCGGCCAGCTGCTCTCCGCTCTCAATGCCGTTTGCGGCCAGAAAGCGGGTCTGGGCGTCCAGCCGGTCCAACTTTGCCAGATCCTCGCGCATAAAAATAGACACCCGCTTGGCGGATGTCGGATGGCGTTCTATGATGTGCAGTTCGTAGCAGTAGCGGTGATACAGGGATTGCAGACCTGACTGTTGCCGTACATAGGGCGGCTGGCTCTCCGCCCGGAGCTGTCTGACCTCCGCCCGTTCCCCCGGGGGATACGGGTCGGCAATCTCCCATTTGCCCAGGATACGGGCATCAATATCGGAGAGCGAGTACCCTCGGCCCAGCTTGTGGAACCGAAAGAACCCCTTGGCCCCCGGCGGCTTCAGGCTTGGGTATTTCAGCGGCCTGCCGTCCTCGCCGGTGAACCGGAACTCATAGCCCTTTGCGGACAGAAACTGCACAAACCCTTTTGGAGAAATGGTCGTGAGGATCGCGGCGTCGATGTCCGCCCGGATAGTCCCCCGGATGGTGGGGCGGCCCTCCCGCTCCGCGATCCGCTCGGTATAGGACTTGGTCATGTTCTGGGGCTGCTCCACCACGGAGATACGGTACTCCCGACACAGCCGGTCCGACACCTCCCGCATCCTGGCGTAGTCCGCCGGGGAGTTGTAGAACTTCTTGCCGTCCATGAGGGACACGGAGTTCAGCACAAAATGGTTGTGATAATGGCCGGTATTGCAGTGGGTGGCCACCAGCACCTCAAAGCGGTCGCCCCACAGCTCCTTTGCCAGCTTCACGCCGATCTCATGGGCCGTCTCTGCCGTGACCTCGTCCGCCTTGAAGGACTGATAGCCGTGGTAGCACATCCGCCCCTCGGTCTTGCCCCATAATCTCTTTGTGCAGATGAACTGCTCGGCGGCGTGGCGCTCGTCGCAGTTTATGCCGGTGACATAGGCCCGCCGCTCTGTCTTGATCTCGTCGGCGGCGTACTCGATCACGTCCCCGACGGCGTGGAGGGCGGACAGCTCACTGTATTCGGTGGTCTTTTCGGGGTTCCGGGCGTATTCGATGACCTTGCTCACACGCCCCTTGATGGGCCAGATAGAGGTGACGGCCATCAGTCCACCCCCGTATTGTAGGCGTCCATGACGGTGCCGGCCACGGTGTTGATCTGGTCCACGGCGCGCCGCAGCTCCGGTACGTCCAGAAGACCGATGGCGTTGGCTTTGGCCAGGATCTGGTCCAGATTGCTGCCCACCCGGCGCACCTCACGGATGAGCACTCGCACATCGGCGGGCAGGGCCTCCCGGACCTCCGAGCCGTTCAGCACCTGGCGGCAGTACCGTTCCCGGGACAGGCCGGACTTGCGGACTTGCTCCTTGAGGCGGGCCAGCTCGTCGTCGTTGAAATAGATTTCTACTCTGTGATCACGTTTTCTCAATGATTTCACTCCATTCTTTGTGTTTGGGACCGGGGTCATAGGGGCGGTGGCCCCTGTCCGGCTGAATTTGCACAAGCAAATTCGTTGCTGGCTAAGACATAACCACTTCGTTTTCCCTGTGACAGAGGGTCATGCACGGCCTTGGGTCCAAGGTTGATTTACAGCGTTCTGCGGTTTGAAAAATCCTCTCGCTCCCGGAATTTGACGGCAGATTTGCCGTCATGAAACAACTTTTGGGCAAAAAAATTGACGGCAGATTTGCCGTCATCTGCTTGGGCTGACCTTGGTTCTGCTTTGGCATCCCTGTGATGCCGCCCATCAGCGGGGAGATTCCCAGCAGCCTTTGAATTACGCAACAAGATGTCTTCGGATTTGGCATCAAAAATGATGCCGCGGTGCGTTGTAGGTTTGCGGCTTTGCTCCACTTTTGATGCCAACAACTTTTGACGGCATTTTGCCGTCACGGATAAATTTCAAGCTTAATTAGATGACGGCATTTTGCCGTCACAGACTGGGTTGAACCCCGCAAGGCCGCAAGAAATACAACAGACTCAGGGATATCAACACCGCAAAAGCCAGTCACGCGGATTTATTGCGCTCGTCCGGCTTGGCCTTGTCTGTCCTGGCAATCAGCAGGGCGCTCCGGGCCGCGCCTACGATGTCGATGGAACCGATGGCGCGGTACAGTGCCTTCGTAGGTTCCTTCCTTGGTAGCACTTCTTACTTGCGCAGTAACCCAGGTCAATAAACTTACAAGGCTGGCCCTTTTGAAGGGCCAGCCTTGTTATCCCCAGATCTATAATGAGGGCGGCTTCTTTTTTAAGATACTGCAACCCGGGCCCGGTCAAGTTTGGGCTTACGTGCTCTGCCCCGCCAGGGCGGTGGAACCCTTGATGACCAGGCTGACGTCGATCTTCACGTCGTGGGCGGGGCGGCCGTGGAGCAGCTCGTTGAGCTGCTGCGCCGAATGGACGCCCACGTCGTAATTGTTCTGCTGGATCATAGTCAGGGAGGGGATGACCACATTGGACATCAGGCCGCCATTGAAGCAGATAATGGACACCTGATCCGGGACATTGATCCCCTGTTCCCGGAACAGGCGCAGCACTCCAGTGGCACAGCGGTCGTTGGAGACCAGCACTGCATCGCACTCCCGGGGGCGGGAGAGCAGCTCCTGCGCGCTGGCATAACCGGCCTCATGGGTGAAGCCGCTGAACAGGATCAGTTCGGGGTCCACCTCCAGCCCCTCCTCCGCCAGGGCCTGGCAGTAGCCGGTGTAGCGGTCGAAGGCGGTACAGGCACCCTGGGCGGGGGAATTGTACACCTTCAGGAAGGTCTCATAGTCCCGGATGTCGTTGGTCCAGAAGTTGACCATCAGGGCGATCTTCCGACGGCGCAGCCGCAGCAGGTACTTAGTAGCCATATAGCCCGTACTCACGTTGTCAGAGTAGACATGGGGCACACCGGGGAGCACCTGGCGACGTACCGCCACCACAATAGGCAGGCAGGTCAGAGCGGGAAAGCGCTCCAGCAGATCGCTGCCGTCGTTGCCGGCGAAGATGATGCCGTCAAAATCGGAGTTGAGGAGGCGCTCCACATAGCCAGCTTCAGTGTCCCGGTCGGCATTTGTCTGCATGACCACCACGTTCTGGCCGTTTTGATGGGCCGTGTCGATGACGCCGGCGGCAATGGAGGTGTAGTAGGAATCCCGCAGTTCGGGCAGGATCAGCGCAATCTGGCCCGGCCGTTGGGCTGCGGTGTGAGACGCTCCTGCCCGGTAGCCCAGTTCCCGAGCCGCTGACAGCACCTTTTCCGCCAGGGCCGCATCCACATTGGGGTTGCGATTGAGTACCCTGGACACGGTGGACAGGGAGACCCCCGCCCGTTTCGCCACGTCTTTAATCGTTACCTTTACCATAGATCCACCTCTCTTGCTGCATGGCGGCACGTTCCAACTGTTTTCTGAAACTAGTATAGCAGATTGTTTTCTCGTTTTCAAGAAAAATTTTCTCAAAACCAGTATGTAGAGAAAATAATTTCCACAAAAACATGTCTTGAAAATTGTTGATTCCTCCAAATTTCACTGTTGAGCGTTAAAACGTGAAATTTTCTATTGACAGAGAAAATTTTCTGGATTAAGATAGGGACGAAAAGAAAAAGTTTTCTAATTTTCCGGCTAACAAGAAAATGTTTTCTGAAAAACCTGATGAGAAAGCTTTTTCTGCTCGCAAGAAACGAAAAGAAGAGGTTATGAAAGGACGGAATCTAAAAATGAAGAAAGTTATCTCCGCGATCCTGGCTCTGGCTATGGCCATGAGCATCACCGCCTGCGGCGGCAGCTCCAATACTCCGGCTGCCAGTGCTCCCGCCTCCAGCGCCGGTTCCCCCGCCGCCTCCACTCCCGCTGCCCCCACCACTGACTACCCCACCGGTCCCATCACCATGATCATCCCCTATGGCGCCGGCGGTACCACCGACCTGGCCGGCCGCCAGCTGGCCATCGCCATGGAGAAGCAGCTGGGCCAGTCCATTATCGTCAGTAACCAGGCCGGCGCCTCCGGCACCCTGGGCCTTCAGTCCACACTGGACGCCCCCGCCGACGGTTACACCATCGTGCTGGCCGCCGAGTCCCTGGGCTCCTGCCGCGTGATGGGCGTCAGCGAGCTGAGCTATGATGACTTTGCCCCCATCTCTACCATTTCCAGTGACCCCAAGGTGCTGGTAGTCGCCTCCCACTCCAAGTATGAGACTCTCCAGGATCTGCTGGATGAGATCAAGGCCAACCCCGGCAAGGTGCAGATGAGCTACACCGGCCCTGGCGGCTCCGGCCACATCCAGGCTCTGATCATGAACCGCTATGGCTATGAGCCCGCCCTGACCGCCTACTCCTCCGGCGCCGAAGGCATCACCGCCGTGCTGGGTGACCAGGTCCAGTTCACCAACTCCAACTACTCCACCGTAGTCCCCTATCTGGAGAGCGGCGACCTGCGCCTGCTGGCCGTCTGCGCCACCGAGCGTATGGAGGCCTATCCCGATGTGCCCGCTCTGTCCGAGTACATGGAGGGCAGCGATGAACTGCTGAGCATCCCCTATAGCCCCCTGAGCCTGCTGGTGAGCAAGGATGTGCCTGAGGACGTGCAGGAAGTGCTGCGCACCGCCACTAAGGCCGCCTGCCAGGATCCCGACTTCAACAAGTGGCTGGATGACAACTGCATCGACAAGCTGTTTGAGATGTACCCCACCGTGGACGACGCCAAGGCCTTCTTCAATCAGTGGGAGTCCGTGGTCTCCTGGATGCTGTACGACGCCGGTGCCACGGTCAACAGCCCCGAGGACTACAACATCCCCAAGCCCTGACAGTTAATCCCAATCTCCGCTCCGACTGACACCGCGGCGGGCGAGGCCCAGCCTTGCCCGCCGCGAAACCCGAAAGGATGCTGACATCATGGAAAAGAAAGAGAAGCGGAGTTTGCTGCACACCGCCAGTTTCCAGGACTCCATCTTTGTTGGCCTGTGCGCCGCGGGGCTGCTGGCATACTCCCTGTATCACCACTATTTTGATAAGAACACTTCCGACTGGAAGACTTCTCCCTATCTGTTCCCCACGCTGATCTCCGTATTCGGCCTTCTGCTCACCGTCTCCCTCGTTATGGACGCGCTTCAGGAGCTGCGCTCCGGCGAGGCGGTAAAGAAGGATACCGGAAGCAAAAGGAACCTGGTTGGAGTGCTGGTCCTCATCGGCGCGTCCCTGGCCTACTACTTCCTGCTGCCTATCCTGCACTTCATCCCCGCTACTATCATTTTCCTGGCCGCTCTGTTCCTCTACCTGGGGGAGCGGAAATGGTGGAAGATTGCTCTGCTGTCGGTGATCGCCGCCGTCGCCATCTACTTGCTGTTCGGTGTTGCACTGAACGTGCGTCTGCCTTAAGGAGGGTGTCTGTATGAGTGCAATTATCGCCAGCCTGTCCTTCTTTACGGATATCCGCTTCATCCTGCTGTGTGGTCTAGGCAGCGTGGCCGGCCTGTTTGTGGGCTCCATCCCCGGTCTGTCCGTATCTATGGCCACCGCCCTGTTGGTGTCTATCACCTACACTTGGTCTACCCACGACGCTCTGGCCACTGTTATGGGTGTGTACGTGGTAGGTGTGTTCTCCGGCGCCTTGTCCGCCATCCTGCTGAACATCCCCGGCGCCCCCTCATCGGTGGTCACTACCTTGGACGGCTACCCCCTGGCCAAACGGGGCGAGGCCTTCAAGGCCCTGAAATACGCTACCGTCTACTCCTTCGTGGGCTCGGTTTTCGGCCTGGTGGCCCTGGCCCTGCTGGCCCAGCCCATTACCTCCATCGCCCTGAAGTTCCAGCCCATGGACTACTTCCTGCTGGCCCTGTTCGGCCTGGCCACCGTGGGCGGCCTGACCACCGACAGCTTCTCCAAGGGCCTGATCAGCGCCGTGTTCGGCCTATTCTTCGCCATGATCGGCATGGATGCCGTTCTGGGCACTCCCCGGCTCACCTTTGGCATCACCAACTTGAACGCCGGCATCAACACCGTCCCCGCTCTGGTGGGCCTGTTCGGCTTTGCCGAGGTGCTCAGCGTCATCTTTGACGGCCATATGGACGCCGAGGTCAACGGCATCGTGAAGCAGGTCGTGAAGATGAAGGATATCCTCAAGCACTTCTGGCACAGCCTGTACTACAGCCTGCTGGGCACTGTGGTGGGCGCTCTGCCCGGCGCCGGCGGTCCCGTGGCCGCTTTCCTGGCTTACAGCCAGGCCAAGACCATCGTGAAGAATCCCTCCCGTCCCTTCGGCGAGGGCGCAGTAGAGGGTATCGTGGCCTCCGAAAGCTCTAACAACGCCTGCATCGGCGGCGCTCTGATCCCCATGCTGACTCTGGCGGTCCCCGGCGACGCCGTCACCGCTATCATCCTCTCTGTGTTCTACGTCCACGGCCTGCAGCCCGGGCCAATGTTCCTGGCCACCAGCGCCGACAGCTTCCACGCCATCCTGGCCGGCGGCTTCATTGGCTGCGTGTTCCTGCTCCTGCTGGGCCTGCTGGTCGCCCCCCACCTGTCCAAGATCATCGCCGTGCCCAAGACCATCCTTATGCCCATCGTCACCCTGCTGTGCGTCATCGGCGCCTACGCCTGCAACAACCGGCTGTTCGATGTGGGCCTGATGTTCTTCTTCGGAATCCTGGGCTTCCTGATGCGCAGCCGCGGCTACTCCGTGGCTCCCATGACCCTGGGCATTGTGCTGGGCAACATGATGGATTCCAACTTCCGTCGCGCCGTGTCCCTGGCGGTGTCTGCCGACAACGTGGTGGTTGCCCTGTTCGGCCGCCCCATCACTATGGTACTGCTGGTGTGCACGCTGGTCTCCATCATCACCAACATTCCCGCCGTGAAGCGGGCCTGGGCCAACCGGAAATCCGGCAAGGCCAAGTAAAAACTGATTGGTTCATTGTCCTCCTCAAAGCAGCGGCCGCCCACTGAAAAATGGACGGTGGGCGGCCGCTGGTTTTTTACGCCCTTTTTTGCCGAGAAAACCCCATAATTTGGCTGTTTTGTTAGAAAGGAGCGCCATTTATGTACGCATATTCCCACCGGGGAACCCTGTCCGGAGAACTCGCCGTCCCCGGCTCCAAGAGCCACACCATCCGCGCCGTCCTGTTCGGGATGCTGGCCGACGGCACCACCGTCATCCACAATCCCCTGCCCTCCAAGGACGGTCTGGCCGCCTTGGCCGCGGCCCGGGCCTTCGGCGCCGAGGTAGTGGTGGACGAGGCCGCCAACACCTGGACCGTCACCGGCCTGAACGGCAAGCCTAAGGTCCCCGAAAACGTCATCGACACTATGAACTCCGGCACCACCACCAGCTTCGTCACCGGCATCTGCGCCCTGCTCACCGACGGGTATGCTGTCATTACCGGCGACGAACAGATCCGCCGCCGCCCCTGGCGCCACGAGACCGACGCCCTCAAGGAGCTGGGCGCCACCTGCATCCACACCCGCCCCAACTGCGACTGCCCGCCCCTAGTCATCCAGGGCCCTCTCCACGGCGGCGTGTGTCACCTGCCCGGCTTCAACAGCCAGCACATCTCCGGTATCCTTGCCCCCGCCGCCCTGCTACCCGTGGGTGAGTGCGTGGAGATCGTGGTAGAGAATCCCCTTGAGGCCTCCTACGTCCAGCTCACCCTGGACTGGCTCAAGCGCTTCGGTGTGGAGGTGGACAGCACCCCCGACTACAAGCACTACTATGTTCGGGGCGGCCAGAAGCTCACTGCCTGCGACTGCCTGGTGGCATCCGACTGGTCCAGCGTGGCCTTCCCCCTGGTGGCCGCCGTGTGCACCCCCTCGGAGTTGACCATCTCCGGGTTGAACTTTGAGGACAGCCAGGGCGACAAGGCCGTGGCGGACATCCTCATCTCCATGGGCGCGGACATCACCAAGGATCCCGCCAACCACAAAATGACCATCCGGGGCGGCAAGCCCCTCCATGGGGTGGAGATTGACATGAACCCCATCCCCGACAGCCTGCCCGCTCTGGCCGTGGCCGCCGCCTATGCCCAGGGGGACACCCACTTCATCAACCTGGCCCACGTCCGTGTGAAGGAGACCGACCGGGTTGCCGTGATGCAGGAGGTGCTCACCGCCTGCGGAGCCAGCGTGGACATCACCTCCGACTCCATGACCGTCCACGGCGGTCGGCCCCTTACCGGTGCCAGCGTCAGCAGCCACGACGACCACCGGGTGGCCATGGCCATGGCCGTGTGCGGCCTGTTCTCCGACGGCGAGATGAAGATCAGCAACCCCGAGTGCGCCGCTGTGTCCTTCCCCGGCTTCTTCGAGATCATGAACCGGGCCGGCGCGGGCTTTGAGCTGCGGGAATGAGAGGAGAGTTTAAAGATGAAAACAGTCATGCTGCGCGGCCTGGAGGTTGGCTCCGGCTCCCCCAAGGTCATCGTCCCCATCGTGGCCGCCACCGCTGAGGGCATCCTGGCCAAGGCGGCGGAGTTTGCCAACTACACCATGGACGTGGTGGAATGGCGGGTGGATTTCTACGAGGACGTGTTCCACACGGACAAGGTACTCTCCACCCTGAATGCCCTGCGTGCCGCCTTGGGAGACACCCCTATTCTGTTCACCTTCCGCACCAAGAAGGAGGGCGGCGAGAAGGATATCGCCCCGGAGGACTATCTTGCCCTCATCACCGCTGTGGCCAACTCCGGCGACGCTGACGCGGTGGATGTGGAGATCTTCTCCGGGGACGATCTGGTCCGCAAGGCCATCGATGCCGTCCACGCCGCCGGCAAGGCGGTGGTGGGCTCCAACCACGACTTTGGCGGCACTCCCAAAAAGGCCGACCTTATCTACCGCCTGCGCAAGATGCAGGACATGGGCGCCGACATCCCCAAGATCGCCGTCATGCCCAAGGGCACGGCGGACGTGATCACCCTGCTGGACGCCACCCAGGAGATGGCCAACTGTTATGCCGACCGGCCTATCATCACCATGTCCATGGGCAGCGGCGTCATCACCCGCCTGTGCGGGGAGTACTTCGGCTCCGCCATGACCTTCGGCGCGGTGGGCCAAGTGTCCGCCCCCGGCCAGATTCCCGTGGAGCAGCTCAAAACCGCCATGGATATCCTCCACCGCGGCCTGGCGGGCTGACAGGGAGGCGCACCATGAGTGAGCATGTGACCGGCCACACCGGCCTGCTGTGCCTGCTGGGCAGCCCCGTGGCCCACAGCATCTCCCCGGAGATGCACAACGAGGCTTGCCGCCTGCTGGACTTGGACTATGAGTACCTGGCCTTCGATGTAGACTCGGACCATCTGGAGGCGGCGGTGAGCGGCCTGAAGGCAATGGGCGTGAAGGGCTTTAACATCACCATGCCCGACAAGAACAAAATGGCTGAGCTGTGCGATCAGCTCTCCCCTGCCGCCAAGATCTGCGGTGCGGTGAACACCGTGGTCAATGACAACGGCACCTTCATCGGCCACACCACCGACGGCATCGGCTACATGATGAGCGCCAGAGACGCCGGGTGCGACCCGGTGGGAAAACGGATGGTACAGCTGGGCGCCGGCGGCGCCGGCACCGCCATCCTGGTCCAGGCCGCCTTCGACGGCGTCGCCGCCATCGACGTGTTCAACACCCGCGACGCCTTCTGGCCCCGGGTGGAGCACATCGTGGAGCAGCTCAACCAGCAGACCAGCTGCAAGGTCGTCCTCCACGACCTGGCCGACCTGGACGGCCTGCGGGCCTCCATCGCCCAGGCGGACCTGCTGCTGAACACCACCCCCGTGGGCATGAACCGCATCCCCGGCTGCCTGATCCCCGACCCCAGTTATTTCCACCCCGGACTGACGGTTTCCGATGTGATCTACGAGCCCCAGGAGACCCAGCTGCTGAAAATAGCCCGGGAGGCGGGGCTGAAAACCTTTAACGGTATGTATATGCTGCTGTATCAGGGGGCGGCGTCTTTCAGGCTGTGGACTGGACAGGAGATGCCGGTGCAGGCCATCAAGGAGAAGTATTTCACCAAATAAAATAGGAAAGGACGCGAGTGAATCATGGCAAAGAAGTTCTCCCTGGCATACCTTACCATCCCCGGCGTCAATCCAATGGAACAGATCCGCATCGCTAAGGAGTGCGGATACGACTATGTGAGCCTGCGCACCATCCCCATGCACCTGCCCGGCGAGCCGGAATTCCTGCTGGACAAGGACCCCGAGCTGTTCGAGGCCACGAAGAAGGCCCTGAAAGAGTATGACATGAAGCTGATGGACATCGAGCTTGCCCGCGTGCGGCCCGACCTGAACATCGACGAGTACGAGCCCGCCTTCGAGAAGGCCGCCGAGCTGGGCGGCACCGATGTGCTGGGCAGTGTGTGGACCCGGGACAAGGCCTACTACACCGAGCAGGTGGGCCGCATCGCGGAGATGGCCAAGAAGTACGGCCTGTGCTACAACGTGGAATTCCTGCCCTGGGCGGGGGTGCGCAACCTGCAGGCGGACATCACTCTGGTGGACGACGTGGGCGCGGACAACCTGTTCGTGATGGTGGACACCCTCCACGCCGGCCGGGCCGGCGTGACGGGCCCGGAGCTGGCCCGCACCGACCCCAAGTATTTCCGGTTCATTCACCTGTGCGACGGCCCCGCCGGCCCCGACGGGGACCCGGTGCTGGACAACATCAAGGACGACCTGATGCTGTACACCGCCCGTGAGGGGCGGCTGTACCCGGGCGAGGGCGTGATGGACATCGCCGGGATGGTGAAAGCCATGCCCGACATCCCCCTGTCCATCGAGCTGCCCAACCTGAAGCGCATCCAGGAGCTGGGGCCCCAGGGCCACGCCCAGCGCTGCCTGGACACCGCCAAGGCCTACTTCAAGGCCAACGGTATCCAGTGACCGGCTCACAGTCTTTCTGATATCTGCTGCCGCTTGCCCGGCAGTCGATATACCTCTTCTTCAAAGGAAAACGGACCGCCTCTCTGGGCGGTCCGTTTTCCGCGTCTGGTAGCGGTCGAAAAAAGATGTGGAGCATATTTACAGCGCAGCTTGAGCGAATAGTAAAATAATTCCCACCGTACGGCTTAATTTTCTCTGATGCCGATATGCGCCTGAGAACCTAAGTTCCGGCATGGAGACATGGAAGAAAGCTGCCATTGGTATCGACATAGCTATGGGCGTCGCACTGGTGGTCTTGGAAGTGGTTGCCGTAAAGAAGTGTTCTGCCCGTAAAAAGGCCGCTTAACAAATTAAAACCACAGCATTTGTGCGTTTCTTCTACTTTTCCATATGGCAAGGGCTACTTTCCCAAGGGAGGACGGCCCTTGCCATCTCATTATGTATTTGAAATAGCAAACAACCTCTGCATGTTGTAGTGTTGTGTGGCTTGCTTAGGAATATATTAGTTCGTTCAGAATCACCTCCTCCACAGCATTGCGGATGTTGTTCATGGCGCCCACCCAGGCCATCTGGTCCTGGGCCTTGAGTTGCTCTGTGACACCCTGCTCCGCTGCCATCTGTCGGGTCAACTGCTCAAACATCTCCGTTGCCTGTCGATCGATCTCCGCGAGGTGGGCACTGAGCTTGCCTGAAAGAAGCAACCCGGTATAGATCCCGTTGCGGTGCTGCCGAAGGAATTCTTTTCTTCTCATGCCCCAGATGCCCGTCGGGATGTCCTCCGGAGCAGCCAGGTCCGGAATCAAATAGTCACCTTCCTGATGGTACGTCAGATTCACGCTCATTTTTTTGGCCTCCTTTCAGTGATGGCAGTATTGTAGCAGTCACCGCTTCAAAATACGAATGTGCAAAAAAAGAAACGCCCAGGAAAGCATTTCTGCCTTTCTGAGCGTTTTTGCCTTTACAATTCCGGAAATTCAGTTTGCCGAAATTACTTCCTTACTGTGCCGCCCCGACCCGCGGGGAGGCCTTTTTTATTCCTCATCCAGTTTCAGTACGGCCATGAACGCCTCGGTGGGTAGTTGGACGGTGCCTAGGGTGCGCATCTTCTTCTTGCCCTCCTTCTGCTTCTCCAGCAGCTTCTTCTTCCGGGTGATGTCGCCGCCGTAGCACTTGGCCAGCACGTCCTTGCGCAGGGCCTTCACCGTCTCCCGGGCGATGATCTTGCCGCCAATGGCCGCCTGGATCGGCACCTCGAACAGCTGGCGGGGGATGTTCTCCTTCAGCTTTTCGCAGATGCGCCGGGCCCGGCCGTAGGCCTTGTCCTTGTGGGCGATGAAGGACAGGGCGTCCACCTGGTCGCCGTTCAAGAGCAGGTCCACCTTCACCAGCTGGCTGGTCTGGTAGCCCTCCAGCTCGTAGTCCAGGGAGGCGTAGCCCTTGGTGCGGGCCTTCAGCGCGTCGAAGAAGTCGTAGATGATCTCGCCGATGGGCATGGAGTAGTGCAGCTCCACCAGGTTGGTGTCCAGGTACTGCATGTCCTTGAACACCCCCCGCCGGTCCTGGCACATGGGCATGATGTTGCCCACGAAGTCCGGAGGGGTGATGATGGTCACCTTGGCGTAGGGCTCCTTGGCCTCGGTGATGGAGCCGGGGTCGGGGTAGTTGTGGGGGTTGTCCACCCGGACCACGGTGCCGTCGGTCTTTGTGACCTCGTAGATCACGGAGGGCAGGGTGGTCACCAGGTCCAGGTCGAACTCCCGCTCCAGCCGCTCCTGGATGATCTCCATGTGGAGCATCCCCAGGAAGCCGCAGCGGAACCCGAACCCCAGGGCCGCGGAGGACTCGGGCTCAAAGGACAGGGAGGCGTCGTTGAGCTGGAGCTTCTCCAGGGCGTCCCGCAGGTCGGGGTATTTGGAGCCGTCCTCGGTGTAGATGCCGCAGTAGACCATGGGCTGGGCGGGCCGGTAGCCGGGCAGGGCCTCAGCGGCGGGGAGCTCCGCCCCGGTGATGGTGTCGCCCACCCGGGTGTCCTTCACGTTTTTGATGGAGGCGGTGAACCAGCCCACCTCCCCGGCGGTGAGCTCGGCGCAGGAGTCCATCCCCAGGGGCCGCAGGTAGCCGCAGTCCAGCACCTGGTACTGCCCGCCGGAGGCCATCAGCCGCACCTGCATCCCCTTTTTCAGCGTCCCCTCCATCACCCGGAACAGCACGATGACGCCCAGATAGGGGTCGTACTGGCTGTCGAAGATGAGGGCCTTCAGCGGGGCGTCCGGGTCCCCCTTGGGGGCGGGGATGTTCTGCACGATGTCCTCCAGCACGGCGGGGATGTTGACACCCATCTTGGCGGAGATCTCCGGGGCGTCCTCGGCGGGGAGGGCCAGGATGTTCTCGATCTCCTCCTTCACCCGTTTGGGGTCGGCGGCGGGCAGGTCGATCTTGTTGACCACCGGGCGGATCTCCAGGTCGTGCTCCATGGCCAGGTAGGTGTTGGCCAGGGTCTGTGCCTCGATGCCCTGGGAGGCGTCCACGATGAGCACCGCCCCCTCGCAGGCGGCCAGGGAGCGGGAGACCTCGTAGTTGAAGTCCACGTGGCCCGGGGTGTCGATGAGGTTGAGGGCATAGACCTCCCCGTCGGCAGCCTTGTAGTCCAGGCGCACCGCCCGGGCCTTGATGGTGATGCCCCGCTCCCGCTCCAGGTCCATGTTGTCCAGGAGCTGGGCCTCCATCTGGCGCTGCTCCACCGCCCCGCACAGCTCGATGAGCCGGTCGGACAGGGTGGATTTTCCGTGATCAATATGCGCAATGATGGAAAAGTTGCGGATCTTGGACTGGTCTGTCATAGAAAATAACCTCCGTGGGAAAATCCACCGCCCCATCGGAGATGGGGCCGCGCCGAACGGCGCGTTTTTTAATCAAAACAGGGTTCACCGGATCAGGGCGTTCTCCGTCAGAATCTCCTCCCGGGTCTCCTCGGCGGAGAAGTAGTAGTCCAGCACGTCCGCGGCGATGCCCGCGATCTCGGAGCCGCCGCCGCCGTGCTCCACGGCCAGGGCCACGGCCACCTGGGGGTTGTCAAAGGGGGCGAAGCAGACGAAGATGGCGTTGGACTGGGCGTCCAGGTCCACCTGGGCCGAGCCGGTCTTGGCGCCGGCGGTGACCTTCAAATTCTGGAAGTAGGAGCGCACCGAGCCCTCGGTGACCAGCAGGCGCATCCCCTCCAGCACCGCGTTCAGGTTCTCCGGGTCGATCTCCACGGTGTTGAGCACCTCCGGCTGCTGGGTGAACACCACCTGGGAGAAATCGTTGGACTTGATCTCTTTCAGGATGTGGGCGGCGTAGTGGGTGCCGCCGTTGACCAGGGTGGCCACGTAGTTGGCCAGCTGCAGGGGGGTGAACTGGCTGTTCTCCTGGCCGATGGCCACGGACAGGGTGCTGCCCGCCTTCCACTTCTGAGCCTCCTCCTCGGTCTTGGGGCCGGCCATGGTGCCGGTGCTCTCGGGCAGCTCGATGCCGGTGGGCTCGCCCAGGCCAAAGTAGGAGGCGTACTCCTGGAGCCCCTGGATGGTCACCTGGCGGCCCACGTCGTAGAAGAACACGTTGCAGGAGTCCCTCAAGGCCTCGCTGACGTTCTCATAGCCGTGGGTGCTGCCGTACTGGCGGTAGAGCCAGCACATGGGGCCGTTGTCGTTGTAGTAGGTGTACCGGCCGGTGTCCTGGATCTCGGTCCAGGGCTCGATGACGCCCATCTCCAGCCCGGCGATGGCGGTGACCATCTTGAAGGTGGAGCCGGGGGCGTACAGGCCGGAGAAGGCCCGGTTGTTGAAGGGGCGCAGGGGGTTGGCGGCGTTCTCGCTGAAATCCTGGAAGTAGGTGGACGGGTTGTAGGTGGGGTAGTTGGCGGCGGCCAGCACCTCGGCGCTGTTCACGTCCAGCACCACGCAGGCCGCGCCCTCCACCTCCTCGCTGGGCAGCTCAGCCACGCCGGAGGCCAAGATCTCCTCCACTGCCTGCTGCAGGTCGATGTCGATGGTGAGCACCACGTTGCCGCCCGGCTCCGGCTCGGAGATCCACCGCTCCTCGATGATCTTGCCGTCGGTGTTCCGGTTGATCTCCCGCCTGCCGGGGGTACCCCGCAGGTAGGACTCAAAGGCCAGCTCCACGCCGTCCTTGCCCACGTAGTCGCTCATCCGGTAGCCCTGGTCCAGGTCCCGGTAGTAGTTCCACTCCTCGGGGGACATCAGCCCCACCTGGCCCAGCAGGTGGGCGGCGTAATCGGTGCCGTAGTCCCGGACGGGGACGGCCTCGATGTTCACGCCCTTCAGCTTCAGCTCCTTCACCCGGGAAATAAAGTCGATGTCCACATCCCTGGTAAAGACGTAGGTGGTCTGGTTGACCTCGTAGGAGCGCAGGTACAGCTCGTAGAGCACCCCGGCCAGCGCCCTGGCCCGGGTCTGGGACATCCCCTCCGCCTCCAGGTCGATGCCGAAGGTGTCGTACATCCGCTCCATCAGCTCCTGGACGGTGAGCATCCGCCAGCCCTGCTTGTGGAGCTTGTCGGCGGTGGGGTCGCCGGGCAGCCAGCCTAGCTTTACCCCCAGCCGGCCCAGGTAGGTCAGGGTCCGGGTGGTGACGGTCTCCCCGTCCTGCTCCTCGGTGGACACGGCGTAGAACGGGGGCTCCCGGGTAAAGGTGTAGGGGGCGAGGGTGGAGATGGTCAGGGTGTCCGTCCACTCCACGCCGGCCTCCCGGCAGATATCCAGCAGGATGAGGACGGTCTGGTTGCGCTCCTCCCCCATGGCGGAGGGGTCCAGGGTCACCTGGTAGGTCACCCGGTTGGACACCAGCACCCGTCCGTAGCGGTCCAGAATGGAGCCCCGGTCGGGGGAGATGGTCTCGGTCTCCACGGCCTTGACCTGGGAGCGCTCCAGCCAGTAGGCCCCGTTGACGACCTGGGCGTCGTACAGAGCGGCACCCTGTCCGAACAGCAGGATAGCCAGCAGCAGAACCAGCGTCCAGCTGCGCCGGGAGAATTGTTTGGGGTCCAAGAGGGCGCCGCCTCCTTTCTGAAAAACTCTGTCAGTTGGCCAGCCTGTCCCGGCCCACCCGGCGGAAGATGGCCCGGAAGATCAGGTAGACCGCCGGCGCCCACACCAGGCTCCAGACCAGCTCCTTCACCGCCACCTCCACCAGCAGGGCCGGAGGGGCCAGCTGGGTGAACAGCCCCACCAGCAGGTGGATGCACTCCAGCGCGGCCATCACCGCCGCGGAGCAGATCATGCAGCCGATGAAGCCCTGGGTCAGAGCGAACTGGGCCGCCGAGCCGCACAGCAGGCCGCACACGGCCAGGAAGATCACCGCCCAGCCGCCGCTGTCCAGGGCGCTGATCTCCCACAGCAGGCCGGTGCCCAGGCCGAAGCCGGCCCCGGCGGCGCCCCCCTCCAGCACCGCCACCGTGGCCGCTGCTACCGGCAGCAGCACAGGGACGGTGCTCAGGACGGGCAGACGGCCCAGGATATGCACGTCCAGCACCCAGACCAGCAGCAGGCCCAGGGTGTAGACCAGCCATTTGAAAACTTGATTCCGACGGGTCATGCCATTCTCCTCTTACGGGCCGCGCCGGCGGTCCCGCCCGGAGCGGGGGGTTGCCCTCACTCCACGATATCGAAATCCAGGATCACGAACACCTGGAACAGACTGTCCAGATCCGCCGCCGGGTTTACCACGGCGTAGCGGGTGGCGCCGGAGGGGTCGTCGAACACGCCCTCCACCTGGCCCACCACCAGCCCGGAGGGATACACCCCGCCCCGGCCGGAGGTGAGCACCTCGTCCCCGGCGATGAGCTGGGCACCGTCGGGCAGGTAGTTCAGCCGCAGCTTGCCCTGCTCCA
Source organism: uncultured Oscillospiraceae bacterium (assembly GCA_947623745.1). Classification (GTDB taxonomy): domain Bacteria; phylum Bacillota; class Clostridia; order Oscillospirales; family Oscillospiraceae; genus Lawsonibacter. Next base: position 17,065 of record CANQHN010000023.1, read on the forward strand.
TCAGGGCGAAATCCCCCTCCAGCACCCCGGCGCTGTAGGTCCGGGCCACCATGCCGCCGATGTCGGTGTCCAGGTCGATGAGGGTGGCCACCTCGGCGGAGTTGGTGCCCACCGTGGACACCACCCCCACCAGCTCGCCCCTGGCGTTGATGACGCAGTCGCCGGCCTCCACGCCGGAGCTGCTGCCCTTGCTGATGGTCAGGGTGGAGTGCCAGTTGGAGGTCTCGGGCGCGGTCACCCGGGCGGAGGCGAAGGTGAAGTCCCGCCGCTTCTCCTGCAGGTTCAGCAGCTCCCGCAGCTCCTCGTTCTCCCGCAGGGCGTCCTGGGCCTGGCGCACCTGCTCCTCCATCTCGGCCACCTGGGTGTGCAGGTCGTCCAGCTCCTGGTAGAGGTCGTCGTAATTGACCACGTAGTTGTAGACCCCCTCCCCCCAGTGGGCCACGGCGCTGGCGGCCGTGCGCACGGGGGTGGTGAGGATGCTGAAAAAGTCGGACAGGGGGTCGGCGCTGCCCCCCAGGAAGGTGCCCACCACGGCCAGCAGGATGGACAGCAGCACCGCAATGAGCAGCAGGAGCAGCCCGTTTTGCCGGAAAAAGTCCTTCATCGCTCCACTCCTTCCCCGGTCAGGGGGTCCACGCCGAACCGGGAGAGCATCCCGGCCAGGCGGCACACGGGCAGGCCCATCACGTTGTAGTAGTCCCCCCGGATGCCCTCCACCAGCACGCAGCCTCGGCCCTGGATGCCGTAGGCCCCGGCCTTGTCCATGGGCTCGCCGGTGGCGGCGTAGGCGGCGATCTCCGCCCCGGTGAGGGGGCGGAAGCGCACGGCGGTCTCCTCATGCTCGGTGAGGGCGCGCTCCCCCAGCCGGACGGTGACCCCGGTACATACCTGATGCTCCCGGCCGGAGAGCAGGGAGAGCATCTCCTCCGCCTCCTGGACCGAGCGGGGCTTGCCCAGCACCCGGTCCCCGGCGGCCACCACCGTGTCGGCGGCGATGACCAGCGCGTCCGGGTGGGCGGCGGACACCTCCGCGGCCTTGTGCCGGGACAGCTCCTCCACCAGCCGGGCGGGGGACAGGCCGGCCTCGGCCCGCTCCTCCCCCCGGGCGGGGATGATCTCAAATTTTGTCAGTCCCATCCGCTCCAGCAGCTCGCGCCGCCGGGGGGACTGGGAGGCCAGAATGATGTGCATAAGCGGTATCCTTCTAAACTGTGTAGTGGCGGGAGGGTCAGCCCTCCATCTCGGCGTCCGTCGGCCCATCCTCCAGGCTGCCGGAGACGTGGATGGAGTGGCCCCAGAACAGGTCGCCGTCGTTGAACCAGAACGCAAAGGAGCCATCCGCGTAGACCTGGATGGACTCCAGCTCCATGCGCCGGGCGAACTGCTCGGCGGTGATCTCCTCCGGCTCCTCCCCGCCCTCGGCGCCGTCGGCGGCCCACTGGTTGGCCAGCTCCAGCAGCTCCCCGGCGGCGAACTGGCGCACCCGGGCGTCCCAGCCGTCCTGATCGGCCATCAGGGTCCTGGCGGCGTCGGCGCAGGCGGACAGATTTTCGTCCTGGTCGAAGGTGAGCTGGATGGATGTGCCAAGCCAGTCCACGTCGGCCTGGAACCAGCCCACGGAGCGGTTGAGGGCGAAGGTGCCCAGGCCCTCCAGGTAGTGGCTGACGGGCTTTTTCTGCTCCTCCAGGATGGCCTTCAGCTCCGGGTCGAAGGCGGGCTCGGGCGCCCCCAGCATCTGGAAGGTGTCGTCCTCCTTGGATTGGCGCACCTTCACCTTCAGGATGAAGTCGCCGGGTACCCGGTGCCGCAGGTACTCCCGCAGGGCGTCGTCGGCCAGGATGACCAGCCTGGCGGGGCCCTGATGGACCTCGTCGTCCCCCTCGTCCATCCAGGCGGTGACCTCCGCATAGCAGTTCCACAGGGGGTCGTCCCCCTCCTTCCCGGCGGCGATGCCGTTGGGGCCGGTGACGGCCAGGATGGTGAACTCCTCCGGGTCGAACTGCTGGGCGAACCGGCGCACCTGCTCCTCCTCCGGGGTGAGGGCGGTCTCCTCCCTCTCCTTCTTCTTGCCAAAGGGCCACATAGCGGCGTCCTCCTTTTATTTGCCTGTTGAGCCGAATCCCCCGGCGCCCCGGGCGGTCTGGTCCAGATCGTCCACCATCTGGATACGGGCCTGGACCACGGGGGCGATCATCAGCTGGGCGATGCGGTCCCCGGGCTGAACGGTGTAGTCCTCCCCCCCGGAATTCTGCAAACCCACCAGGATCTCCCCCCGGTAGTCGCTGTCGATGACCCCCACGCAGTTGGCCGGGGCCACCCCGTGCTTGATGCCCAGGCCGCTGCGGGCGTACACCAGGGCCACATAGTCCGCCGAGGGCAGGGCGATGGCGATGCCGGTGGGGATGACGGCCCGCCCCCCGGCGGGGATGGTCACCGCCCCGTCCAGGCAGGCGTGCAGGTCCATGGCGGCGGAGCCGGGGGTGGCGTAAAAGGGGGCGGGGATCTCCCGGCCGATCTTGGGGGAGAGGGCTTTGACCTTCAGTTCCATCACAGGTTACCTCGCGTCTCTAAAAATGGGATGAATAGCATTATAATGCAAGATCCACCACTCTGCAATACCGGCGCAGAGGATATTCCCCGTCGTGTCCCTCCCCGGGGAAGGAGGCGGACATCTGTCCGGCGGGGGTGATCCGGGTGACGCCGGCGCGGGAGAGCAGGCGGACCAGCTCCTCCCGGCGCTCCGGGGGGCAGAGGAGCCCCACCGTCTGGAGCCGGCCCCGGGCCCGGCGCAGGACGGGGATGATCTGGCTGCGGGGCAGGCACTTCACCAGCGCGTTGCCGTACAGGGGGGACAGCTCCAACGCCCGGTCCCGGCGCAGGGTCAGGGAGCAGCCCGTCCCCCGGAACATGACCTCGTCCAAACCGTCCCGGTCGGCGATATGCTCCAAAAACGTCTCGTAGGCGTACAGCGTGGCCTGGGCAGCCGCGCCGGGGGCGGCGTTCCGGACCGCGGAGGCCCGCTCCAGGATGGGGAGGAAGCCGTTGCAGAACCGCTTCCCCTCCCCGAAGTCCTCCGTGTCCAGGTAGATCACCTGGCAGGAGGAGCACAGCAGGCCGTTGGTGGTCACGATGTGCTCCGCCAGGGCCTCCAGCTCGCCCGTCCGGCCCTCCCAGCCGGACAGGTACGCGAACCCCAGCCGGTGGCCCCACTCGATGAGCTTGCACCCGGGGCCGGCCAGCTCCCGCATGGCGGAGACGGCCCCGTCCCCGCCCCAGGTGACCACCCCGTCGGCCAGGGCGGCCAGTTTTTTCAGGGTGTCCCTGTCCCCGGAGGGCACGTCGAAGGCGTACAGGAAGGGGGTCAGGGCGGGCTCGGTCTCCACCAGGAGGGACAGGACGGCGAAGGTCAGCCCCCGGTCCCCCCGGGGCAGCTTCAGCAGGTTGATGTTCCCGGTGAGCAGCCCCTCCAGGGCGGTGAAGGCGGGCAGGCCCTCCATGTTGCCGGGGGCCACGTGGAGCAGAACCCCCAGGGGGCAGCGCTCCGCGCGGCCAAAGGGCCGCGCGGGGGAGGCGTCCCCCAGCTCGATGGCCAGCTTCTGCCGTAGCAGCTCCGGGCGGAGCATCCAGCGCACCTCGTCCAGCCACTCCCGCGCCCCAGCGGGGGCGTATTGGGCGATGAGCCCATCCAATTCTCCCCGGTCCAGCCGCTCCCCTAAACGTGCCAGGGCGGAGATCACCGTCTCCGCCTCCAGGGGCGGGCCGGCCAAGGTGTCGGTCAGTTTGTCCTCCAGGCTGTCCAGCAGAGCGGGCAGCTGGCTGTCGGGGCGCAGGGCGCCCTCCGCGAAGATCACAGGCCCTCCCCCTCTCCCAGCAGCTCCGCCGCGCCGGCGGCGCAGGTGGTGATATCCCGCAGGCCCACCCGGCCCAAAATGGTCAGGTAGGGGGCCTTGCAGCCGCAGGGGCACTTCTCCCCCGGCTCCAGCACCCCCAGGTCGTCGGTGGCCACGCTGAGGGTGGGGGTGGCGTTCATCAGCGGGGAGATGAGGTTGACCAGCCCCGCCTGCCCCATGGGCAGGGGCTCCAGGGTGTTCACGTCCCGGATGAGCACCCGGGCGTAGGCGGGGACGTGGAAATGGTGGCATTTGCAGGTGTTGTAAAAGATGGGGTGCTCCACCGCGCCGAACAGCTCGTGGATGTTCTCCTCCCCGATGCCCAGCACCCGCTCCGCCAGGGCGTACAGCCGGGGCTTCTCCACCTCCTGGGCGTAGTGCTGCTTCCAGCCCCCGGCCAGGATGATTTTGGAGTCGGGGCGCAGCTTCACCGATAGGCCCAGCTCCTCCATGCGCCGCAGGCCGAACCACAGGTAGGAGGGGAAGGCGATGATCCGGGTGGGGAAGGGGGAGCGGGCGAACCGCTCCAGGGCCTTCGCCGTCCCGTCCAGATCGGGCACGTAGGCCCCGTCCCGGTAGTGCAGGGCGTAGGCCCGGCGCAGAGGCGGGGCAAACCAGGTCAAGCCATACATGGTCCGGGTGACGCCGGTGCGGTTGTTTTTGTTGGGCCTGTACCCCAGCACCGCGTAGTTGGCGGGCACCGGGGACACCAGGCCGTGGAGGAACCCCAGCTTCAGGATCATGGGGACCTCGGCCAAAATGCAGCCCCAGTCGAAGCCCACCTGGCTGAAGCTGCCGCTGGTGCCCGAGGAAGTCACATACATGGCCATGCGCCATTTGGGCATGGAGGACAGGGCGTGGCGCTTGAAAAACAGGGTGGGCAGCATGGGGAGCCTTTTCAGGTCGCCGATGGTCTCCAGCTGGGACAGGTCGAACCCCAGGCCCCGGGCCAGCGCCCGGTACTCCGGGCAGTGGTCCAGGTGGTAGGCGCAGTTGTCCCGCACGGCCCGCAGGAACCGCGCGTCCGAGCCGGGCAGGTCGTAGGGCTTGCTGAGCCAGAACAGGCGCTGGCGGGCGAGCATGGCGGGGCCCCCTTTCTTTCGGGCGGGAAGGGCGGACTATTCGACGCCGCGGTAGTACAAACCGCGGGTGAGGTCGTTGGGCTGATAGGGTCCCCTGTCCAGGTAGCGCTCCAGCACCTGGGCGCACTCCAGGGGATTCTCGGTGGTGAAGCACAGGCGCACCGCCCACAGGCCCAGCCGGCGCAGGTCGTCCAGCTTGTCCCCCAGGAACAGCTTTTTGGAGTTCAGGATCTCGTTGCGGCAGCCGTAGGCCTTCACCACCGGGAACCGCTCCCCCCTGCGGTCGGTGAGCAGATTCACGTTGGCGCAGGTGTGCTGGCCGGAGTGGTTGTGGATGATGCAGTTCTCGGTGATCATCAGGGGCAGGCGGCCGTAGCCGATGAGCTCGGTGTCCAGGGCCTTGGACAGGTCCCGAATCTGGGCCAGCTGCATCTCGAAGGAGGCGGTGACCGAGACGAGGCCCATGCGCTTAAGCTCCTTGACGGCCTGGCTGTTGTATACCCCCAGGCCGAAGTCCCCCCGGACCTGGAACCCCAGCTCCTGGGCCCGGCGGACCAGCCCCAGGTTCCCGGCCAGCACCTGGTCCACGCCCATCCGGCGCAGGGCCTCCAGGTCCTGCTCCAAGGCCGGCATCTCCCGGTCCCAGCACACCCGGGGCAGCAGGGCGGCCACGGCCACCTCCTGCTTCTGGCAGCGCTCCACCGCCTCGGGGGCGGCGGCCGCCTCCCAGGCGGGGATGTACACCAGCTCGGGCCGGAGCTTGAGCAGCTCCAGGCTCAGCTGGGAGGCGGTGCGCACCTGGACGGTGAACGCCGGGGGCTCCCGCCGGTTGGCGTAGCGCACGCCGGGGTGGAATTGGCCGGCGCGGCGCCTGGGGACGGCGGCGCGCTGGGCGCTGAGCTCCTCCAGGGCCCGGCGGCGCAGGTCGTTGAGGGCGGACAGGGGGAGGGACAGACCGGGCTCCACCTTGGCGATTACCCGGCCGCACTGGTAGGGGGTGCCGCCGGTGCGCACCAGCTGGGCCTCCACCTTCTCGGCGGTGAGGGGGACGTTGACGGCCTTTTCCGGCACCGGCCCGGCCACGGTGGCCAGGCGGCCCTGGGTGTCCATGGCCCCCACCTGGGCGGGCTCGCCGACGCGGATCATGGCGAAGATGCCCACCGTCTCCTTGCGCTGCTCCCCGCTCTCGTAGGTGGAGCGGGCCTGGGCAAAGAGCTCCCTGGGCTCCGGGGCGGCCTCCGGGCGGGTGCCGAACATCTCCGGGCCCTTGCAGCCCTGGAAGTAGCCGTCGGTAAAGCCCTGGCGGGAGAAGGCCTGCTCCAGCTGCTGCAGGTCCCCGGCGGAGGGGTCCCGGCCCTCCCGGATCGCCTGGGCGTAGATGCGGGTGGCGATGGCCACGTACTCCGGGCGCTTCATGCGCCCCTCGATCTTCAAACAGGCGACCCCCATCTTCCGCAGCTCCCGCAGGTGCCCGGCCAGGGACAGGTCCTTCAGGGAAAGGGGGTTCTCGTCGGCCTTGCCGCTCCAGCCGTATTTCAGCCGGCAGGGCTGGGCGCACACGCCCCGGTTGCCGCTGCGGCCGCCGATGACGCTGGAGAAGAAGCACTGACCGGAGTAGCACATGCACAGCGCCCCGTGGGCGAACACCTCCACCCCGATGGGGGAGTTGAGGCAGATGTGCTCCAGGGCGTCCCGGCTCAGCTCCCGGGCCAGCACCACACGCTCCATCCCCAGCTCGGCGCAGGCCTTCACCCCGTCCAGGGTGTGGATGGTCATCTGGGTGGAGCCGTGGACGGGCAGGTCGGGGGCCGCCTGGCGCAGCATCCGCACCACGCCCAGGTCCTGGACGATGACAGCGTCGGCCCCCATGCGGCTGGCCTGGGCGGCCAGCTCGGCGGCCTTGACCAGCTCCCGGTCGGTGAGCAGGGTGTTCAGGGTCAGGTAGACCTTGACTCCCCGCAGGTGGCAATAAGAAACCGCCGCCGCAGCTTCATCCAGGGTGAAGTTTTTCGCGTTGCGGCGGGCGTTGAAATCTCCGTATCCAAAATAGACGGCGTCCGCCCCGTTCTGAACGGCGGCGGTGACCGACTCCATCGAGCCGGCGGGGGAGAGCAGCTCCAGCATGGCGGACCTCCTATGGGCGGACGTGAAGCGCGCCATGCGCGCTCCACGCCGCAGCTTGATTACTTTCGGCTCTGCAGGCGGAAGATCTCCCGTTTGCTCTCGGACAGCTCGTTTTTCAGCTTGGCGCTCTCATCCATGCAGTCCTTGATCTGGCGGCGGAGGTTCTCGGAAGAGCTCTGCTCCCGGAAATACTGGTCGGCGATGTTCATCGCGGCCAGCACCGCGCCGTTGGCCAGCGACAGCCGGCCCTGGTCCATGACCTCCCGCAGCTGCCCGTCCACATAGGCGGCCACCTTGCGCACATACTCCTCGTCCTCAACGGCCACCATGGTGTACTCCTGCCCGGCGATGGACACGACCACTTTATTCTTCATGAGATCCTCCCCTTTACCAAAATATAGTCTCTCTAATATTTCATTATATCACAGGTGTGTCGAATGAAAAATAGATTTCCTATGAATTTTTTTCAGGCTCCCCCACTTTTTTCCCGGCAAAAAAATGGGGGACAGGCGGAGGATTTTCTGCTATACTTGGGACAGAAGGAGTGACCGGCTATGCACAACGAACTGACCCAGAAGGACATCAAACTGATGCAGGAGGAGCTGGACCACCGGCGCATCCACCTGCGCCCCCAGCTGCTGGAGGCGGTGAAGGAGGCCCGGGCCTTCGGGGACCTGAGCGAAAACTTTGAGTACAAGGCGGCCAAGCAGGAGAAAAACCGCAACGAGAGCCGCATCCGCTTCCTGGAGAACATGATCCGTACCGCCGTGGTCATCCCCGAGTCCTCCGCCGCCGGGGCGGTGGGGCTGTATGACAGGGTGACGGTCTATCTGGAGGAGGACGAGGAGACGGAGGTCTACCAGATCGTCACCACCGTCCGCCAGGACGCCCTCCACGGCCGGATCAGCAAGGAGTCCCCCATGGGCAAGGCCCTGCTGGGGAAAAAGGAGGGGGACCGGGTGTATGTCCAGGTCAACCCCGACTACGGCTACTACGTGGTAGTCAAGGGCATTGAGAAGGGGGAGGACGACGGCAGCGCCCCCCTGAACCGGTTCTGACCGCCGGGCCTGCCCGCCCCGGGCGGGGATGAGCAGCATTCGATCCGCGCCTGCGGGCGCGGACCCTGAGCGTTTTTCGGTGCGCCGGCCTGTCCGCCCGTCCGGGCGGACAGGCGGTTTTTTGTCTGAAATATTGTGGTGTATCCGGAACTGGCCGGCCAGAGGGGAAGATTTCGGAAAAATTGTGAACTTTTTTGGCCCGGACCGGAAGGGGGTTGACGAACGGGGCAAATGCGTGTATCATACATTTTGTAACCGTTTTGTAACTTTTTCGTTTTCGCCGCCTTCGGGGCGGCGGAAATCGTTTGAACTACGAGGTAGACCATGGATGGAGTTTTGAACCGGCGCCGCGGCGCCGGGGAGGAGAAGCGGGAGCACGCGCCCCTCACCGCCGCCCAGCGGTGGCGCCGCTTCCGGCATTTGAGCTATATATACAGCCGCCGGTTCGCCTACGCGGTCCACGGCATGGCCTTCGACCGCCGGACGGTGGGGCCCGTGTCCTTCCTGGCCGTGGCCGCCGCCCTGGGCCTGGCGCTGACCCTGAACACCCTCTACACCCCCAGCTACACCGTCAGCGTGGGGGGCGAGGAGCTGGGCGTGGTGCAGGACCAGCGGGTGGTCACCAACGCCATCGCCCAGGTGGAGCGCCGGGGCACCCAGCTGCTGGGCTACCCCTACCACATCGACAGCACGGTGGACTACCAGTTCGCCCTCACCTTAAAAACCGAGCTGGACGATCAGAGCACCATTGAAAACTTCTTCTACCGCCAGCTGGATCAGGCCAGCGTGGAGCTGCGCAAGTACCAGGTCAGCATCAACGGCGCCCCGGTGGGCGAGGTCACCGACCGGGAGGCCCTGGACGAGCTGCTGGAGGAGATCAAGAACCAGTACGTCAACGAGAACACCATCTCCGCGGAATTTTTAGACAACGTGGGGATCGAGAGCGTATATACCGCCAACACCCTCCGGACCATCGACGAGATGCGGGGGGTGCTCACCGCCAACAAGACCGGCGAGACCACCTACACCGTGGTGGCCGGGGACACGTTCAGCGGCATCGCCTACGCCAACGACATGTCCATCAGCGATTTGAAGGCGCTCAACCCGGACATGGACATCAACCGGCTGATGATCGGCGACGTGCTCAACGTCAAGCAGATCATCCCCCTGCTGTCCGTCACCACGGTGGATGACGTGACCTACAACGAGGAGGTCCCCTGCCCGGTGGAGACGGTGGACGACAGCTCCATGTACATCGGCGACTCCAAGATCATCTCCGAGGGCACGCCGGGCGAGGCGGAGGTCAACGCCCATATCACCTACGTCAACGGCTATGAGACGCAGCGGGAGGTCCTCTCCAGCACCACCCTCCGGGAGCCCACGGTGACCACCAAGGCGGTGGGCACCAAGGAGAAGCCCAGGACGGCCTCCACCGGCACCTACGCCTGGCCCACCGCCAGCCACCACATCAACTCCTACTTCGGCGGGCGGTATATCTTCGGCGGCTACAGCTACCACTCCGGCCTGGACATCCGGGCCAGCTACGGCTCCACCATCTCGGCGGCCGACGGCGGCACCGTCACCTTCGCCGGCTCCAAGGGCACCTACGGCAACCTGGTCATCATCACCCACGACAACGGGGTGCAGACCTACTACGCCCACAACTCCTCCCTGCTGGTGTCTGTGGGACAGAAGGTCTACAAGGGCCAGGCCATCGCCCGGGCCGGCTCCACCGGCCGGTCCACCGCGCCCCACTGCCACTTCGAGATCCGGGTCAACGGCACCGCCGTCAACCCCCTGTCCTACCTGAGATAAGAGCGCGCCCGCGGGCGCGGACCCTGCGAGGCCTTTTCAAAGACCGGCCGGCGGCACGGATGTGCCGCCGGCCGGTTTTGCGCTCTGTAAATAAATTTTGAACAGTGGGGAAACTGGTTGACATCCCCATACAGGGCGCTATAATAGTCAAGGTGTTGATTATCAACCGGTTAATCAAATGGAAAGGGAGGGCCGTCTATGGACCCAAACACCGGGCAGCTGGCGCTGCTGAGCCAGCAGCTCCACCAGGCCCACCGGAACGCCGTAGCCGCGGAACTGGCCGCCCGGGGCCTGAGCGAGGTGGGCCACCCCATGCTGCTCACCATCCTGGAGGCGTATGAGGAGACGCCCCACCGCCGCCCCTGCCTGGCCCAGCGGGATCTGGCCGAGCTGCTGCACATCTCCCCCGCCGCCGTGTCCAGCTCCCTGAAATCTCTGGAGCGGGGGGGCTATATCCGCCGGGAGCCGGGCCAGACCGACGCCCGGTGCAGCCAGGCGCTGCTCACCGACAAGGGCCGCGCCGCCGTGGAGGGCTGTGAGGCGGCCATCGAGGCGGTGACCGTCAAGATGCTGGCCGGGATCTCCGACGAGGAGCGGGCCATGCTCATCGCCCTGCGCCGGCGGATGCTGGCCAATCTCCAAAAATCTCCCGAAAAGGAGGTCACCTGATTTGATCAAACTGTTCCTTACCCATCTGGAGGGATATAAGAAGGAGGCCGTCAAGTCCCCGCTCTACATCATCCTGGAGGTGGTCTGCGAGATGCTGCTCCCCCTGGTGATGGCTGAGATCGTGGACGTGGCCATCCCCGCCGGGGACACCGCCTACATCTTCAAGCTGGGCGGCCTGATGCTGGTGCTCTCCGCCGCCGCCATGACCGGCGGCGTCCTGGCCTCCAAATACGCCGCCTACGCCAGCCAGGGCTTCGGCGGCAATCTGCGCCAGTGCCTGTTCGACAAGGTGCAGGAGTTCTCCTTCGCCGACATCGACCGGTTCTCCTCCGCCTCCCTCATCACCCGCATGACCAACGACGTCAACGCCATGACCATGATGCTGGCCATGGGCCTGCGGATGCTGGTGCGCTCCCCCATGCTGCTGCTGGTGTCGCTGATCATCTGCGTACGGCTCAGCCCCAGGCTGGCCGTCATCCTGCTGATCGTCATCCCGGTGATGATCGTGGGCATCGCCCTGCTGATGAAGATGTGCTCCCGCCTGTTCGAGCTGCTGCAGAAGAAGATCGACACGGTGAACAGCACCCTCCAGGAGAACCTGGTGGCCATCCGGGTGGTGAAGGCCTTCGTCCGGGAGGACCACGAGCGCAAAAAGTTCGGCGAGGCCAACGAGGAGCTGATGAACGCCGGCCTGACGGTGGGGATGCGCATCATCGCCATGACCCCGCTGATGATGATTGCCCTCAACGGCGCCACCGTGGCGGTGCTGTACTTCGGGGGCCACATGGTCATGGTGGGGGACTTCCTGCTGGGCGACCTGCAGGCCTTCTTCACCTACCTGCTGCAGATTTTGATGAGCGTGATGATGGTGTCCATGTCCCTGCTCCAGCTCTCCCGGGCCCAGGCCTGCGCCCGGCGCATCAACGAGGTGCTGGACACCGTCCCCTCCGTCCAGGACGGGACCCGGGCCGGCGAGGCCGGCCTGCCCGCCCCCAGGGGGAAGGTGGAGTTCCAGGACGTGTCCTTCCGGTATATCGCCACCGGCACCGGGGACGACGTGCTCTCCCACATCTCCTTCACCGTGGAGCCGGGCCAGTTCGTGGCCATCGTGGGCGGCACCGGCACCGGCAAGTCCTCCCTGGTCAACCTGATCCCCCGGTTCTACGACGTCACCGGCGGCTCCATCCTGCTGGACGGCGTGGACGTGCGGGACTACCCCCTGGAGGAGCTCCGGGGCCGCATCGGCATGGTGCTCCAGACCAACGTGCTGTTCACCGGCACCATCCGGGAGAACCTAATGTGGGGCGACCCCGGCGCCTCGGAGGAGGCCATGATCCAGGCCGCCAAGGACGCCCAGGCCTATGACTTCATCATGTCCTTCCCCGACGGGTTCGACACCTGGCTGGACCAGGGGGGCGTGAACGTCTCCGGCGGCCAGAAGCAGCGGCTGTGCATCGCCCGGGCCATGCTGAGAAAGCCGGCGGTGCTCATCCTGGACGACTCCACCTCCGCCGTGGACTCCGCCACCGAGGCCGCCATCCGGGAGTCCTTCGCCAAGAACCTGAAGGGCACCACCGTCATCATCATCGCCCAGCGCATCTCCTCCGTGCGGTACGCCGACGAGATCCTGGTGCTGGACGACGACCACATCGCCGCCCGGGGCACCCACGAGGAGCTGCTGAAAACCAGTCCCATCTACCAGGAGATCTACCAGTCTCAACAAGAGGGGGTGCAGGAGTAATGCCGGGACCCGGAAGCCGTCCGCCCCGCGGGGCGGGCCCAAAGCCCAAAAACATCAAAAAGACCCTGATGCGTCTGATGGGCTACCTGACCAAGAGCTGGCTGCCCCTGCTCTTTGTGCTGCTGTGCCTGCTGGCCTCGGTGGGCACCAACCTGGGCGGCACCCTGATGCTGCGCGGGATCATCAACGATTTCATCTGGTCGGGCTGCACCGACTTCTCCGGCCTGGCCCGGTCCATCGCGGCGCTGATCGCCGTCTACCTGCTGGGCAGCGCGGCCACCTACTGCCAGTCGGCCACCATGGTCCAGCTGGCCGAGCGGGGCGTCAGCCGCCTGCGCCGCGACCTGTTCGACAGGCTCCAGGACCTGCCCCTGAGCTACTTCGACAAGCACCCCCACGGGGAGCTGATGAGCCGCTTCACCAACGACGCGGACAACGTGCTCATGGCCATGGAGCAGAGTATGGTGTCCCTGCTGTCCAGCTGCCTGATGTTCGTGGGGCTGATTGTGGTGATGGTGGTCATCAACTGGGTGCTGTTCCTGGTCACCCTGGCCATCCTTGTCATCACCATGTTCATGTTCCGCATCTTCGGCGGGCGCAGCCGCAGGTACTACCAGGAGCAGCAGGCCAACCTGGGTAAGGTCAACGGCGAGATCCAGGAGGTCATCGAGGGCCTGAAGGTGGTCAAGGCCTTCACCCACGAGGACGAGGCCAAGGCCAAGTTCAAGCAGCTCAACGACGCATACCGGGACTCCGCCCAGAAGGCCAACTACTACTCCACCATGATCATGCCCCTGTCCCACAACCTGTCCAACATCAGCTACGCCCTCACCGCCGCCCTGGGCGGGGCGCTGGCGCTGCTGCAGGGGTTCGATCTGGGCGGGCTGGTGATCTACCTCAACCTCTCCCGCCAGGTGAGCCAGCCCCTGAACCAGATCTCCCAGCAGATGACCATGCTGCTCTCCGCCCTGGCCGGTGCCGAGCGCATCTTCGAGGTGATGGACACCCAGCCCGAGGTGGACCAGGGCACCGTCACTCTCATCCCGGCGGAGAAGGACGCCAACGGCACCCTGTCCCCCTTCACCGGGACCGGCCGGCCCCGCACCTGGGCCTGGAGGACCCCCCGGGGCAACGGCATGTTCCTGGTGCCGGTGCTGGTGGAAGAGAAGGAGGCCCTCTTTGAACTGGGCCAGGCGGAGCGGGAGAACGGCGGATTGAAGCTGCTGCCCCCCAATGTGGACTCCGAGGAGGGCATCTGGGTGAAGATCGGCCCCGACGGGGCCCTCACCCAGATGGACCCCGCCCAGCTGGCCGGCCACGGCTGGGCCTGGAAGTACCCCGGCCCCGACGGGAAGAGCGCCCTGCACCTGATCCGGGGCGCGGTGCGCAACGTGCCCGGCGAGGACTTCTGCCTCACCGAGCTGCGGGGCGCGGTGCGCTTCAGCCACGTGGACTTCTCCTATATCCCCGGCAAGCGGGTGCTCAAGGACGTGTCCGTCTACGCCAACCCCGGCGAGAAGATCGCCTTCGTGGGCTCCACCGGCGCGGGCAAGACCACCATCACCAACCTGATCAACCGGTTCTACGAGATCGAGGGCGGGCTCATCACCTACGACGGCATCGACGTGAAGGCCATCTGCAAGGACGACCTGCGCCGCTCCCTGGGGGCGGTGCTCCAGGACACCCACCTGTTCACCGGCACCATCATGGACAACATCCGCTACGGCCGGCTGGATGCCACCGACGAGGAGTGCATCGCCGCGGCCAAGAGCGCCAACGCCCACTCCTTCATCCGCCGCCTGCCCAACGGCTACCAGACCATGGTCACCGGGGACGGGGCCAACCTGTCCCAGGGCCAGCGGCAGCTGCTGGCTATCGCCCGGGCCGCCGTGGCCGACCCGCCGGTGATGATCCTGGACGAGGCCACCTCCTCCATCGACACCCGCACCGAGGCCCTCATCCAGAAGGGCATGGACACCCTCATGGAGGGCCGAACCGTCTTTGTTATCGCCCACCGGCTGTCCACGGTGCGCAACTCCAACTGCATCGTGGTCATCGAGCACGGGCAGATCGAGGAGAAGGGCAGCCACGCCCAGCTGCTGGAGAACCAGGGGCGGTACTACCGGCTCTATACCGGACAGTTCCAGCTCTCCTGAGACGACAGACCGGCCAGCGCGCCGCCGCAGGCGCTATGTCCTGCGGGCGCGAGCTCCGCGAGGCTTTTTCACAAGCAGAAACCGGCCCCGCCGCAATAAGCGGCGGGGCCGGTCTTTCATTTGTCGAGCTTTCGCAGGACCGCCTGGAACCAGTCCGGCAGGGGGCACTCCAGCTCCACCAGCTCCCCGGTGGAGGGGTGGAGGAACCTCAGCCGGCGGGCGTGGAGGCACTGCCCGGCCAGGCCGGGCCAGGGCTTTTTCGCCCCGTACGCCGTGTCTCCCAGCAGGGGGTGGCCGATGGAGGCCATGTGGACCCGGATCTGGTGGGTGCGCCCGGTCTCCAGCTCGCACTGGATGTGGGTGTATCCGGGGAAGCGCTCCAGCACCCGCCAGTGGGTGACGGCGGCCCGGCCGTTTTTGTAGTCCACGGCCATCTTTTTCCGGTCCACGGGGTGCCGGCTGATGGGGGCGTCCACCGTCCCGGCGTCCTCCCGGAGGGCGCCGACGGCCACCGCCTCGTACTCCCGGGCCAGGGTGTGGTCCTGGAGCTGGGCGGCCAGGGCCAGGTGGGCCCGGTCGTTCTTGGCGGCGATGATCAGGCCGCTGGTGTCCCGGTCGATGCGGTGGACGATGCCGGGGCGGAGCTGGCCGTTGATTCCAGAGAGTGATTTTCCACAGTGATATAACAGCGCGTTGACCAAAGTGCCGTCCGGATGCCCCGGCGCGGGGTGGACCACCAGGCCCACCGGCTTGTTGACCACGATGACGTCGGCGTCCTCGTACACCACGTCCAGCGGGATGTCCTGGGGCACCACGTCCACCGGCTCCGGGTCCGGGAGGGCCACCTCCAGCACGTCGCCGGGGGCGGTCCGGTAGTTTTTCCTCACCGGCGCGCCACCAAGGGTCACCGCCCCCTCCTCCAGCAGGCGCTGGGCGGCGGAGCGGGTCAGCCCCTCCACGCTCCGGGCCAGAAAGGCGTCCGCCCGCTCCCCGGGGCGGTCAGCCGTCCTGCTCAGGCGGGTCATCGCGCTGCTCCTTCGGGGGTTTCCCCTCCAACTTGTCATAGAGGAACACGTAGTACAGCGCCACCGCGAAGCCGCCCGCCACCACGCAGATGTCCGCCACATTGAACACGGCGAAGTTGATGAACAGGGGGCGGAACATGTCCACCACGTACCCCCGCAGGGCCCGGTCGATGAGGTTGCCCAGGGCGCCGGCCAAAATCAGGGTCAGGGCCGTGCGGCCCAGGGGGTGGCGGAAAAACTTCTTCCACACCGCCAGAGCCAGCACCGCCGACATCACCAGGGAGCTGAGAGTCAGCAGCCAGGTGTACTCGGAGAGGATGGAAAAGGCGGCGCCGGTGTTCTCCACGTGGGTGAAGTCCAGGATGCCGGGCAGGAAGGGGACGCTGCCGTACAGGGGGATGTAAGCCGTCACCAGGTATTTCACAAGCTGGTCCAGGGCGACCAGGGCGATGGTCAGCAGGATATAGGGCATGGGGCACTCTCCTCTGTGGGATGGTCTGTTTCTCGGGGGCCGGGCGGCGCGCCCGGCAGACGGTCAGTGGTAGGTGTAGCTCCCGCCGCCGATGAACTCCCGCAGCAGGGAGTTTTTGGCCACCAGCTGGGGGTCGATGGGCTCGAACCACCGGAAGGCGTCCACCAGCGCCAGCATCTCGTCGTGGCGCTCGTTGTCCTCGGGGACGCTCTGGAGGATGGGGACGGCGTAGTTCTTCATCACTGACACCTCGTAGGGCAGGGAGGAGTCGAACATCACGTCGGCCCGGTTCTTAAAGGGGGAGATATACAGCTTCTCCCCCCGGCGCACATTGGCCCACATATCCAGGGTCTCGGCCACGCCGGTGCCCCGGAAGTTGTAGTCCCGCACCGCCCGGCGGGTCAGGCGCATCCAGGTGCCCTTGAAGCGCAGGGCGGAGCCCTCGTTGACGTTGGAGCGGGCGGAGATATACAGCTTTGCGGCCTCCGGGTGGCGGCCGGCGATGTCGTCGTTCAGGGCGTGGATGCCCTCGAAGATGGCGATCTCGTTTTTCCGCAGGCGCAGGGGCTGACCCAGGGTGTCGTTGCGCATCTGCCGGGCGAACTCGAACTTGGGCACCACGATCTCCCCCCCCTTGGACAGGGCGGTGAAGTGGTCGCTGAGCAGCTCCATGTCCAGGCACAGGGGGGACTCGTAGTCGATGTCCCCCTCGGGGGTGCGGGGCGCGGTCCTGCGGTTGATGGTCTTGAAGTAGTTGTCCATGGCCACCGCGTGGGTATTCACCCCCCGGCGGCTGAGCTCCTCGGCGATCTTCAGGGCCGTGGTGGTCTTGCCCGAGCCGGAGGGGCCGGAGAGGAGCACGATGGGGCTGCGCTCCAGATTGGCGATGATCTTGTCCGCCGCCAGGGACACCCGCTGGGCGTAATTGGCGTCGCACTCGGCCAGAAATTCCGCCACGTCGGCGCGGATGCGGCGATTGATCTCCTGCAGTTGGTAGGCCATAGCTCGCTCCTTTCATGTGCGGCGTGAGGGCGCTGTGCGCCCCTCACAGGGATGGGCGGTAGAAATCCGCGATATCCTCTTTCCGGGCCAGGACCTTGTCCAGGCCGGACAGGTACTCGTGGGGGTACTTGGGGTTGGGCAGGCGAAGGATCCTCCCGGCCGCCGGGTCCACCAGCTTGGTCACGCCGCCGGCGCCCAGGGAGACCACGGTCTGCAGCTCCTCCATCATCACGATGTTGTACAGGCTCTCCCGGCCCGGCTTTGCCCAGCCCACGTTCTCCAGGGAGCCGGACATGTACTTCTGCCGGTAGAGGTAGTAGGGCAGGTAGCCCCGCCCCCGCAGGGCGTCCAGGGAGAAATCCAGCATCCGGGCCGTCTCCTCCCCCGGGGGGAGCGGCCCGCCCTCCTCCATGAGCCGGGAGCCCTTTTTCAGGGCCAGGGTGTGGACGGTGACATTCTCCGGGTCCAGGGCCAGCACCCCCTCCAGGGAGCGGCGGAACCCGTCGAAGCTGTCCCGGGGCAGCCCGGCGATCAGGTCCATGTTGATGCAGTCGAACCCCGCCTCCCGGGCCAGGGCGTAGGCGGCGGGGATATCCCCGGGGGCGTGCTTCCGGCCGATGGCGGCGAGCACCTCCCCCTCCAGGGTCTGGGGGTTGATGGAGATGCGCGCCACGCCGTGCTTTTTCAGCACCTCCAGCTTTTCCCGGGTGATGGTGTCGGGCCGGCCGGCCTCCACTGTGTACTCCAGGCAGTCCTCCAGGGGCAGCTCGGAGCGGATGCGGGAGAGCAGAGTGTCCATCTGGGGGGCGGTCAGGGTGGTGGGGGTGCCGCCGCCCATGTAGAAGGAGCGCACCCCCAGCCCCAGGCGGCGCAGCAGCGCCCCGGTGCGCTCCACCTCCTCCAGCAGAGCCTCCAGGTAGGGCCCGATGAGCCCGGCGGCCCGGGCGGTGTCGGCGGAGACGAAGGAGCAGTAGGCGCAGCGGGTGGGGCAGAAGGGGATGCCCACGTAGACGGACACCTGCCGCGGCCCCAGCCTGTCCCCGGCGGCCAGGCTGGCCCGGGCGCAGTCCACGGCCAGGGCGGCCCGGACGGGGGAGACGCGGTATTCCCGCTCCAGTTCGGTCTGGGCCTGCTCCGGGGTCAGGCCCCGCCTCATGGCCCGGGTGGGCAGCTTCACCGGGCGCACCCCGGTCAGAGCCCCCCAGGGGGGCTCAGCGCCCAGAATCGCCGTGCCGGCCCGGTAGAAGGCCAGCTTCAGCGCGTGCTGGACGGCGTGGTAGACCCGCTCCGGCGCCTCGTCCAGGGCGGCGGCGGGGAAGCTGGCCGTCCCCTCCCGCGTCTGGCCGCCCCAGGCGACTGTGGCGGTGAGGACGGCGGTATCGCCGGATACCGTCAGGGCGAACCGGGCGGCGGCCCCCTCCAGGGTATGGGGGAGCTCCTCCGGGTATTCCGGCCGCTCCCCGGGGAAGAGGGTGAGCATCATCTGCTCGGCGGAGTACTTGTACCGCTCCCCCTGCCAGGGGCGGGCGGTCTGATCAAAGTAGAGCTTGATGGGGGCTCCCTCCTTTTCGGGCGGGGGTCACGGACGCATGGCCTCCAGCAAAAACGGGTTGGTCTTTCGCTCCCGCTCCAGCGTGGAGGGGCGGTCGTGGCCGGGGCAGACGTGGAAGTTGCCCTCCAGCTCCCCCAGCCGTTTGAGAGAGGCCATGATCTGCTCATAGCTGCCCCCCCGCAGGTCGGTACGGCCGCAGGAGCCGCAGAACAGGGTGTCCCCGGTGAACAGCACGTCGTCCACCTGGAGGGTGACGGAGCCGGGGGAGTGGCCGGGGGTGTGCATCACGTGGATGGGGTGCCCGGCCAGGTCCAGGGTGTCCCCCTCGTCGTAGTAGTTCAGGTCCTCCACTTCCCCGGCCAGGGGGAACAGGTGAGAGCCGGCCCCCTGGGCGTCGGCCCTGTGGATATAGATTTGAGCCTCCGGGTAGATCCGGTGCAGGGGGGGCACGGCGGTGGTGTGGTCGTAGTGCCCGTGGGTGAGCAGGATGTATTTCACCTGCGCCCCCGTCTCCTGGATGGCCTGCTGGATCAGCTCCGGCTCGTCGCCGGGGTCGATGACGGCCATCTGGTTGCTCTGGGTGTCGATGAGGAAGTAGCAGTTGGTGCCGATGGGGCCCACCTGCATGATCTTGACCTTCATAGCGGTTTCCCTCCTTGCCGTTACGCTTTGTCGATGTCGAACAGGATGGTCACCGGCCCGTCGTTGACCGAGGCCACCTGCATGTCCGCGCCGAACTCCCCGTGCTCCACGTGAAAGCCCCGCTCCCGGCACTGGGCCATGAAGCGCTCGTACATGGGCACGGCCAGGCCGGGCTTGGCCGCGTAGGAGAAGCCGGGCCGGCGGGAGGAGGTGTCGGCGTACAGGGTGAACTGGGACACCACCAGGATCTCGCCCCCCACCTGCTCCAGATTTCGGTTCATCTTGCCGTTCTCATCCTCGAAGATGCGCAGGTTGCACACCTTCTCGGCCAGCTTGTCGCAGATTGCCTCGGTGTCGTCGGGGCCCACCCCCAGCAGGACCAGGTAGCCCCGGCCGATGGCGCCGTTGACCCTCCCCTCGATGGTGACGCTGGCGGAGGTGACTCTGGTGACGACCGCGCGCATATCCTCACATCCTTAGTAATTTAGTAATCTTGACAGGGCCGCCTATTTCCCGCCGGAGCGGGCCACGGAGTAGACCCCCTGGATGTTGTTCAGGCGGTTGATGACGGCTGTGAGCTCCGACTTGTCCCGGACCTCCAGCACGATGTTGACGGTGGCGTAGCCGTCGGGCAGGCCCCGGGCGGACAGGGCGTTCACCCGGACCTTGGCGGAGGACAGGGCCATGGCCACGTCCAGGGTCAGGCCGTCCCGGTCCCGGGCGGACAGCTCCAGGGCGGTCTTGTAGTTGGGCAGCTTGCCCTCCACCCAGGAGACCTTGATCCACCGGTCGGCCTCCTCCGGCTTTCGCCGCTCGGGGGCGGCGTTGGGGCAGTCCTTCCGGTGGACGGACACGCCGTACCCCCGGGTGATGAACCCCACCACCGGGTCGCCTGGGACGGGGGTGCAGCACTTGGCAAACTTCACCAGGCAGTTGCCCAGCCCCTCCACGATGATGCCCGAGTCGGAGTGCTTGTTGGAGCCGTGCAGCTCCTGGAGGGGGTTGGAGCCGGGGTAGATGGTGCTCTCGGCGGTGGATTTGGCCGCGGCGGCGGCCTTCTCGGCCTGGAGACGGCCCAGCCGGAGCATCTCGTCCCGGATGCGGGCCACGCACTTGGCGGCGGTGGTGCCGCCGTAGCCGATGGAGGCGTACATCTCGTCCAGGGTGCCGAAGCGCACTTTGTGCAGGATATTGGGCAGTACCTCCTCCGCGGTGATGGCCTCCAGCTTCATCCCGGCGTGTTTCAGCTCCGACTCGAACTGAGCCCGGCCGGTGACGATGTTCTCCTCCCGGCGCTCCTTCTTGAACCACTGGCGGATCTTGTTGCGGGCCTCGTTGCTCTTGGCGATGTTCAGCCAGTCCCGGCTGGGGCCCTTGGCGCTCTTGGAGGTGATGACCTCCACGATGTCGCCGTTGTTCAGCGGGGTGTCGTAGGGGACCATGCGGCCGTTGACCCGGGCCCCCACCATGCGGTTGCCCACGGCGGAGTGGATGGCGTAGGCGAAGTCGATGGGGGTGGCGCCGGCGGGCAGGCTCTTCACGTCGCCGTTGGGGGTGAACACGAACACCTCGTCGGCGAACATGTCCACCTTCAGGTTGTGGACGAACTCCTCCGCGTCGGTGTCCTGCTGGGTCTCCAGCAGCTTGCGCACCCACTCGAACTGCTCCTCGGTGCCCAGGGTTTTGTTGGCCATGCCCTGCTTGTACTTCCAGTGGGCGGCGATGCCGTACTCGGCAGTCTGGTGCATCTCCCAGGTGCGGATCTGTACCTCGAAGGGGATGCCCGCCCGGCCGATGACGGTGGTGTGCAGGGACTGGTACATATTGGGCTTTGGGGTGCCGATATAGTCCTTGAACCGGCCCAGCACCGGCTTGAACATGTCGTGGATGCAGCCCAGCACGTTGTAGCACTCCGGGATGTCGTCCACGATGACCCGGAAGGCGTACAGGTCGAAGATCTCGTTGAGGGTCTTGTCCTGGGCGTACATCTTGCGGTAGATGGAGTAGATGTGCTTTACCCGGCCGTAGACGGAGCAGTGGATGCCCTCCTGGCCCAGACGCTGCTGGATGCTGTGCTGGATGGAGGCCAGGAACTCCTCGTGGGCGGAGGAGCGCTCGTCCAGCTGGGTGATGATCTCCCGGTAGCCCACCGGGTCCAGGTAGCGCAGGGACAGGTCCTCCAGCTCCCATTTCAGCTTCTGCATCCCCAGGCGGTGGGCGATGGGGGCGTAGATCTCCATGGTCTCCAGGCTCTTCTCCCGCTGCTTCATGGGGGACTGGTACTCCATGGTGCGCATGTTGTGCAGCCGGTCGCAGATTTTGATAAGGATCACCCGGATGTCATGGGCCATGGCCATGAGCATCTTGCGCAGGTTCTCCATCTGCTCCTCTTCCTTGGTGACATACTGCACCCGGGTCAGCTTGGTGACCCCCTCCACCAGCTCGGCCACCGGCTCGCCGAAGCGCTTGGCCACCTCCTCGTGGGTGGCGTCGGTGTCCTCGATGGTGTCGTGGAGCAGGGCGGCGATGACGCTGTCCACGTCCAGGCCCAGATCGGCCACGATGTCGGCCACCGCCAGGGGGTGGATGATATAGGGCTCGCCGCTCTTGCGCAGCTGCCCGTGGTGCTCCGTGTCGGCGAAGGTGAACGCGTCAAACAGCCGCCTGGCGTCCAGGTTGGGCGTGTAGGAGCGCACCTTGTCCTCCAGGGCCTGATATCGTTCCAGAATTGG
Source organism: uncultured Oscillospiraceae bacterium (assembly GCA_947623745.1). Classification (GTDB taxonomy): domain Bacteria; phylum Bacillota; class Clostridia; order Oscillospirales; family Oscillospiraceae; genus Lawsonibacter. The sequence continues at coordinate 39,025 of CANQHN010000023.1, forward strand.
GTCCATAGAATCACCTTGATCTTAGAATGAGCGAATGGCTGTCCGGCCGGCGGGGCTGTTTCGGGAGGGCCGTCACTCCCCCGCCATCCTGCGCAGCCGGAGCAGGATGTGGGACGCGTCCAGGTCCACCTTCCCCTCCACGGGGTTGAGGGAGATGGTCAGGCTGTCCTGCCTGCGCTGGACCTGGATGAGCCCACGCTCGGCGAACACGTCCAGGCACAGCTGGGTGCGCACCACGGCCTCCCGCCGGCCGGAGGCCCGGGCCATCCCCCGGGCGATGCGGGCGGCGGTGTCCTCCAGGGCGCACTGACCGGCGCACTGGCGCTTGAGGTAGCGCCACAGGGCCACGAACTCCGCCCGCTCGGGCAGCAGGGCCCTGGCTTCGTCGGCGGACAGGGGCTGTCCCGCCTGATATTTCTCATAGACGGCCCGCTCCGCCTGGGCCCGGGTCAGGGCCGGACGCAGGTCCACCACCTGGATCTGCACGGAGCGCAGGCCGCGGAACTCGTTGATCTGTGGATAGAAGGCCACGTCGATCCGGCAGCCGGGGGTGAGCCCCAGCTCGGCGCCGTCGGCGGAGAAGAAGATGGCGTCCAGTACGCTCCCCCTCACCTCCAGCCGCAGCTTCAGGTGCCGGCCCCGGCCCACCTGGGCGACGGTCTGCACCACCGCGCCCGGGAGCACCAGCAGCGGCCTGGGGTTGCCCGTGCCGCAGGGCTCCAGGCGGTCCAGGGCCTCCACGGCCTCCACCGTCAGGTCCTGGGGACGGACCACCGCGTCCGCCTCCAGCACGGCCTGGGCCTCCCCCTCCCCGGCGGCCTCCGCCGCGGCGGAGCGCAGGCGGCGGCTCAGCTCCGGCACCCGCTCGGCCCGGACGGTGAACCCGGCGGCCAGAGCGTGGCCGCCGAAGCCCTCCAGCAGATCGGAGCAGCCGGACAGCAGCCGGAACAGGTTGATATTTCCCCAGGAGCGGCAGGAGCCCTTGCCCATGCCGTCCTCGGACAGGCAGACCATGAAGGTGGGGCAGCCGTACCGCTCGGCCAGGCGGGAGGCCACGATGCCCACCACGCCCTGGTGCCAGCCCTGGTCGGCCAGCAGCACCGCGCCGGGCTGGGGCTCCCGCTCCAGCCGGTCCACACACTGCTGGAAGATCTCCCCCTCGATGTTCTGGCGCTCCCGGTTCAGGTCGCACAGCTGCTGGGCCAGCTGGGCGCCACGGACGCTGTCCCGGGTCAGCAGCAGCTCCAGCGCCAGGTGGGCCCGGCCCATCCGGCCGGCGGCGTTGATCCGGGGGGCGAGGGTGTACCCCACGGAGACGGAGGTGACCGGCCGGTCCGCCAGCCCGGCCTCCCGCATGAGCAGCTCCAGGCCCAGGCGCTTGGGGTGGGCCAGCTGCTCCAGGCCCAGGTGGACGATGGCCCGGTTCTCCCCCACCATGGGCATCACGTCGGCCACGGTGCCCACCGCGGCCAGATCGGCGTATTCATTCAGGACGGCCTGGACCGCGCCGGACACGGCCATGGCCAGCTTCAGGGCCACACCCACCCCGGCCAGCCCCTTGAAGGGGTAGGGGCAGTCGGGCCGGTGGGGGTCCACCACCGCGAGGGCGGCGGGCAGACGCTCCACGCACTCGTGGTGGTCGGTGATCACCACGTCCACCCCCAGCCGGGCGGCCCAGGCCACCTCCTCCACGGCGGTGATGCCGCAGTCCACCGTGATGATCAGGGACACGCCCCGCTCCTTCAGCGCGGACACCGCCTCCCGGTTCAGGCCGTAGCCCTCCTCCAGGCGGTCGGGGATGTAGGGGACGGCCTGCCCGCCCCGGCTGGTGAGAAAGTCGGTGAGCAGGCAGGTGGCGGTGATGCCGTCCACGTCGTAGTCGCCGTAGACGGCCACGGTCTCCCCCCGCTCCAGGGCCAGCCGCACCCGCCGGGCGGCCTTGTCCATATCCTTCATCAGCAGGGGGTCCAGCAGCGGCTCCCGCCCCGGGTCCAGCAGGCGCCGGGCCTGCTCCGGGGTGGACACCCCCCGGGCGGCCAGCACGGCGGAGAGCAGGGCGGGCAGCCCCGCCCCCTCCAGAGCGGCCCGGTCCTCGGGGCGGAAGGGGGCCACGCTCCACCGGCTGTATTTCACGTCGCTGCGCCCCCTTCCTCGCATTCATCAGGTCAGAAAATCATTATAACACACTTTCCCCCCTCCAGGCAAGGGAAATCAAACAGAGCAGCCTGTTTTGGACCCGGACAGGGGACAAAAACGGGGCCGCCCCAGGCGGCCCCGTTCCAAAAAGCGGTTCAGTACAGCTTCAGATCCCCCTCTTTGATCCAGCCCAGCTTCCGGCAGACCTGACAGAAGACCCAGGACAGCACCGCGGGCAGGAGGAAGCACACCAGGACCAGCCCCAGCCAGTCGAAGCCGGTGATGGCGGCCTTGGCGCCGGAGGCCACGTCGTTGACCCAGCCGGTCCACACGCCGATCTGTCCCACGAAGCCGCAGGTGCCCATGCCGGAGGCCAGCCCGCCCGCCGGGTCGTTCATCTCCAGGCGGAAGATGCAGGTGGCCACAGGCCCGGTGATTGCGGCGGCCAGGGTGGGCGGTATCCAGATGCGGGGGTTCTTGATGATGTTGGGCATTTGCAGCATGGAGGTGCCCACCCCCTGGCTCACCAGCCCGCCCCAGCGGTTCTCCCGGAAGGACATGACGGCGAAGCCCACCATCTGGGCGCAGCAGCCCGCCACGGCGGCCCCCCCGGCCAGCCCGGTGAGGGCGAAGGAGGCACAGATGGCCGCCGAGGAGATGGGCAGGGTCAGGGCCATCCCCACCAGCACCGACACCACGATGCCCATCCAGAAGGGCTGGAGGACGGTGGCGTCCTTGATGAGCTGGCCGAAGGCCTTGGCCGCCGCCCCGATGGGGGGCGCGATGAGCATGGCCAGCCCCGCGCCCACAAATACGGTGACGGCGGGGGTGACCAGCAGGTCTATTTTCGTCTCCTTGGATACCAGCTTGCCGCACTCGGCGGCGATAATGGCCACGAACAGCACCGACAGCGGCCCGCCGGCCCCGCCCAGGGCGTTGGCGGCCCAGCCCACACCGGTGAGGGAGAACAGCACCATGGAGTCGGCCTTCAGCGCGTAGCCGATGGCCACGGCCATGGCCGGGCCCGCCATGTCGAAGGCGTACTGGCCGATCTGCACCAGCACGTCCAGCCCGGCCTGCTGGCCCAGGGTCTTGATGATGGTGCCAATGAGCAGGGAGCAGAACAGGCCCTGGGCCATGGCGCCCAGCGCGTCGATGCCGTAGCGCCTGGCGGAGATCTCAATATTTTTCCGCTTGCAGAACTCCTTGAAGGAGGCCATAGGGATCATCCTCTCTACATGGGACTAAAAAATGTGCTATACAGGTGTCAAGACACTTGTATAGCACATTATAGCGATTCGTCGGCGTTTGTCAATCCCTTTTTATGGGCATCCGCCAGGTGGTCACCGCCCGCTGGGCGGCCTTGGCCAGTTCAATCAGGGCGTCCAGCCTGGGGGCGAAGCTGGTGCGGATCCGGGCATCGACCCACTTCTGCTGTTCCTCCCGGGACATCAGCAGCACGTCCGGCTCGCCGCCCAGGTCCCAGTCGTCGTTTACCCCGCCCAGCTCGGTCCGGGCAGTGACCACATGGATGCCGGTGGAGAAGAAACTGGGGGCGTTTTTGTACACCCGGAGGGCGTACTTGGGGTGCTCCAGCAGGCAGGTGCGCAGGTCCAGGTCCCGCAGCACCATCCCAGTGAACTCCGGGTCGTCCGTCTTGATCCTCCGGCCCCCGGTCACCTCGGGGAACCCGTAGTCCCGGTGGAGGTCCACGTCCTGCCCCAGCCGCTCCGCGCCCCGGTCCAGCTGGCTCAGCACGGTGTTCAGCCCCTGGCGCACAGCCGTCTTGGGGCCAATCTCCAGGGTGTAGTCCCGCTCCAGCTCACAGCTCAGCTGTACCTGGGCGGCGTAGATTGCGTTGTAGCGCCCGGCGTCGGTGACCACACAGCTCACCGGCATAGGTCTGCCCTGGTGCTCCAGCAGCAGCGTGGCGTCCCAGCCGCAGACGGTGCTCCAGCCAGAGGCGGCGCCGTGGAAGTATGTCCCGCCCCGGTCCTGGGCGTAGGCGTACAGGTTGTTGTTCCAGCTCATGGGGACCTCCTTTCCGGCGCGGTGCGGGCCCCGGGCAAATCAGCCCGCGCTGGAGGAGGACGCCGGGGAGGAGGCGGAGCTGTCCGCCGCGTCCAGGGCGGTGAACTCGTCGTTCACGGCGGTGCGCAGGGCGTTCAGGGTGGCGTAGAACGCGCCGGGGTCGATGCTGTCATAGGCCTCGGTGGTGGTGACGGGGTACTCCTCCAGCCACTTGGCCTGGCGCTGGCTCATCAGGTAGGAGATGTAGGTGTCCCGGTACTCAGCGGGGTCGGCGTTGCCCTCCACGGGCAGGCGCATGACGATGTGATAGCCGTGGTAGCTGCCGTCGTTCTCCAGCACGTCGCTGATCTCATAGTCCTCCATCTCCAGGCAGGCCTCCTCCACCGCGGGGACCATGACGCTGCCGGCGACGGCGTCGTCCTTGGGGGTGCCCAGGTAGCCCTCGGGGAAGGTGGCCAAGCCAGGGTCCTCGCTGTACTCGTTCATCAGCTCGTCGAACAGGGCCACGGGGTCGGAGCTGCTGCGCAGCTGGGAGAGGACCTCCACCGCCTTGGCCTTCTGCTCCTCGTCGTTGCTGGTGACGGTGCCGTCCTCGGCGGTGGTCTCGGTGACCTGGAACAGGATGTGCTTGAAGAAGTAGCACTCCTGGTCGTCCACCAGGAAGGAGATGATCTCGGCGTCGTCCGGGTAATCGGCGCTGTCCTTGCCGTAGAACTTCTCCCGCAGCAGCTCGTTGTAGGACTCGGCGGAGTACAGGCTGCGGTAGATCTCCGGGGTCAGGGGGAGCTGCCACAGGTAGTGGTCCCGCAGCTCCTCGCTGCCCAGCTCAGAGGACATATTGTCCATCACGGAGTCAAACTCCTCGTGGAACTCGTCGGACAGCTCCAGCTCCTCGCCGGCGGCCACCACGGGCAGGATGGAGTAGAGCACAGAGGTGTTCAGGGCACTCTCCTTCAGGCTGCCGGCCAGGGTGCGGCCCTCCACCTCGGTGTCCCAGGGCAGGTCGCTGATGCCGTAGTAGCTGGACAGGCTGTCGGCGTTGGCGGCCACCCAGTACAGCAGCGCCCCGGCGGTGATCTCCACGTCCCCGGCGGTGGCCACCACGGTGTCGGCGTCCACGCCGGCGCAGGCCAGGTAGGGATCGGTCACAGAGGCCAGGTCCACCTCCGGGGCGGAGGCGGCGCTGGACGAGCTGGCCGAGCTGGAGGAAGCGGAGGAAGAGGCGCTGGAGGAGCTGGAGGCGCCGGCCTTCTGGCCGCAGCCGGACAGGCACCCCAGAGCGAGGGTCAGGGCCAGCGCAAGGGCGCCGGTACGTTTCAAAGCATTCATGTGCAGGGTTCCTTTCTGTAGCAAAGTTGCACTTTACTATAGCACAATCTCCGGGGCGATTCAACGGCTTTTGTAAAGATTTGGCTGAGGGGGCGCCGGATCTTCGCCTTTTTTTCACAAATTTCCTCTGGCGCGGCGGGGCGGAATGTGTTATCATACCGTCGGTAAGACCGATCTCACAAGGGGGAACCGCGCGTTGAATGACTATTTGGAGGAATTTTCCAGCCTGACCCGGGAGCTGCTGGACTCAGACCCGGTGCGGCGGATGGGCACCTGGCGCCACCACGGGCCGGTCACCACCCTGGACCACTCCCTGTTCGTGGCCTACTGCTCCTACCGGGCGGCCCGGATGCTGCGCCTGGATGTCCATGCGGCGGCCAGGGGGGCGCTGCTCCACGACCTGTACCTGTACGACCCCAGGGACAAGTCTGCCCACCCGGGCAATCAGTGCCTGGACCACCCCAGGGCCGCGGCGCGCAACGCCGGCCGGCTCACCCGGCTGACGGACAAGGAGCGCAATATCATCCTCTCCCACATGTGGCCCCTGGGGGGCGCCCTTCCCCGCTCCCGGGAGGCATGGCTGGTGGACCTGGTGGACACCGTGTGCGCCGGCCTGGAGCTGACGAGGGTGTACCGCCCCGAGCGCCTGCGCAGGAAGCTGGGGGTGGAGCCGCTGATCGCGGCGTAAAAACGACGTTTTAACAGGCCCGGCCCGCTCTTTTGGAGCGGGCCGGGCCATTTTGTTTACAATTCTTTTACAGGTTGGACGGGATTTCTTCAAAGATCGCCCGGTAAAATAGGGCATGATTTTTGACGCGGGAGGCGAGAGAACGTGGACTACCGGCACGAGTGGAAATATCAGCTCAACGCCGCCGACCTACTGGTCCTCCGCCAGCGGCTGCGGGCGGTGATGAGGCCCGACCCCCACGCCGCGGACGGGCGGTATACCGTGCGCAGCCTCTACTTCGACGACCCCTCCGACCGGGCCCTGCGGGACAAGCTGGACGGCGTCAGCCGCCGGGAGAAGTTCCGCCTGCGGTACTACAACGGGGACCCGTCGGTGATCCGGCTGGAGAAAAAGAGCAAGCTGGCGGGCCTGGGAAACAAGCAGACTGTGATCCTGACCGCCGCAGAGGCCCAGGCCATCGTGGACGGGGACACGGGCTGGATGCTCTCCCACCCCCACCCGCTGATCCGGGAGCTGTACGCCAAAATGGGCGCCCGGCTCCTGCGGCCCCGCACCATCGTGGACTACACCCGGGAGCCCTTCGTGTACGCCCCGGGGAACGTCCGGGTGACCCTGGACTACGATATCCGCACCGGCCTGGGGAGCATGGATTTCCTGGACCCCGGCTGTGTCACTGTCCCCGTCCCGGGCGCGCCCATCCTTATGGAGGTGAAGTGGGACAGCTTTCTGCCGGACGCCGTCCGGGACGCGGTGCGCCTGCCGGGCCGCAGGGCCGCCGCCTTCTCCAAATACGCACAATGCCGCATCTACGGCTGAAAAGGAGGACCAAATATGAGCTTCAACGACATCTTCAAATCCAGTTTCCTGGAAAACGTCACCTCGGTGAGCCTGCTGGACATGGCCCTGGCCCTGGCGCTGGCCTTCTGCCTGGGGCTGTTCATCTTCCTGGTGTATAAAAAGACCTACACCGGGGTGATGTACTCCTCCAGCTTCGGGGTCACCCTGCTGGCCCTGACCATGATCACCACCCTGGTTATTTTGGCCGTCACCTCCAATGTGGTGCTGTCCCTGGGCATGGTGGGCGCCCTGTCCATCGTCCGGTTCCGCACCGCCATCAAGGAGCCGCTGGA
>CANQHN010000024.1 GCA_947623745.1 uncultured Oscillospiraceae bacterium
GCCACGGTGAGCACGCCGCCGTCGAACTTGGTGATGGCCTTGCCGCCGCTGGTGATGGAGAAGTCATACACGGGGGCGGAACCCACGGCGGTCTTCTGCGCGGCGCTCAGGGCGGAGGCGGCCACGGGGCCGACAGAGATGGTGGCGTTAGAGCCGGCCTGCTTGGCCAGGGCGGCGATAGCGTCGGCATCCAGGGCGATGTCAGCCACGCCGGAGGTGATCTGCAGGGAGGCGTCAGCGTTGGCGCCCAGCTTCTTCAGGGAAGCGGCGGGCAGGCTGAGCTTCATGCTCTCGGCGTTGTCGGGGGTCACGACCTCAATCTCAACGACGGGATCGGTCCCAGCCTTTTCCGCGGCGGCCAGGACATCGGTGACAGCCTTGTCCATGTTGGCGGAGGTGACAGTGGCGCTTGCGGTGGTGCCGCTCATGGAGGGCTTGACCTCCACGGTGACAACAGTCTCACCGCCGCTGGTGGACGGGGCAGAGACAGCGGGGGTGGTAGTGGTGTGGCTGCCAGTGTCACTGCTATCCGAAGGATAGTCACCGTTGCTGGGGGATGCGGAAACGCCCATGGCGAGCCCGGGGATCATCCCCACGATCATGCACAGGACCAGCAGCTTGGCCAGAAATTTCTTAGCATTGGATTTCATGATAGGTATTGTTCTCCTTTCAACTTACATGTGTCGCCCGGCAGGGCATCCCTCAGGGGGACTCCTCACCAGTTCCCTTTGACGGGACCCACCGTCCCGGCGAACGGCCGTTCTCGTCGGAATCGCTGCTGTGTTTTTCATGGTTTTCACCTCCTTTCACGACTGACTTGGGCTGAGAAACCAGATAGTTGGACTGGTTTCCTCCCCACTTGGTTCCCACTTCGCACCTGTTGTCCAGCTATCCGCAGTACGAAGCGATATGTTCCAGCGGCAGGCGTCGTACCGACGCGGAGCCGCAGAAACAACAGCGCCTAGTTGTCTGATATGGATACTCTGCGTTACAAGCATTAGCTATTCCCTTGAACTCAGGGCACCCGCTCTGAAATCAGCCAAGGGCCCGACAGGAGTACCTTTCGCTGTCCCTATTGCCCTGCATTTGTCCTCATCATACCCAGCTACTCGTTATTCAGGAACTTACCACCAAACATCATCAACAGGAGGATGTACAGGTCGAATCCTGGACTCCATCGTTCGATGTAGTACACGTCATGGTAGATTCTGCCCTGGATGGAAGTATCTCCACGGAATTCATTCACCTAGGTCAAGCCCATAAAACCTCTCCACATCTGGTACGTCACGATATACAGCGGCACCTCATCTTTGAACTGCTCCACATAGTGGGAGATCTCAGATTGGGGGCTTACCTTGCTCTTATCTTCCTTCAGTATGTTCCACAATTAGGGCAGTTTATCTAGGTAGTACTTACACACAGGAAAGCCCAAAACCGACTCCTCTGGCTGTCCGTTCTCTGGCCCCAGGCCGCACCCCCGACATTGTTCAAATGCATGAAGCGAACTTATACATAGTTAAGGGGGCCTTTCCTCACCCAATCTGCGTCTGTTTGAATAGAATAGGCCACGCGGAGGACTGCTTCATCTCATCAATGGCGCAAAAGCGCAGAATAGAGAATGCCAGCAACAGTAGCGCCAATCCAATGATGTCCATTGCCCGCCTGCATAAGGTGTTGGCCAATTATCCAACGGGATATGGAGTTGATTCAGTATCTTCTGATTCTCTCTAATCATGAATCATGTTCCTCCATCTTTCCGCACGTTCAGCCACTTAGCAGCTGAGTATCGCTTTTTTCTTTGTAGCCAACCTCTTTATTGTGATTTCGATACACAAGTCCTATTTCCACGAGGCCATTGTAAACTGCCAGATTATTGGGCCGTGTGCAACAAATGGTCCCTCTAGGCGGTCCGAGCGTGGCAGGGAAAGCTGAGCAAAACTTCCCCTGCCGCGCTCAGGTCAGAGGAGTGAAGGGAGTGACACGCGCTCTCTTCTCCAAGCCCTCCGCATAAGGCAGAGGGCTTGGAGAAGGGTAGGGTCTCAGTCCCCTGTGCTACTTACTTAGAGTCTCGCCTGTACCATTCGCAGGGAAGTATTTCAGCAAAAACCTTACGCAAGAAAAATAAAATCTGTATAAACGATCAAGTTGCTATAAACTTCCCAAGTGTGGTCTGTGTCATAATTTCAGCCATTCTGCGTATCTCTGCCTCCCGTCACGCTTTGGCCGCAGCCACGAACGTCAAATTGACTCATTGACTCATCCACCTTAAGATGGACTATCAAGCATCTTGTACAAAAAGAATAGAAATTACGGTGCTAGTACCCAATGCAGTATGGTTTTCAACCTCTTGGACATCAAGCGTCCTAAACCCTGTTTGCTCGACCATACCCTTGATTGATTCCTTTGTAAAGAAATTGATATGCTCCTTCATAGGCATAAACGGCATTTTTCTCTGCTGGAAATAGTATCGTACAAGACGAATATTGCTATAAATTGGATTGAATAGTAACTTGAAGTTTTTAGCTATTGTAAATTTATTCCCTTTAAGAAACGGGTTCTCACTAGGAACCTCAATATAATAAATAGTCTTTTGATTTCCAATCTCTTTGAATCGCTTCATCATATCCATCGGATCGACTAGGTGTTCAAACACACCATTGCACATGATAAAATCAAAAGAATAAGACTTCAATTCTTCATAATTTGCGATTCTCTGAACACCCTCAATCGTTTCAACACCGGAAATATCGTAGACATATTTTCCTTTCGTACCAAGTCGCGGTGTAAAAGACTTCCCTTCATATCCTCCATAATCCAGCGCAATCTTAGGCTCATGATCTATATTTCTGAAAAACATAGTTTCAATACGTTTTCTCTGTTCTCTCTCTTTTCTGAAATCGCTATTTTGGGCATCATTGACCTTCTTTGTGTACCAACACTCATACTTTTCGCGCAATTTCTGGTATTCGTCAGTTCTGTAATTCTGATACAGCAATTGATCTTCCTTATCACTCATTCGATAGTCATAGAATGCAAATGTACAACGCCTACAAAAGCAAAGCTTTGTCTTATAGTTTGGTACCCTCCTGTTTCTAAATTTTGGCAATATTCTGGCCATCACAAAATCCGAAACAACTGTATCGACAGTCTGCAGGTCCGCGCTGCCACATAATATACACTTCATTTAATAACGCCTTCCTTTTTTATAAATTTAATAAAATAGTTCACCTCAAAACAACGTCAATCTTGGACACATCCACCATTTATGTGCTTACGAATGCCAACAAAGAACAGCCCTAAAAAGATTGCGCACAGTGTCGCCATCAAGAATACATATAAAACCGCCGCTCCAAGAAGCCCATACCGCGCCACCGTTACTTCTGAACAAATCAAAGCCAGCAGTGCTACAGCGGCATAGCCCCACATAAGGCCCCGTTGCCGGCGGATGACCGTATTCATCGTTGTCAGAAACCCGGACAACCCCAGAAAACCGCCGCCCAGCAACAGGACCAGCAATTCCATTTTATAGGGAGCCAGGTCGGTATTGTACAGCCACGACAACACAGGGATACCCAACAGCCAAGCTCCTGCGATACAGACAAATGTAATCGCGGCGATGATGCCGATCTGCCGGACCGTCTTCCACAGGAACGGCTTGATTCGCCGCTCATCCCAAAACGTGGACATTTGATACAACATGGGGTTGAAAATGAACCCATTCAACAGGTTGATCACGAAGACCGGCATGGCAATAAAGCCGTAACATGCCTGCAGCTCATCCGTGAGCAGTGCGTCGATAGCGTACTTGGGCGCATTGGTTATGTATAGCGACAGAAACTGGCCGACGAAGAGCGGGAAGCAGATTCGAAGCAACAGCCAGACGTTTTCCCATTGGGCCGGATCGTCCTCCTGCACAAATTCTCGATAGGTGGTCCCCACAAAGACGAGCAGTAAAGCAGCGGTACACACAGTTGCGATCAAAAGTGCCGCAAGCAAATCACGCAGCAGCATCACGCCTGCGCCAAACACCAAAATTGTTGCAGCCAGCCGCAGCGTCATGATCTTTCCGCCAACGTCCAGACGATTGTGCTGGTGATACAGGCCATAGAACACGTCCTCAACGGACGTTACAGCCTGCATCAGGCACATACACAGGATGACAAGGCTCTTGTCCAGCTCATAGGAATTCTTACGTGCCGCATATAATAAGTATACAACGGACGCGGCAAGCATCGCCAGCGTGGTCACCCACCGCGACCTGGCATATTCCCAAAAGGAAAACTGCCGCTGTACATCGGAAACCTGAAAATTGCGCATTCCATATTTACCGACCGTAAGAAACAGGTTTGCATTTGCAAAGGCGAGAGTAAAAATCCCGGCCTCCCTCAGTTCCAGCACCCTAGTCAGCACCATGAGCATGATGACCGACTGGAAGGAAAACAGCATACTGCCGGCCATATTCCAGATAAAACTGTCGCGCTGGATGTTTGAGGAGTGCAGAAGGAATTTGTTGATTTTCATATATTGCCCTAACTATCTATTACTCAATATGTATTTTCGATTTCAGTAAACCGACATACTCTGTTGATTCCCTGTCATGATAACGCCCTACCTCCAGGTAGCCTTCTGCTATTTATTTCGCAGGTTTAAAAGCACTTGATTAATAAGTGTCGAGGATGTCCCTTTTGTATAGGGGAAATAGACAACTCTTGCTCCGACTTCAGCCAACTGCTTTTCAAACGCATTCCATTTTTCAGTTCCTTTCCAGTCATCCCCAACGAACATGACATCAAAATGGTATTTTTCCCATGCGGCCATTTTGTCCATGCTTTCTTGAGGCACTGCTTTATCCACATATTTAATTGCCTGAACAATCTGTAGTCTCTCCTCGAATGGAATGACAGCCCGCTTGTGTTTATAGCTAACCAATTCGTCTACAGTTACACCCACAATTAAATAATCACATTGTTCCTTGGCACGGCGAAGTAAGTTGAGGTGACCAATATGAAACAAATCAAATACTCCTGTTGTATATCCAACAATCCTACCATTTGTCATCTAAGATTCCCCTGCCTTTTGACTGAATTTAATTTCTTTCCAGCGATCAAGTACATTAAAATCTTTATATAGGCAAGGAGAACTGAAAAAGTGGTCCAGTTTTATTCCGTCTTTCACAACATCTATATCCCTCTCCAGGTCTATGCCTTCCTTTTCAATTAAGTAGCCCAAATACTTAATCTTACGAGGATCAAACCCCATATACCTTACGGTTGCGATATCTGCCAAAAGCAAGTCTTCCCCTGCAATCATCGTTGCAGCATATTTTGCATTTGGACAGAATGGACCTTGTCCATCTCCAGCCATAATACCATCAATTACGGTAAAGTATTTTCTATCGGGTTCGGTCAGCAAGGCTTGATATAAATCAACCACCATACGCCAAATTGTGTCGTTGCCAGGCCATGATCCGCGGTGTGTTACTTTCGCACACTGTCCTGCTTCATAGCTCGCTTTATCGGGATATTCATCTCCGCCAGTTTCAGGGTACCCGAGGCGCCAATGAACCAGTTGATTCTTTTTCGCAATTGATCCTACAAGTCCCTTTAGATTGAGCGTAGCACCGACCTTCTGGTGCGTTTTCATTTTGGGGATAGAAATATAAACGTTAGCAGAATACAGGCTTTTAGAAAATGTGTATAACTGTTGATCACCCGTGTGTGCAGCCACAGTATCTTCTCTCTCATCAAAGACCCCTCTGAATAAAGCGGAATCAACACCATAGAGAAGTGAACTCCGGCCGAGATTCACTTCGACCTCCCCTAAAGGATCACCTCGTTGTGCCATCATCTTGTCCTTTTTCCCATAAACGTCCAGGCTCGGACAGACCAGCGGTCGGAGATCAAGAATGTGGCACGGCACATCATACTTTCGCTCCAAGCGGCGAATCCCTGTGTGCATCATCAACTCCTCAAAATCTGCATCAATTGAGGGGTTGTCCGCAATGATAATTTCTCCCTGGCCTTGAAGAGCAACAGCCACCCGGTCAGCTACCGCCTCAATGACAGCAGGATGGGTTATTACGCAATAAAGATCATCTTTATGGTCGGCGGATTCGCGCCATCGGGAAGCAACCCAGTTTGGCTTGATAAAAACACGCATTCCCGGCTTAATAAATCCGCCGAATGGATTATCCTTGTCAAAACCCAAATCTTCACACAACTTGTCCATCGCGGCTGAGATTGCTTCCGCATTGTAAGAGTCACAATCAGCTATCGCCACAAGATTTGTCATTTTAATCCTCCGTGTTAAACATAGAACGCAGATGCTCAGAGTTCTTCCTTTTCCATAAGGTCCAAGAACTTTTCCAAAGCCCACACCATCCACTTTTGATCACCTGTCATATGATCGGTACAGTGAGGCCAGAACTCAGGGCGTGTTGGACCAGTCCACGTTGACATCCACTCGTTCATAGGTCGGGGCATAGGAAGCTTATTGGCGATAGTAAACTGCGGATACAATTTACGAAACAGTTCTCTGACTATATACTTATTTTCCCCTTTCCTCACACGCTCATAGTCAAGGGGTGCAGCCAGCCAAGTATTTACATATGGGGTTTCCAATCTTATCCCTGCACTTTCACACGCATTTGTATAACTACCCATTGCTTCTCTCAGGAAAAATCCACGGCAGAACTCATGAGTATCAACATATCCGTTCTTCTGATATCTGGTCACCGGTTCTGTTATTACTCTGAAATCTTTTAACACATAATACGGGACAACATAGCTGTATCTGTCGATAAACTCTCCTACCGTTCTGTCTTTCGACATCAAATCACTAAGGCCAGCGTAATTGAGATCCGCACTCTCTCCGAAGATTATTGTCTCAAAGCCATCCATCTTAGCCTGTAAAGCTGCTTTATAAATCTGAACCTCTATTGAATGAATCGGCGCTTTTTTGTGATACATCAGCTTTGGGGCATACTGTAAGAAATCCTCCCAGTAAACCTTGATAACTCTATGGTCTAGATTGCAATCATGTGCATACTTTGCCGCCTGTGGCACCTCATTAGTAACTTCTATTCCTGGAACAATACACTGAAAGGTATATGCTCTAGATCCTTCTGGCATACACTTTGCTAAAATAGCGGAATCTATCCCACCCGAAAGTGCAAGGGCTGCTTTACCATCTCCTGCTATTTCCATAATTTGACTACGCAAAGCTTTTTCCAAATCAGCAGAGTTGTAAACCTGTAATTTTGGTTTATCTGGTGTCTGATACAAATTGGGCTTCCACCCATCACGGAAACACAAGTCATCATCAGCAACAGTTCTGTACATCAAATATGAACTTGCACAATAAGTTTTGTTAACCATAGGACTTCCTCCTAACCAAAACACCTAAATCGAGATTCACCCTGAAGTGTTGAAACAAATGCTTTTGTCATGAGCAAATTGCTTTTTCGAGGACCTCATACCTTCTTCACTTTACAGGATGGTCCAAGGCCTTGACCTCACTCGGACTAACTCTCTTATCCTCCGGGGGAACTTTTATTTTCATTAGTAGCGTTATATCTGATAATTCTGTTTTTTCTCCTTACTGCTCTCAAAAACAAAATCTTCAGCACTAACAAACTTATCAACTCCGAACCAGTGAGGGACGCGTTCCGCTTCAGGCGGTAACTGCATATAATCACCATAATGCTTCCGTAAAATAACATCTGCCATCTGGGGAATCAGTATCTTTTCCCCTTCAAAAATTGCCCATTCCGGATCTTCCAAAACTTGTACAGGACATTTAACAAATGTGTCCAAAATAACACTGTTAAAGATGTATTTCCCTTTTGGTGAATCTTCGTATTTGCGTGCGAACCTGTCAAAGCTCTTTCGAAGCCTAGGAAGTGGGACTCGCCGTGCAACCATCCTCAATATTGCTTCCACCGCCCCCCGTCCAAAAAAAGCTATTTTGGGCCGCTGTGGATGGGCATAGGGATACATGAGGCTAAGTAGAATTCGCGACATCGTGCGATGCACAACGCCTTCCAAACCACCAGGAGTTTTGTCAATCATGTACATGTCCAAATGGATGCGATTGCATTTATTGCTGTACCATTTGCAGAGTTCCTCATCCATTTTAAGATAAGCATATTTATGGCTGAGAACAGGGACTGAGGTATAATATTTATTGTCTCCATAATCCTGGGGGGCCACCAACTCATATTCATCGCCAAACTCATCTCTGTGCGTATATAATTTCTCAAATTCCTTCCGCGTCATCCATATATCAATATCAGTGTCCCATGGAATAAACCCTCTATGCCGAACAACACCAAGCAGAGTTCCGTATGCCGCATAATAGATAATGCCGTATTTTTGGCATACCCGGTTAAACTCTCGAAATATATCCAGCAAAACTCCGTGCAGCTTGTCCAATATTTTTTTATCTGTCTCGGTCATAACAATATCTCCATTTCTTGTTTTGATATTTTAATCTAAGGTAATTTTAAAACCTATTTTATGCGGTATACCTCAAGGACCCATCCTCGATACTCAATTGTCTGAACATAGCTTATGTCCGAATACCGTTCCATCAGTGGTTCCAACACAGTATCTCCCCAAGGCATCTTTATGTAGTATACATGCTCATAGTCGTTTAGGTATCCTCTGAGGTCTGTGTCCGCATTGACATATCTCGGGTCAATATTGTCAGCTGGATCGTATGACAGATAGCGATAACTACGGTCACTGTCCCAATGACTCCACATATGATAATCATCCACAGAGGGAGAACTATATCCATATCCCCAGATTTGGTACAGTGAGCCTCCCCAAGAGTTAAATACATACTCGTTAGAAAATAGTATAATTGTATCATTTACCTCCGCTTTTTCATAAATCAATGCGTGCGCCCGATCTAGTGCTTTATCAAAATACATAACCTGTCGATTTGCATAAGCAAAATCCGTGAATGACGGATCTATATTGTCTTTCAAATGTTGATTCATCGATGCAATAGATGCTTTTCCGGTACTGATAACTGGACAAACCGCTAATGTCACTGGATCAATAGTCATATGGCATTGGAGAAACAACAATACGCCGATAATTATAGGGAAGGCATTCTTAATTCTTCCTAATTTCGGAACAATACTGGAGATATAGTATATAGTTGTCAATCCTATGATACATAGTAAAACAGATGATAAAGTATAATATCGAAAATCATGATGTGCAATATATGCACACATTTCAACTAAAAAGGTGAGGAGGCCGGTCATCAAAAGCCAAAATGGCTGTTTGGAAAACAGATGAGCCAAAGATTCTCGTTTTTGAATTAATCGTACAACAGAAACAATAATAGCGAGTATAATTACGCCTGTAAAAAGCCAGTTAAAACCAACCAATAAGCTGTCAATCAAAGTATCCTTAATATGGAGCAGACTAAACGAAAATTGATAATACGGAGTCCCATCAATCAATTGCATAGTACTCGATGCCGTATTCCCGTAGGCTGACCCCCAATTGCCAAGACAGTACAGCACCAGCCAAAAAACTCCTATAATAAAACAGTTAACAAAATAGCACCAATCAATACTAACAAACCGTTTCCCATTTCGTGTCCCTGCTATTTCATAAATGAGCTGCACAAAAATAACAGTTGCGGCAACAATCGCTCCCATTTCTCTAGAATTGCACAGAACAAATGTTGCCAAGACACCCAGCAAATAATTTTTGTAAAATGCAGCATAATAGAGCAACAACGCACCTGTAACCATCGTCAACTCCATGCTCAAGTCTGAAACACGGCCTAAAATCCATGGTGAGCATATCACAGCAATTGTATACAACACCATTGTATGTCCTTTTTTAGTCGGCAGTAATTTTTTAAAAATATAGTAGATTAGCACCAAATCCACTGCAACCATAAACATTTGTGACAGATACATCGCATTTTCATGCGAAATACCAGGGATACTGCGGAAAAAAAGAGTATATAGTGCGTAGGCAACACAGACATGATTACAGGCTTTCAATCCTCCCTCAGTCCACGGATAAAACAGTCCCTTTACTGATTGTCGTTCTAATGAATGGAAATAATTATACGAATCCCAACGTATCCATGTGTTAAAAACTTCTATGTTCAATATAAAGCCAAAGATAAAGCATAAAACAATCAGCACTGCAAACTCATTTTTATGAGCTTCCTCCAACTTCCATTTGTACGCAGTTAAATTCAACTGAACAATTTGAGCTACAATCGCTAGGCTTAAACCAAAAATAAGGAGAACTTCTCCTCTGATTCCTATGACTTCTATAATAACCCGGCTGTTTACCAAAAGGAAAAGCACCGAAATGATTTCCAAAACAAGGAGAAAAATCGTATTCCGTTGGAATTGCCGCTCCAGGTCTTGTTTGAAACGGATGGCTGCGGAGGATGCCTCGCAAAGGCAGATGATACCAGCCAGAAATACGGATAGGGAAAGTCTCCCGTAGCCGCTGATTTGCCAGATTTGAATGGTCAGCAACAGGAGAGTAAGTCCCGCCATCTGTAAATGGGAACTCCAGTTCTTTGAAAGAAAGATTTCAATTTTATCCAAAAGTCCCTGCCATGCTGTTTCCGTTTGCCTTGCCATATCCAACGACTTCTCCTTTTTCTGTTTGTAAAAAGTACACCCTCAATTAAATGGGAAATTGCATAATAGGTGATGAAACTCTGATTTCATCCGATATTCCCTGCGATAATACACCCACAGTTCAGCGATGCCCAATGAAATGTCTGTAAATTCCCAAGGTCCTAATTCGGCTAACAGTCTTGAATTATCGGCCGTATACGGGAGCTTTTCCCCCTCACACTTCACTTTTACCGGGAAAGGACTGCCGCATTGCTCCCGTAGCATAGCTGCAATCTCGGACAGCCGTATCGGGACTCCGGTACACACGTTATAGTCATGGTGCTTCGGGGTGTGCTCTATGAACCATGGCATCAGGCGGCATAAATCATCAACGTACAAATAGTCAAACTGCATATCCTGGTTGATTGAAATGTCCAGTCCCCGCAACACCCGGCACATATTGTTCGATATAAAACGACGGTTCCATTCCTCGTACTTCCCATACACGCCAAAAAGCCGAAGATTGTAAATGTTTTCCGACTTTCTGGTGTCTTGACTCATGACATATTTTGAAAAACCGTATGCGTCCTGCGGTATGTAAGAACCAAAATAGTCCTCAGTCATATTGGGAATATAGTGCTGAACATCATACTCAGCACCTGAGCCAAAATAATACATTTTATCGTAGAGATCTGCACACCGGGCGAGGTTCCAATACATCCGAAGATTCATATACAATATATTGTAGTCAGTTACCTCCCCCCGCTATATCTGGTATTATTTGTATTTGCACAGTGGATTACTGTATCTACGGACTTTTCTTTCAAATACTGTCTTGTCTGTTCTGTGTCAGTCAAGTCCAACTCTTGCCGCTTGGGCGCACAGACTTCATAATCTTCTTTCAGCTTTTCCTCCAGATTCCTGCCGATAAATCCTCCGCTGCCGGTAATCAGTAGTTTCTTCATCATTTCCTCCTCGAAGCATCTGACCGTTCTCCCAAAGCCCTCAGCCACCCCTATTTCAGGAGACCATCCCAGTTTTTCAAGCTTTGTGGTGTCGATTCGAATCTTATGGACCTCACTTTGCGGCTCTTTTTTTCTCCGAACCTGCGCACGGCCTCTTGTGACCTCTTTTGCAAGGATTTGAGCCAACTCATAGATGGAATATACTGAATGGTTATTTGCCATGTTATAGCTTTCACCATTCTCTCCCTTGCACGAAATGAGCAGAAACGCTACGATTGCATCCGCAACATAGCAGAATGGCCTGCTCGCCGTTCCATCTCCGCTGATGACCAGATCCTGACCGTTCAAGATATCTCTTACAAAGTCAGAATAGACATGACCATCATTCAAATCAATGCCTGGCCCATATGTGTGACTGATCCTGACACTTTTACATGGGATTCCATATTCCGCATAATATGAGGCCATCAATAGTTCTCCTAGCCGCTTTGCCTCAGCATAGCAACTTCCGATGCTTGCAAAATCCAGTGGATAGTAGTCGCTTTCATTTAGTTCATACACGTTTTGATCAGTTTCACCGTAGACAGCGCCACTGCTTAGAAACAGCACTGATTTGATTTTCCTTCCCTTGAAAGAAGACAGAACATTATTCAATCCCACCGTATTGGCCAGGATAACCTCTACTGGATTCGTCGCAAAAAGGCGTGTTGCGGAGATGCTGGCACCGTGGATGACATAGTCTATCTCTTCATTTATCTCCAGTTGTTCGGTAACATCCTGCTCAAGAATCTTCATTTCCGATGTCTCGTCCAAAAGCCTGAGCTTACCTAACAGCTTTTCTCTATTCCTGCACAGTAAATACAATCTGAATTTCTTTTGGCTACAATACTCGTTCACATACAGTAAAAAACGGATGAGATATGTCATCATGAAGCCGCTTGCGCCTGTAATCAGCCAACTGCTGCCCTCAATTTGCGTAATTGGAAATTTGCGCAGGATGTATTCGAAATCGTCCCGGTACTGATTGCTAAACTCCATCGAATCACTCCAGTCAGTTGAATACTAAACTCATACCTCCAAGGTCACTGAATGCATCTGAGAGTCTTCTATGTTCAACTTCTCTGTCAAAATGACATCTGGACGCTTTGTAATTCTCCTTAAAACCTCTCCGATATACTCACCTAACATCCCGAGGCAAAACAGCTGAACTGAGCCCAGGAAGAACATCCCGATCAACAGCGGCGCGATACCTAGTTGGTAGGTTTGCCAGAACATCAACTTCAAAATCAGATAAATAATACCTATCATAAAACAGATAAAAGACATGCATGTGCCTGCTACGGTCATAATACGCAACGGGGTAGTAGAGGTAGTTACCATACCATTGATTGCAAAGCCCAGGTATCTCCAAATATTGTAAGAGGATTTCCCGCTCTTCCGCTTCTGTTGCACATATTTTATTAGCTTTACATCGTACCCCATATCCGCAATTGCGAACCTAAATTGATAATCATAATCTGTTTTTATAAACTGTTCTAAAACCTCTCTGTCAAAAAGGACAATTCCAGATATATGTTCATATTGCGGCGTGTCAGACAGTATCCGAATTATGTCATAGAACAAGCTACGACACGTATATTTGATAAGTCCTTCTTTCGATGACATCTTTTGCCCACAAACGACTTTATACCCTTCTTCCCACGCCTTGATAAACTCCGGAATCAACTCCGGAGGCTCCTGAAAATCACACGCGATACCAATGCAAACGTCACCGCTGACATAACGCAACGCATTTTTATCAGATCTTCCATCCGTTCCATAGTTTCGGCTGTTCATCAGGACCTTGATGTGGGTATCTTCAGCCGCCAGTTCTCTTAAAATATCCTTTGTCCCGTCTGTGGAGCAGTTGTCCGTAAATATGATCTCATACTCATATGGCAGGTCCTGCATAATACCTGTCAATATCTCTGCCATCTCGCGGACATTGCCCACCTCGTTATAGCAGGGTACAGAAACACTGATTTTCTTCATAAATGAATCACGCCTCCAAATACGGCCACATTTGATCCAGGGGCATTGACATCATGCGTCCGTCCTTTAGGGCCTTTGCCTTGACGCGCGGACTGACAACATCCGCCGGATTCACTTTTAGATTGCAAATCACCGGGCCATCACTGTTTAAGATTTTGTCAATATTGTCGATTACTTCTTGATTGGTAGAAAAGCTATATGACGGGATTCCATATGCGGTTGCCACCCGGCAACAATCAGGCAACGTCAGTCCGCTATCCGGTCCGCACGCCACAAAATGGGAAGAAAAAGTATTCGTTTGCATATTCCGGATACTTACATATCCGTTGTTATCCCAGATAAAAACTTTTATCGGAAGATTCAGCCTGTGAAGTGTCTCCAGTTCCTGAATATTCATCTGAAACGCACCGTCACCATCAATCAATATGGTCCTTCGCTTATCGTTGGCAACACAGGAACCAATGGCGTAGGGTAGGCCAAATCCCATAGAACCGAGGCCGGCTGCGTTCTTGATTTTCTGCCCTGCCTTAGTACGGAAAGCCTGATAAGTAATCTCCCCTGCTCCGCCTGAACTCTCGGGAACAATCACATCGTTTTCTGTGAGTCTGTCACACAGCAAATCAATAAAATAGTAACAACTGATAAATTCTCCAGACTTTCTATGCTCTTCTGTAATCACAGGATACTGCTTTCTGAGTGCTTTGCATTCGTCCAGCCAGCTGCTCCAGTCCGGAAATGTCTCCCCTGTTGTGCCCTCCAGCATTTGCTCCAAAAAGGTCTTCGCGTCACAGGCTACCTTCAGGGCATCCGTCACTTCCATTCGGCGCAGCTCATTTTCATCAATATCCACAATGATCTTCTTCGCGTTCCGAGCAAAGTCCTTGTCATTGAACGCAGTCAGGCTGGTATCCAGCCGGCTGCCAACAGAAATGAGCAAATCTGCCTTTTGAAGAATAAAGTTTGCTCCCCGATCGCCCATGGCACCCGGATGGCCCACATAACACCGGTCATCTTCATCAAACATATCTATCGTCTTCCATGTTGTCTGGACAGGAATTCCGAGCGCATGGACAAACTTTCTCAATAGGCTTTCTCCACCAGCCAATTTGGTCCCATTGCCAGCCAACACCAACGGCTGCTTAGCTTTTTTCAGCAGAGATACCGTTTCTTGGAGTACAGGTAAAATATGGTTTGATATCTTAGGCGGTATAAAGCCCTTCAATATACTTTCATCAACCTTCGATCCTTGAACATCCAAGGGGACATCCAGCCATACCGGTCCTGGCCGTCCGGAAAGGGCCTCATACCAGGCTCGCTCTAAATGATACCGGATTTCTGTCTCGTCTAAGATCTGAACAGCATACTTTGTGACTGGACGTACCATATCTACAATCTGGACCTCTTGGGAACCGATTTGTCGGACGCCTTTGTCCCCAACCAAATCAGAACGCTTTGCCTGTCCCGATATGATGAACATCGGCGTAGAATCGATCCAACCAGCGACTACGCCAGTTAACGTATTCGTAGCACCCGGCCCGGAAGTAACGCAACAAATCCCTGGCTGATTTGTATGTTGCCCATAGGCTTCCGCAGCAATCGCCGCCGCTTGTTCATGCAGCACACAAACAAAATTGAGGCCTGATTTCCCCAACGAATCAACTAGATGCATAGCGCCGCCGCCGGGAAGCATAAACACATCCTTTGCCCCATGGTCCTTGAGAAATTTAAAAATATAATCAGAGACCTTAATCATCGTTTATGCCATCTCCTCAACAAATCTGCTCTCTACATATTCCGCCAGTAAGTGCCCAATAAAAATATGTGCCTCCTGGATCCTCGGCGTTATCAACGATGGGATCTTGACCACGTAATCGGCCTCGTCCTCCCGGTCGGGATTTTCAAATCCGCCCATCAGCAGTACAGATACGATCTCATGCGCCCTGGCGTAACGCAGCGCCTCAAGCACGTTCCTGGACCTCCCGCTGGTGGATATTCCGATCAGCACATCCCCTGATTTGGCCTTCGCCTCCAGCTGACGGGAAAACACCCGTGAAAAGCTGTAATCATTTCCGACTGCCGTTATGGTGGAGGTGTTGACAGACAGCGCCTCCGCATTTAGCCCGGGACGCTCCTTATAGAACCGGCTGACAAACTCCGTGGCGATATGCTGCGCGTCAGCGGCACTGCCGCCATTGCCGCACAGATAAATCGCACCGCCATTTTTCAGTGAATGGATAATCTGGTCCCCAATCTCCATAACGGTATTGGTCAGGTGCTGGTCTGAGGCAAGCTTTTTGAATATACTTGTATGTTCCTCCAGCCGCTCGAAAAAGTAGTGATGCCTGCTGTCGGGATCGTTGTATTTCTCCAACAGAAAAACGAGCTCCCAGATGCACCCCTTCCCACCGTCGTTCTGCAGTACGATATCTGCAGCATCCTTTGCCCTATCAATGGCATTTGCCGGGCACAAGCCAAGCCCTGCATAAGTCAGCGGCTCTACATCATACTTTCCATCGCCCACATAGCAAATCCGCTCACGGGAGATACCAGTCGCCTTTTCTATCTGCTGCATGGTCTCGCATTTCGTTTTATTCCCGCGATAAAAGTACGTCCAAGGGAACCGCTTTTCGAAATAATTGACAATTTCTGTATCTTCACCCGTGATTGCCGCCAGCTTGAAGCCTCTCCGGTGGAGTTCAAAAATAGCATCAATATCCTTCAGATTGATCTGCTTCTGCTCCCTGCCGTTGGAATCAACAATGACAGAGCCATCCGTAATCACTCCGTCAATATCAAGAACAATCAACTCTATCATCGTTTTATCCTCTGAGCTTCTTTTTCACCGCTTGTTCTGCCTCTGTTAGAACCTTTTCGCCAGTTCCCATGACAACTTCCACCGCACGAATGTTCCTCACCAGATCACGCAGTTCCTCCGGCTCAATGGAGGCCTTTTGATCCGAGCCGTACATCGTCTTGTCCAGCGTTACGTGCCGCTCGATAGATGTCGCCCCCGCCGCTACAGCGCAGGTGCTGACAAAAACGCCCGCCTCATGGCCGCTGTAACCCACTCTGCACCGATAGCGCTCAGCTAATTTACTAATCAGCCGCAAATTGGCGTCTTCCACAGGCATGGGGTAGGTGCTGTTGCAATGCATAAGCTCAAAGGGGCAGTCATGCACCCGGAAGATCTCCACCGCATGGTCGATTTCCTCGTAAGTACTCATGCCGGTGGCAATGAACGTGTACTTTCTCTCCTTAGCGATCTCTGTGAGCAGTTCGTCATTTGTCAGCATGGCGGATGCAACCTTGTTGTATTTGCAGTCAAACTGCCGGAGGAAAATCTGAGAGTCAACGTCCCACGCGGAGGCAAACCACTCGATTCCTTTCTCTCTGCAATACCGGTCGATCTCGGTATATTCCTCTTTGCCGAATTCCAGGCCTTCCTTCTGCGCCCTCTGCGTGGTGCCCCAAGGGCTCTCCCGCGGCTGATTCAGATACTCCTGGGTATACACTTTATTAATCGTACGCTTTTGGAACTTCACTGCGTCGCAGCCCGCCTCGACAGCAACGTCAATCAGCTTTTTGGCCAAAGCGAGGTCCCCGTTGTGATTGATCCCAATCTCCGCTGTAATAATAGTTTTCATAGTCATCCTCCCAACTAATCCTCTCTTTGTAGCTTAGCGTGACACCGCTTCGCAAATCGTCTTTACCATATAATCCAACATCTCATCCGTCATTCCCGGGTACACTCCCACCCAGAAGGTATCCCGCATGATGCGGTCCGTATTAGTCAGCTCACCTACCACACGGTAGCCATTTCCAGCCTGACGCAGTTCATCGAAACAGGGCTGACGCAGCAGGTTGCCGGAAAACAACATCCGGGTCTGCACACCCTTACATTCGATGTACTGCACGACCTTATCCCGGTTCAGTCCTTCTCGAACTGTCATCAGGAATCCGAACCAGCTGGGCCTGGCGTTCTCCTCATAGTAAGGCAGGATCAGCCGATCCTCCAGGCCAGACAATCCATCCTTCAGAGTCTGCCAATTCTCCCGGCGCTTCTGGACAAAACCAGGCACTTTTTTCAGTTGAGCACAACCTATTGCTGCCTGCATATCGGTGATCTTCAGATTATAGCCCAGATGAGAATACACATACTTGTGGTCATAACCCTTGGGCAACTCTCCATACTGACTGTCAAAGCGGTGCATGCAGGTATTGTCCTTTCCCGGAGGGCACACGCAGTCCCGGCCCCAGTCCCGCATGGAAAGCATGATCTGCCCCAGCAAGTCGTTATTGGTGTAGACAGCGCCGCCCTCACCCATAGTCAGGTGATGGGCAGGATAAAAGCTGGAGGTCCCCAAGTCGCCGATGGTACCGGTTTTCTGGAATCCGTAACCTACATCAAACTCCGCTCCCAATGCATCGCAGTTATCTTCAATCAACCACAGATTGTGCTTGTCACAGAAGTCCTTCACTGTTTTCAGATCAAAAGGATTTCCAAGGCTGTGGGCCAGGAAGATACATTTGGTTTTCTCTGAGAGGGCCTCCTCCAGCCTGCCCACGTCGATGTTGTAGGTCCCCAGCTCGACATCTAGGAAAACGGGAACTGCCCCAAACTGCACGATGGGTGTCACGGTGGTGGGAAAAGCCGCAGCCACGCAGATAACCTCGTCTCCCCGGCGAATGGCCCGCTCTTTCAGCAACGGAGAAGTCAGCGTCATAAACGCCAGCAGATTGGCAGACGAGCCAGAATTGACCACGGCGACGTGGTTTACCCCCAGGTAGCGGGCAAAATTCTGTTCAAAATCCTCGCAGAACCGACCCGCAGTCAGCCAGAACTCCAGGGCCGAATCCACCAGGTTTACCCGCTCCTCCGCGTCATAGACCCGGGAGCAGTAGGGAATCCTCTGCCCAGGGCGGAAGGGTTGCTTTTCCTGCTGTTCCGCCTCGGTATATTCACGCACCAGCGACAGGATATCCTGTCGAATCTCGTCAGTCGTCC
The DNA here is from genome assembly GCA_947623745.1 of uncultured Oscillospiraceae bacterium. Lineage (GTDB taxonomy): Bacteria > Bacillota > Clostridia > Oscillospirales > Oscillospiraceae > Lawsonibacter. The sequence continues at coordinate 18,614 of CANQHN010000024.1, forward strand.
GCATTTTTTGTCCTCCTCAAAGTATGTACCGGCAGTCCACGATGGGCTTGTCGGTCTTTTCCTTTATGTCTTTGAACATGGGCCAGGCCGTGGTGATGGCAGCCAGATCCGCCTCCGCCAGCGCTTCCTCATAGCTGCCCGCATAGCGGCAGTCCACCTGGTAGTGCTTCTGGAACTCGCCGATCGCCACCGGGTCATAGGCCACAATGTTGCTATACCCGTGGTCGTTCAGCTGTCGGATGATCTTCGCACTGGGCGCATCCCGTACGTCGTCGCTGCCCGCGTTGAAGGACAGCCCCAGGATGGCGATGCACACGCTCCGGTCCTCGCCTGCCCTCTCCATGATTCGCTTAGCGGTGATCTCCGGCATGGCGTCGTTGGTGGCGATCACATTCTTCAGAATCGCACCGTCGAAGCCATTGCTCTTGGCCACCGCATAGAAGGCATTGGTGTCTTTGGGCAGGCAGTACCCTCCATAGCCGCATCCGGGATAGAAGTACGCCCGGATGCCGCCATGCTGCCACCGGTCATCCAAGTGCAGGATGCGGAAGGCCTCTGCCACGTCGATGCCGCCGATTGCGTCCGCGGCCACGCTCATCTCGTTGGAAAAGCTGATGAGGCAGGCCAGGCTGGTGTTGGAGAGGTATTTGATGAACTCCCCGGTGTTCAGGGACACTGCGTAGACGGGGCAGCCGCAGTTTTCATAGAGCGCACGGAGCTTCTCCTCGCTTTGGGGATCGCTGACGCCAAGAACGATGCGGTCCGCATTCATAAAGTCGTCCCAGCAGTGGCCCTCCCGCAGGAATTCCGGGTTGTTGGCAACTCCCATCTGCTCCGGGATCTTCACCCCACGCTCCTCCAGGAAGGGAATCACCCGGCTCTGGGTGGTGGAGGGCGGGACGGTGGACTTGGTCACCAGCACTCGGTATTTCTCGTCGTGAATGGCCGCCAGCGTCTGCTCGATGGCGCCGTACAGATAGGTCAGGTCCGCCTGGCCGTCCTTCCCGTAGGGGGTGCCCACGCAGTAATAGATGTACTCGCTGTCTGCCACAGCCGTCTCCCAGTCGGAGGTGGGAATGAAATTCTTCCCCAGGTGGCGCGTCAGCGCCTCATCCAGACCGGGCTCCAGAAAAGGCAGCTCCCCCTGCCGGATGGTGTCCAGCCGCTCGGGGTTGGCCTCGATCCCGTAGACCTTGTGGCCGTACTCCGCAAACCCCAGGGCCGTGGTCAGGCCTACAAATCCCAACCCGACTACCGTTACCATACCAGCTCCTCCTCTTTGCTCTCCCGGATGTACTCCAAGAAGTAGCGCACGCCCTGCTCCACGTCCACCTTCGGATCGTAGTGCAATGTTTGCCGGGCCTTGTCGATTACCGGGCAGCGGCGGTTGGGGTTGTTCTGGAGGTATTCCTTGTCCTCAGAGACGGCGAACTTCGTCTGTCCGGTATAGCCAAACAGCTCTTTGCCCGCCTGAGTGTATATCTCCGCGAGTCGGCGGACGGAAATCTCCGGCTTGTCCATGCCGATGTTGAATGCATCAAAGCCCTCCCGCGCGTGGAGAAGCCCCTTAAGATAGCCGGTGATGGCATCGCTGATATAGCAGAAGGTTCGGGTGGGGCTGCCGTCTGAGAACATGACGATGTCCTTGTTCTGGCGCACGGCGTTGGCGAAGTCCGCCGGGACTCGGGCATCGTTTAGCCGCATACCGGGTCCGTAGTTGTTGAAAGGCCGGATGATGGTGATAGGCATCCCGTACTTCTGATGGAACAGGTAGCACATGGTCTCCCCGAACCGCTTCGCCTCATCGTAACAGGCCCGGGGACCCTGACAGTCCACATTTCCCCGGTAGGTCTCAGGGGTAGGGATGTTCTCAGGGGTGGGATCACCGTAGATTTCGCTGCTGGAAAAGAACACCAGACCGCGGATAGGCTTTTCGCAGTAGAAGTCCAGAAGGCCACGCAGACCCCAAATGTTGGCGTCCAGAGTCTCGATGGGGTACTTTCGGTAAAAAATGGGAGAGGCAATAGAAGCCATGTGAAAAATGTAGTCCGCCTCCGCCGCACCGGGAACCGTAGCAATATCGTCGGTGATGACATTAAATCTGCGCAGTTCTACCTTGCCATTCTCACTCAGTTCCTTGAGCCACTGTGGTTCGCCCACCTGGAAGTTATCTAAGCAGATCACTTTTTTAATGCCCAGCTCCGTCTGATAGTGTGTGAAGAACTGAATGAAGTAGAACCCTAGGAATCCAGCCCCGCCGGTCAGGAGGATGGTGGAGCCCGCGAATTGCGCGCGCTCCCCGGCGCTCAAGCCAGAGTAGATGCGTTCTAAGTCCTGTTGTACGATTTTTCTCATGATTACCACACTTTCCACGGGGCTTGTCCACTGGCCCACATTTTTTCTAACTGCTCTTTTTCCCGCCCTGTATCCATGCACTGCCAGAAGCCTCGGTGTGAATAACTCATCAGTTGCCCTTTTTCAGCGAGGGCCTCCAGCGGTCCACGCTCAAAGATGCAGGAATCGCCGTCGAGGTAATTAAATATCTCTGGGTTAAGCACCATAAAACCAGCATTGATAGAAGCGCCATCCGTCAAATTTTTCTCTCGGAAGGACTTGACGGCATTATCCCCACCAATATCCAATACACCCTTTTGCTGCTCCATATGTACCGCAGTCAGCGTCGCAATTTTTCCATGGGATTGATGAAATTTCACCAATTCTGCAATATTCACATCGCAGACGCCGTCGCCATAGGTCATCATAAACGATTCGTTCCCTATGTATGGCTGTACCCGCTTAATCCGTCCGCCGGTCATCGTGTTGAGGCCAGTATCCACAACAGTCACTTTCCAAGGCTCCATGGAGCTGCAATGGATCGTCACTTCGTTTTTGCCGCCTGTATAGTCATATGTAACATCTGAACTGTGTAGGAAATAATTAGCAAAAAACTCTTTGATCATGTGCTGCTTGTAGCCGGCACAGATGACAAATTCGTTATAGCCATAGTGACCATAGAGTTTCATGATGTGCCACAAAATCGGCATCCCGCCCAACTCGATCATGGGCTTAGGCTTGAATTGGCTCTCTTCCGATATCCGGGTACCGTACCCCCCAGCCAGAATGACGGTTTTCATATGGGTGCGTCCTCTCTTTCCCTTTAACGAATTGGGCCTGCCAGCGGGATATAAATCGTATGTCCATCTCCACAGCGTATTGGCTCACTGCAATGCGCCGATGTGCACAGTTCAGCTTCCAGCTCCGCTCCCTCTTCCGCCGCATATCCGTCCAGGTTTAGCCAAATACCAGAAAACTCATGGTCATATAGTTCCTCAACGAGTTCGCCTGCCGGAAGAGAACTGGTCTCGCTATACCACATATCATTCTCTGACCCCTTTGCCGCTCCATAGCTCCACCTGAGCGTATCACTGTGTAGGAGGCCGCGCAGGTGGTCATAATCCGGGATATCCCCAGTCATTCCGTTCTCAAAAGAACGCATATAAGGCAGTTGAAAGATCATGCCACCTTCTCCGGCCTCCTGCTCTATTTCCCGGACAAAGGCATCATCTATCTCATATGCCTGCCGGGTAGATTCCCCGTATTCCCGCGTAAAGTACAGGTAAACTCCCTGCTGCTCCCACAAGCCATAGAAAAAGAATATAACTATCGCAACATACAGCATTATTCTCAACATCGTCCCTTTTTTCGACTTTTGTTGGAGCATACGGTGCTGGAATATGAACTCAACGCACAGAGTGACCGCAAAGATACCACAGAAAACCAAAAATGGGGAAATTCGGTTATAGCATCGCATCGCCGTGATAACAGCGCCGATGATGGTCCCAAATCCAGTGAGCACACTAAGAAGTAAAATGCCAATCGTCGCCCTGGATAACAGCCACAGGCGCCCATACAATTGCTTTTTCCTATCGACACATATGTGACTGGAAAAAACGCACACCAGTAGCAGCAGGAAACCTACAATGGCGACGACACCCATATACGCATACGCGTTTTCGTTATAAAAACTGTCATGCTCTGCTGCATACTGCAGGTACTGGTCCACCAGGTTCTTCAGCGCGGGAATGCCGTAGCCTTTGGGGGAGAGCAACAGAGAGTTGATCCTAAGGCTGTACCACATTGCGCCGGCCGCAGTTCGGTGTGCCCCGTGCATGGCAACATTCCCGAACCCTTGTATGTATCCCCACACAGTGGGGAGAAACCCGGCTGCGAGCCATCCCCCTATTTCCGCTATGACGGTCAAAGGTGCCCAGAGTGCGCCCGTGCGCCTGTCTTTCAACACCAGGCACAACGCAGTCACACAAAGGATAAAGCAGGAGAAGAACGGATAGTAGACCATGCCGTTGTTAGCGATCATCCATGTGAAGAGCAATGACGCCCAGTTTCGGCGGTATCTGCACCATCCTTCGCCGAGTTGGTTAAAGTTTGGATCCTCCACACACCAAACACACAGCAGAAAAGCGAGGGGGATGCACTCTATGGCGGCAAGCGAGAAGTGCCCTGCCATCCGGTACTGTACATAGGGGCAGAACCCGAATGACAATGCCGCTAACCAGGCCAGCCATTCACGTATCTTGAAATGGCACAGCACCAGATAGCACACCAACACGTTGAAAAGTGGAATTGCGAAGAGATATATGTTGAACACGAGTTCTTCATTTTTCGTGAAAAGCCCGCAAAACAACTTAAATATCCTCGACAGCGCGTCATACCGAGCCGAATAGGCCGAAAGGTCCTGGAAATAGGGCCAGCCTTTCAGGCTGTTGCTGCCTATCAAGAGATCCTTGACGGACAAAACCCCGCCTATGCCGTCGCCGCTGCTGAAAAGCGATACGGAAAAATCGATATGTTGGAAACCAAAATAAAACCACTCGATAATCCCAGTCACCAGCAGAACCAGGGCGATGCGCGGCAAATATGTACGCCACAGCGGTTTTCTATTTGAACTCACTGCTGCGTGCCTCCTCGATACTTAACTTCCCCGTCTGAAATGCTTCATACTGGCCGCAGACCTTTTCTGTTTCCCCAAAAGCGATCCGCTCGCCATTATGGAGCCATAGCACCTTATTACAAAGCTCTTTTATCTGGTTCAATGAATGGGATACCAGTATTGTTGAAGCGCCTCCGTTGATGAGCTCTCTCATTTTTGCTGCGCTTTTCTCCTGGAACGCGGTATCGCCTACGGAAAGGACCTCATCCAAAATCAATATTTCAGGCTGGACCAGACTGGCAATGGAGAAAGCCAGCCGTGACTGCATCCCAGTGGATAACTGCTTGAAGGTCCGGTCCTCGAAGTCCTTCAATTCCGAAAAATCCAGAATCCGCTCATAGGATTGGTCCATGAACGCCTTGGTATACCCCAACATGGCCCCACGCAGGTAAGTGTTCTCTTTCACAGTCAGATCGCCATCGAACCCACTAGCCAGTTCCAGCAACGCGGCCACACTGCCGTACCGCTTGATGCACCCCTCCCGGGGCTCCATTACCCCGATCACCGCCTTCAACAGAGTGGACTTTCCCGCCCCGTTGGCCCCAATGATGCCAAGCATGTCACCCTCATAAAGTTCAAAGGAGACATCCATCACGGCCATAAAGTTCTCCACGTAGTATTGATGCGTGAGTTTCCGCATCACATATTCCTTCAGCCCAATATTCTTGAAGTCGCCTATCTTATAATGGATAGAGACATGGTCGGCCTTGATCATCAATCTCTTCATCGCGACCTCACACATAGTACAAAAATTCGTGGTTGTACTTTCTGTAGATCCATGCGCCGATTCCAAGGGCCATCAGCGAGTAGGCTGCTGCCAGCAGATGGTACTGAGGGGTAGGGATCGTCCCGTAGATAACGATACTGCGGAAATAGCGGATATACAGGAAGATAGGATTGAGCAGAAACAGAGACTGCACCGCCTGGCTATAGCCGTCAATGTTATAGAAGATAGCGGACGTCCACATGATGAGTTGGGTCGCGATCCCCCACAGGTACTGCATATCCCGAAAGAACATAAACAGCGCTGACAGGATAAGGCCGATCCCCACATTGAATACGATCAGGCATACCACTGGATAAACCAGTAGGAAAAACTTCCATGTAATCGCGATTCCGTCTACTGCTGTAAAAAGGAAGAAAATAATCAGCGTCAGTCCGAAGTTGATAAGAGACGATACATTTTGTGAGAGCAGAAACAGATATTTCGGCACATTGATTTTGGTGAAAATCTCTGCGTTGACCACCAGAGAGTTCATTCCCAGATTAGTGGCGTCGGTAAAGCAGGAGAAAACCATTTGTCCGGCAAAGAGATAGATAACATAGTGGTCCACGTTGCTCTCGAAAAAATGACCGAATATCAGCCACATGATCAACAGATTGATCAGAGGGGACAGGATGCTCCAGCCCATACCCAGGACGGTGCGCTTGTACTTCTTTGTAAAGTCCCGTTTCACGAGTTCGCAAAACAGGAACTGATACTGCTTCAGCTTCTTCAGCATGGCACCCATCCCTACACATTGTCGATTCTCGATGCTTATCCTGTCAGCCCGATGTCATGGCCGCTCACAGCCCTATCTGTGCAGCTTATGCGGACCGGTGCCCAGTTGTCAGCGACTTCACAACTGCTCCGCCTCTTTTCTAGCCAACCGAAGATCATACTCTGCCATGATGGTGCAGAGATCCTTGTAGCTGGTCTTCTGCGGATTCCAGCCCAATACTTTCTTAGCTTTAGCAGGGTCGCCCCACAGGTCATTCACATCAGTGGGCCGGAACCATTTGGAATCCACCTCCACCAGCACCCTGCCGGTGGAGGTATCAATACCCTTCTCATCCAACCCACTGCCCTGCCACTCCAACTCAATCCCGTCGTGGGCAAAGGCCAAAGTGGTAAACTCCCGTACCGTGTGCTGCACACCGGTAGCAATCACAAAATCCTCGGGCACACTGTGCTGGAGCATCAGCCACATACACTCCACATAGTCCTTGGCGTATCCCCAGTCACGCTTGCTGTCCAAGTTGCCCAGTTGAAGCTTATCCTGAAGGCCGCAGGCGATACGACCGGCGGCTCTGGTTATCTTGCGGGTAACAAAACTCTCTCCGCGTCGCTCTGACTCATGGTTAAACAGGATGCCATTCACCGCGAACATCCCATAGGCCTCCCTGTACTCTTTCACCATCCAGTAGCCGTACTGCTTGGCAATGGCGTAGGGGCTGTACGGATGGAACGGTGTAGTCTCCCGCTGGGGTGTCTCTTCCACTCTGCCGTACAATTCTGAGGTGGATGCCTGGTAGATCCGGCACATCTTATCCATCCCCAGCATGTGTACAGCCTCCAGAATACGCAGCACCCCCAATGCGTTCACATCACTGGAGTACTCCGGCACATCAAAGCTCACCTGCACATGGCTTTGGGCCGCCAGATTGTAAATCTCATCGGGATGAACTTCATCTATGGTCCGAATAATGGATTGAAAATCAGTAAGATCGCCGTAATGGAGCTTGATCTGGTCCAGGATGTGGTCGATTCGAGCTGTATGGGAGATGGATGCCCGGCGCACGATGCCATGGACCTCATAACCTTTCGACAGCAGCAACTCCGCTAGAAAGGAACCATCCTGGCCTGTGATGCCGGTAATAAGCGCTCGTTTCATAACCCCCGCCCTTCCTCTACAAATACTCAGTATGGTTGCAGATTCGCAGATGGTCCAGCACCTTTTTGATGTCTCCTGCATGGTCCTTTTCACAAATCAGCAAAGCGTCCGGTGTATCCACTACGATCATATTCTCCAGGCCCACAGCGGCAATCAACTTATCACCGCCTTGAATGATAGTCGCTCGTGTGTCTACCGCTACCACATTTCCGTTCACTACATTTCCAAATTCGTTGGATTTTTTCATCCTATCTACTGCTAGCCAGGAACCCACATCATCCCAACCGAAAGAACAGGAAAGGACGCAGATGTTCTTCGCCTTTTCCATCACGCCGTAGTCCACCGACTCCGATTTGAATGCTTGGAATTCCCGCTCCAGAACCGCTTGCTCCTCCCGCGTACCGATGGCGGCCTGGATGGCGCGCAACCCAGACATGGTGTCAGGTAAATGCTGCTTCAAGTTTGCCAAAATAGTGGATATTTTCCAGACGAACATCCCGCTGTTCCACAGGTACTGCTCGGACGCCAGGTAGCCCTTCGCCGTCTCTTGGTCCGGCTTCTCCACGAACTGCTCCACAGCGAACGCCCGGCCCAGCGTCCTCTCCGGCTGGAACTTGATGTACCCGTATCCGGTCTCTGGGCTGTCCGGCGTAATCCCCAGCGTTACTAAGGGTCCCTGCTCTGCGATGGCGCAGGCGTCCTCCAAAGCGCTCAGGAAAATGGATTCGTACTGGATCATATGGTCCGAGGGCAACACTATCATCACCGCGTCCCCGTACTTCTTTTCCATATGTACGGCACCCAGGCCGATGCAAGGAGCGGTATTTCTTCCTACCGGCTCGCACAGGATATTTGCCTCTGGAATATCTGGGATCTGTTCCAAAACCAGGTGCCGGTAGTCCCTGTTTGTGACGATGTAGATGTCCGCCGGATCCACCAATGGCCGGACCCTCTCCACAGTCAACTGGATCATCGTCTTCCCGTCATCGGAAAGTGACAGAAACTGTTTGGGTAATACCTTCCGGCTTCTGGGCCAAAACCGCTCACCCAGGCCGCCAGCCATGATAAGCGCAGTTTTCTTCATGTTGGTCTTCCTCTCATATCCGAGAGAGCAGCACTCTGTGTGCGCCCTCTATTCGATATTCTCCCATCGCCGCCGGGAGGAAAAATGAGTCGCCCCGGCGAAACGGATACTTCACACCGTTTGCGGAGATGACCCCATCTCCTTCTACGCATAAAAGGTGTTGGAACGAATGCCCATCACACCGTAGTTCCACCTCTTTATGCACATCCACCCGGTAGGAACGGAAATATTGGCAGGAGAACATTTCAGTCATCGTAAACTCCGGGAAGGATGCCGTACAGTTGGCCCGGCACTCACGCGGAACGATGGGCTGATAGGACATGACCTCCGCCGCTCGGTCTAAATGCAGCTGCCGAATGTTTCCATCCAACCCTTTTCGCCGGTAGTCATATAACCGGAAAGTGGTGTTGGAGTTCTGCTGGATCTCCGCAATGACGATTCCGGCACCAATAGCGTGGATTGTTCCGGGTATGATGTAGAACACATCTCCCCGCGCCACGGGCACACAGTTTAGCACCTTACAAATCGTCCCGTCGGCAACCCGGCTCAACAGTTCCGCCCGGGTGACACGCCGACAGAAACCAAGATACAGGAAAGACTGAGGTTCGCAGTCCACGACGTACCACATTTCTGCTTTGCCGCGCTCACCCGGAAGAATGGTTTTGTCCGATGGATGGACCTGAATAGACAATCCTTGTTCAGCGTCAATGAGCTTCACCAAAATGGGAAACTCCCCGCCCTGACAATCTCTGCCCCAGAATCCAATTCGATCCAGTTCCCCCAGTCCTGCCAGCGTCAGTCCGGCCAATGGCCCCTCCGCAACGGTGGAAGCACCGTCCGGATGGCAGGCCAGTTCCCAGCTTTCCGCAGTCACTGCCGGCGCGTCCACCTTATTGAATTCCTTCTTCAGCCTGCCGCCGCCCCAAAGGTACTCTTTGTAACAGGGCCGCATACGCAGCGGGGTGTATTCCAAATCACTCACTCCGCACCCAGGACTGCCTTACAGATATTGGTCAATTGTTTTGCTGACGAGTCCCAGTTATATTTTGCTGTCTGTTCATATCCCCGTCGGACCAACTCATCTGAACGGGAACGGCTTGAAATTACATTCCATATTCCCTGCGCAATACTGGTTTCGTTCAGTGGGTCAACCAATTCCGCAGCATCTCCTACGACCTCCGGTAAAGATGTAGCATCAGCGCAGATAACAGGGCAACCAAAGGCCATAGCCTCTAGAGGCGGGATTCCGAATCCCTCATACAATGATGGAAAAACAAAAGCGTCCGCATTTTGGTACAAGGCGTACTTTTCTTCCTCCGTGACATAGCCGGTAAATATGACATCCTGCATCCCAGATGCCAGACGAAATATTTCTTCATTCGTCCATCCCTTTCCCCCGGCCAGGACCAATTGGTGGGGAAACTCTTCCTCTTTTTTCAGAGCAGCAAACGCCCTTAACAGGCGCGCCAGGTTCTTCCTCGGTTCAATTGTCCCCAAATATAAAAGGTACGGTTTCCTGATATCCCACTTTTCAGGAAGAACGGAATGGCTCTTTGCTCTTGTCGAAAGAGAAGGAGCACAGGGCACAACCGAAACTTGCTGCTCTGGTACGCCTAGAAGCTCTACAATTTCACTCTTGGAAAATTTGGAGATTGTAACGATATGATCACTACGTTCTATGCTGTATTCCATGTCAGAGCGGAGCCTTCTCAAATTACTGGGAGCCATCGTCTCTGGAAAGCGCAAATAGGTCATATCAAAGACCGTAGTAATGACCTTTCCGCTGACGTGGGGAGGAACAATGTAGTTAAAAAAGATGCTCAAATTCACGCTGCCCGGAAACAAGAACTGGTACGGGATGGGTATCAACTTCCAGATACGGCGGTAGACTCCGTAGGCAAACAGCCGATTCTCCCGGACAGGCATGGTAATTCCGGACAACGCGGTCGTAACGTCCTTACTCCCCATGAAGTTGAACAGATTACCGCAGAACTCCAAGTCGTCCCGATTCTCCAGACGCTTAGCCAACTCGTAGGTATATACCCCAATCCCTGACCGTTTCCCACAGCATGGTTGTAGTTCTAATGCAACTTTCATGACTTGGCCCACTTCTCAAAATAGCGGCTGACAATGTCTGCTGTCTTCCGAGCCTCTGTCGAACTTCTTCCAACCGTTGCAAGGTATACCTTCAGTTTTGGTTCTGTCCCGGAGGGCCGCACTGTGACCTCCATGTCACCGGGCAAAAGATAACGCAACATATCGAATCTGGGCAGGCCATCCATGCTCTCACTCTGGTAATCTATACAGCGCTCCACTGGAAAACCGCCGATCTCTTTGGGCTGATTTTTACGCAGACTCTCCATGAGGGATCGCATCTTTGCAATACCACTGACCCCCTCGAAGGTAAAAGACAGAAGTCGGCTCTCATAGAATCCATAGGTTCTGTATAGCTCATCCAGCACATCGGCTAGAGACTTTCCCTGATACTTGTAATATGCAAACATTTCACAGATGAGGAGCGATGCGTTTACTGCGTCTTTATCCCGGACATAGCTACCGCTGAGGTAACCACAACTCTCCTCAAAGCCGAAGATGTATCTTTCCGCTTCGCCCTTTTGCTCCATCAGGCCAATTTGCTCTCCAATAAATTTGAAACCAGTCAGGACATTTTGTAATTCTACTCCGTAGTGTTCCGCAATCTTTGCTGCCATGGGAGTAGTAACGATAGTTTTCACTGCTACAGGGTTTGGGGGCATCGTTCTCTGCTCCTGACGCATTTTACAGATGAAGTCCAGTAGCAGGACACCCATCTCATTCCCGCTGATGCAGGTATAGTCATCACCAGTTTTCACTGCCGTCCCAACCCGATCACAGTCAGGGTCAGTAGCCAGTAACAAATCGCTCCCCGTCTGCTCCGCCCAATGCAACCCTATCTCCATTGCTTCCTTTACCTCTGGATTTGGATAAGGGCAGGTAGGAAACCTTCCGTCCGGCGTTTCCTGCTCGGTAGGTATGGTGATATTGGTGAAACCATGCTCACGTAGGCACTGGGGTACGCAGGAGACCCCCGTTCCGTTTAATGGGGTATAGACGATAGCCACGTCCCGGGGCACATCCGCAGGCAGGACTGAGGCAGCACCTACTGCCTGGAGGTAACGGTCCACAGTGTCTTCTCCGATATAAGAGATTGCCCCATTTTTCCATGCCTCACTGTAGTTTACCTGTCTCACATCATCAAATGGGTCTATCAGATCAATCTCTTCCTGAATGGCCCGAGCCGTTTGAGTAGTTATCTGGCAGCCATCCGACCCATACACCTTGTAACCGTTATATTTCGCCGGGTTGTGGCTGGCCGTGATGACAATACCGCCGCTGCACTTTAAATCCCGCACCGCAAAACTCAGCGCAGGGGTTGGCATGAGTCTTGGATAGATGTAAACTCTAAGCCCGTTGGCCGCAAAAACCTCCGCCGCTGTTCTGGCAAACAAATCTGAGTGGATACGGCTATCATAGGCAATAGCGACAGATGGTTGATTCAGCGTCTTGTTCAGATAATTGGCATACCCCTGGCTGGCTTTCGCTACCATGTAACAGTTCATCCGATTTGTTCCAGCGCCTAAAACACCTCGCAGGCCACCAGTGCCGAACTTCAGATTCCGATAGAATCGATCCTCGATGGCAACTCTATCCTTTGCAATAGCATCCAGCTCCGCAACAAGCTCTTTATCCCTGACTGTTGTCACCCAACGTCGGTATATGTCCTGTATGTCCATGGTGGAACACCTCATCTTCGATAATCTCATCCAACAACTGCGCGGATGTCCCCCAGGAAAACCGTTTGACGTTCTCAGCACCCTTCTGCATCAACTGCTCAGCCAGTTCCCGGTTTTCCAGCACCAAACGCATCCCGCGGCAGATATCTTCCGGGTCCAACGGATCTACCAGCACTGCGCTGTCCCCCACAACTTCTGGCAGGGCAGAGCTATTTGAGGTCACTACAGGAGTACCACATGACTGTGCCTCGATGACAGGGATACCGAATCCCTCGTATATGGTGGGAAAAGCAAACAGCGCCGCCGCTGAATATAGGGCGGGCATATCCTCATCTTGGACAAATCCTGTGAACAGTATGTCTTCCCGATGTTTTACATCTTCCAATACCTTCCCCCGGTCGAATTTCCAGCCCTGTTCCCCTGCAATCACAAGCTGTTGTGGCAGGTTTGTCCTCTCTTTGAGCAGGTCAAATGCACAGATGATACGCTTTAGGTTCTTTCTCGGGTTCATGTTGCCTACGAAGAGAATGTAATCATCACCTATGTGATATTTTTTCTTCATCCTGGCAAGGCAGGTGGTGTCTGTAATGCACTTCATTTGCTCTGAACACGCCATCGGCACTACGCGAATCTTCTCAGATGGAATGCCCAATATTTTTGTCATTTCCTGTTTGGTAAATTCAGAGATGGTCAAAAACAGGTCCGCCCTTCGAAGAATATAGCGGTACTGAGTCTGCCATAAAAGCACTCTGGATGTTTTGTAGGTCTCTGGCAGGCGGAACACAGCTAAATCAGTCACAAGCGGTACCAGTTTACAACTTGTGGGGAGAAAGAAAGGTGTCTTAGAATCCGTGGTCAACAGAACAGCATCCCGGCAGTATTCCAGTCCCAACTGAACAGTCTGAAAAAGAATCCGTCTCAGCCCCTGGCCGTGATTCCATGGAGAGCGAATAAGCGTCACAGTTTCTCCCGCGGGAAAATCTGGGCTATCATGCGCAAGAATCACCTGGCAGGGATGTTCTGTAATGATTGCGTATTTCCCGAACAATTCACGAATCATGACACCAATTCCGGAGCTATTCTGTTTATACTGTAAAGCATTAATTACGATTTTCATTCTTTCGCCCCATCGTAAGTTTTCCCTTAATACAGGCAATACTTTTCATGATGGTATCCCCGCGAAAGGGTGAAGCTGCTGTCCTTTCGTTCGCTTATTGGGGTCAAAATGCAGGGGCCAGCGAGAAATAAAAACTGCTCATTATATTCTGTCCTCTCCACCCGTTTTACGTACAAGTCTATGAATGACATGGAAAACTGGGACATACCTATGTAAATCCTCCGTTTATCCGCATAGCTACTTTACGTAGCAGTTACCCCTACGCAAGACGGGCAGTAGCATGGGACAGGCAATTCAAGTTTCTGTCTGCTGCCGAGTCGTGTTCCACTCTATGCTGTTTAGGCTGAGCACTCCTCTTTTATACGTCCCACCCCACAGTGAGTTCCTCCTGCTCCAACTGACGTTCCAGAGCCTGCTCCACCAAGAGATCCATATTCGCCTCGATATTGGCGCGGGTCTGGCCACACAGTTTCCGCAGAGTGCGGGCTGTCACCTTCCCCGCTGGGATTTGGGCCGACTCACCCAGCTTACGTAGGTTCACGGCTATTTCAGAGCGGTTGGAAGGCTGACCGTTCCGCCCCACAAAAATCGGGCCGGACGAAACGCCGCTCCGCCTCGCGTAGTCCAGCAGTTCCTCCCGGCGGCATTTTGGGATTCGGACCGTCTGCCTCCTGCTTCCAACAATGGAGGTAAGCTTTCCCTCTCGGACTGCCTCTACTGTCAACAGAGGCAGGTCCTGGATGCGCAGGCCTATGGAGCCGAATACTTTCACTAGCATGTAGATGCGTTCCTGCTCCAGCTGCTTTGCCGTCTGGAGCAGACGCAGGTACTCGTTTCTTGTGAGCTCTGGCTGGAGTTTATCCCCAATAGGTAATTGATCCACCACCTGGCATTCCCTGTGCCCAACAAAATCCAGAAATTTATTACATGCCGAGAAAATCAAGTTGATGCCAGATGGAGCAAAGCCATTGTCCAGTAGCTCCTCTCTCCACTGCACCAGGGTCCCTCGCTGAATTTGTTTTTCCGCCGGCAGATCCTGATACATGCGCTCCAGTGCGGACCGATAGCGCTTCACTGTCATAGCAGTCCAGCCCTTGTTCCTCTCGGCATCCAGAAACCGCTCCACATCATCCAAAGTCATCCGAAATCCGGTCTCCCGGGGGTAGCTCCAATTTGCGGATGCCGGGGCGTCTTGTTCAGTTTTAACAATTTCAGTCAACACGGCCCCTTACCCCTTCCTTACTAAAATCCCAGATGTGCCCTTTTCCATAATTCTTTTTTGCTGGCAGTGTTTTTCGTGGGGGTACCCCCACGAAAGGGGGAGGCAACGCCTCCCCCTAATTTCATTTCAGGATCAAATGAGCCCTGGAATAAACGTGGGGAGTATGCCTGTCAAGGGGCGCTATTGCCTGACTATCTCACTCACATTACATCCCCACTCGTTCCAATGCGTTGTATAAAATGTGGCTGTATCTGGTATCCTTGGTACTGCCTAACAGTCATAGGGCCAGCTCCTTGAATTCTTCGGCCGGTGATTCGCAGAGTTGGCCCATCAACGTATTTTGCTGGAAATGCCCCTTGCCCCGCCTGGCGTTTGCCTTGCAATGACTGGGTTTCTAAACAAAGCAACTGCTGGGCACATCCCAGTTTGACTAAAAAGTGTGACTGCTAATCCCGAGCCCCATGGCTGCCAGCTTGTCCATGTTTGCCCGTTTCAACTCCATAGAGGAGTGTACATAACGGTCCAGCGTGACAGAGGTATTGGCGTGGCCGAGGATTTCCGACAGGCTCTTAATTTCAAACCCCGCCTCCACACAGCGGGTGGCAAATGTATGTCGGATCGTGTGAAAGTGGACCCCCTCCAGGCCGCACTCCTTCGTATACTTCGCCAACCGTATCTGCACCAACCTTGGTTCCATGAACCGCTCTGTACCGGTCAAAAGATATGCGGCCGGGCGATGAGGATCAAAGCGCCCACACAGTCTGGCTGCATCGTCAGTGAGAGGAATCGTCCGAATCGAGGTGTCGCTTTTGGGCATGCCGATGATGACCTTCGTTTTCCCCTCGCCGGTACAGTCCACATCCCGGATCCGCTGCATAGTAGCTGCCACGTGGATCGTCTTATTCCGCAGAGAAACGTTTTCCCATCGCAAAGCGCAGAGTTCTCCAATCCGCAGTCCTGTCAGCAGGGCCAGCAGGATACCAAATTTACAGGTGTCCGTGTCCTCCTGAAGATAGTCAATCAATCGTTGCTGTTCTTCTAGGTCGAGGACACGGACATCTTTTTTATGCTCCTTTGGGTATGTGATCTCCACAGCTGGGAAAATTCCGGGATACTGCCCCGCGGTATATTTTAGAATCGTGTGCAGCACCACAAGGATATCCCGGACCGTTTTGGCAGAGAGGCCCTCATCCTGCAACTCCTGTGTGAACCGCACCACAAGTTGTGTGCTGAATCCCTGCGGGAAACACCCACCCAACTTGGGAAGTATGTGCTTTTTCATGATGGAGTCGTACTTAACATAGGTAGATTCTTTCACTTTTCCTCTTTCTGAGCACAGCCACTCTTCACAGAAAAAAGCAAGCCTGTGACGGTTATTCGTCACAGGCAGGGGCGTATTGTTCAAGATGGCTGCCTTATACTTCGTGACCTTTTCTTTAGCCTCCTTGTAAGTTTTGCCGTAGCAAAATCCGTACCTGATCTTACCGGAAAGCTCATAGCCCTTGATATAGCGGGCTTCCCAGCGTCCGTCCTTGCGCTTAAAGATATTTTCGCCTTTTCTTGCCATAGTTAGATTCCTCCAATATAGGTCGTGCCAGCTTAATTATAGCGGGTTCATTCAATCCGATGACGATGCATTTGACTGCGATAATTCTTATGGTGCAGCAGATTTTGAGTGAAATGGAGTTTAGAAGTCCCAGACATAGATTCTTCCAGTGGTAAATCCCATAAAATACCTGTTGCAACAAATGGTTTTATGTTGTATAATTGGACTAAATTTAGGCTGTTGTATATACTCATTGATGGGCCAACTCTGCGAAAAATTTTGCTTGATTGATTTAATGTGAACAGGAACAAGAATTTAAAATGTTAGGGCTTGGAACTTAAAAGCTTCAACTTCAGAAGTGTGGGGAAGTATTGTACTTCCCCACACTTTTTATGCGAATGCCAGCGCCTTTGGATACAGAAAATGGGCTCAGGTCAAAGCTTACATTCGGACATTGATGACGTTAAAATCCTTGCATATACTACAGTTCTTGCCCATATCGGCGATGCCGTTCCTGCATCTGGACAACAGAGGTTCAGTCCTCCTGGTTCGTCCACAGCCAACTGCTGGGGATAGATACGATCTTGACGCCCATGTTGTTGATGCGCTCTATGGCTTTACTCTGGAAGTCGAAAAAGTGCCCTTCCGCCGGCCTGATTGAAAAACGCCTTAAATTTGGCAGCTCGTAAAATTCCGCGATGCTCCCCAGATCAAACAGGTAGTCCGGACAGGGGCTGGGGGCGCATACCCCATGAGTGTAGAGCGTTTTCTGAAAGTGATACAAAGCATACGGGTCCAGGACGAGCCTCAGCAGAGCCAGGCCGCTTTGATCCAGAGTGGTATAGTAAAAGCGGCTCTCGTCTCTGAGCCGGATCAGCCGTGTACGGGGGTTGATCCCGTGGAGGACCAGATTTTCCGCCAGGGACCAGTCCTCCCCCAGCAGGATATGTCCGCCGTAGGTCCTGTGTCCGCATATCGGACTGCTCCGCAGCTGCGCGCAGAAGTTCTGCTCGACCTCCTGGTTCCAAAACATATTGTGTGTACCGAGCCAGCAGACCGGGAAGTAAGCATCCCGCTGCAGGAAAACACCAGATACCCGGGAGCCTTTGCTGTCGCTGCCATGTAAGTGGTGGAATTCATACGCGCCGTAGTAAACCAGCTGGTCATCCGGCGCTGACTCCTTTTCACGTCCTGGCCGCCAGACAGCACCCAGACGGAGTGCCGCTATAAAGCAGGCGGCACTCCGATGGAGGCGCAGCGTTTTCTTCCAATCTCCCTGGCCGTCTTCGGGGGAAAACACATGCCTGCGGATGAGCCCCTCTGTCCCCGGGTCCACGCGCCGGATCTGGAGCCTTCCTTTCTCTGTCAGGCTCAGGGAGCGGACAATCTTCCTCTGATATCCTTTCATGCGCCGCTCCTTCAGGTACCCCTCATGTACCAGCTCTATTATGATCCGCCTGCGATAGTCATAATACCCGCCCATCTCACGTACCAGCCGTACTGGAAACTCCCCACACAATCCAACTATCTTTAGCAGGGTCATTCCCCATTGTCCATTCTTCAACTGCATCACAAGATAACTCCTTTCTCTTTTGTCACTGTTCCATGAGGCCCCGCACACCTGAGATGAGACTGCGGAGACTGCCCATCCTGACAACGCGGGCCGCTGAGATCTCGCACCTATTTTGAGGCTGCCGGCTTCGGCCTCTTTTGCTCCACACCACAGCAACCCCCGTTCAGCGAAAGACACAGAAACCCTTGAAAACAGGGCCTCGCTCCTGAAAAAACTCCACCGAAAACCTACCCTCTCGAGAATGCAGAAATAGGTATCATTTTAAGATCTGTATATGTCAGTTTTTCGGTGGTCACATCCAGTACTCTGAGTAGGTCTCCAGCCAGGATTGGAACTGCTTCGGTTCCAAGATCCAGATACGCGTGCTGTCCTTTTCCCCGCGGTGGCTGCACAGGAATGCATTACATAGAGCAGAGGTATCGTTGGTGAGAAAGTGTGCCTCCAGAATGTCTTGGCAGTGCTTCAGCTCCAGGTTGTCGTGGTCGATGAACCGACGGCCGCGGTTTTTATCGTAGATGAACTCATAGACCAGCACACAGGATTGAAATTTGGGCGTCTCATTTTTCTCCCGGAACGTGTAGACAGCATTGGCCAGATAATAGCCGAGGAATCTGCCCCGGTCGTCTTTTCCCCGCTTGGGAAGGATCTCCGGCAATGTGACCGTCAGCCACCCCTCCGGTGTAAACCGGACGTCAACTGCTACGGCCGGAGGCGGATCAAACCGACTGTATTTGGATTCCGGCGGCAGTACGGAGGCAGCATACTTCCGGAGCTGCAGTGCCGCGTCCTCCACCTCGCAAATTGCGTCCAGAAGCCAATGGCTCCCTTTGTTGAAATAATCAGGTTCCATACTCTTCAATCTCCTTTGTATTGATTTGTGGGGCGGTGTCCCCCCCATAATACATGTAGATTTCCAGGGGCTTTTGATACCCCCTCCCCGGTCAAAAAAATCACAAAAAAGGGCGCTGGATGCAAAACACCCTGCCCCCCACCCCAGTTGGATTCCTAAAGCGGCGAAAAGCTGCGCATAATAAAATACGGCCAGCAGGCATACCTGCTGGCCGGTCCACTACAAGCAGCGGATCACTCTCTCGCAATCATTTCTGCGCTCGTTACGTAGACTTAAAGTCTGCGTATAACGTGAAGTATATCTTAGTCTACATTATACGTATGCGTAATGTAAAGCAAGGAAAATCAAGTCTGCGTTATACGCAGACTTATACGCAGACTTAAGACATTCGGCTTCTCCTGCCATCTATAAGCTCCACGCATTGATACTCTCGCCGGTATACGGCACATTCTCAGGGTACCTGGTCCAGGCCTCGATGCGGTATGTTTTGCCTTCTGTTCCGAAGCAGTCCAGGTTCTCCCGGCTGTAGGGGCTCTGGGGGTCTGGCCAGTAGACCTGCCCGCCGTTGTTGCCGTCGGTACAGTGGAACGCGTTCATGTCGTTGGGAGATTCCAGCGCCACCATGACGTGCCAGAGGTTGCCATTATCGTTGCGGATGAGGAACAGGATGTCACCGGGCCGGATCTGGGACAGGTCTGTCACCTGGCGGGCGGGATTGGCATCGTTGCCGAACACCAGCGAGCTGACCATGCTGGCATAGCCGCCGCAGGCGTAGGTCCCGCTGACCCGGTAGTGCTTCATGACTTGGTTGGCGGCAGTACTCGGCACTTCGTTCTTGTGTGTACCGGGAGTGCTGTGTGTGCCCCAGACAGTTCCGGTCGGCCAGTCCGTTTCGACTTCATGCAGGAGCTCCAGCACGTTTTCCTCGGTGATGGGTTCCCCGTTGGTGAGGTAGCCTTCTCCGGTGCCTGTACTCTGCGCGGCTACGGGTCGGGAGCCGGTCATGGCCCGGTAGATCAGCACGGCCACATCCCCGCGGGTGATAGCAGCGGCGGCGTCGGCAGGCCGGTCGATCCAGCCTAGGCTGGCGGCGTAGGATACGGCGGTGTTGTAGCTCCAGACGGAGCCGTAGTCGTCCTCGATGCCTCGGGCACGCAGGAGCACAGTGCAGGCGGATGCCGGAGTCACCGGGTCAAATGCGCCGAAGTGGAGTTTGTCATAGCCGGTTGCCAGATTTCTGCGCACACAGTAGCCCACATAGAGCTTGGCCCACTCGGGGACATCATTGAACCTGCAGCCCCGAGCGTAGTAGTCGGTATTGGCCATCAACACTTCTTCTCCGTTGCAAAGCCGGGTGGTTAAAACGGCCAGTTCCGCGCGGGTCAGGGCGGCACTCAGGTTCAGGTCCCCGTTCCGGTCCCCCGCCATGATGCCCTGCTCCTGCACATAGTCTGCGGCAATTCTCTGCTCCATTTGTTCCGCTGCAAAGGTCGGGACCGCAAGCATAAAGCAGAGGGAACATACCAGTGTAAGGCCAGCGAGCGTCGTCGCCAAAGGTACCGTGTTCATTTTACTTCCCATAAGTATCCTCCATTTCTCAAAAAACTCACCCAAATGTATTGACTATTAATCTCAGCAGGTGTATAGTCTACTAATAGAATATCACATCACAGCCGCATTGTCAATAGTTAAAAGTATTTTTATAGTCTATTTTGGAGGAGATTTCTATGGATCTGCCTGAGTTGACCTTCCCGATTACCGTTGACTTTATTGAAGACAGCTACTGGATTGGGGCGGTTGGGCCGTTCAAATATGGCGAGGCTGCGACAGCCTTCCTTGCTGGCGAGGGATTCACAGCATCTGCCGATGATGATGCTTTGACAGAGGAACTGGCGGCCTTTCTGAAGGACTTCGGCGGCAGCCTGAAGCCCTATGCCCATGTGAAAAGCGGTTCGGACATCCCTAAGGCGGGCCCCGCCGATTGTCTGGTAGGTTACGGGTTCCTCACGCTGGATGTTGGCCCCGTACCGGCAGAGCGATATATATTTTCATCACTCCGGGACTTTCTGTATGTAGAATTGGGAAAGGCGATCCTCAAGGGAAACGCACCGAGACAGTGCCGTTTATGCGGCAACTGGTTCCTGCATGAGTCTGGAGATCGGGCGATGTACTGTGAGCGCACTGCGCCGGGCGAGGACGGGAGGACCTGCCGGGAGGCGGGGGCTCGGACAGTCTTTGAGAAGAAAATCCAGGAGGAGGAGGCGTGGAAGCTCTATAAGCGGGCCTACAAAAAATACTACGCCCGTTTTATGAAAGGAAACCTGAGCAGAGACGACTTCAAGGCCTGGACGGAACAGGCCGCGGCGGACAGAGATGCGGCAATCGAGCGAATGAGCAGTACATCCGACGCTGAGGAGAGAGCGAAAATCACGGAACAACTGCAAAAACAATTGAACAAACTGTAACAGGGTACGACCTTTATGCGTTTTCCCTACGCCCGCGTAAAGGAATGCCTTGAGGCGTTCGACGCCCAAAACGCGGCTCAGGTATAATCTCCTTCTGCATTTCGCAATTCAGACTGGAAATCCCGTCCCCGGCCATTTTGTCTTGCCCTTTTTCTTAGGCTACAATTTTTGTTGTCTTATTTCATTTAGGGCTTAATTTTTGTTTGCAGGACTCACTTTTTTATATTGACTTTCAAATATGAATTTGATATGCTATAACTACAAAACAAATCATTTTGTAGTTGATACTGTGATTGGAGGATAATTATGGGAGATCAGGTGCTTAACCAGTTCAGGTCAGATAAAACCTTACGGGATGACTGCGTTGCCATTTATGAGGCTCTTGGTATGGACCTGAATACCGCGTTTCGTATGTTCATGGAGAGAACCCGCATGGTACGGGGACTGCCTTTCCCTGCTGTTCTTCCCAGTACCACACTGACCAGGTCTGAAGCCCGTGATGCCATTGATGCGTTGCGGCGTGAGGCGTCTGATATGCCTGAAATGACGCTGGAGGAAATCAACGAGGAAATCCGAGCTTCTCGCACGGAGAGGAGGGCTAATAAATAAGGTTACGGTGACGGTTACGCTGGATTTTCCGCGGAATGTCCGCGTGACAGTCCGGCGGACAAGCATTTTTGCAGGTATTCCAAGCTATTTTTTGGCTTGTGTCCGCAATATTACGTGCGGATTTTCCGCAGGATTGTCCTGCGGAAAGTCCAAAGGACATAGGAAAAGCGGGGCAGCTTTCGCCGCTCCGCTTCTCTGTATTCGATTCACATGGGCAGGAACTCAATCCGCAGTTTCATCCCCATACCGGCGGCAAGCCGTTTAAGGGTGCGCAGGGACGGATTAGCTGTTCCGTTCTCTAACTTGCTGATATTCCCCTTACTGATTCCAGCGGCTTCTGCGAGCCGCTCCTTGGTACAGCCGCTTTCCGATTCCCACTTGATAATAGCCTGCGTAATCTGGAACACCGGATCAATGGCGTCCCATTCGGATTTGAACGCAGGGTCCATCATCTCTCTGGCGAGCATCTCCTCAAAATCGTCCATGGCTATTTCATCCTGCCTTTCTCCGGGCCGACGGGCTCACTTCTCCTTTATCAGTTCCAGAATACCGGACGGGTTCATCACCTCTGCTGAGCAACCGTTGTTCATGCCAGCTTCGATAAAGCCGGCGTCCCTGGTGGCGATGAACTCCGCTCCGCCACGGTCAGCACAAGCGGTGAGGACCGCATCCTCGTAGTCGGTCATTGGAAAGCCCAGGGCTTCCATGCAGGCTTCTCCATCAACCGGAATCACCTCGAAGATATACAGTGTGTTCTGGACGGCGGCCCTGGCAATCTTGTCGCCGTACCGCTTCTTCACGATGTAGTGGATGTCGGTGATCGTATTCGCTGAGACGAGCCCGACGATTTCCTCGTTGACTACCGCCTGGACCAGCTTCAGAGAGCCCTCGGAGTCCGGCCTGTTCATCGCGGCATCCAGAACGACGTTTGTGTCAAAAGCGACTTTCATCATCTGGCGATCCGCTCCTCCCTGTCCTTCTTAATCTCCTCGTCGGTGAGATTGATGCCGCTGAAAATCTGGGTCAGGTTCTCCCAGGCGGTCTTTTTGTCAGGCTTGGCGCTGACGATTTTCGCCACAATTTTTCCGTTCCGGGTGATGAACACCTCCTCGTCGGCCTCCGCCATAGCGACGTACTTCCCGACGTTGACTTTGAGCCCGGACAAAGAAACTTGTGTCATTGGTGCTACCTCCTGTCAGTTAAGATTTGGTCTAATCTTACTATACAATAATAGCACCTGTTTGTCAATCATAAACCGCACCTATCTCAAAATATTTTCGCACCTATTTCGTCGAAACAGCCCCGTCCTGCGGACCGTCCGTGCGACAATCCGTAGGACGTAGAGCATTCAGGCTTGCCCCTCGACGGGGGCGAAGATGAACTGGGCCCGGCCTTCAGCAAAATCGTGCCGGTCGATGCGGTCCAGGTTACTGAATACGCCGAATACGCCGAACGGGAGCTTTGTCACGCCATAGAACACGTTCAGCGGGAACCGAGGCACGATCTTCACCCCTATCACGATAGCCCCAAACGTGATTATGGAGGTCACAGTCTCCATGGTCAGATTCTCCGAAAGGACGATAAGGCAACGTCCTTGGCGGCTACCAGGTGTAAAGCGTTTCCGCTGTCCACCGACGCAGTAAAGTCGTCTCCCTTATTGATGGCCTCGGACAGCCCATTTAGAATTGCCTGCGCATCCTTTGGCGCAGTACTCGTCCACCCTTTTGAGGAAGACCAGGTAGGTAAGCTGTTCCAGATAGTCCCCGTAGGAGACGCCGTCGTCCCGCAGCGGGTTGCACATCCCCTAGACGCGGGAAATGATGGTGGAAGTTGGGTCCGGCATGGTGGGCCTTTCATGCTAATGAAGAAATCTATTGCTGATTTAGACCGCTCCCCTGCCTGATCCTTGCTGAAGCGGAGCAGAAAAGGCTCTCTCAGAATTGAAAAAAGCGTTGTATAACTTGTAACAGCGTGCTATCCTGTCTCTAACAGATTTCTAACAAATTTCTAACAGATGGGCAAAAAATCGTCTCCCAACTGCCGCAATGACTATCTCCGATTTTTCCTCAAAAAAACGTGAAACCCCTTGTGCCGCAACGGTTTCGCATAACATGAGATAACACTTGGAGGTACTGTTCAAACGGCGTCGAATGGCCTTCGAGTTCTGTTGTCTCCACCATTTAAGAGGGATACGAACACTGGGTGTTCGTATCCCTCTTATTTTATCCGCCCGGGCGCGGATCGACAGGGCGGGCAACATTTTGGCAAAAAGCCCTTGAAATAGAGAGCGCCGGAATGTATAATAAAGCCGTGAGACAATAAAAGGCAGGGCGCGAGATGCACCACCATCCCGCGCCCCTATGCAGGAGACGATACCTCCCACACAGCTGAAAACAGCGCCACTCTCATTATACCTTTCTCTCTTGTTTTTTACAAGTGGGAAGTCAATGGGTTTGTGTGTCCTTTTGGCGGTGCAGGGGCATATCCTGCGCCGCCTTTGTTGTCTCGCGGGACCCGGGAGGGGCGGGAGCGATCCCGCCCCCGGCGGGGACCGTCGAGCACAGCAATTTCGCCGCCAAGGGCGGCAGAACAAAGGAGGACACATAGAACCATGAGAAAACGCGCTTTATCTGTTTTGCTCTGCGCCGCGCTGGTCCTGTCGCTGGCCGCCTGCGGCGGCGGACAGACCGGCAGCAGCACACAGCCCCCCGCCGGGAGCACCAGCAGCGGCCAGCAGGCCGCCGAGCCGCCCGCCAAAAATACCGATGAACAGCGGACCCCGGAGCCGGAGAACCCCCATTCCCAAAAGGACAGCCCCTCAGAACCGGAAAACAAAAAAGATGACGATTCGGAACCCTCGCCGTTTATCACCGCTTTAAAGGCAGAGTATGAAAACGGGCTCTCATTCGGCCAGACGAAGGATCACAACTATGTTCCATATGCGTATATATCGTCTGGCGGTCGCAGTTCTGTGAAAGCGTTTATCGACGGGGATAAGGTCTATACGTGGGTTAGCGATAATAATAATCCACCCGGCCTGTATTCTTATGATGTAAAGACGAAGACGACGGAGCTTTGTATCCCTGCGCAGGATCTGGTTGATGCCGGTATAAATTATGGCTATTTCAATTACCTGGACGGCTGGCTCTATTCTGTTTGGGGTAATGCAGTCACAAAGATGAGTCTTACCGGTGAGACTATGTCTTCGCCGGCGTTTCCAAACAGCATCACACCTGTCCTCTTTGACGGTGGGATTTTATGCAGCGACCAGAACCGGGAACAGTTCGCTATTCTTTCTTATGATAACCTGCAGATTACGGCCACGATACCAGCTCCGCAACAGGAAGCGAAGCATGGCATCATGGAAACCGCGAGACTGGAGGACAACTATTATTTTGCCGCTGACGGGACTGTTTACGGCGCGACCAATACGAATTTCTATAAACTTGATATGAAAAATAATGCGTGGGTGGATCAGGGCCCGATACCGCAGAATGCTTTTTATGGACGGCAGCTCTGTGGAGAATATTTTACCGATCAGCAGAAAGTCTATAACGTGCTTACCGGCGAAGAAATTTTCACATACGGCGTTTTGTACAAGAGCACCGTAATTGACAATTATATGACGTTCAGCTATTTCGGCGGCGATGAGTATATCGGTGTTTCAAATACGAATAACGGAAATGAGTACCGTTGGGTCAATTTGAAAGACAATACAATGTCCGAGCCTCTTACGTTCCCTGAAAACACAAATACGACAATTATCGACGATACGTACTGTGTCTATCGCGACCAGTATGGTGTTTTCCTCTGGAATTATATTACCGGCGAAGAAGACACAATCATGATGTTCCAATCGTAAGTGCCGTTTCCGTTCCTATGAGAGCCCCGGCGGCTATCCACAAATACAGAGTAAGGCCGGACACATTCGCCGTGTGTCCGGCTTTGTTTTGTCCCCACCGCCCCACGGCGTCTGGCGCAAGCGGGGCGTTTTTTCTTTTGGGGATTTGTGAAATGTTGAATTATACTACCCTTTTTGGTATACGAACACCTCACTGAAAAAAATCGGGGGATTCCCCCTTTTCGCTTTTGCCTGCTTCACCGAGCAGACTTTCACGCATTTTGATGGTGGCTTCTGTTGGGGCCTCCCGATACTCTCCGAGCATGGATTCTATCGTCCGGCTGTTCTCAATAAGCTGCTTCATTTCCTCAAACGGCAGTTCCCTCCGGTCATCGGTATAATGGAACGTAATCACCAGCTTATCCGGGAAAACATAAATCTTGCCGATAAAACTGTCTAACAGGTGTCTCCGTGTGTCAGGGTTGTTGATGTCACCAACGAAACTGTCCAGATATCGGAGGATATCTTCCTGTTTCAGGGCATACTTCTTCCTGTTCTGTTCCGCCAGCAGCGCGTCGCTCAACATGCTTTTCTGGCTTTCCAGAACGTTCATCTGCTCCGCCATCGTATCGCCGAAAATGCCCTTCTCAATCGCTTTGATGATGTTGGTGAGCTTTCCCTCGACTTCTTTTAACCGGGCCTTTAACGATTCCTCATAGGCTTCACTGCCTTCATTCTGGCTTACATGATAAGCATAGCACATGCCGGAGACCAGAATACGGTATGCAGGCTGCCGGAACAGTTCCTGTATCACATACAGGACGACCATCTCCATGAGTTCCTTGCGCTGGTTCTTCAGGGGGCAAAGATGCCTCCTGTGGTTTTTGCACGAATAATAATGGTACGGGTTGCCGATCTTGTTTTTTCCGCTGAGTCCCTGCATGGCTTCACCGCAAAGGCCGCAGTAAATCTTTCCGGACAGCCAGTAGTCCTCTATTGTGGTATCCGGGCGGACTTTTCTGACCGCGCCTTTGCCGCCTCGGCTGTTGGCCCGCAGCTTTTCCTGGACTGCGAGGAACATATCGTCACTGACCAG
>CANQHN010000025.1 GCA_947623745.1 uncultured Oscillospiraceae bacterium
CCGCCTTCGCCACCTACTACGCCGGCGACTACCTGTCCATGCTGGAGAACAACGAGGACCTGGCCTTCGTGGTGCCCAAGGAGGGCTCCAACTGGTTCGTGGACGCCATGTGTGTCCTCAAGGACTGCCCCAACTACGACAACGCCATGAAGTGGATCGATTTTATCGCCTCCACCGACTCCAACCTGCGGAACATGGACTACATCTGGTACGCCTCCCCCAATGAGGAGGCCCTGGAGGAGTACCCCGCCTGGTACGAGGAGCAGTATGAGGAGGAGCTGGACCCGGAGATCTACGCCATCATGGCCGCCCCCGACGAGGTGCTGGACCGGTGCGAGATGTACGTGTGTCTGCCCCAGGAGATCCGCACCCTGTACAATGACCTGTGGACGCAGCTGGGGCTGTGAGCCGCCGCTCCGTCCCGAATTTGGAATGAAAACGCGCCGCCCCGGTGAGAGCCGGGGCGGCGCGTTCCTTCACAAAAAATTCACGAACTGTTGACGCTTTTGTGATAAATTTCGCCATGCCGCTGGGGTATACTAAGGGCGGATGAAATATCCAGGATTTCCCCCTTAGGAGGTCCCGCACGGCCTCCGCCGCCCGGCCCGTTTCTCCCCGGGCCAGGGCGGCAGTTCCCGATCCGCATTCAGATCACTGGTCTCCCCGCCCCGGTCGTGCGGTCCGGCGCGGGGAAACCAGACCAAAAACAGCGCGGCCCGGAATTATTCCGGGCCGCTTTTTGATGGGCAGATTCACTTTTTGGCCCGCCGCCCCAGCAGCAGGTCGGCGGCGATAAGCGCCGCGCACCACACCAGCAGCAGCGCCAGAATCAGGATGGCGCAGTTGCGGAAGAACGTCTCGGGCAGGATGAGGATCACCGGGTCGGTCCGCCAGTCGAAGATCCAGTTCGTCTTGCCCGGGAAGAAGATGGAGTGAAAGATAACAAAGGCCCGGTCGAAGTCCAGGGCGGCCAGCGCCCCGATGAGGGAGAAGGACACCACCAGCCCGATCGCCGCCCAGAACCCGGGTCCCCGCCCCAGCAGCCGCCGGGGCCGCAGGGGCGCCTTCCGGGTGAGGACGAAGAGGATGACCAGCAGGAGCAGGCCCACCCTCAGCACCCGCAGGTCCAGCAGGAAGAGCACCTTCACGTCGGCGAAGTGGGACGCCCCGGACTGGGAGAAGGGGAGCACTCCGGCGGCGAAGTCGGGCCGCAGCCCCAGGCAGAAGTCCATCACCTGGTCGAAGGCCTCCCGGATCTGCTCCGCGCTCAGCCCGGTGTAGGCCTCCAGCCCCAGCGCCCCGATGTGGGCGTAGTAGAAGCTCCGGCACAGCAGCGGAGCGGCGATGGCCCCCGTCAGCACGACCACGGCGGTCAGCACGGCGTAGATCACGGACAGGGCCGTGCTCTCCCGCGTCTCCTGTTTCATCATGGCGCCTCCTTTTCCAGAAATTTTGGGTGGCCGGACAGGGTGATGAGCACCTTGCCCGGCAGGTAGAACAGCCACATCCCCACCGCCGCGAACCGCCACAGCGGGGCGGGAAAGAGGGCCCCGGCGTTGAAGATCCCCACGCACAGGTCGCACAGAAAGTACAACCCCAGCCCCGCCGCGAACAGCCGCCCCCAGGGCGGGGGGCAGGACAGGCTCTGGAGCAGATTGCAGGCGAAGGTGGTGATGTACACCGCCCCCAGGGCGGTGAGGGGGGAGAGCTGCCCCAGGGCCAGCAGTCCGCCCAGCGCGGCGGCGGCCAGGGCGAGGCGCAGCCCGGGCCGGGTGCGCCCCGGGACGGCCCGGTGCAGCCGCAGAAGATAGACCCCCTGTACCAGACAGAAAAAGGCCAGCCCATACGTGTAGTCCCGGTCCAGCACCAGCAGGAACAGGTCCGCCCCCAGGGTGAAGCCCAGGGCCCAGGGCAGCAGCCGGTCCCCGCCCCGGGCGGCGCAGTACGCCGCCATGAGGAAGCACAGTACGATGCCCGCGTATTTCAGCGGCGCGGTCCAGACCTGGGGGGCGAACAGGTCGCAGTACAGGAACGCGGCGTACAGCGCCCCCTCGGCCCCCAGAAAGACGGGGATAAGCCCCCTTGACCCTGTCATTCGGGCTTTTTGGGCGGGTCGTCTTTAAGGATGCGCAGCACAGGCACCCCGTCGTCGGGGAGCTGGAGCACGCCCTGCTCCTCCAGGTAGCGCAGCATATACTGCACCGACAGCTGGGAGGAGAGGAGCACCGCCGTGGTGAGCAGCTTCAAGGTCTGGGGGGTGATGGGCTCCTCCCCGTCCCCGCAGGCCAGGAACTTCCCCAGGACCTGGTCCATCTCCTTGTTCAGGATCTCCCGCAGCTCCGCGTTGATGTACCGGCCGAGCAGCTCGTCCGTCATGTCGCACGCCCCCTTGTCCGCTGTAAAAAAGGTCGCCGCGAACGACCCAAGGTTCGCGGCGACGTGGAGCAGGTGAGGGGAATCGAACCCCCGTGTTCAGCTTGGGAAGCTGACATTCTGCCATTGAACTACACCTGCGTGTGCTTTCAGCTTACCTACTATACCACAGTTCTCCGCCGTTTGCAAGAGGAAATTGCGGCGCAGACCCGCCGTTTTTTTGCCGCCCCATTTTCCGGCCTCTCCGCCCCGTGCCCCTGGTTTTCTCGCGCCGGCTATTGCAAATAGGCGCGATCAGATGTATAATCTTGTCAGATCGACGGGATTCGTCGGCTAAAATAAAAGGAGGCATACACCATGGGTAAATTCGTCATCCGCGAGACCGCCACCGGCATCAAGTTCGACCTGAAGGCCGGCAACGGCGAGGTCATTGCCACTTCCGAAGTCTACACCACCGAGGACGCCTGCCGCAAGGGCATCGCCAGCGTCCAGAAGAACGCCCCCGCCGCCGCCGTCGAGGATCAGACTGTGGAGGGCTACGCCCAGGAGAAGCACCCCAAGTTCGAAATGTACAAGGACAAGGCCGGCGAGTTCCGGTTCCGCCTGAAGGCCACCAACGGCCAGATCATCGCCACCGGCGAGGGCTACAAGGCCAAGGCCGGCTGCCTCAACGGCATCGACTCCGTCAAAAAGAACGCCCCCGAGGCCCCCATCGTAAAGGAGTAAGGCCAATATGGACGTGAAGGAGCAGATCGAGCAGCTGGTGGCGAAGATCGCCGGGGATGGGGAGTTGAAGGCCCTGTTCCAGAAGGACCCCGTCAAGGCCGTGGAGAAGGTGCTGGGCAAGGACCTGCCCGACGACCTGGTGGAGAAAGTGGTCTCCGGCGTGAAGGCCAAGCTGGCCGCAGATAAGCTCTCCGGCGCGGCGGACGCGCTGAAAAAGCTGTTTTAAGTTTACATAATTTTTTGAAAGCCGCCGGTTTTCGCCGGCGGCTTTCTCTGGATGCGAGGAATATGAGAGACTGGAACAAGATTTCATCCCGCCTGGCCGCCCTGCTGCTGGCCCTGGTCCTGCTCTTCACGGGCTGCGCCGGGGAGCCCCGCCCCGCCCTGAAATTGGAGGACGTGCCGGCCTACTCGGGGGATCCCTGGGTGGAGCTGGAGGACAACGTGCCCGCCTTCACTCAGGACGACTACACCACCGCCGCCTTCGAGACATACAGCCCCCTGGACCTGCTGGGCCGCTGCGGCGTGGCCTACGCCTGCGTGGGGCAGGAGATCATGCCCACCGAGGAGCGGGGGGCCATCGGCCAGATCAAGCCCAGCGGCTGGCACCTGGCCAAGTACGACATCGTGGACGGCAAATACCTCTACAACCGCTGCCACCTCATCGGCTACCAGCTCTCCGGGGAGAACGCCAACGAGGAGAACCTGATCACCGGCACCCGCTACCTGAACGTGGTGGGGATGCTCCCCTTTGAGAACCAGGTGGACGACTACGTGGAGGACACCGGCAACCACGTGCTCTACCGGGTCACCCCCATCTTCCAGGGGACCGAGCTGGTGGCCCGTGGGGTGGAGATGGAGGGCTGGTCGGTGGAGGACAGGGGAGAGGGCGTGTGCTTCCACGTCTACGCCTACAACGTCCAGCCCGGCGTGGTCATCGACTACGCCACCGGGGAGAGCTGGCTGGAGACTGACGAGCCCCCCGCCCGGGAGGACAGCTCCCAGGCCGGCGCGGTGAGCGAGCCCCAGGGCCAGACCTACATCCTCAACACCAGCTCCAAGCGGTTCCACCTGCCGGAGTGCTCCGGCGCTGCCAGCATGAGCCCCAAGAACCGGCAGGAGTACACCGGGACCCGGGAGGAGCTCATCGACCAGGGCTACACCCCCTGCGGACAGTGTAAACCGTGACATTCGCGCCTGCGGGCGCGAACGCCGCGAGGTTTTTCCACAAGCGGAGGCCGCCGGCTGTGCCGGCGGCCTTTTTTTGCGGGGAGCGGGGCCGGACAGCTTTCCTTTCCCCCTACCGTATGGTATAATATCCACAGTCGGCGTGCTCTGCACGCCGGCCCGCCAATGGCGGGCAAGGCTTTCACGTGGTGAAAGCCTTGCTGCGAATGTTACACCATAACCCAAAACCGGCTTTGCCGGTTTTACGCCGCTGCAGCGGCGTGCAAGCCGCAGCGGCTTGCAGTTATGGTATAATAAAAGCAAATCTGTGGAAAGGGGGCCGTGTGATGCTGAAACTTCTGTTGGGCCGCAGCGGGAGCGGGAAGAGCACCGCCGTCCGCCGCCGGCTGTGCCAGGCGGGGGCCCAGCGCCCCCAGATTTTGCTGGTGCCGGAGCAGAACTCCCACGAGGCCGAGCGGGCCCTGTGCCGCGACGGGGGCAACGGGGTCTCCCTGTATGCCGAGGTGCTCTCCTTCAGCCGCCTGTGCAGCCGGGTGTTCCTGGCCGCCGGGGGGATGGGAGACGCCGAACTGGACGCCGGCGGCCGGGTGCTGCTGATGTACAGCGCGGTGAAGGCGGTGTCCGACCAGCTCACCGTCTGCCGCCGGGGCTCCGGCCGCCCTGCCTTCCTCAGCGGCCTGCTGGCCACCACCGACGAGCTGAAGAGCTGCTGCGTCCGCCCCGAGGACCTGACCGCCGCCGCCGGGGACCTGGAGGGCCCGGAGGGGGACAAGCTCCGGGACCTGGGCCTCATCTTCGCCGCCTACGACGCCCTCACCGCCCAGATCGCCCTGGACCCTCGGGACCGGCTGACCCGCACCGCGGAAAAGCTGAAAAACTGCCCCTGGGCCGCGGGCAAGGACCTGTGGCTGGACGGCTTTACCGACTTCACCCCCCAGCAGCTGCTGGTGCTGGACCAGCTGCTGGCCCAGTGTGAAAATATGACCGTGGCCCTCACCTGCGACCACCTGGAGGAGGACGAGGGGGGCGCCGGGGTGTTCTCCACCGCCCGGCGCACCGCCGCCCGGCTCATCGCCCTGGCCAAAAAGCGGGGCCTGACCTGCGAGGCGGAGGTGCTGACGGCCCGGCCCGCCGGGGAGCTGGCCTTTGTGGAGCGGCACCTGTTCGGCCGGGGGGGGGACACCTGTCCCGCCGGCGGCGCGGTGGAGCTGTTCGCCGCCCGCACCCCCCGCTCCGAGGTGGAGTGGGCCGCCGCCCGCATCCTGCGCCTGGTGCGGGAGGAGGGCCTGCGGTTCCGGGACATCGCCGTGGCCGCCCGGGAGTTTGGGAGCTACAGCGCGCTGATCGAGTCCGTCTTTCCCCGCTGCGGGGTCAGCGTGTTCTGCTCCGCCATGCACGACATTTTGGACAAGCCGGTGCTGGCCCTGGTCACCGCCGCCCTGGAGGCGGCCTCCGGGGGCTACCGGTACGAGGATATGTTCCGCTACCTCAAGACCGGCCTGACCGATCTGAGCCAGGAGGACCGGGACATCTTGGAGAACTACGTCCTCAAGTGGGACATCCGGGGCAGCCGCTGGACCCAGGAGAAGCCCTGGACCATGCACCCCCGGGGCTACGGCCTGCGCTTTGAGGAGGGCGACACCGCCCTGCTCTCCCGCCTGGACGCCCTGCGCCGCCAAGTGGCCGCCCCCCTGGAGGAGCTGCGGAAAAATCCGGAAAAAACCGGGGTGGGGCAGGCAAAAGCCCTTTACACCTTTTTGGAGCGGGTTGGCCTCCCGGAGCGCCTGACGGAGCGGGTGGACCAGCTGAAGCGGCGGGGGGAGCCCGCCTTGGCCGAGGAGTACCGCCAGCTCTGGGACATCCTGTGCAGCGCCCTGGAGCAGTGTGCCGCCCTGCTGGGGGATAGCCCCATGGAGCTGGAGGAGTTCGCCGGGGTGTTCCGCCTGGTCCTCTCCCAGTACGACGTGGGCTCCATCCCCGTCTCCCTGGACCGGGTGACGGCGGGGGAGACCACCCGGATGCTGAACCACCCGGTGCGGGCCCTGATCCTGCTGGGGGCGGACGACACCTCCATCCCCCAGGTGGGGGGCGCCCGGGGCCTGCTGTCCGACGACGACCGCTCCCTGCTGGCCGAGCGGGGGCTGGAGCTGAACCAGACCGGGGAGCAGCTGATCTACCGGGAGATGACCACGATCTACCAGCTGTGCGCCCTGCCCACGGACAAGCTGATCCTCACCTGGCCCGCCCAGGGGCCGGACGGCGGGGAGCGCCGGCCCTGTTTCGTGGTGGAGCGGCTCAAGCTGCTGCTGGACGGGCTGGAGACGGAGCGGGAGGAGGCCCTGGACGGCTCCTTCCGCCTGTGCGCCCCCCTGCCCGCCTTGGAGCAGGCCGGCCGGGACGCCGGGGTGCGCGCCGCCCTGTCCGCCCTGCCGGAGTACGCCCCCCAGGCGGCGCGGCTGGAGCGGGCCGCCAACTGGCAGCGGGGGAGCCTGTCCCGGCCCAGCGTGGACGCCCTGTACGGCAGCCGGGTGCCCATGTCCGCCTCCCGGATGGACAAGTACAAGTCCTGCCACTTCTCCTACTTCATGCAGTTCGGCCTGAGGGCCGAGCCCCGCAAGAGCGCCGGGTTCTCCGCGCCGGAGTACGGCACCTTCATCCACTATGTGCTGGAGCACGTGCTCAAGGGCCGCGTGTCCCGGATGAACAGCGGCCAGTGGACCTGGGACGAGGCCGAACAGCAGGCCGTCCGCGCCCTGACCCGGGACGCGGTGGACCAGTATGTCCGGGAGGAGCTGGGCGGCCTGGAGGACCAGTCCCCCCGGTTCCAGTACCTGTTCAAGCGCCTCCAGGGCACCGTGCAGGCGGTGGTGGACAACGTGATGGGGGAGCTGGCCCAGTCCAAATTCCGGCCTCTCTCCTTCGAGCTGGGCTTCGCCGCCCGGGGCGATCTGCCCCCGGTGGAGCTCACCGCCAACGGCGTGACGCTGAGCATCAGCGGCTTCGTGGACCGGGTGGACAGCTGGGAGCACGACGGGAAGCTCTACCTGCGGGTGGTGGACTACAAGACCGGCCGGAAGGTCTTTGACCTGACCGAGGTGTGGAACGGCCTGGGCCTTCAGATGCTGCTCTACCTGTTCACCCTCCAGGACCGGGGCCAGTCCCTCTACGGAAAGCCGGTGGAGGGGGCCGGGGTGCTCTATCTCCCCGCCCGGGAGATCATCGCCAGGGGCAGCCGCTCCATGAGCGAGGAGCAGCGCCAAAAGAGCGTGGACAGGGAGCTGGTCCGCCGCGGCCTGGTGCTGGACGCCCCCGAGGTGCTGGACGCCATGGAGCGCGCCGGGGCGAAGGGCTACCGCTTCCTGCCCCTGCGGGTGACCAAGGGCGGCGTCACTGGGGACGCGCTGGTCTCCGCCCAGCGCCTGGGCCGTCTGCAAAAGCACATCCAGCGGGTGCTGTCTGACATCTGCGCCGAGATCGCCGCGGGCAACATCTCCGCCGACCCCTTCTGGCGGGGGCCGGAGAAAAACGCCTGCCGGTTCTGCGACTACGCCGCCGCCTGCCACTTTGAGGAGGGCAGGGGGGGCGACTGCCGCCGCTGGCTGCCCAGCGTCACCGCCAAGGAGTTCTGGCAGCGCGTGGAGGGAGGCCCAGATGCCTAAGACCAACACCCGGCGCCGCCGGGACCGGGACAAGCAGCGGCTGGGGCCCCGGGAGATTCTGAACTACTGCCTGGAAAAGCCGGGGGCCTGGCTGGACCACCCCTTCGGGCCCATCCCCCACTGTGTGAAGGTGGGCCGGCGGCTGTTCGCCCAGCTCTACCCCAGGCCCAAGGACTACAAGCTGACCCTGAACTGCCAGCGGGACCGGGCGGAGCTCTACCGGAGGCTGTACCCCGGCGTGGTCGTCCCCGGCTACCACTGCCCGTCCTTCCAGCAGCCCTATTTCAATACGGTCTGGCTCAACGGCGCCGTCGCCGGCGATGACCTGCGGGCCATGATCGACCACTCCTACGAGTACGTGCTCCACAAGCACACCCGGAGGGAGCAGGCGGCCATCCTGTCCGGGGAGTGGACCGGGGGCCCCGCCCCCTGGGAAAAGAAAGGAGAGCCGGAGCATGACCAGGCCGGACCTGTATAAGCTGGAGATCTTCGTGCCGGAGGGCCATTTTGAGGCGGTGCGGGATGCGCTGTGGAGCGCGGACGCCGGACACATCGGCGCCTACGACCGCTGCCTGTCCTGGTCCCCCGTCCAGAGCTGCTGGCGGCCCCTGGAGGGGGCCAGCCCCTTCGACGGCGCGGTGGGGGAGCTGTCCCAGGCCCGGGAGATCAAGATCGAGGTCTGCTGCCGCGCCCGGGACCTGGCCCGGGCCCTGGCCGTCGTCAAGGCCGCCCACCCCTACGAGGAGCCGGTGATCAACGTGCTGCCCCTGCTGGGCACCGGCCTGTGATCCCCCGCGGCCATCCGCAGAAAGGACCTGTATCATGGACGAGCATAAGAACATCCTCATCATCAACGATATGCCCGGCTACGGCAAGGTGGCCCTGGCCGCCATGCTGCCCATCCTGTCCCACCTGGGCCACAGCGTGTACAACCTGCCCACCGCCCTGGTGTCCAACACCCTGGACTACGGGGTGTTCACCATCCTGGACACCACCGACTACATGATCAAAGCCATCGAGGCGTGGAAAAAGCTGGGGTTCCGGTTCGACTGCATCACCACCGGCTTTCTGGCCTCGGCCCGACAGGTGGACATCATCCGCAGCTTCATCGAGAGCCAGCGCAAGCCCGGCCTGCTGGTGATGACCGACCCCATCATGGGCGACGATGGGGCGCTGTACAACGGCGTTACCGAGGAGACGGTGGGCAATATGCGCCGCCTGCTGGGCGTGGCCGACGTCATCGTCCCCAACGTCACTGAGGCCACCTTCCTGGCCGGTATGTACCAGGGAAGGGAGGCGCTGACCCGGGATGAGGCCCGGCGGGTGGTGGACGCCCTGCTGGCCTTCGGCCCCCGCTCGGTGGTGGTCACCAGCGGCGTGGCCGCCGAGACGGGGGAGCACGCGGTCTGGGGCTACAACCACGAGACGGCGGAGTATTTCACCATCCCCTACCGCTTCCTCCAGGTCCACTTCCCCGGCACCGGGGACATGTTCTCCGCCGTGCTGGTGGGGGAGTTGCTCGCCGGGAAGGGGCTGTACCCGTCGGTGAAGCGGGCCATGGCCGTGATCGAGAAGATGATCTTCCTGGAGCAGGACGAGCGCGAGAGGAACAAGGGCATCCGGGTGGAGAAGTATCTGAGTATTCTCAACGACTAGGGGCGGAGCGCTCCGGTGGATTTTGGAGAAAGAGACACTTGACAGCTCTTTAGCGTTGTAGTATATTAGCGTGGTAAAGTAATCGGGCCCGCCCGTCCCTATCCGGGCCGCCCAGTTCCATCTGTAAGGAGATAACCGTCCCGTGAATGTGACCGTCAACACCCCCGAGGGGACCCGAGACCGGCTGTTTGCCGAGTGCCAGGAGCGCCGCCAGGTCCAGGCCAGGCTCACCCGCCTGTTCCGCCAGCGCGGCTTTCTGGAGGTCTCCACCCCCGATATCGAGTTTTACGACCTGTTTGCCCTCTCCGGCAGCGCCATCCCCCAGGAGCGGATGCTGAAGGTGGCCGACCCCAGCGGCAAGATCTGCGTACTGCGGCCCGACTCCACCACCCCCATCGCCCGGGTGGCCGCCACCAAGCTCAAGGCCCTGCCTTTGCCCCAGCGGCTCTACTACGAGCAGACCGTCTACCGGGACAACCCCGCCCACGACGGCGGCAGCCGGGAGGTGCCCCAGTGCGGGGTGGAGCTCATCGGCGCCCTGGGCAAAAAGGCCGACCTGGAGATGATCGCCACCGCCATCGACGCCCTGCGCGCCTGCGGCGCCGCCCAGTTCCACGTGGAGCTGGGCCACGCCGGGTTCTTCCGGGACCTGGCCGGGCGGCTCCCTCTGGAGGAGGGGGAGCGGGAGAAGATGCGCGCCCTCATCGAGGGGAAGAACTTCGCCGCCCTCAACAAGCTGCTGGCCCCCTACGGCGGCGACCCCGCCGCGGCCGCGCTGGGCCGGCTGTCCCGCCTGTTCGGCGGGGCCGAGGTGCTGGAGCAGGCCGAGGCCCTGGCCGGCCGCACCCAGGCGGTGGACTACCTGCGGGCGCTGTACGACGAGCTGTCCGCCGCCGGCTACGGCCCCTACGTCCGCTTTGACCTGGGCATGGTCCACCAGATCGACTACTACACCGGCGTGGTCTTTCGTGGCTACGTGGAGGGGGCGGGGGACGCCGTCCTGTCCGGCGGCCGGTACGACAACCTGGTGGGCTGCTTCGGCCGGGACACCCAGGCCACCGGCTTCGCGGTGTACGTGGACAACCTGGCCCGCACCCTGCCCCAGTTGCCCCAGCCCAAGCTGCGCTGCGTGGTCCACTACGAGCCGGGCTATCTGGCCCAGGCCCTGGAGGCGGTGGACAGCCGCCCGGCGGGCACCTGCGAGCTGTCCCCCTGCCGCACCCTGGCCTCCACCCGGAACCTGGCCCGGGACAAGGGCGCCCAGAGCGTCCTCATTTTCGACAAAGACGGGGAGAGGGAGGAGCCGGTATGAGCGACAGACTGCGCATCGCCCTGACCAAGGGCCGCCTCCAGGACAGGTCCGTGGAGATGTTCGAGCGGTTCGGCCTGGACTGCGCCCCCATCAGGGACCCCGGCCGCCGGCTGGTCCACGCCATCCCCAACTACCCCCTGGACGCGGTGCTGGCCAAGGCCCCCGACGTGATCACCTATGTGGAGCACGGGGTGTGCGACCTGGGCATCGTGGGCCGGGACACCATTTTGGAGAAGGGCGGCGCCTTCTATGAGGTGCTGGATCTGGGCTTCGGCAAATGCCGCTTCGCTCTGGCGGTGAAGGAGGGGACCGACTTCTACGGCACCTACCGCACCCGCCGGGTGGCGTCCAAGTACCCCGAGGTCACCCGGGCCTTCTTCGCCCGGAAGGGCATGGACGTGGACATCATCAAGATCGAGGGCAGTGTGGAGCTGGCCCCCATCCTGGGCCTGACCGACGCCATCGTGGACATCGTGGAGACCGGCGCCACTCTGAGGGCCAACGGCCTGGTGCCCATCGAGACGGTGGCGGAGGTGTCCGCCCGCCTCATCGTCAACACCGCCAGCATGAAGCTGCACAAGGCCCAGATCACCGACTTTATCGCCCGCTGTGAGGCGGGACTGGAGGGACAGCCATGATCTCCGTCATCATCGCCGACGGACAGGCGGAGCAGCGGCAGCTGGCCGCCATGCGGGAGCGGGCCGCGGCCAAAAACGCCGACATCGAGCTGGCCGTCCGGGCCGTTATGGAGAACGTCCGGGCGGAGGGATACGCCGCCGTGGCCCGGTACAGCCGGGAGTTCGACCACCGGGAGCCCTATGAGATCTCCCGGGACGCCCTGGATGAGGCTTACCGCGTCTGCGCCCCGGAGCTCATCGCCGCCCTGGAGCACGCCGCGAGGAATATCCGGGACTACAACGAGAAGCTGCTGGCCAAAACGGTGGAGTGGATCTCCCCCGACGGCGGCCGGGTGGGCCGGGTGGTCCGGGGACTGACCCGGGTGGGCATCTACGTCCCCGGCGGCACCGCCGCCTACCCCAGCAGCGTGCTGATGAACGCCGTCCCAGCCAAGGTGGCCGGGGTGGAGGAGGTCGTCATGGTCACGCCCCCCACGGAGAACCTGAGCGCCCCGGTGCTGGCCGCCGCCAGGATCGCCGGGGTGGACCGGGTCATCGCCGTGGGCGGGGCCCAGGCGGTGGCCGCCCTGACCTACGGCGCGGGCTTCATCCCCCGGGTGGACAAGCTGGTGGGCCCCGGCAACGCCTTCGTGGCCGCCGCCAAGCGTCTGGCCTACGGGGCGCTGGACATCGACATGGTGGCCGGCCCTTCCGAGGTGCTGGTGGTTGCCGACTCCACGGCCGACCCGAAATTCGTGGCCGCCGACCTGCTCAGCCAGGCGGAGCACGACAAGCTGGCCTGCGCGGTGCTGCTCACCGACTCCCTGGAGCTGGCCCGGGCGGTGGACGGGGAGATCGTCCGCCAGACCGGCTATCTCAGCCGCTCCGAGATCATGGAGGCCTCCCTGCGGGACTTCGGCTGCGCCATCGTGTGCGGCTCGCTGGACCGCTGCCTGGAGCTGGCCAACGAGATCGCCCCGGAGCACCTGGAGCTGGTCACGGAGCACCCCCGGGACCTGCTGCCCAAGGTCAAAAACGCCGGTGCGGTGTTCCTGGGGTCCTGGACGCCGGAGCCCCTGGGGGACTACCTGGCCGGGCCGGACCACGTGCTGCCCACCAGCGGCACCGCCCGGTTCTTCTCGCCCCTGAGCGTGGACAGCTTTATCAAGACCATGAGCGTGCTGGAGTTTGACCGGGCGGCCCTGGAGCCCCTGGCCCCGGAGATCGTCACCCTGGCCGAGACGGAGAAGCTCACCGCCCACGCCAACTCCATCCGCGTCCGGTTTGAATAAGGAGGAACGCACCATGAACGTACCCATCACAGCGGGGGAGAAGCCCCGCGCCTATGTCCTCTCCCGCAGGACCAAGGAGACTGAAATTTCAGCGGACCTGTGCCTGGACGGGGGAGAAGTTGACATAAAAACCGGCATCGGCTTCTTCGACCACATGCTCACCGCCCTGGCCTTCTACGCCGGCTGGGGGCTGACCCTCACCGCCAGGGGCGACCTGGAGGTGGACGGCCACCACACGGTGGAGGACGTGGGCATCGTCCTGGGGCA
Source organism: uncultured Oscillospiraceae bacterium (assembly GCA_947623745.1). Classification (GTDB taxonomy): domain Bacteria; phylum Bacillota; class Clostridia; order Oscillospirales; family Oscillospiraceae; genus Lawsonibacter. Next base: position 13,091 of record CANQHN010000025.1, read on the forward strand.
GGCCTTCGCCGCCGCCCTGAGGGACAAGAAGGGGATCAGGCGCTACGGGACGGCCTTTGTCCCCATGGACGAGGCCCTGTGCCGCACGGTGCTGGACCTCTCCAACCGGCCCTACCTGGTGTTCGACGCCCCCATGCCCCAGCCCATGATCGGCGCCTACGACGCCTGCCTGACGGCGGAGTTCATGCGGGCCTTCGCCTTCAACGCCGGAATCACCCTCCATCAGAAGTGCGAGTACGGCGCCAACGCCCATCACATCACCGAGGCCCTGTTCAAGTCTCTGGGCCAGGCCCTGAGAGAGGCCGCCCGGATCGACGGGGCGGGGGTGACGTCCACCAAGGGCGTGCTGTGAGGAGGGTGCCATGAGCGGTATCGCCATTATCGACTACGGCGCGGGCAATCTGAAAAGCGTGTCCAACGCCCTGGGCTATTTGGGGTTCTCCCACTACATCACCGCCGACCCGGCGGACCTGGAGCGGGCCGGAGCGGTGATCCTCCCCGGCGTGGGGGCCTTCCCCGACGCCATGGACAAGCTGCGCCGGCGGGGGATGGACGCCGCCCTGCGGGCCCAGGCCGGGCGCAAGCCCATCCTGGGCATCTGCCTGGGGATGCAGCTGCTGTTCGACCGGGGCGAGGAGGTCCGAGACTGTGAAGGACTTAGCCTTGTCAGCGGGCATGTGGGTCTGATCCGGACCGACCTCAAGCTGCCCCACATCGGCTGGAACAGCCTGCGCCTGCAAAATAACTCGCCCCTGTTCCGAGGGCTGGACGACGGCGCCTACGTGTACTTCGTCCACTCCTTCTGCGGCTACGCTACCCGGGAGGGGGATGTGATCGCCCGGACGGACTACGGGGCGTCCGTGGTGGCGGCGGTGGCCCGGGACGGGGTGCTCGGCTGTCAGTTCCACCCGGAGAAGAGCGGCGAGGTGGGCCTGCAGATCCTGCGGAATTTTGGAGCGATGGAGCAATGATCATTTTACCTGCCATTGACCTGAAGGACGGGCAAGTGGTCCGCCTTTACAAGGGGGAGTTCGACACGGTCCACCAGGTGGCCCGGGACCCCCTGGCCGCCGCCCGGGACTTTTTCGCCGCCGGGGCCCGGCACATCCACATGGTGGACCTGGACGGCGCCAGGGACGGCGTGCGCAGAAACGCCGCCATCGTCCGCGCCGTGGCGGAGCAGTCCGGCCTGGCCGTGGAGCTGGGGGGCGGCATCCGCACCATGGCTGACCTGGAGGAGGTGTTCGCCATGGGGGTCTCCCGGGCCGTCATCGGCTCCGCCGCCGTCAGCGACCCGGACTTCGTCTGCGCCGCGGTGGACCGGTACGGCGAGCGCATCGCCGTAGGCATCGACGCCAAGGACGGCCGGGTGCGCACCGCCGGCTGGCTGGAGGACTCGGGGCGCGACTGCCTGGAGTTTGCCTGCTCCATGGAGAAAATCGGAGTAAAGTATATTATCTTTACAGATATAGACACCGACGGCACCCTCTCCGGCCCCAGCTTCGCACGGCTGGAGGCCCTCCAGCGGCGCGTCTCCTGCCGAATCACCGCCTCCGGCGGCGTGTCCAGCAATGCCGACATCCAGAAGCTGGCCGCTATGGGCCTGTATGGGGCCATCGTGGGCAAGGCGTACTACGCCGGGGCGGTGGATCTGGCCCGGGCGGTAAAGGAGGCGGGCAGTCAATGTTAGCCAAGCGCATCATCCCCTGCCTGGACGTGCGGGACGGCCGGGTGGTGAAGGGGGTCAACTTTGTCAACATCCGGGACGCCGGCGACCCGGTGGAGCTGGCCAAATTCTACTCCGACCAGGGAGCGGATGAGATCGTCTTTCTGGACATCACCGCCACCAGCGACGCCCGGGACACCGTGGCCGACGTGGTGGAGCGCACCGCCGCCCAGGTGTTCGTCCCCCTCACCGTGGGGGGCGGCATCCGCACCCTGGAGGACTTCCAGCGCCTGCTGCGCTCCGGGGCGGACAAGATCTCCGTCAACTCCGCCGCCGTGAAGGACCCCACCCTGCTCTCCCGGGCCGCCGAGAAGTTCGGCAGCCAGTGCGTGGTCCTGGCCATCGACGCCAGGAGACGCCCCGAGGGCTGGTACGAGGTGGTGGTGGCCGGCGGCCGCACCCCCACCGGCATCGATGCCATCCAGTGGGCGAAGCGGGGCCAGGCCCTGGGCGCGGGGGAGATTTTGCTCACCTCCATGGACGCCGACGGCACCAAGGCCGGGTTCGACCTGGAGATGACCCGGGCCGTCACCAAGGCGGTGTCCATCCCAGTCATCGCCTCCGGCGGCTGCGGCAGCCTGGAGCACTTCGCGGAGGTGTTTGAGGCCACCAACTGCGACGCCGCCCTGGCCGCCTCCCTGTTCCACTTCGGCGAACTGACCGTGCCCCAGGTGAAGGACTACCTCCGCGCGAAAAATATCCCGGTGAGGTGAGGACTGTGTTCGATTTGGACCGGCTGTTTCAAAAATCCGACCTGATCCCGGTCATCATCCAGGACCGGGCCACGAAGGACATCCTGATGCTGGGCTTCACAAATCGGGAGGCGGTGGAGCTGACCTTAAAAACCAAAACCGCCTGGTTCTGGTCCCGGAGCCGGCGGGAGCTGTGGAACAAGGGGGCCACCTCGGGCAACTACCTCCACGTGCGGCAGGTCTACACCGACTGCGACACCGACACCCTCCTGTACATCTGCGACCCGGACGGCCCCACCTGCCACACCGGCGCGCGCAGCTGTTTTTTCAACGAGATCGAGCTGTGACCCTGATTTTGTAAATTTTTTGCGCGCTGGACAAACTCCCTTGCGGAATTTTCCGGCGCGCACTATAATAGGAATGTACCCCCGCGTGGATATACTATGGAAAGAAGCGATACCGATGGATACCTTACAGCGGCTTTACACCGTGGTCCAGGACCGCAGGACCAACCCCCAGGAGGGCTCCTACACCTGCTACCTCTTCGACAAGGGCCTTGACAAGATTTTGAAAAAGGTGGGGGAGGAGTGCGCTGAGACCATCATCGCCGCCAAAAACGGCGTTCAAGCGGACACGGTGGGGGAGATCTCCGATCTGCTCTACCACCTGACCGTGATGATGGTGGAGCAGGATATCCCCCTGGAGGCGGTGCTGTCCGAGCTGGACCGCCGCAGCGCCAAGATCGGGAACCTGAAGCAGTTCCATGTCAGCGACCATGAGACCTGACACGGAGTGACCGGAATCGGAAAGGAGTGTTTGTCATGAGTTTCGACCCCTACGAGCTGGACCGCAGCTACGCCGGCGGCGGCGAGACCATCGGCCAGTACACCGCCAAGACCTTTTTGTGGATGGTACTGGGCCTGCTGGTGACCTTTGCCGTGGCCATCGTCTGCTGGCTGACCAACCTCACCATCTACGCCCTGGTCTACGTCCCCTTTATCCACCTGATCGTCCTGGTGGCCACCCTGGTGCTGGCTTTCACCATGGCCGGCCGGATCGAGCGCATGGGGGTGGGCACGGCCAAGGCCATGTTCCTGACCTACGCCGCCCTGTTCGGGTTTACCATGTCCATCTACCTGTACCTCTTTGAGTTCACCAGCCTGATTTTGGTGTTCGCGGCCACCGCCGTCTACTTCGGCGCCCTGGCGGCCTACGGCCACTTCACCAAGGCCGACCTGGCCGGGCTGCGGCCCATCCTCATGTCCGGGCTCATTTTCCTGGTGGTGTTCGGCGTTCTGTCCCTGTTCCTGCCCCTGGCGGCCTTTGACCGGATCGTCTGCCTTATCGGCATCGCCGTGTTCCTGGGCTTCACCGCCTACGACACCCAGAAGATCCGCTCCTTCTACGTCTATTACGCCGCCGACCCGGAGATGCTCTCCAAGGCGTCCATCTTCTCCGCCCTCCAGCTCTATCTGGACTTCATCAACCTGTTCCTCTACCTGCTGCGGTTCCTGGGCAAACAGCGCAACTGAATCGAAAAAAGCGGAGAGCCGCCGGTCCGAGGACCGGCGGCTCGCTTGTTTACTCGTTTTCCTGCCAGCCCTTGCACACGTCCACCCAGCCCTGGCAGCGGGAGTACTCCTCCAGCTCCGGGCAGGTCAGCTCGATGGCCGAGTTGCCGCTGCCCGCGGCGGGGAACACGGTGTCGAACCGCTTCAATGACACGTCCAGCCAGGTGCGCACCCCCTCCGGGTTGGCGAAGGGGCACACCCCGCCCACCGCGTGACCGGTGAACTCCGACACCTGCTCCGCCGTGAGCATCTTGGCCTTGGTGTGGAACTGGTGCTTGAACTTGGCGTTGTCGATCTTGGCGTCCCCGGCGGCCACGATCAGCACGCAGCCGCCCTCCACCAGGAAGGACAGGGTCTTGGCGATCCGGGCGGGGATGACCCCCACCGCCTGGGCGGCCAGCTCCACCGTGGCGCTGGACACGGGGAACTCCAGGATGTCTCCCTCCCGGCCCAGGGGCCGGAAGAAGGCGCGCACACGCTCGATGGACATCCCTCAGCCCTCCCGCTTTTTGGCCGCCCGGGCCAAAAACTTCTCGTTGAAGATGATGAACCGCTCATGGGTGCCCTCGCCGATGAGCCCCGCCTCGTCGTAAGCGGCCACCTTCAGCTCGATGCGCCGGCCGTCCACCGCCGTGACCTCCGTCTCAGCCCACACCTTCATCCCCACCGGGGTGGCGGACAGGTGGGAGATGTTCAGCTTGGTGCCCACCGTGCCCTCCCCGGGGGCCAGATGGGGGGCGATGGAGGTCCAGGCCGCCTTCTCCATCAGCGCCGCCAGAAAGGGGGTGCCGAACACCTCCAGCGCCCCGGAGCAGGCCGCCTGGGCGGTGTTCTGGGGCCCGACCACGTCCTCCGCGTACCCCTTGAGTCCAACCGTCAGAGACATAAAACGTCCTCCTTTGTCGTCAGTGTCCCCATTTTACTATGGGCGGGGGAGAATGTAAAGAGCGAGACCCGGCAGAGTCCCGCTCTTTTTTGTGTCGGAGCCTCACGCCTCCCGGATGTCATACAGGGCGTTGAGCACCAGCCAGTTCTGGGGGAAGGGCCGCATCAGGTTCCAGTACCCCACCCCGTACAGCCCGTACTCCGGCACCAGGGAGAGCTTTGCCCGGATGCTCCGGGCGTCCTCGAACCACACCTCGTGCTCCTGGCCCCGCCCGTCCACGTAGCGGAACCAGGGGGACTGGGCCTGCTCGTCGTAGCGGATGGCCGCGTAGTGCTGGGAGGCCAGGGTGACGGCGTACTGGTTGGAGATGGAGGTGGCCGCCCGGCCCTGCTGGTAGGGCAGCGGCCAGTCGTAGCCGTAGTTGGGGACGCCCAGGAAGATTTTCCCCGGCTCCATCTCCGTCAGGGCGTACTCCACCACCTGCCGCACATTCCGGATGGGTGCCACCGCCATGGGCGGGCCGTAGGTGTAGCCCCACTCGTAGGTCATCAGCAGCACATAGTCCGCCGCCTGGGACAGCAGGCGGTAGTTGTGCCCCTCGTACAGCTCCCCGGGCTGATCGGCAAAGATTTTGGGAGCCAGGGCCACGATGACCGGCAGGCCCAGGGGGGAGAGCAGCTCCCGCATCCGGGCGACGAACCGGGCGTAGTTCTCCGCGTCCTCGGCGTACACGTACTCAAAGTCGATGTCCAGCCCCCGGTAGCCCCGCTCCCGGACGGCCCGCAGCAGGTTTGCGGCCAGGGCGCTCTGCACCGCCCCGTCGGTGAGCACCGTGTGGGCCAGCTCGTTGGAGAAGCCGCCCCCGGGGGTCAGGGTGGACAGGTGCAGCAGGGGGGCGACCCGCTGTTGCCGGGCGGCGGCCACCAGCTGCTGGTCGTCCAGGGACACCAGCTCCCCCTCGGCGTCAAAGCCGTAGCTGAAGGGGGTGAAGTAGGTCAGATAGGGGAGGGTGCGCTGCATGAGCCCAGGGTCCACGTTGGGGTAGGCGTACCCGTTCACCGACAGGGTGCCCCGCTTGCTCTGCTGGTACTCCAACACCAGCTCCTGGCCGGGGAGGATGCGGCTCTCCCCCCGCAGCGCGGGGTTGTTGCGCAGCAGCTGGCGCACACTCAGGTCGGCGGCCCGGGCGATGGAGGACAGCGTGTCCCCGTCCCGGACGGTGTAGGTGCGCAGGGGGTACTGGACCACGATGGTCTGCCCCACCACCAGCCGGTTGGGGTCGGGTAGCTGGTTGTCGTCCAGCAGGCGGGAGAGGGGCACGCCGTACCGGGTGGCGATGGAATAGACGGTCTCGCCGGGCTGTACCACATGGATGTCCATACTTGCCGCCTCCTTTCAGTTGAGGGTCACGTAGTCCCGGCTGACATAGCCGATGGTACCCTTGTAGTTGACCAGATACCAGTTCTCCCACTGGTTGAGCACGGTCAGCTCCGCCCCGTCCGGGGCCTGGGCGAGGACGGGGGCCTGGGTGGAGGGCCGGGCGCGGACGTTCAGCGGGCCGTGCTCCACGTCCACCATCCCCGACCGGGCGGGGACGGGGGTGAGGAAGGGGATGCCGAAGTATTCCGCCAGGGACAGCACCAGCACCCGGGCGATCTCCCCCATGTTGTTCTTGATCCAGGCCGCGTCGTCGGGGTTGTCGTGGTAGCCGATCTCCAAAAACACCGATGGGGCCCGCACCCGGCGCACCTCCCCGATGGCGGTGGTGGGCTCCACCCGCACCTTGTCGGGCAGGGGGTAGATGGCCTTCAGGTTCTCCGCGAAGATCTCCGCCGCCCGTTTGCCCTGGGCGCTGCCGGGGTAGTGGAACACCAGGATGCCCCTGGCCTGGCCGTAGCGCCCCTCGGGGGCGGCGTTGGAGTGGAGGGCCAGGTGCAGGTCGTAGTTCCCGGCGTTGGACGCGGCGATGGAGGACGCGGCGGTCATGCTGGGGGTATTGCGGGAGATGCGGATGCCGGAGGCATCCAGGTAGGGGACCATCCGGTCGGCCAGCAGGTTCATGTTTTCCTCTTCGGTGCCGCCGTTGACGTAGTAGTTGTTCTCCTGGGTAGAGGGGGAGAGATAGAGAATGGGCATAGCACACCTCCTGTTTTGGCCCATCCTATGAGAAAAGCGGGGCGGTGGTGATAAAACCTGAAAAACCTTCCCCTTGAAGGAGCGGGGCGGAGATGATAAAATGGGGCGGCGCAAAAAAATTTGAAAAAACTTTCCCCCGGGCGGAACATCCAGCCAAAAACTGCGTCTGAATAGGTGAGAGGATACCCGCACTATAAAAAATAGACAGGAGGATCGAAGATGAAACGAAACCTTGCTCTTGCGTCCCTTGCCCTGGCCGTCGCCCTGCTCCTGACGGCCTGCGGAGGCGGCGGCTCGATGGCCCAGGACTCTATGGCGCCCGCGGCCTCCGCCCCCGCGGCCTCCGCCCCCGCGGCCTCGGCCCCCGCCGCCGCTGCCCCCGCCGCCGGGGAGTCGACGGCGGAAAGAGAATCCTTCGACATGACCTACGCCCCCGCGGGTGAGCAGACGAACAGCTCCGGCCAGAGCATCTACCAGAACGCGGACGCCAAGCTCATCCGCCGGGCGCAGCTCACCATCCAGACCACCGATTTCGACCGGGCCGCCCAGGCCCTGGACGAGCTTGTGACCTCCCTGGGCGGCTACTTCGAGAGCGCCAGCGTCCAGGGTGGCAGCTACCGCCAGTCCAACGCCAACCGCTGGGGGGAGTACGTCATCCGCATCCCCGCGGAGCGCTATGACGCCTTCCTGGGGCAGACCGGCACCCTGGGCTACGTGGCCTACCAGGACGAGTCCTCCGAGGACATCGGCGAGCAGTACTACGACACCGAGGCCCGCCTGAAGACCCAGCGCACCAAGCAGGAGCGCCTGCTGGCCCTGCTGGAGAAGGCGGAGAACATGGAGGACATCATCGCCCTGGAGAGCGCCCTGAGCGACGTGGAGTACCAGATCGAGCAGTACACCTCCACCCTCAACCGCTACGACAGCCTGGTGGGCTTTGCCACCATCAACCTCTCTCTGGAGCAGGTGACGGTGGTGGACGACACCCCCGGCCAGGCGGACAGCCTGGGCCAGCGCATGGCCGCCGGCTTTGTCAGCAGCGGCCGGGGCCTGGTGCGGGGCGTGCAGGATCTGCTGGTCTGGCTGTCCTACCACATCTTCGGGACGGCCGTCGCCCTGGCTGTGGTCGCGCTGATCGCGGTGGTCATCATCCGCGCCGTCCGGAAGAAGTACCCCGAGCTGCAGCCGGAGCGGAAAGAGAAGAAGAAAGAGGAGACAAAGGAATAAATAAAAAACCAGCGCCCCGCGGGGCGCTGGTTTTTTATTGGTCTGGGAGGTGATCAGTCCAGCTTGGGGCCGGCGGCCACCAGGGCCTTGCCGGCGTCGTTGCCGGTGTACTTCACAAAGTTCTTGATGAAGCGGCTGGCCAGGTCCTTGGCCTTGGCGTCCCACTCCGCCGGGTCGGCGTAGGTGTCCCGGGGGTCCAGGATGGCGGGGTCCACGCCGGGCAGGGAGGTGGGTACCTCCAGGTTGAAGTAGGGGATGGTCTTGGTCTCGGCGTTGAGGATGGAGCCGTCCAGGATGGCGTCGATGATGCCGCGGGTGTCCTTGATGGAGATGCGCTTGCCGGTGCCGTTCCAGCCGGTGTTCACCAGGAAGGCCTTGGCGCCGCTCTTCTCCATGCGCTTGACCAGCTCCTCGCCGTACTTGGTGGGGTGCAGCTCCAGGAAGGCCTGGCCGAAGCAGGCGGAGAAGGTGGGAGTGGGCTCGGTGATGCCACGCTCGGTGCCGGCCAGCTTGGCGGTGAAGCCGGACAGGAAGTAGTACTGGGTCTGCTGGGGGTCCAGGATGGACACGGGGGGCAGCACGCCGAAGGCGTCGGCGGACAGGAAGATGACGCTCTTGGCGTCGGGGCCGGCGGACACGGGCCGGACGATCTTCTCGATGTGGTTGATGGGGTAGGACACGCGGGTGTTCTCGGTGACGGACTTGTCGGCGAAGTCGATCTTGCCGTTCTCATCCACGGTGACGTTCTCCAACAGGGCGTTGCGCTTGATGGCGTTGTAGATGTCGGGCTCGGACTCCTTGTCCAGGTTGATGACCTTGGCGTAGCAGCCGCCCTCGAAGTTGAACACGCCGTTGTCGTCCCAGCCGTGCTCGTCGTCGCCGATGAGCAGGCGCTTGGGGTCGGTGGACAGGGTGGTCTTGCCGGTGCCAGACAGGCCGAAGAAGATGGCGGTGTTCTCGCCGTTCATGTCGGTGTTGGCGGAGCAGTGCATGGAGGCGATGCCCTTCAGGGGCAGGTAGTAGTTCATCATGGAGAACATGCCCTTCTTCATCTCGCCGCCGTACCAGGTGTTAATGATGACCTGCTCCCGGCTGGTGATGTTGAAGATGGCCACGGTCTCAGAGTTCAGGCCCAGCTCCTTGTAGTTGGTCATCTTGGCCTTGGAGGCGTTGTAGGAGATGAAGTCGGGCTTGAAGTTCTTCAGCTCCTCCTCGGTGGGCTGGATGAACATGTTCTTCACGAAGTGGGCCTGCCAGGCCACCTCCATGATGAAGCGGATGGCCATGCGGGTGTCGGGGTTGGTGCCGCAGAACACGTCCATGACGTACAGCTTCTTGTCGGACAGCTCCTGCAGGGCCAGGTCCTTGCAGGCCTTCCAGGCCTCCTGGGAGGCGGGCTTGTTGTCGTTCTTGAACTCGTCGGAGGTCCACCACACGGTGTCCTTGGAGTTCTCGTCCATGACGATGAACTTGTCCTTGGGGGAGCGGCCGGTGTAGATGCCGGTCATGACGTTGACCGCGCCCAGCTCGGTCATCTGGCCCTTGTCATAGCCCTCCAGGGCGGGGTCCATCTCGTCCTCAAAGAGCAGCTCATAAGAGGGGTTGTACACGATCTCCTTGACGTTGGTGATGCCCAGTTCTTTCAGATCTTTTTCCAGACCATAGGTTTCCATAGGGATCTCCTCCTTGTATAAAAGTGGGTCCTCCGGCCGTGCCGGGGCAGCGGCCGGGGAGCGGACTGGCTCATCTGCATTTTACTCTATTTTCCTGGGAAAGGCAATAGGGAAGAATCAACAAAGCCGGTGCCGGGATCACCGGTTTTCCTCTGCCTCGGCCCGGATCGCCCTCGACAGCCGGGCGAAATCGGCGACGGACAGCCGCTCTCCCCGCACGTCGGGGGCCAGGCCGCACGCCCGGATGGCCCGGGCCGCCGTCTCTTTCGTATAGGGGGCCCCCAGGGCGGCGCCCAGGCTGTTCACCAGGGTTTTTCTGCGCTGGGCGAAGGCGGCGTGGACCACCCGGAAGTAGAACGCCTCATCCTCCACCCCCTGGGGGGCGGGCCGGGCGGTGAGCCGCACCACGGCGGAGGTCACCTTGGGCGCGGGCAGGAAGCACTCCGGCGGCACCTGGAACAGCAGCTCCGGCGCGGCGTAGAACTGGCACAGCACCGACAGCACCCCGTAGTCCGCCGTCCCCGGCGCGGCGCACACCCGCTCCGCCACCTCCCGCTGGATCATCACCGTCACGGTCCGGAAGCGCCGGTACGCCAGCAGGGCGGTGAGGGCGGGGGAGGTGATGTTGTAGGGCAGGTTGGCGCAGGCGATGGGGGTGAGCCCAGCGAAGTTTTCCTCCACCAGGGCGGGGAGGTCCGTCTTGAGGATGTCCCCCGGCACCACCCGGGCGTTGGGGAAGGGGGAGAGGGTCTCGGCCAGGATGGGCAGCAGGGCCCGGTCCAGCTCCACCGACACCACTTTGTCCGCCCGGCGCGCCAGCTCCGCCGTCAGTGGCCCGATGCCCGGCCCGACCTCCAGCACGCCCACGCCGGGGCCGGCCCCGGAGGCGTCCGCGATGTCCCGCGGCACCCAGCCCTGGATGAGAAAATTCTGCCCCATAGACTTGGAGAACCGAAAGCCGTGCCGGTCCAGCAGGGCGCGGATGTCGTTTCGATTGCAAAGGTCCATGATAGTCCCCCGATCTGACCAGCGTTAGCGATAGAGTAACTATATGGTACTTTGCCCGCCTGTGTCAACAGATTTTCTTGCCTTTTTTGGAAAACCGCCGTACAATAGCGGTATCAAATTTCAATGTCCGGGAGGAGGCGGCCCCATGTACCAGCTGTTCGAGCAGGCCCGGATGGGCCCCATGACCCTGAAAAACCGCACTGTCCGCTCCGCCACCAACGAGCACCTGTCGGAGCCGGACGGCCAGCTCACCCAGGCCTGGGCGGACGTCCAGACCGACCTGGCCCGGGGCGGGGTGGGCCTGATCATCACCGGCCACCTCACTGTGGACCGCACCCAGCGGGCCGATGAGGGCCAGTGCGTGCTGGACGGGGAGACCGACCTGGACCTGCTGCGCCGCACCGCCGATCAGGTCCACGCCTGCGGGGCCAGACTGGTGGCCCAGCTGAGCCACTCCGGCCTGAAGGCCCCGGAGCGGGTCAACGGCCGCCCCCCCAAGGGCCCGGACGACTTCACCCCGGCGGAGCTGGACGAGCTGGTGGAGCACTTCCGCGCCGCCGCCCTGCTGGCCCAGGAGGCCGGCCTGGACGGGGTGCAGATCCACTGTGCCCACGGCTACCTGCTCTCCACCTTCCTCAACGCCGCCCACAACCACCGCGCCGACGGGTACGGCGGGGACCTGGAGGGGCGGTTCCGCCTGCCCGGCCGGGTCATCCGGGCGGTGCGCCGGGCCTGCGGCCCCGGCTTCGCCGTCCTGGTCAAGGTGGACTGCAACAGCACGGACGACCTGCACGGCCTGCTCCAACTCTGCCAGGAGGCGGGGGCCGACGGGGCGGAGATCAGCGGCCTGGACTTCAACCAAAAGGCGGGGGAGAGGCAGCCCTTCTATCTGGAGCAGGCGGTGGAAGCTGCCCGGGGCCTGGACCTGCCCTTGATCCTGGTGGGCGGCGTGTTCGACCGCGCCGGCGCCCAGCGGGTGCTGGACGCGGGCATCCCCTTTGTGTCCATGTGCCGGGCCCTGATTTGCCAGCCGGATTATGTAAATCGCATGGAGCGGGGCGAGTCCAGCGCCTGCCTGGCCTGCAACGGCTGCTTCCAGGTCTACCGCGCCCGGCCGGTCCGCTGTGTCCAGCACACCCGGCCCATCCCGCAGCTGGCCAGGCTGTTCGGCGGGGAGAAAAAATAACAGGAAATTTCGGAAAAGGGCTTGACTCCTTCGGAAAAGCTGTTATAATACATTCTGCTGTCGCCGTGACCACGACAGCTTTTCCCTGTGCAGCAGTATCGAAGAGGTCATAACGGGCACGACTGGAAATCGTGTGGCGGTCATAAGCCGCCCGAGGGTTCGAATCCCTCCTGCTGCGCCAAAAAATCATCCCTGGGCCAACGGCCCAGGGATGATTTTTTGGAACTGTAATAGATTGTAATAGATGAGAACCCCTCGGGGTTCGATTTAGTGCCCCTTGGCGTCTCCTGATGCTTAGGGGCACTTAATACCGGCGCAGCCGGTGCTCCCTCCTGCGCGCGGCGGCCGCACAATGGGCCGTCACTCCGTCGCTCCTCCTCTCCCCACGAGGACCGCTTCGCTGGGTCCTCGCGGGGGCCCCGGTTTTTGTATCCTTTTTGGCATTGTAATGGATGAGAACCCCTCGGGGTTCGATTTAGTGCCCCTTGGCGTCTCCTGACGCTTAGGGGCACTTAATACCGGCGCAGCCGGTGCTCCCTCCTGTGCGCGGCGGCTGCACAATGCGGCCGTCACTCCGTCGCTCCTCCTTTCCCCACGAGGACCGCTCCGATGGGTCCTCGCGGGGGCCCTGGTTTTTGCATAGGATGGCGGATTGGCCGCCCCTTCATGTCCGCCTACGTCCCGTTTGGGATGGATTGCGGGCCCTCGCGCCGATTCGGTTGATTTTTTTCCGGGATGTGCTATACTGTCTCCCGTAGAAAAACAGGGGAGCGCTTTCACCGCGGCGCGCTCTCCAGAAGGGGGAATTCTCTTGAAACAGATTCGGATCGGCGCGTGGACCGTCTCGCTCCTTTTGCTTTTGTCTCTCTTTGGCTGCGGGGGAGGGGGGAAAACTCCCGCTCCGGAGGCGAGTCAGCCCGCTGCCAGCTCCGGGCCCGTGGAAACAGAGAGCATCGACGTCAACCTGTCTGTGGAGATCGACGACCAGGCCAGGCAGTACGGCGTGATCACCGGGATCGACAGCAGCGGCAAGACCATCTGGAGCTACACCACCGAGGCCTACGAGATGACGGAGCTGGACCGGGTGCGCAGCGCCGGCATCCACGGGGACCTGTACGTCTTTGTGGCCGGCGGGGATATCATCGCCCTGAACGTCGCCGACGGCACAGAGGCGTGGCGCAACAGCGATTTCCAGGGCGCGGGCGCCCAGTATGACGAGGGCGCCGACGGGAACCTCTACTTCTGCGGCTACTACGGCCCGGATTTCCTGGCGGTGAGCCCCGAGGGGGAGACCCTGGCCCGGATCGAGCAGTTTGACCCGGACTACTACTGGGCCGCTGAGATCGCCTGCGAGGACGGACACGTACAGGTCCTGATGGACGGCTCGCCCGACGGGGAGCCGGCGGTGTTCACAGTGGACCTGGCCGATTACAGCTACACCCATTGATCTTACGAAAAAAACAGGGACAGGATTGATCCTGTCCCTGTTTTATTTTCCGAAAAGAGCTGGCTCCGGCCTGTCCGGAGTGTCCTACCCGATGGGGGAGAGGAAGGTGTGTATCTGGCCGTAGAGGATGAACGCCATCCCCAGCGGGGCGGCGATGCGGATGCAGAACTGGAAGTAGCGGTAGAGGCCGCTGCCCATGGTGTGTCCGCTCTGCTCCACCTCGTCCTTGACGAACCTGGGCCCGATGACCCAGCCCACCAGGACAGACATCAGCAGCGCCCCCAGGGGCATGGCCACGCCCTCGGAGATGAAGTCCATGAAGTCCAGCCAGGAGGCGGACAGGTTCAGCCCCAGCTCCTGGAAGGGGATCCAGAAGTTGTTGGCGCCCAGGCCGTCGGCGGCCACCAGGGTGGACTCCAGCATGACGGCCAGGGTGACCAGGGAGACCATCCTGATGCGGCTGGGGGTCTTGCCCTTGAGGGCGGCCCGGTCCATGAAGAAGGTGACCAGCACCTCGTCCAGGGCGATGGTGGAGGTGATGGCCGCCAGGGCCACCAGCACGTAGAACAGGATGCCGAAGATGGGGCCCAGGGGGCCCATGTGGTTGAACACGTCCTGGAGCGTGATATACAGCAGGCCGGGGCCGGACAGGGCGGCGTCCGGGCCGCCCAGGGCGAAGGCGGCGGGGAGGACGGCCACGCCGGCCAGCACTGCCACGATGGTGTCCGAGACGATGATGACCAGGGAGTTCTGCACCAGGCTCTCCTTCTTGCTCAGGTAGGACCCGTAGGTCACCGTGATGCCCATGGCCAGGGAGAGGGAGAAGAACATCTGCCCGCCCGCCGTGGACAGCACCTTGATGAAGTCGTGCTGCAGGATGTCAAAGTTGGGGGCGAACATAAATTTCAGCCCCTCCGCCGCGCCGGGCAGGGTGACCGCCCGGACGATGACCACCAGTAGCATGACGAACAGGGCGGGCATACCGATCTTGTTGAACTTCTCGATGCCCCCCTGGATGCCGCCCCGGATGATGAGGAAGGTGATGATGATAAAGAGGTAGGTGAACAGGATGGCCTGCATCTGGTTGGCGCGCATATTGGCGAAGGTCTCCGTCCCCGTCAGCCCGGCGGAGCTGAACAGGCCGGTGAGCTCCCCGATGTTGAGGGAGATATACTGTAAGCAGTAGCCCCCCAGCACCGTGTAGAAGCTGAGGATCAGGAAGGGGGAGAGCATGGCCAGCGCCCCGATGAAGGCGCCGAAGGGCCCGCCCACGGAGCGGTAGCTCTCAATGACGCTGCTGCCCGCCTTCCGGCCGATAGCCAGCTCGGTGAGCAGGATGGGGAACCCGATGAGGACGCCCAAAAGCAGGTAGATGATCAAAAAGGGGAACCCGCCGCTGGCGCCCATTTTGAAGGGGAAGCCCCAGATATTGCCCAGGCCCACCGCGGAGCCGATGGCCGCCATCAAAAATCCGAAGTTGCTGCCCCACTGTCCTCTGTTGTTATGCTCCATTCCATGACCTCCTGACGTCTGCCGTTGAGAGTCTTTTCTCACAAAAAGCAAATCTTATTATACAGAGTATCCCCAGGCAGGTCAAGGAAATATGCCAATTTTCCGGAAAAATCGGGCCAGAAGCCTGTTTTTGCGGCCCGGCGCCTCTCACAGCCGGTCCAGCAGCCGGTAGAGCTCCGGGCTGTCCACCGTGGCGGCGGTGTTCACGCCGGCGGTGTCCCCGTACACGCCGCCGTCCACATAGCGGATGAGCACGGTATTCTCCGCCTCGCCCCGGGTCAGGGCGATGTGTCCGGCGCCGTGTTGGCGGAGGAACAGGTACAGGGTCCCGGAGCGGACCGGGAGGTCCTCGGGCCGGGCGGTGGGCTGGACCTTGTCCGCCAGGCCGGGCAGCAGCGCCGCCGCGTCCTCCTTCCAAAGCTCCACATTTTTCACCGGCTCTCCGGGCACCTCCCAGGTGACCCGGTCAAATTGGTCCGGGGCGGCCTGCTTCAAAGCGTCCCGCAGCAGCTCCCCGGCCTCCTCCAGGCGGACGCGCTTGTCCACAGTGAAGGAGGCGGCCATAGCGTGGAGCAGCTCGGGCATCCCCTCCCGCACGTCGGTCTTGTCCCAGGAGCACTCCAGGGAGTAGCTGGACTTCTCCGTCTCCGGGACGAAGAACAGCCCGGTGTGGGCGTCCCCGGCGGGGGTGGTGTTGTAGTAGTAGTGGAAGGGCGGGTCCATCTCTGTCTCGTACCGCCAGGCCCCGATGGAGCCCCAGTAGCCCTGGATGTCCTCCGTCCGGTCGTTGTTCAGCTGCACCTGGAAGTGGGCCTCCTGGGGGTATTGGGAAAACCACTCGTTCCACTCCGGGACGTAGTCCCAGCCGGAGACGGGGATGTAGACGTACCAGCCCAGCCCGTCGAACCGGTGGACCGGGAAGGTCCCGGAGCCGGTGTCGTCAAGCTCCGGGAAGCGGCCGCCCCAGTCCTCCACGTACAGGGGCAGGTCCAGGTTGTTCTCCGTCACGTACCAGTCGTAGAGGACCTCCTCATAGCTGTTGTGATAGCCGTAGAAGCTCCCTCCGTCATTGACGGGCTGCTGCATTAGCACGTCATAGCTTCCGTCGGGGTAGCGCAGGGCCACGATATTGTAGCCGCCCTGGCCCTCCAGGTCGAACCAGCCGTCCACCACGTCCTGGCCGCCGGGCAGCATGACCTCCTCGGGGGGGACGTCGATCTGGACGCGGTAGTTGAACCACCAGGACTCCAGCGTACCCTCCGGGGCCAGGCCCTCCAGGCTCCCGGTGCGCTCCAGGCCCTCCACCCGGGTGCCGGTGACGTTGGCGGTCCCCGTCCCGCCGGAGGCGGCGAAGTAGGCGGCCCGCTCCGTCTTGTCCAGGAAGGTCTGAACGTAGTCCTCCATGGAGGCGTACTGTCCGGTAATGCTGCCGGGGGCCACGTAGCCGGGGGAGGAGCTGTCCGGCTGGCCCGGGCCGTCCGGCGGCGCGGGGGCGGCCTGGGGGTTGGCAGCGCAGGCGGCCGCCACGGCCATGCACACCGCTCCCGCCAGCAGGAGGGACCAGAGCCCGGGCCGTTTCCAGCGCAGGAGATTCTGGATGCGGCCCCTGGTGTCCCCCTGCCCGAAGGCCAAGGGCGCGCCGGGGAAGAGCTTGCGCCCGGCGGCCAGCTCCAGCAGGGAGGCGGAGTAGTCCGTCCGGACCTCCCCGCCCAGCCGCCGGAGCACCGCCTCGTCGCAGCTCATCTCCATGTCCCGCCCCGACAGCACAAAGGCCAGCCACACCAGGGGGTTGAACCAGTGGATGCACAGCGCGGCGAAGGCCAGCAGCCGGGTCAGGTGGTCCAGCCGCCGGATGTGGTGCTGCTCATGGAGCAGGATGTAGGGGTACTTCTCCTCCGGCAGGGCGGAGGGCAGATAAATTTTTGGCCGTAGCAGGCCCAGCACGAAGGGGGAGGGGATGTGGTCAGCCAGGTAGATGTTGTCCCGCAGCCGCGTCGCCCCCACCAGGGCCCACCGCAGCCGGAGCAGGGAGAACAGAGCGTACAGCGCCAGCGCCGCTGCCCCCGCCAGCCAGACGGTGGTGGCGATGGTCACCGGGGCCTCCAGGGGGTCGGCCGCGGCCTGCTCCGCCCCCTGGGGCAGGGCCTGGTTGACGGCCTGGCTCACCCCGGGCAGGGGCAGGTCCACCTGGGGGTGCTCCGCGTGGACCAGCCCGGAGGGGATGTAGGCGATGGCGGTGGCCGCGCCGGAGCTGTCCCGCGCCGGGGCGTCCAGCAGGCCCATCAGGGAGAAGTCCGCGGAGAGGGACACGGGGCACAGCAGCCGGAACAGCACCACCGCCCACAGGGCGTAGGAGAAAATCTTCGGCGCCCGCCGCAGGGCCAGCCGGGCCAGCAGCACAAAGAGGATGACCGCGCCGCCGGTGAGGCTCATGTTCAGCACGACGAGCAGCAGCTCGTGGGACACAAACTCGCCCATGTCCTCACCCCCTCTGCCGGTCGATGAGGGCCTGGAGCTGGGCGATCTCCTCCTCGGACAGCCTCTTCCGGGTGGTGAAGGCGGCCAGAAAGGCGGGCAGAGAGCCGTCGAAGGTCTCCTCCACGAATTTTTCGCTGCACTGGGCGTAAAATTCCGCCCGGGACAGCAGGGGGGACACCGTGCCGCTCTGGTTTTGGAACAGCCCCCTGTCGCACAGCCGCTTTAAAACGGTGTAGGTGGTGGACTTCTTCCAGCCCAGCGCCTCCCGGGCCAGGACCACCAGCCGCGCGGAGCTCAGCGGGGCGTTCTCCCAAATGATGTCGGCGAATCTCGACTCCACCGCGCCCAGTTTTCCTTCCATGTTTCCATGACCTCCTTTGGTCTACAACTTATAGACAACATTAGTCTACACGCAATAGACCAATATGTCAAGAGAAAAATCACCGGGCGTCCCACGCCCGGTGATTTTCCTCTTTTCCTGTTGGAGTTCAGTCCAGCGCGGCGGCCCCCTACGGCTCCGGCGCGCTCCGCTCCGCCGACGGCTCCCCCCGGCTGTCGAACCGGAAGGCCACGTGGGTCTGCCCGTCCACCCGGACCACGTGCCCCAGGCAGAACAGGGCGGCCATGGGGAAGGGCCGGCTCACATCCAGCGGCGCGGCCAGCCAGAACCCCTGTCCGTCCTCCCGCACCAGCATGGGGCCCCAGCCGTCCGCGCACTCCCGCAGCACCGGGTCCCGCAACCGCCGGCCGGGCCGCTGCTCCCAGCGCCAACCCGGCCGCTCCGCCTTTCCCTGGGGGGCGAAGGAGAAGGCCAGCACCGTCCGTCCCCCCGTCACCGGCCAGCAGCCGGCCCGCTCCAGGCTGTCCCGGCTCATGGCCCGCTCCAGCCGCAGCCGGGGCCCCTCCGGGGCCAGGGTGCCCAGCAGCATCTCCCCGCCCGCGCCTCGGACCCACACCTTGTAGAGCCCCGCGCCGTCCGTCCTCCGCTGCGCGGAGAAGCGCACCTGGGCCCCGTCCTCCCGGACCGCCAGCCGGCCGCCGCCCTCCAGCTCGAAAAACTCCTCCATGCCTGTCCCTCCCAGCTGTTCTCACTCCAGCCTATGCCCCCCGGGCGGGAAATATCCCGGCCTTGACAACCCCCGCCTTCCCTCCTAAAATGGAGGGGAAAAGAGGGGAGGGCCCGCCGTGGAATACTACATTCAGTCCGCCGGACGGCGCCTGCGCTGCGGCTACACCACCGGCACCTGCGCGGCCCTGGCCGCCCAGGGGGCCGCCCGCGCCCTGCTCACCGGCGCCTTCCCCACCTCCGCCCGGGTGGTCACCCCCAAGGGCCTGACCGTGGAGGTCCCCCTGGAGGACCGGGTGCTGGAGCGGGATTTCGCCTCCTGCGCCGTGGTCAAGGACGGCGGGGACGACGTGGACGCCACCCACGGCCTGCCCATTACGGCCGCCGTCCGATTCATCCCAGGCACGGAGATCCGAATCGAGGGCGGCCCCGGCGTGGGCCGGGTGACCCGCCCCGGCCTGGACCAGCCGGTGGGGGAGTGGGCCATCAACCGCGTCCCCCGCCGGATGATCCGGGAGGCGGTAGACGGGGTGCGCGCCGCCCTGGACTGCCCCCGCGGCCTGCTGGTCACCATCTCCGTCCCCGGCGGGGAGGAGGCCGCCCGGCGCACCTTCAACCCCGAGCTGGGGGTGGAGGGGGGCATCTCCATCCTGGGCACCTCCGGCATCGTGGAGCCCATGAGCGCCCAGGCCCTCACCGACACCATCGCCCTGGAGCTGCGTCAGCGTGCCGCCCAGGGCTGCCGCGCCGCGGTGCTGGTCCCCGGGAACTACGCCCTGGATTTTTTGAAGGAGAACCCACTTGTCCCCTCTGATGTGCCGGTTGTAAAGTGTTCTAACTTTATAGGTTCTGCCCTGGACAGCGCCCGGCTGGAGGGCTACGGGTCCGTCCTGCTGGTGGGCCACCTGGGCAAGCTGGTGAAAGTGGCCGGCGGCGTCATGGACACCCACTCCCGCACCGCCGACTGCCGGACCGAGATCCTCTGCGCCCACGCCGCCGCCTGCGGCGCCTCCCAGGCGCTGGCCCAAGCGATTTTAGAGGCCGCCACCACCGACGCCTGCCTGGATCTGCTGGAGGCGGAGGGCCTGCTCCAGCCCGTGATCAGCCGCCTGATGACCGCCATCGACGCCCACTTGGCCCGCCGCGCCGCCCCCACCCGGGCCGGCGCCGTGCTGTTCACCAATCCCCGCGGCCTGCTGGGGATCACCCCCGGCGGGGAGGCGGTTCTTGCTACCCTGAACAAGTGAGATTTACTGTTCCGGCAACAGGGGTTCCGCGCCTGCGGGCGCGGGGGTATTTCGCCGCTCCGGCGGCGAGTTCCTTTCTCCACGTGGAGAAAGGAACCAAAGAGACGCTTAAAAACCTGCGGTTTTTAAGAATTTCCCTTCCGCGCCGGCAAGTCACACTCCTACGACCGGCGCGCCGGATATCGACGCGAGCACCTCTTTCTCCGCTGCCGCTCCGAATCTGTTATCGTTATGTGCCTGCGTTGCCATCAAGAGCGCCTACGGAGCAGAAATGATTCCCCTAGCGTAGGACGCCCCCGCGTTCTCTGGGGGTCCGGGGGAAAGCGGACCTGGAGGCCGAGCGGCGCAGAGCCGCGAAGGCCGATGGCCGCGTCCCCCGGCGATCCTTTGGTGACTTTCCCATCGTTGGGAAAGTCACTCGCCCAACAGGGCGAAACCCTGCTCCTCTCGCCGCCGGAGCGGCGAAACCTCCCCGCGCCCGCAGGCGCGGAACCCCCTGCTGCCAAAGCAGCAAAAGTCACTCGCCCCGCAGGGCGAAACCCTGCGTCCCCGCCGCCGGAGCGGCGAAACCTCCCCGCGCCCACAGGCGCAGAATCCCTGCTGCCAAAGCAGCGAAAGTCACTCGCCCCGCAGGGCAAAACTCTGCGCCCTCGCCGCCGGAGCGGCGAAATACCCCGCCGCCGGAGCGGCGCACCCCTCAAAAAAGGAGGTCCCCCTATGGTCCACTTTGTCGGCGCCGGCCCCGGCGCACCCGACCTGATCACTCTCCGGGGCGCCCGCCTGTTGGGGCAGGCCGGCTGTGTCGTCTACGCCGGCAGCCTGGTCAACCCCGCCCTGCTGGACCTGGCCCCCGCCGGCGCCCAGGTGTACGACAGCGCCCGCATGACCCTGGAGCAGGTGATCGCGGTGATGGTGGAGGCGGAGCGCTCCGGCAGGGACACCGTCCGCCTCCACACCGGCGACCCCTCCATCTACGGGGCCATCCGGGAGCAGATGGACGCCCTGGACGCCCTGGGCATCCCCTGGGACGTGACCCCCGGCGTGTCCAGCTTCTCCGCGGCGGCGGCGGCCCTGGGGGCGGAGTACACCCTGCCCGGCGTGAGCCAGAGCGTCATCCTCACCCGCATGGCCGGGCGAACCCCAGTGCCCGCGGGCCAGGACCTCGCCTCCCTGGCCGCCCACGGGGCCTCCATGGCGGTGTTTCTGTCCGCCGGGATGCTGGAGGAGCTGACCGCGGAGCTCATCAGGGGGGGCTATGGCCCCGACACCCCCGCCGCCCTGGTCTATAAGGCGTCCTGGCCGGAGGAGCAGGCGGTGCGCTGCCCGCTGAAGGACTTGGCCAGGGCCGGGAGGGAGCGCGGCATCACAAGGACGGCCCTGGTGCTGGTGGGGGATTTCCTGGGAAATACCTATGAGCGCTCCAGGCTGTACGACCCGTCCTTCACCACCGGCTACCGGGAGGGCGGGGAATGACTGTAGAGCTTATTTCCTTTACACCCATTGGCGGCCAGCTGGCCGCGCGTATTGCCCAGCTGCTGGCCCAGTCCGGCCACGCCGCCGCCTGCACCCGGGACGGCCTGGATGTGGAGACGTGGGCGCGGCGGGCCTTCGCCCGCTCCGACGCCCTGGTGTTCGTGGGCGCGGCGGGCATCGCCGTGCGGGCCGTGGCCCCCTGTGTCCGCTCCAAGTCCGCCGACCCCGCCGTGGTGGTGGTGGACGAGGAGGGCAGGTTCGCCGTCCCCATCCTCTCCGGCCACCTGGGCGGGGCCAACGACCTGGCCCGGCAGATCGCTGCCCTCCTGGGCGGCACCGCGGTGATCACCACCGCCTCCGACGTGCGGGGGGTGTTCGCCTTCGACCAGTGGGCCCGGGACAACGGCTGCGCGGTGCCCTATCCGGAGCGCATCCTGCCCGTGGCGCGAAAGCTGCTGTCCGGGGAGGAGGTATGGGTGAGGTCGGAGTGGCCCGTCGAGGGGGAGTCCCCGGCGGGGGTGCGCCTGGATTCCCAGGTGTACGCGGATGTGCAACTCACCCTCCGAAAAGGACCCGAAAATCCCGAAAAAATCCCGAAAAAACCCCTTTTTCTCGTCCCAAAGGCCGTTTTTTTAGGGGTCGGGTGCCGGAAAAATATTCCGCTGGAAAATCTGGAAGGGGCTTACACAGAGCTTTTGAACAGGGCTGATTTGTTCCCGGAATCGGTAAAACTGGCCGCCACCGTGAACTTAAAGGCGGAGGAACCGGCCCTCCTGGCCTTCTGTGAGCGGCACCGCCTGCCCCTGCGGACCTTCTCCCCGGAGGAGCTGGCCGCCGTCCCGGGGGAGTTCTCCGCCTCAGAATTTGTCCGATCCGTCACCGGCGTGGACAATATCTGCGAGCGGGCGGCGGTCCTGGCGGCGGACGGCGGCCCCCTCCTGTGCCGGAAATATGCGAAAAACGGCGTGACCATGGCCCTCGCCGCGGGAAAAATCGCGCTGAAGTGGGAGAAATGATATGAAACACCTCTTTGTGGTGGGCCTGGGCCCCGGCGATACCGCCTACCTGACCCCGCAGGTCCGCTCCGCCCTGGAGCGCTCCCAGGTCCTGTGCGGCTACGGCCCCTATCTGGACCTGATCCGGGGCGAATTCCCTGAAAAAGAGTACCTCTCCACCCCCATGACCCAGGAGCTGGCCCGCTGCCGCTTGGCTCTGGAGAGCGCGGACGCGGGAAAGACCACCTCTATGGTCTGCTCCGGCGACCCTGGGGTCTACGGCATGGCCGGCCCCGTCCTCCAGATGGCGGAGGAATTTCCAGAGGTGGAGGTCCAGGTCCTGCCCGGCGTCACCGCCGCCCTGTCCGGCGCGGCCCTGCTGGGCGCGCCCCTGACCCACGACTTCGCGGTGATTTCCCTGTCCGACCTGCTCACCTCCTGGGAGGTCATTGAAAAGCGGCTGGAGATGGCCGCCCTGGGCGATTTCTCCCTCTGCCTCTACAACCCGGCCAGCCGCCGGCGCAGGGAGAACCTCAGACGGGCCTGCCAGGTGCTCTTGCGGCACAAGGGCCCTGAGACGGTGTGCGGCTGGGTGCGGAACGCGGGCCGGGCGGGGGAGCGCTGTGGGATCATGACGCTGGATGCGCTGAAGGACTTCCAGGCGGACATGTTCACCACCATCTTTGTGGGGTCCTCCGCCACCCGGGTGGTCGGCGGGCGCATGGTCACCCCCAGGGGCTATGGGGTAAAGAAATGCGGGTCCTGATTTTCGGCGGCACCACAGAGGGCCGCCTGCTGGCGGAGAAGCTGCGGGAACGGGAAATCGCCGCCGCCGTGAGCGTGGCCACCCCCCTGGGCGCCCAGGAGCTGGAGGGCATCCCCGGGCTGGAGGTCCTTGTGGGCCGGAGAACGGCGGAGGAAATGGCCCGGCTGCTGGCCCCCTTCGACCGCTGTGTGGATGCAACCCACCCCTATGCGGCCCAGGTCAGCGAAAACATCCGCGCCGCCTGCGAGAGAGCCGGTGTGCCCCTGCGGCGGCTGCTGCGGAGGGCGAGCGGGGAGCTTGCGGGCGTCCGGGTGGAGTCCGCCGCCCAGGCGGCCCAATTCCTGGCCGGGCGGGAGGGGAACGTCCTGCTGGCCACGGGGGCCAAGGAGCTGGCCGCCTTCGCCGGCCTGGCCCCGGAGCGGCTGTACCCCCGGGTGTTGCCGGTGGAGGAGAGCCTTGCCGCCTGCCGGGCGGCCGGCATCCCGGTGCGGAACATCATCGCCATGCACGGGCCCTTCTCCCAAAAGCTCAACGAGGCCCTTCTGGAGCAGTACCGCATCCGCTTCCTGGTCACCAAGGACGGCGGCGCGGCGGGGGGCTTTGCCGCAAAGGCCGCGGCGGCCAGGGCCCAGGGGGCGGAGCTGATCGTGATCGACCGCCCCAGGGAGACCGGGGAGGACCTGGAGGCCGTGCTGGACTGGCTGCTGGAGCGATAATAGTTTACATAATCATAGAACAGAGACAGAGAGGGGGACACCCTGTGGAAGTGACGCTGATCGGTGTGGGGCTGGGCAACCCGGAGCTGATGACCGGGCAGGCGCGGTCCGCCCTGGAGGGGGCCGACCTGGTGCTGGGCTCCCGGCGGCTGCTGGGGGAGCTGGCCCAGGAGGGCCAGGAGCGCATCGCGGCGGTGCGGCCGGGGGAGATTTTGCGCCTGCTGCTGGACCGGGGGGCGCAGAGCCCCTGCGTGCTGTTCAGCGGGGACGCGGGGTTCTTCTCCGGGGCCAGGGGGCTGATCCCCCTGCTGGAGGAGGAGGGGCTCGCCTACCGGGTGCTGCCCGGCATCTCCAGCGCCCAATACTTCGCCGCCCGGCTGGGCCGGCCCTGGCAGGACTGGAACCTGGTGTCCGCGCACAGTGGACAGTGTGACCCGGTGGCGGCGGTGCTGGAGGGGCGTGACACCTTTTTCCTCACCGGGGCCGGAGGCGGTCCGGGAGAGTTATGTAAACTTTTGGAGCGGGCCGGCCTGGGCGAGCTGCGGGCCGCTGTGGGGGAGGAGCTGTCCTACCCCGACGAGCGGGTGACCCGGGGCACGGTGGGCCAGCTGGCCGGGGAGATGTTCTCCCCGCTGAGCGTGCTGCTGGTGCAGGGGGCCGCCCCGCGCCGTCCGGCGGGGGCCCAGGGTATCCCGGACGGGGACTTCCTCCGGGGGGACGTGCCCATGACCAAGCAGGAGGTGCGCGCCGCCGCCCTGGCCAAGCTGGAGATCCGGGAGAGCGACGTGGTTTACGACGTGGGTGCCGGAACGGGATCGGTGTCAGTGGAATTAGCTTTACAGGCCAGGAAGGGCAGAGTGTTTGCCGTGGAGGAGGGGCCGGAGGCCGTGGAGCTCATCCGGCGCAACCGGGAGCGGTTCGGCTGCTGGAACCTGGAGGTGGTGCCGGGGAGCGCCCCGGGGGCGCTGGACGGCCTGCCGGTGCCGGACGCCGCCTTCGTGGGGGGCAGCGGCGGGCGGCTGGAGGAGATCCTGGAGTGCCTGCTGCGGAAGAACCCCGGTCTGCGGCTGTGCGTCAGCGCCGTCGCGGCGGAGACCCTGGGGCAGACCATGGCCCTGCTGGCCAAGTGGGGGTATCAGGCGGAGGTGACCCAGATCTCCGCGGCTCGCTCCCGGACGGCGGGCCGGCTGCATCTGATGACCGCACAGAACCCGGTGTGGCTGATTTGTACGTGTAGGGAGGACAGGACATGAGAGAGCTGGAATTTTCCAAACCTGCGGAGATCGAGGCGGAGAGCTTCGCCATCATTGGCCGGGAGCTGGAGGAGATGGGGGTTTCCCTGGCCCCGGAGGAGGAGCCGGTGGTGAAGCGGGCCATCCACGCCACGGCGGACTTCGACTACGCCAAGAACCTGGTGTTTACCCCGGGGGCGGTGCAGGCCGCCCTGGAGGCGCTGCGGGCGGGGACGGCCATCGTCACCGACACCAGCATGGCCCGCGCCGGGCTGAACACCGCCGCCATGGAGCGGCTGGGGGTGGACGCGCACTGCTTCATCTCCCGGCCGGAGGTGGTCCGGCGGGCCATGGAGCTGGGCACCACCCGGGCGGTGGCCGCCCTGGAGTGGGGCAGGCAGTGGTATCCCCGGGCGGTCTATGTGGTGGGCAACGCCCCCACGGCCCTGGTGAAGCTGGAGGAGCTCATCCTGGAGGGGGCGATCCACCCGGCGCTGATCGTGGCGGTGCCGGTGGGGTTCGTCAACGTGGTGGAGAGCAAGCAGCGGATCTTTGACCTGGCCCTGGAGCGGGGCATCCCGGCCATCGCCGCTCTGGGCCGCAAGGGGGGCAGCACCGTGGCCGCCGCCGTCTGCAACGCCCTGCTGTATCAGGCGGGGGGACGGGATGGGAAATAGTTTACATAAAAAAGCCCCGCCGCATGGGGGCGTCCAATAAAACAAGTTCAGATTGTTTTCGGAGTGCGGCATGATTTCGGTCATGCCGCAGTTCCGTTTATGAGGTCGTTCAAAAGTGATGCAGGGAGTATCCCGATGTAGTTGTAGCTGATGTCCACGTCTTGCACCCGATGTCCGCTGGACTTGTCCGGCGCGTGGACGTAAACTGCCTTGACTAGATCGTTCAGGATCGCGGGCGTCAGTTCCGTCAGGTAGAGGTACTTTTTCACCGTGCGGATGAAACGGTCTACATTGTCCGCCTGATCCTCCTGCTCGGAAATTTCCTTGGTCAGGACAACAATCTTTTCCCGTAGCTCCATTTGTTCCTTTTCGTAGTCGTCGGAAAGCATCTGAAACCTCGCCTCGCTCAGCCGTCCCGCCACCATATCCTCATAGATCCGCTTGAAAAGCCTGTCAAGCTCGGCGATACGGTTTTCGGATTTCTGGAGCATCCGTCGCTTGCCGGACAGTTCCTTCCTCGCTTCTGCATCCCGTTTTGCGCCCAGAGCCTTCCGAAACGCATCTTCATAGTTGGAGATGCAGAACGCCACAAGCTGTAAATGCTTCAGTACGCCTTCTTCGAGAACAACGGCTCGGATGAAATGTGACCCACAGACCTCGTTCCCTTCGAGCCTCGATGTGGAACAGATAAAGTGATCCTGCCTTGCCTCAAAGTTTTTGCTTGTGCAGTAATACAGCTTTTCCCCGCAGTCGGCACATCGGACAATACCGGAGAACATATTGCTTTTTCCTGTCCTCGTCGGGCGGCGTTTGTTCCTGCGTAACTCCTGCACACGGGTAAAGGTATCCTCGTCTATGATGGCTTCGTGCGTGTTCTCAAACACGACCCATTGCTCCGGCGGATTCTCGATTTTGCGCTTATTTTTGTACGATTGCCTGTGGGTCTTGAAGTTCACCATCCGTCCGAGATACTCCTGCTTGTCAAGTATGCCGGAGACAGTGCGCGGCGCCCAGTGATATGGATCATCGGGTGTCTTTGCGGGAGCGTTTCTGCCCTGCTTCATCCAGTGTACGGTGGGACAGTCTACCTTGGCGGCTCTCAGTTTCTTGGCAATCTGAGAGGGACCATAGCCCTCCATACACCATACGAAGATTTGCCGAACAACTGCGGCGGCTTCCGGGTCTACGATCCAGTGCTTCTTCGGATTTTCCGGGTCCTTCATGTAGCCGTAGGGCGGATTGGTGGTCAGGTATTCGCCGGACTCGCCCTTCTGTTTCATGGATGCTGTGACCTTACGGCTGGAATCTCTGACGTAAAACTCGTTGATTACGTTGAGAAACGGCGTAAAATCATTCTCCTGCTGGTTGGCGCTGTCCACGCCGCTGTTTACGGCGATGAAGCGGACGTTGTGCTTCGGCAGCAGGATTTCTGTGTAGAAGCCAACTTCCAGATAATTCCTTCCGGCTCTTGACATATCCTTGACCAGCAGGACTCCTACCTTGTCAGCCTCGACCAGTTCCATCATTCTCTGCCAGTCGGGTCTTTGGAAATTCGCCCCAGAGTACCCGTCATCCACAAAGTATTCGATATTCCTGAAGCCTTGGTCATGTGCGTACCGGGTCAACTGTGCCTTTTGAGACGTGATTTGTCAAGGGGGTTTTCTGCACAAAAGCAATGTTTCGGGGAAATAAGATAGATTTACCTTTTGCCACTTCTTTGTTCTAAATCGGAATCGTGATGTGTTCCAAAAGATTTGAAAAGGGCGGCTCAAAAGCCGCCCACGAGG
>CANQHN010000026.1 GCA_947623745.1 uncultured Oscillospiraceae bacterium
TTCACCATCCCCTCCAACGGCCACTTCGACACCACCGAGGGCAACATCAAGCAGATGGGCTCCATCCCCCGCAACCTGTACCACAAGGAGCTGCTGTACGAGGTGCCCGAGGGCGGCGAGTACGAGAAGAACCCCTTCAAGGGCAACATGGACCTGGATAAGCTGAAAGCCCTCATCGAGGGCGTTGGCCCCGAGAACGTGCCCCTGGTGTTCTCCTGCATCACCAACAACCCCGTCTGCGGCCAGGCCGTGGCCATGGCCAACATCCGCGCCGTCAGCGAGATTGCCCACAGCTACAACATCCCCTACATCCTGGACGCCGCCCGCTGGGCCGAGAACGCCTACTTCATCAAGATGAATGAGGAGGGCTACGCCGACAAGTCCATCGCCGAGATCGCCACCGAGATGTTCTCCTACTGCGACGGCTTCACCATGTCCGCCAAGAAGGACGGCCACGCCAACATGGGCGGCATGCTGGCCTTCCGGGACAAGGGCCTGTTCTGGCAGAACTTCTCCGACTTCAACGAGGACGGCTCCGTCAAGACCGACGTGGGCGTGCTGCTGAAGGTCAAGCAGATCTCCTGCTACGGCAACGACTCCTACGGCGGCATGTCCGGCCGGGACATCATGGCCCTGGCCGTTGGCCTGTATGAGTCCTGCGACTTCAACTACATGGACGAGCGGGTCAAGCAGGTGAACTACCTGGCCAAGGGCTTCTATGACGCGGGCGTGAAGGGTGTGGTGCTGCCCGCCGGCGGCCACGCGGTGTACATCAACATGGACGAGTTCTTCGACGGCAAGCGGGGCCACGACACCTTCGCCGGCGAGGGCTTCTCCCTGGAGCTCATCCGCCGCTACGGCATCCGGGTGTCCGAGCTGGGCGACTACTCCATGGAGTACGACCTGAAGACCCCCGAGCAGCAAGCCGAGGTGTGCAACGTGGTGCGCTTCGCCGTGGACCGCAGCCGCCTGACCAAGGAGCACCTGGACTACGTCATCGCTGCGGTGAAGGCCCTGTACGAGGACCGGGAGAACATCCCCAACATGCGCATCGTCTGGGGCCACAATCTGCCCATGCGCCACTTCCACGCCTTCCTGGAGCCCTACCCCAACCAGGAGTGATCTGACACGGCCGCGCCGGGCGCGGCCAGGAGAGAGACCGTGCCCGCGGAGACCCCGCTGAGCGTTTTCCGCGGGCACTTCAAAAACTGAATAAATTTTTAATGTAACAGAAAAGGGAGGTACAACATGAGCGACAACACACTGCAGGCCCGCGACGGCTTTAAGAGCAGGTGGGGCTTCATCCTGGCCTGTATCGGCTCCGCGGTTGGCATGGGGAATATTTGGCGGTTCCCCATCATGGTCTCCAGATACGGGGGCCTGACGTTCCTGATCCCCTACTTCATCTTCGTCGTCCTCATCGGCTCCTCTGGCGTGATCGAGGAGTTCGCCCTGGGCCGCCGGGCCCAGGCCGGCCCGGTGGACGCCTTCGGCATGTGCACCAAGGAGCGCACCGGCAAGAAGGGCACCGGCGAGGCCATCGGCGCCATCCCCATCGTCGGCTCGCTGATGCTGGCCATCGGCTACACCGTGGTGCTGGGCTGGATCTTCAAGTACACCTTTATGGCCATCTCCGGCGGCCTGTTCGCCATGGGCCAGGATATGGGCGTCATCGGCGGCACCTTCGGCGCCACCGCCCCTGAGGCCGGCTCCCTGGGCGAGGCCTTGCGCATGATGTTCAGCAACGGCATCTCCGGCATCTTCGGCATCGGCAACGGCTTATGGCAGCTCATCGGCCTGATCATCTCCCTGGTCATCATGGCCATGGGCGTGGCCGGCGGCATCGAGAAGGCCAACAAGGTCATGATGCCCGTCCTGTTCGGCCTGTTCGTGATCCTGGCTATCTACATCTTCACCCTGCCCGGCTCCCACGACGGCTACCGCTACATCTTCACCCTGGATCCCGCCGGCCTGCTCAACTGGGAGGTCTGGCTGTTCGCCTTCGGCCAGGCGTTCTTCTCCCTGTCCGTGGCGGGCAACGGCTAGGTGATCTACGGCTCCTATCTGCCCAAGGATGAGGACATCCCCTCCTCCGCCCGCAACGTGGCCGTGTTCGATACCATCGCCGCCCTGCTGGCCATGCTGGTGATCCTGCCCGCCATGAGCGTCGGCGGCATGGAGCCCTCCAGCAGCGGCCCGGGCCTGATGTTCGTCTACCTGCCCAACGTGCTCAACGGCATGGCCGGCGGCCGCATCGTGGGCATGATCTTCTTCGTGGCCGTCCTGTTTGCCGGCATCAGCTCCATCGTGAACCTGTATGAGGCCCCTGTGGCCTTCCTGCAGGAGAAGCTGCACCTGCACCGCGTCCCCGCCGTGGCGGTCATCGGTGTTATCGGCGCCATCGTCTCCGTGATGATCCAGCCCTGGACCTCTCAGTGGATGGACCTGGTGTCCGTGTACATCTGCCCCCTGGGCGCCACTCTGGCCGGCGTCATGTTCTTCTGGGTCCTCCAGAAGGACAAGGCCATGGCCGAGGTCAACCGGGGCGCCAAGAAGCCCATCGGCAGCTGGTTCTACCCCCTGGGCAAGTATGTCTACTGCGCCCTGGCCCTCATCGCCCTGGTGGGCGGCGCGGCCTACTTCCTGATCAACGGCGTCAGCATCGGCTGATTTTGCTCCCTTCCGAGTGAACCACTGTGTTTGCTCCTCTCAACACGGCGCGGCCCCCTGCCTCTCCCTCGGGCAGGGGGCCGCGTCGTATCCCGGAAAAAGCCGGCCGCCCGCAGGTAGTGCCTGATAAAGAGCGTGACGAAAACCAACAAATTATCAGGCAGTTGCCGAAAAAGCAAGCCAAAGTGACAACAAAAACACCGAAAATGCCACGACCGAAAGGCCGTGGCATTTTCGCGTCCAGAGGAGGATGCTCATACTATGTCGAATTTCAACTACTTCCACGGTGGCGAGGGCGAACAATTCAGCTTTTTCCGTATTCCCCGTGACCTGATGAAAGACGAGCGGTATCGTAGCCTGTCCGCCGAGGCCAAGTTGCTCTACGGCCTCATGCTTGACCGTATGGGTTTGTCCCGGCAAAATGGCTGGCTGGACGAGGATGACCGTGTATTCATTTTTTACACCGTTCACGAAGTCGAGGAAACGCTGTCCTGCGGCCACAACAAGGCCGTCCGGCTGCTGGCCGAGTTGGAGCAGTATGCGCTCATTGAGCGCGTCAGGCAGGGTCAGGGCAAACCGGCCAGAATCTACGTCAGGAACTTTGCCCCAGGGGAAGCCGAAGAACAGACAGACTCCGAAGAATCCGACCTCAAGAGGTCGGAAAAATCGACCTGCAGTGGTCCCCTTCCCAAACTTCAAGACTTCCCAAAAGGGGAACGTATTTATACTGATAAGAATTATACTGATTTCATCCAGATCAATCAATCCATCAATCAGAAGCAGCTGCCGCCGACTTCTGAACAGGAGATCGATGGATGCGGCTGTCAGGAGGGAGCGCATAGTGGAGAACACGGCGGAAGCGCCGCATTTTGCGGCGCTGTCCGAGCAAGTATGTCATTTGTTAAACACAAACGACCACTTGTCAGGGGGCGTCGGCCCCCTAAAACCCCCTCCCAGCAAAATGCGTCTCACCGTGAGACGCATTTTCCGCACCCCATTGAGGTAACGACATGAGGAAACGCCTGCATTTCATTGGGCTGTGGCTTGATGACAGAGAACAGCAACAGCTTCTCAAATTGTGCGAACGATCCGGCCTGACAGCAAGCGCATTACTGCGGAAATGTATCATGGGCGAGGAAGTCAAGGAAAAACCACCTGGGGAATACGCCGCTCTGCTGCGGGAATTATCCGCTATTGGCAACAATGTGAACCAAATCGCGTATTGGGCAAACGCAAACAAGGGTATCAACCAGAGCGAAGTCGCGGAGGCCGCCGCCCTTGTCCGGCAGGCGTGGCGAATGGTCAAGGACGGGCTGTGAGCAGGCCCCCACGATAGAGCGGCGCTATGCGGGGTATGCCCCCTTGCGGGGGGATTTTACACCGGCGTCCTTTGCCAGTCAAGGCCAAGACGAGCCGCGCCGCCGTTGGCGGCACGGGCCTTGACAGCCAAAGCCCGCCGGTAGTTTTTGCCACCAAGGGGGGCATACCCACAAAACCGGCTTGCGCCGGTTTTTCTGTTGTGGGCGGCAGTGGAGCACCCCGGAAAGGGGGAGCTGTCGCGGAGGGAGCAGGCTGGGCGCGTGTGCGCCCGACACTCAAAAATGCGTCTCACCGTGAGACGCATTTCGCTTTTCTGGCGGGAGAACGGGCCGCCGGTATATTTTCCGGCCTCCGGGTAGAATAGCGGTATCTTCTATTTTACAGGAGGCAGTTATGGAAAACAGAATTTCACACTCGAATCTACAACATTTTGCCGCTTATCTGCGGCGGGAGGAAAAGAGCGCGGGCACCATCGAAAAGTATCTCCGGGACACGGCGGCCTTTGCCGCCCACATGGACGGTGCGCCTGTCACAAAGGAGGCCGTGGCCGCGTGGCGGGACGGGCTTGTAGTCCAAGGCTACGCCCCCGTCACCATCAATTCCATGGTGGCGGCGGTGAACGCCCTTCTGCGTTTTCTGGGCTGGGAGGACTGCCGGGTGAAAGCCCTGCGGCTCCAGCGGCGGGTGTTCCGGGACCAAAGCCGGGAGCTGACCCGCGAGGAATATGACCGTCTGCTGGCCGCCGCAAGCGGAAAGCCCCGGCTGGCGCTTTTGATGGAAACCGTCTGCGGCACCGGCATCCGGGTGAGCGAGGTCCGCTATATCACCGTGGAGGCGGCGAGAGAGGGCCGCGCCGAGATCGCCTTGAAAGGGAAAATCCGCGTCATCCTGCTCCCGGCCAAGCTCTGCCGGAAACTGCTGAAATACGCCCGGCAGCAAAAAACCGCCTCCGGCGAGATATTCCTCACCGGGAGCGGAAAGCCCATTTCCCGCCGCCAGATATGGGCGGAGATGAAAGCCCTGTGCGGCAAGGCCGGGGTGGAAAAGTCCAAGGTGTTCCCCCACAACCTGCGGCACCTGTTCGCCCGGACCTTTTACCGGGCGACGCGGGACATCGCCAGGCTGTCCGACGTGCTGGGGCACTCGTCCATTGAAACGACCCGCATCTACCTCATCTCCACCGGCGCGGAACACGCCCGCACCCTGGACCGGCTGGGGCTGGTGTCATAGCGGCACATCACAAAATAGTAATGTTGCCCCGCCCGAAGGGGCGCTGTGATCCGCACCGTGGTTATACATAGCAAATTATACCGCCACAGCCGCGATAATTCAAGATACCGCCACAAAAAATGACATGAAAAACTGAGCCGCAAAACAGATTTTTTTCGCGGCTCTGGTTTCTATACTTTTTTTGGTCCGGCAACACCTCCGAGGGCCGCGTTTTGCGTCTGCCTCACGGTGAAAAGCGGGGAGTGCGCCGACTAAATTACTATTTTGTTGATACCGGCACGGGGTTGATACGCAATCTCTATTGTTGTGGAGGTTTTGAATATGAAGCGTCTTTTCAGACAATGGCTGGCGGGCCTGCTGTCCGTGGTGCTGCTTCTTACCCTGCTGCCCGCGACGGCCTTGGCAGAGGAAGCCGACGGAGTGACGGGGCCGACTGCTGTGGAGCAGGTGCAGGCCCTGATCGATGAGCTGCCCGACGCGGCGGAAATTACCGTTGAGAACCGGGCGGACGTGCAGGCGCAGATCGACGCCATCGACGCGGCCATGCTGGAGCTGACCGAGGATCAGACGGCGGCGTTGGACACCACCCGCTATGACGCGGCGGCAGCGGCCCTGCTTGCGCTGGACGCTCCTTCCGCGCTGGAACAGGTGCAGGCGCTCATTGACGCCCTGCCCAATGCGGAGGACATAACAGAGGAGAACCGTGCCGACGTGGAGGCACAGCTCAACGCCATAGACGAGGCGAAACTTGACCTTGATGACGATAAGATTGAAGCTCTGGACACCACCCGCTATCTGGCGGCCGCAGAGGCGATTCTGGCGTTGGACGGCATGGCTGGGGCGGATATACCCAAAACCATAGCGTTCCCCGAGGGTTTTGCCGGCCAAGGCAACGAGAACGACCCGTATCAGATTTCGACCAAGGAACAACTTAAGCAGTTGAGCGAACATGTGAACGAAGGGAACAACTGTAGTGGATTGTTCTTCAAGCTGATGGGAAACATCAACCTTGAGAACATGGAGTGGACGCCCATCGGGGAAAACGGCAACACCCCATTTAGCGGTACCTTTGACGGCGGCGGATACACAATAAGCGGATTGCTTATTAATCAACCGGATGTGAGTTTTCGAGGCTTGTTTGGGAAGGTTGAAAACGGCGTTATCAGGAATCTCGGAGTGACCGGTTCCGTTACCGGAGGAAATATGGATATAGGCGGTATTGTGGGATCGTCCAAGAACAATACAATAGAGAATTGCTATAGCAATGTAACGGTCAAAGGCAATAATAATCGGGTCGGCGGTATCGTGGGAGAGTGTAATTACACTAACATCAAAAACTGCTTTAATCTTGGAAATGTACAAGGAAGTCTTTACACAGGAGGCATCACGGGACGGAGTAGTAACAACTGTAACATTACAAACTGCTTTAACCGCGGAACTGTTTCCGGAGGTAGTGACATAGGCGGCATCGTGGGAAAGAAGGATAGTAACGATAAAATTACAAACTGCTATTATCTTAACACCTGCGGCGCGGGGGGCCAAGGCACGTCAAAAACCGACGCCCAGTTTAAATCCGGCGAGGTGACGTGGCTGCTGCAAAACGGGCAGAGCGGACAGGTATGGGGACAGAAGCTTCCCGATGACAGCTACCCCGTGCTGACAAACGACGGCAGTAAAAAAGTATGCAAGGTCACCTTCGTGGCGAATGGTAACAACAATTACGCCACATGTTACACGAACCAGGGCGGAACGGTGACGCTGCCGAATAACCCCTCAAAGGCAAATTATACGTTTGAAAGATGGTCGCAAAGCAATAGCGCTTCGGGCGAGGAATTTGACGACAGCACACAGGTCACCAAGGATATGACCGTGTACGCCGTGGGGCGCAGCCATTTCGGCGGCGAGAGTAATGAAATTCCGCTGAACCAAACCTACGGCTACAGCGCGCCGATTACGGAGAATTTGGACAAGCATATGAAGTACGCCAACGGAAGTATTTCATCCGAAGGTAATTTTACGTACAAAATAGAAAGTGATGTAAATAAAACGAACGCGCGTATAGAAAGCGATAATATGCTGAATATCCCCACAGGACTTAACGTGGGTGAGTATACGATTAAGGTTACAGCAACGGAAAAAGCTCCGCAGTATTCGCTTATGAGCGTTAACAGCTACAACACAACGGATGTGACGCTCACGTTCAAGTTGACGATTGACAAGGCCACGCCTACGGTGACTGTGGACGCCGTGTCCGGCACATATGGCAGCGATATTACCCTCACCGCCGGAGTGACCGCTACTGGTGTTGACAATAACAACATAAACGGCACGATGGAGTTCAAGGCCGGGGAAACCAGCCTTGGTACTGCCGCTGAAAAGGGCAGTGATGGCAAGTGGACAGTGACGGTGCTCGGTACGGATACCATCAAACAGAAAGCCATCTTTGACAACAAAGTTACCGCCAATTATGACGGGAACGCCAACATCGAAAGCGGGAGCGGCACGGGGACCGCGACCGTCGCGCCCAAGGCGATTACCTATACCGTCACCGCGGAGGGCAGGGAGTACGACGGCGGGAAAACCGTTGACGTGACCCTAACGCCCGATGAACTTGTGGAGGGCGATGATGTGACCCTCACCGCCACCGGCACCTTGTCCGCAGCGGACGCCGCGAAGTACGAGCAGATTACCCTCACGGACGTGACCGCCAAGGGCTACGACGCTAAGTACTATAGCGTCGAGGAAAACAACCCCAATGCGGAGATACAGGACGGCGTCACTATCAGCCGGAGAGTTGTAACGCTCACATGGAAGCTGGACGACGTCGAGACGGATGAGGTGGACTACACCGGCGAGGCCCACACAGCCACCGCCGAGGTCAGCAATAAAGTCAACAGCGACGACGTCAGAGTGACGGTGCAGGTGACACCCGAAAGCGGCGCAGAGGCGACTGAAGCTATTGC
Source organism: uncultured Oscillospiraceae bacterium (assembly GCA_947623745.1). Classification (GTDB taxonomy): domain Bacteria; phylum Bacillota; class Clostridia; order Oscillospirales; family Oscillospiraceae; genus Lawsonibacter. The sequence goes on from CANQHN010000026.1 coordinate 8,184, forward strand.
GGTCGGCTCCTATACCGCCACGGCCACAGACCTCACCGGCGCGGCCATGGGCAACTACACGCTGACAGGCTGCGCCAACACGACCTGGGCGTTCACTGTCCGTAAGGTGACGGCGTCCGCCACCACCGAGCCTGCGGCGAACGACGGCCTTACCTACTCCGGCAGGGAGCAGGCGCTGGTGACAGAGGGGAGCGCCGCCGACGGCACGGTGATGTACGCGCTGGGGGACGAGAGCCACGCGACAGCCGAATACAGCGATACCGTCCCCACCGGCACCAACGCCGGGACCTATTACGTCTGGTGGAAGGTCAAAGGCGACGAAAACCACAGCGACAGTACGCCGCAGTGCGTCATCGTCACTATCGAAAAGGCCGAGGGCACAGGCAGCGTCATCATGAAAGACTACCTCTGCGGGCAAGAGGGTGTAGAGCCTGAACCGAAGTCGGACACCAACGGCACAGCGAACGTGAAATACACCTACACGGAAAAAGGCAAAGAAAATTATAGAAATGCCAAGCCCACCACGGCGGGCGAATACACGGTCAAGGCTGAATTTGGGGCGACGAAAAACTATAACTCGTTCACGGCGACAGCGGACTTTACCATCTACCACCATTTCGATGGCTGGGAGGCGGAGGGCGACGGGTATCAAAACACCTGCGCGTGTAATACCGTCCGCTTGCAGGAAACCGGGCTTACCGAGGTTCCTGAAGGTCTAAAGGATAATGAGTCCTTGAACGATGTGGATGAAATCAAACAGGCTCTTGTGGAGAAAGTGAAGGAAGGCACTTCTATCCCGACTGAGAATACCGCCGTCTACGATGTGCGGCTCCAAATCAAGAGCGGCGGCTCCGATTGGAAGGACGTGGACGAAAAGAATTTCCCAGAGGATGGGATCACCGTCATCCTGCCCTACCCCGCGGGGACAGATTCCAGCTATACATTCACTGTCATCCACATGATTTCGACGGGTGAAAACGCCGGCGAGATGGATAAGCTGGAACCCACCAACAGCGAGGACGGCATCAGCTTTACCGTGCAAAGTCTGTCGCCCTTCTGTGTTGGCTGGACCGCCCCGCCGTCCAGTTCCTCCGGCTCCTCCAGTTCCTCCGGCTCTTCCAGCTCCTATCCCTCTTATTACAGCGTTACCGTCCCCTCCGATTTTGAGGGCGGCAGCGTAACATCCGACCGCACATCGGTGCGGCAGGGGAACAAAGTCACCCTGACGGTAAAGCCCGACGAGGGGTATCATTTCGACTCCCTCACCGTCAATGACAGAAACGGGAAGCCCGTGGAAGTCACGAATAACGGCGACGGGACTTACACCTTCACCATGCCCTACGGCCAAGTCACCGTGGATGCCGAGTTTGTGAAATGCGGCTCTCTGGACTTCACCGATCTGGACGCCAGCGCGTGGTATCACGACTACACCGATTACGTCATCGCCCACGGCTTGATGAATGGCACCGGCGGCGGCCTCTTTGCCCCGGATGGCACCGTCAACCGGGCGCAGATGGCCATGGTGCTGTGGAACATGAGCGGAAAGCCTGTGGTCAACTACTACATGACCTACTCCGATGTCAGCGAGGACTTGTGGTGCGCCGAGGCCATCCGCTGGGCCACCAGCGAGGGTATCGCGGCTGGATACGGCGGAGGGCTGTTTGGCCCCGGCGACCCCATCACCCGTGAGCAGATGGCCTCCATGATGTACCGCTATGAGCAGAAGTACGGCGACGGCGGTTTCACCGGCGATTGGATGTACCGTCTGCCTTTTGCCGACCTGGACCAGATTTCCGATTGGGCCTTTGAAGCGGTTGCGTGGTGCAACATGAAGGGTGTTATGAGCGGCAAGGCCGATAACATCTTTGATCCCAAGGGGCCTGCCAAGCGCAGCGAGATGGCCGCAATCCTCACGCGCTATTGTGAGGTGAGCACCACAGTTGAGGCAATCGAAGATACAAAAGAATGACTCACCGCAGAGCGCGGGGCCATCCGGCCCCGCGCTTTGCATATACCACGTTTCCCATACTGGATAACCTCGGCTTTCACTACACAAAAAATGCGTCTCACGGTGAGACGCATTTCATAAATTGCCGTTTTTCATAGCAGTTTGAAGGTTTCCCTCTTTCTGAGAATCTCAGGAAAGGCAGGCGATCATCAATGACGAGGTATGAAATATTCAATGAAATGCTGTTTGAAGCCTACTGCAAAAAAGCCATTACCAACGCTGTAAAAAAGGAGCGGTATAAAAAAGCCGCAAGAGGGCGGATAGAACAGCCCCTCTCCACCCTGACGGACGCTATGCTCTACACGCTGGCCGCGCCAGAGGAAGAAACTGACCTCCCAGAGGAACCTTTCCAAGTTTTCCGCTTTCAGAATAGGAGCTTCCCGATTTATGACCGAAAATTGGGCGCGGCCCTGTCTTATCTCATGCCCAGGGATCGTGAGATCGTCCTGCTCTATTATTATGCTGGGTTGAAGGACAAGGCGGTTGCGCCGCTGGTACACCTGAGCCAGGCGACCGTCTGCCGGAGGCGAAATGCGGCAATCAAGCGCCTGCGGGAATTGATGGAGGCCCCTGTATGAGACGAGTACCGTTTTCTATGATCGAAGCCGCGAAGAAATATGATGCCGAGGCCGTCGAATTTGTGTTCCGGCATTTTGAGGGCTTTATCATACACTGCTGCCAAACCGCCAGTACCGGCGGGCGGCCGTTTATCGATGGCGACTTATACGATCACGCGCAGGCAGCCCTGTTATCCGCTATCAGCCGCTTTCAATTCCGAACCCCGCCGCCAGATTTCAAAGGCGGCGAATAACCCATAAGAGACGGCTCTGCCCATCATAAAAAATGCGTCTCACCGTGAGACGCATTTTTTACATACTCCTGCCGAAATTTGACGAAATACCGGGTGTTTGATAAAATAGAATTGTCACAAGGCAGGAATCGGCGGCTGTCGGAACGGAGGCAAGATGAACAGACAGTCCAATATGGAAAAATGGGCGGCGCTCTATGTCCGCCTCTCCCGCGACGACGAGAACGAGGGGGACAGCAACAGCATCAGCCATCAGATCGAACTGCTCCAAAGGTACTGCAAAGAGCGGAGCATCACAAATTGCCGGGTCTATAAAGACGACGGCTTTTCGGGGACGAGCTTCAACCGTCCCGGCTTCCAGGAGATGCTCCGGGACATCGAGGCCGGAATGGTGGATACGGTCATCGTCAAGGATATGTCCCGTTTCGGACGCAACTACCTGGAGGTGGGCATTTATACGGAGGTCCGTTTCCCGGAGATGGGAGTCCGCTTTATCGCGGTCAATGACGGCGTGGACAGCGACCGCCAGTTTGACAACGATTTCACTCCTTTTCGGAACATCATCAACGAGTGGTATGCCAAGGATACCAGCAAGAAGATACGCTCCGTGTTCTACAACAAGGGGATGTCCGGCCAGCGCCTCTGCACACATATTCCCTATGGCTATATCAAAGGCACAGGCGGCAATCTCGCCATCGACGAGGAGACGGCCCCGGTGGTCCGGGAGATCTTCTACCTGTGCGCCGAGGGCAACGGCACGGGCAGGATCGCACGGATACTGCGGTCCCGCGGCATCCCTACGCCGGGGACCATCGAGTTCCGGCGCACAGGCCGGACACGCAACTATCACCCCGACGACCCCTGCCGCTGGAACGAGAGCAGCATCGCAAATATCCTGGCACAGGACGCCTATCTGGGGCGCACAACGAATTTCAAGACCACGAAGCTGTCCTATAAGAGCAGGAAAACCATTCTCAACCCGCCCGAAAAGCAAGTGACCTTTGAGAATACCCATGAGGCCATCATTGACCCGGACACCTGGGAGGCGGTGCAAAAGGCGCGCCAGCAGCGCCGCCGCCCCACCAAGATGGGGGATATGGGGATGTTCTCCGGGCTGGTGTACTGCGCGGACTGCGGCCAGAAGCTGTACCTCTGCCGGACCACCTCATGGACGCATGAGCAGGAGTGCTACAACTGCTCCACCTATCGCGGCCACAAGGGGTGCTCCGCGCACTATATCCGCACGGTGGTGCTGGAGGCGCTTGTACTTCAGAACATCCAGCGCGTCATCGCCTACGCCCAGCTGGACGAAAAGCGGTTTGTCCAGGGTCTGTTGGAGGAAAAGAACGCCCTGCGGCACAAGGAACAGGAAACGGCAAAACGGCGGCTTGCCAGATGGGAGCGGCGCATCGCGGAGATCGACAGTATCATGCGAAAGCTCTATGAGGACAGCTACACGGGCAAGCTGAGCGACGAGCGGTTTATGAAGCTGTCCCAGGGGTACGAGGCAGAACAGGCTGGGCTGAGAGCGTCCGCTGAAGAATTGCGCGCCGCCATAGACAGCGCGCAGGAACAGGCAAAGGACGTTGAACGCTTTACCAGGCTCGTTCGGAAAAATCTCTACCCGACGGAACTGACGCCCGCGCTGTTACACTCGCTTGTGGACAAGATCGTGGTGCATGAGAAAACGAAGGACGCAGAGGGACACCGGCGCCAGAAAATCGAGATATTCTACAAATTCATCGGCGCGAGCGAGTTTTCCCCAGAGTACAGCCAATACTGCAAAAAGTAACAGCATGACGCTGTTGCGTCATGCTGTTACCGCCGAATGGCAGAAAACTTCTTTACCCGGCACGGCCGGCAGGCGGCCGGCTTTTTTTATTTTACAGCGGCAAAGCCCTTCTCCAGATCGGCGATGATGTCGTCGATATGCTCGGTGCCGATGGACAGGCGGATGGTGTTGGGATAGATATCCTGGTCGGCCAGCTCCTCGGTGGACAGCTGGGAGTGGGTGGTGGTGGCCGGGTGGATCACCAGGGACTTCACGTCGGCCACGTTGGCCAGCAGGGAGAAGATCTCCAGGGCGTCGATGAACTTGTGGGCCTCCTCCTGGCCGCCCTTGATATTGAAGGTGAAGATGGACGCGCCGCCGTTGGGGAAGTACTTCTCATAGAGGGCGTGGTCCGGATGGTCGGGCAGGCTGGGGTGGTTGACCTTCTCCACCTGGGGGTGGTTGGCCAGGTACTCCACCACTTTTTTGGTGTTCTCCGCGTGGTGCTCCAGCCGCAGGGACAGGGTCTCCACCCCCTGGAGGAGCAGGAAGGCGGCAAAGGGAGAGATGGTGGCGCCGGTGTCCCGGAGCAGGATAGCCCGGATGTAGGTGACGAAGGCGGCGGGGCCCACCGCGTCCGCGAAGGAGATGCCGTGGTAGCTGGGGTTGGGGGCGGCGATGGGGGCATACTTGCCGCTGGCCTTCCAGTCGAACTTGCCGCTGTCCACGATGACGCCGCCCAGGGTGGTGCCGTGGCCGCCGAGGAACTTGGTGGCGGAGTGGACCACGATATCCGCCCCGTGCTCGATGGGCCGGATCAGGTAGGGGGTGCCGAAGGTGTTGTCGATGACCAGGGGGATGCCGTGAGCGTGGGCGATCCCGGCCAGGGCGTCGATATCGGGGATATCGGAGTTGGGGTTGCCCAGGGTCTCGATGTACAGGGCCTTGGTGTTGGGCTGGATGGCGCTCTCCACTTCTGCCAGGTCGTGGACGTTGACGAAGGTGGTCTCCACCCCGAACTGGGGCAGGGTGTGGGCCAGCAGATTGTAGGAGCCGCCGTAGATGGTCTTTTGAGCCACGATGTGCTCGCCCTTCTGGGCCAGGGCCTGGATGGTGTAGGTGATAGCCGCCGCGCCGGAGGCCACCGCCAGGGCCGCCACGCCCCCCTCCAGGGCGGCGATGCGCTTCTCGAACACGTCCTGGGTGGAGTTGGTCAGCCGGCCGTAGATGTTGCCGGCGTCCGCCAGGCCGAACCGGGCGGCAGCGTGGGCGGAGTTGTGAAAGACGTAGGAGGTGGTGGCGTAGATGGGCACCGCACGGGCGTCGGTGGCGGGGTCGGGCTGCTCCTGGCCAACGTGGAGCTGCAAAGTTTCAAATTTATAATTACTCATTGTAATACCTCTTTCTTAATTTACTGATTGGATAGGGAAAACAAAAATCCGGGGCGAAAACGCTCCCGGACGGCGTACAGCGGCGCACCCCCGAAGGGTCAACAGGCGCGATTCTGCGCCCGGGCCGCGTCCGCAGTCCGGGAGAACAGCATTCGTCCGCAGCGGAAATTGCCGCGCAGCAGAGTCTCAAACAGGGCCAGCATCCCGCACCCCTCCTTCGATTCAACCCATCTGTCTTGTGGGATTTGACCGCATTATAATCCTATATTCCCACTTTGTCAATAGGTAAATTGGATTTTTCTTCGGCTCCGTTCCTGCAAAATTTGAGCAAAACAGAGACTATACAAAAAAGACAAAAAAGGGTATCATGGATTATCGACTTTTCAGGCGGTTCGGGAGGTGAGTGCGGTGAAGCTGGATCTGGACGAGGCCCTGCGCTACCTGGGCGCGGGGGCGGGCGCGCCGGAGGACCTGCGGACCCAGGCGGCGCAGGCCGCCGGGGAGCTGGAGGCCGCCCTCACGCCCAAGTACACCTACCGGGTGCTGGAGCTGCAGCGACGGGAGAACAGCTTTTCCATGCCCCAGGCGGGGCTGGCGCTGACCGGGCACACCGCCGGGGTGATGCTGGCCCAGTGTAACAGGGCCGTGCTGCTGGCCTGCACCTTGGGCGCGGGGTTCGACGCCATGCTGCGCCGGGAGCAGGCCCGGGACATGGCCCGGGCGGTGATCCTGGACGCCTGCGGCAGCGCCCTGGTGGAGGCCGGGTGCGACGCGGCGGAGCGGGAGCTGGCCGAGCGCCTGCCCGGACTTTATCTCACCGACCGGTTCAGCCCCGGCTACGGCGACCTGCCCCTGGAGCTGCAGCCGCTGATCTGCGCCGCCCTGGACACCCGGCGGCGGCTGGGGCTGCACGTCACCGACAGCCTGCTGCTCAACCCGGCCAAATCGGTCACCGCCATCCTGGGCGTGTCAGACCGGCCGCAGATGGCCCGGGTCCGGGGGTGCGCCCATTGCTCCATGCGGGAGAGCTGCGCCATACGAAAGGGAGGGAAACGCTGTGGCGTCTGAATTTTGGAAGAACGGCCTGCTGTTCCTGGACGGGGCCATGGGCACTCAGCTGCAGAAGCGGGGCCTGCCCCCGGGGGCCGACCCGATCCTGTGGGGCCTGGACCACCCGGACGCCCTGACGGATATCCACCGGGGGTACATCGCCGCGGGCAGTCAGGTCATCTACGCCAACACCTTCGGGGCCAGTCCCCGCAAGCTGCAAAGGGCCGGCCGGGACGTGGACCAGGTGGTCGGCGGCGCCGTCGCCATCGCCAGGCGGGCCGCCGGGACAAGTGCGAAGGTGGCTCTGGACATCGGCCCCCTGGGGGAGCTGCTGGAGCCCATGGGCAGCCTGCGCTTCGAGGACGCCTACGAGCAGTTCAAGGCCGTCGCCCTGGCTGGAGAGAAGGCCGGGGCCGACCTGGCGGTCATCGAGACCATGACCGACCTGTACGAGACCAAGGCCGCCCTGCTGGCGGTGAAGGAGAACACCCGCCTGCCCGTGTTCGTCACCATGTCCTTCGAGGGGAGCGGGCGCACTTTCACCGGCTGTACGGTGGCCTCCATGGCCCGGACGCTGGAGGGGCTCGGGGCGGACGCCATCGGCCTGAACTGCTCCCTGGGCCCGGATCAGCTGGCCCCGCTGCTCGCCGAACTGTGCCTCAACACCCGCCTGCCGGTCATCGCCAAGCCCAACGCCGGCCTGCCCGACCCGGTGGACGGCCACTACGACATGGGACCCGAGGAGTTCGCCGCCGCCCTGCTGCCCTGCCTGGAGGCCGGTGTGACCATCTTCGGCGGCTGCTGCGGCACCTCGCCGGAGTACATCCGCACCCTCACCGCCGCCTTGTCGGGCCGGCAGCCCGCCAAACGGCGCTACTTGGAGCAGTCCTTCGTCTGCACCCCCGTCACCCCCCTGCCCCTGACCGGGGTGCGGGTCATTGGGGAGCGCATCAACCCCACGGGGAAAAAACGGTTCCAGCAGGCGCTGCGGGAGGACGACCTGGACTACATCCTGGAGGTGGCCGTGGCCCAGGAGGACGCGGGGGCGGACATTCTGGACGTGAACGTGGGCTACCCCGGAGTGGACGAGGTGCGGATGCTTCCCCGGGTGGTGAAGAAATTGCAGAGCGCCGTCTCCCTGCCCCTCCAGCTGGACTCCTCCAACCCCGACGCCCTGGAGGCCGGCCTGCGGGTGTACAACGGCAAGCCGGCGGTGAACTCGGTCAACGGCGAGCCCGAGGTGATGGCCCGAATTTTGCCCATTGTAAAGAAGTACGGCGCGGCGGTGGTGGGCCTGACCCTGGACCAGGGGGGCATCCCCCAGACGGCCGGGCAGCGGCTGAACATCGCCAGACGCATCCTCGCCGCCGCCCAGCGCTGCGGCATCCCCAGGGAGGACGTGTGGATCGACTGCCTCACCCTCACCGTCTCCGCCCAGCAGGAGCAGGCGGCGGAGACGCTGAAGGCGGTGCGGGCTGTCCGGGAGGAGTTGGGGCTCCAGACCGTGCTGGGGGTGTCCAACATCTCCTTCGGCCTGCCCAACCGGGGGCTCATCAACCAGAATTTCCTCATCCAGGCCATGGGCGCCGGGCTGACCCTGCCCATCCTCAACCCCAACCTGGGGGAGATGATGGACGCCGTGGCCGCCTTCAAGGTGCTCTCCGGCCAGGACCAGCAGTGCCGGGCCTATGTGGAGCGCTTCGCCGCGCCCCCCGTCGACACCAAATCCGCCGCGCCCAGCGCGGCGGCGGAGCTGACCCTGGACGACGCCATCGTCCGGGGGCTGAAGGCCGACGCGGGCCGCCTGGCCAAGCGGGCCCTGGAGGGGGAGAGCGAGATGGAGCTGGTGGAGCGGCAGCTCATCCCCGCCCTGGACCGGGTGGGGGTGGACTACGAGAAGGGCCGGGTGTTCCTGCCCCAGCTGCTCAGCGCCGCCCAGGCCGCCCAGGCGGTGTTCGAGGTCATCCGGGCCTCCATCGCCGAGAAGGGGGGAGCGCCGGTGAAGAAGGGCACCCTGCTGGTGGCCACCGTGAAGGGGGACATCCACGACATCGGCAAAAACATCGTAAAGACCGTGCTGGAAAACTACGGGTACGAGGCCGTCGATCTGGGCCGGGACGTGCCGCCCCAGGCGGTGGCCGACGCGGTGGTGGAGAAGCACATCCGCCTGGTGGGCCTGTCCGCCCTGATGACCACCACCCTACCCGCCATGGAGGAGACCATCCGCCTGCTGCGGGCCCTGCCCGAGCAGCCGGTGACCTTTGTGGGCGGCGCGGTGGTGACGCCGGAGTTCGCCGCCCAGATGGGGGCGGACTACTACGCCAAGGACGCCCGGGCCTCGGTGGAGATCGCCAGGGCGGTGCTCGGATAGGGCTGTGATCGGACAAAATTCGACTGTGCGGGGGCACGGGGCGCCGGACCGGCGCCCCGTGCTCTGTTTTTGTATCCTGACGAAATGCACAAACTGTGCCCCTTATTTTCCTGGAAAGGAGCGCAAATTTTGTGCAGTTTTTTCTGTTTTTTCCTCTTTGGACAGAGCAGGTGGAAAAACGGCGGGTGAAATTGTGCGTTTTTGCTCTTGCAAACCGGCGCCGGGCGGCTATAATATGCCGTACCCTCGGCCGGGACCGGCGTGAGACAGAACGGCCTCCGCCGCCCGGGACCCGAGCGGGCAATTTCTACATTTTTTAGGAGGAGTCCTTCCCGTGACCAAAGACCTTACCACCGGCAATCCCATGCGGCTGATCGTAGGGTTCACCCTGCCCATGCTGCTGGGACTGCTCTTTCAGCAAATGTACAACATGGTGGACGCCATGATCGTCGGCAAGCTGCTGGGCGCCAACGCCCTGGCGGCGGTGGGCGCCACCGGCTCCATCAACTTCCTTGTCATCGGCTTCTGCGCCGGGGTGTGCGGCGGCTTCGCCATCCCCGTGGCACAGCGCAAGGGGGCCGGCGAGCTGTCCAGGATGCGCCGGTACGTGGCCAACGCTGCCTACCTGGCGGCGGCCTTCGCCGTGGTGCTCACCACCGCCACCGCCCTGCTGTGCCGCCCCATCCTCACGGCTATGCACACCCCGGACGACATCTTCCAAGACGCCTACCTCTACATCCTGATCATCTTCCTGGGCATCCCCACCACTTTCCTGTACAACATGCTGGCGGAGACCATCCGCGCCCTGGGGGACAGCAAAACGCCGGTGTTCTTCCTGGCCCTGTCCTCCTGCCTGAACATCCTGCTGGACTTCGCGCTGATCCTGTACTTCCACGCGGGGGTGGCCGGGGCGGCCATCGCCACGGTGGCCTCCCAGGGGGTGTCCGGGCTGGCCTGCCTGGTCTACGTGTGGAAAAAGCTGCCTGTCCTGCACCCCAACCGGGCGGAGCGCCGGCTGAACGCCCACTCCTGCGCCGTGCTGTGCTCCATGGGGATGCCCATGGGTCTGCAGTACTCCATCACCGCCATCGGCTCCATCGTGCTCCAGGCGGCGGTGAACGGCCTGGGCAGCCTCTACGTGGCCGCCGTGGCCGCGGGGAGCAAGGTGTTCCAGCTGCTGGCCTGCCCCTACGACGCCATGGGCGCCACCATGGCGACCTACTGCGGCCAGAATGTGGGCGCGGGCAAGCTGGACCGGCTGGGCCGCGGCGTGAAGGACTGCGCCCTGCTGGGGCTGGGGTACTCCCTGGCCGCCCTGGGGGCCATGCTGCTGTTCGCCCCGGCGTGCACCATGTGGTTCCTCGACCCCCAGGAGGAGCAGCTGGAGCTGCTGGTCTCCCTGACCTCCCGGTACATCCTGATCCTGACCATGTTCTTCTTCCCCCTGGCCCTGGTGAACATCGTGCGCTTCTCCATCCAGGGGATGGGCTTCGGCACCTTCGCCATCCTGGCCGGCGTCCTGGAGATGATCGCCCGGGCGGCCATGGGAAAGTTCTTCGTCCCCGTCTTTGGGTTCCATGCGGCCTGCTTCGCCCCGGCCACGGCCTGGATCTGCGCCGACCTGTTCCTGATCCCCGCCTTTGCCGTCTGCGTGAAGCGGCTGCGCCGCCAGTACCGGAACCTGTCCGGCGCGGAGGCCCAGACCCGGCCCGCGCTGCGCCCCCAGAAATCAAACGCCTAAAATACAAAAAACGGCCGGACAGCTTTTGCTGTCCGGCTCACTTTTTTCCGCTTTTTTCCAGCTGCGCGATCAAAAACTGGGCGCACAGCCCGGTGAAGGTCCCGGCGCACACGGCGGCCAGCACCAGATAGGGCAGGTAGGCCAGCACCGCCCAGGTGCGCATCACCCCGGCGGCCACCGCCAGCTGGCCCAGGTTGTGGCACACCGCCGCCATGGGGCTGCACAGCCACAGCTGCCGTTTCGTGAAGATCCTCCGCAGGACCAGCATGGACAGGTAGCAGGCCGCGCCGCCCCCCAGGCTGTACAGCAGGGTGGACATCTGCCCGGAGAACACCGCCCCCAGGAACACCCGGGCGAAGAGGATCATCAGCGTGTCCCCCGGCCCCAGCAGGTACATGGCGTACACCGTGACGATGTTGGCCAGCCCCAGCTTCACCCCCGGGATGGGGACGGGCGGCGGGAGCTGGGCCTCGGCCATGAAGATGGTCAGAGCGATGGCGGTGAGCAGGGCGCACCGGGTCAACCGGCGGGCGGGGCTGTCATCCCGTGATGGCATCGACCTGCGCCCCCTCTCCCCGAAGTTCGATGATCATCCTGTTGGGCAGGCACACGATGGGCACCAGGTCGTCGCTGATCCACCCCTGGTGGACGCAGATCTGGTCGGGGCAGTTGGCGCTGTCCACCCGGATGCGCCCGGGCTCGGCGGTGATGACGTTGTGCAGGCCCTCTGGGCCCTCCACCGTAAAGGTGACGGGCTCCTTCAAGGCGGACAGGTCGATCTCCCGCACCACCTCGCCGTCCAGGGTCACAACGGCCACTGTGCCCGGCGTCCCGGGCCGCAGCAGCAGGAAGGCGGCGCTGGCCGCGGCCAGAAGGAGCAGCAGGGCCAGGCCCCATTTCACCGGTCTCGTCATGGGAGCACCGTCACCTCCCGGTCCTCATACCCCTGGGCCAGGGCGAAGGAGCCCTCCAGGCCAGGGGTGATGGAGATGGCGCCGTCCTCCGTGATAAACACCGCCTCCACCCCCAGCTCCGGGTGGTCCCGCAGGAACCGGGCGCCCCGCTCCAGGCCCATGACGAACAGGGCGGTGGACAGGCCGTCGCACACAAGGCCGCTCTCCCCCAGGACCGTCACCGAGCCCAGCCCGGAGCGGGCGGGGGCGGCGGTGTCCGGGTCGATGATGTGCCAGTAGGTCTGGCCGTCCCGCTCAAAAAAGCGCTGATAGCCCCCGGAGGTGCTCATGTGGCCGGACAGGCCCACCACGGCCAGATAACCCTCCCCCGCCGGGTCCTGCACGCCGATGCGCCAGGGCCCGCCGCCGGGGCGCTCCCCCAGGGCCAGAATGGTGCTCTGCCCCAGGTTGATCAGGGCCTGCCCGATGCCGGCGCCGCCCAGCAGCTCCTCCAGCTCGTCCGCCGCCCAGCCCTTGGCCACCGCGCCCAGGTCCAGCTCCATCCCCGCCGGGAGGGTCCAGCCCTCCGGCGTCTCGGCCACGGCGGCGTAGTCGATCCGCTCCGCCAGGGCGTCCAGCTCCGCCTGTTCCGGCACCCGGTACTCCCCGGTGGTGAACCCCCAGGCCCGCACGGCGGGGTAGGCGGTCAGGTCCAGCGCCCCGCCGGTGGTCCCGCACAGGTCCAGGGCCCGCTCCAGCAGGGCGGAGGTGTCCCCGGAGAGGGGGGTGGGGGCGCCGCCGGCACGGTTGAGGGCGGCGATCTCGCTGTCCCCGTCCGTGACGGCCAGCGCGGCGTCCAGGGCGGCCAGCTTCTCCGCCGCCGCGTCCAGGGCGGCCTGATTCTGTCTTGCAGAGGCAGAATATACCGTCAGCTCCATGGCGGTGTCCATGGCCAGCACCGTCCGCTGGGCAGGCTCCGCCTGGCCCCGGCAGCCGGACAGGGCCGGGAGCAGCAGGGCCGCGGAGAGCAGCGCGGCGGCGACACGTCTGAAACCCATGGGGACCTCCTTGAAGCGGTGTGATTGGCAGGCCCTATTGTAGCACATCCCGGCGGATTTGTCATCCTCGGCGGGAAAATATCCCGTCCAGGGGGCCCTTTCCCCGCAAATATGCCGGGAAGCGTTGCATTTTCCCGCCGCATGGTGTAAACTAAGAAGTTGAAAATGGAAATCTGCCCCTCTCGCGGGCAGGACCGGGAAGGGGAACACCATGGAGTTTACGTTTGAACAGTACCAGGAGAGCGCCCAGGCCATCCGGGCCCGGCTGGGCGGCTTTGCCCCCAAGGTCGCCATGATCCTGGGCTCCGGCCTGGGGGAGTTCGGCGACCAAGTGGAGGACCCCATCGCCGTCCCCTACGGGGACATCCCCCACTTCAGGCCCTCCACCGCCCCCGGCCACAGGGGGCAGTTCGTGTTCGGCGCCCTGGAGGGCCGGGACGTGGCGGTGATGCAGGGCCGGATGCACCACTATGAGGGGTACTCCTACCAGGAGGTCACCTACGCTGTGCGGGTGCTGCGCCTGCTGGGGTGCGAAACTCTCATCGTCACCAACGCCGCCGGCTGCACCCGCACCGACTGGAGCGCCGGGGACCTGATGCTCATCACCGACCACATCAAGCTCTTCTCCGAGTCCCCCCTGCGGGGGGAGAACCTGCCCCAGTTCGGCCCGCGCTTCCCCGACGCCAGCCACCTCTACACCCCCCGTCTCCAGGAGGTGGCCCGGCAGGCGGCGGCGGAGCTGTCCATCCCCCTGCGGGAGGGGGTCTACTTCTACTGCTACGGCCCCCAGTACGAGACCCCCGCCGAGGTCCGGGCCGCGAAGATCCTGGGCGGCGACGCGGTGGGCATGTCCACCGCCCCCGAGGTCGTCGCGGCCGGCCACTGCGGCATGGAGGTGCTGGGCTTCACCCTGCTGTCCAACATGGCCGCCGGGCTCCAGGAGCATCCCCTGTCCGAGCAGGAGGTGCTGGACGCCGGGGCGGCGGCCAGGGAGAAGTTCTCCGCCCTGGTGCGTGCCTGCCTGCGGAAACTGTAATCAGTTGTCAAGGAGGGATCTCTGTGTCGATTCTGTTTGAACACGCCGCCGTGCTGCCCATGGACGGCAGCCGCGCGGTCCTGAAGGACGCCTTTGTGGCGGTGGAGGGGGAGCGGATCTCCTACGTGGGGCCGGAGCGCCCCGCGGGGGACTTCGGACGGGTCATCGACTGCGCCGGCAGGGTGCTGCTGCCCGGCTTCGTCAACGCCCACACCCACCTGCCCATGACCCTGATGCGGGGCTACGGCGGGGGCCACGACCTGCAGAGCTGGCTCCACGACTACATCTTCCCCGCCGAGGCCAAGCTGGACGAGCGGGCGGTGGCCGCCGGGACGGCCCTGGGCCTGGCGGAGATGATCGCCACCGGCGTCACCTGCGTGGCCGACATGTATATGCACACCGGGGCCATCGCGGAGCAGGTGCTCTCCGCCGGGCTGTCCGCCAACCTGTCCCTGGGGGGCGTCTACTTCGGCGCGCCGGAGGACTTCTCCCCGGACAAGTGCGGCGACTGCGTGGACCAGAGGGCCCTGACCGAGCAGTGGCACGGGGCCGGGGACGGGCGCATTCTGGTGGACGCCTCCATCCACGGGGAGTACACCTCCTGCGCCCCCCTGTGGCAGTGGATGGCCGATTACGCCCAGGCCCACGGCCTGGGGATGCACGTCCACCTGTCCGAGACCGTCTCGGAGCACCAGGCCAGCCTGGAGCGCCACGGCCTGACGCCCCTCCAGACCCTGGATCAGTACGGCGTGTGGGACGTCCGGGCCATCGCCGCCCACTGCGTCTACACCACCCCGGAGGACTGGGCCCTGATGTCCGGGAAGGGGGTCTCCTGCGTCCACAACCCCTGGTCCAATTTGAAGCTGGGCTCCGGCGTGGCCCCCACCCCGGCCATGAAGGCCGCCGGGGTCAACATCGCCCTGGGCAGCGACGGCATGTCCTCCCACAACTGCGCCGACCTGTTCTCCGACATGAAGCTGGCCGCCTGCCTGCCCTGCGGGGTGGGCCGGGACGCCACCGCCATGGGGGCCTGGGACGCGCTGGAGATGGCCACCGTCAACGGGGCCAGAGCCCTGGGCCGCCCGGACACCGGGCGGGTGGAGGCCGGCTGCCTGGCCGACCTGATCCTGGTGGACTTCTCCCACCCCAACCTGACCCCCTGCCACGACATCGCGGAGAACCTGGTGTTCTCCGCCCGCCCCTCCGACGTGTCCATGAATATGGCTCGGGGGCGGGTCATATATGAGAACGGGAACTTCCTCACCCTGGACCTGGAGCGGGTGCGCGCCGAGGTGGAGAAGTACGCCCTGCCCCTGCTGTTCGGGACCAGATGACCCCGGCGCGCGGCGCAGACCAATAAGCCGGTGAGGAGGCTGCCTATGGCCAGGAACAACCACGTGCCCAAGCGGGTGGCGCAGACAAAACAGAATACTTTCTTCGGCGGGGCCGCCATCCTGGCCGTGGGCATCATGGTGGTCAAGCTCATCGGCATGTTCTACCGCATCCCCCTGGTCAACATCATCGGGGAGCAGGGCACCGCCGACTTCGGCAACGCCTATAACATCTACGCGGTGCTGCTGACCGTCTCCACCGCCGGGCTGCCCGTGGCCGTGTCCAAGCTGGTCAGCGAGGCCAACGCCACCGGCCGGAAGAACCAGGTCAAGCGGACCTTCCGCCTGGCCCTGGCCCTGTTTCTGACCCTGGGCGTGCTGTCCTTCCTGCTGATGTTCTTCCGGGCCGACCTGCTGGCCGGGATGATGCACGACTCCAAGGCCGCCGCCGGCATCCAGGCCCTGGCCCCGGCGGTGATCTGCGTGGGCTGCCTGTCCGCCTTCCGGGGCTACACCCAGGGCCACGGCAACATGACCCCCACCGCCGTCTCCCAAATCATTGAGGCGCTGTGCAAGCTGGTGGTGGGCCTGGGGCTGGCCTTCTGGCTGATCCGCGGGGGCGCGGGCGAGGACGTGGCCGCCGCCGGCGCCATCACCGGCGTGACGGTGGGCACCATTTTCGCCCTGATCTTCATGCTGGCCTACGTCTTTCACTGGAACGTGGGCCGGGACACCTTGTCCGACGACATCCCCGACCGGCCGGGCACCATCCTGAAAGACATCCTGCGCATCGCCATCCCCATCACCCTGAGCGCCTCCATGGTGGGCATCGTCACCGTCATCGACTCCTCCCTGGTCCAGGGCCAGCTCCAGCGGGTGCTGCTGGAGAACCCGGACAGCTGGAAGCTCTACGAGCAGTACGTGGACTTCGCCCCCCTGAGCGCCGCGCTGAAGCAGTGGCGCTCCAGCCTGAGCGGCGGCTCCGCCGGCGGTCTGGCCGCCCTCTCCGTCCAGATCGAGCAGAACGTCCCCTCCGCGGTGGAGCTCCACGCCCTGCTGGAGTCGGTCAGCCGCACCCTGTACGGCAATTACAGCAGCGCGCTGAACATCTATAACCTGCCCACCTCCCTCATGGCCGCCATCACCGCCTCGGTCATCCCCGCGGTGTCCGGGGCCATCGCCCGGCGGGACAGGCGGGCGGCGGGCCGCATCTCCGGCTCCGCCCTGCGCATCACCACCCTGCTGGCCTTCCCCATGGGGGTGGGGCTGTTCGTCATGGGCACCCCCATCATCAAGCTGATCTTCCCCGCCCTCACCGCCGAGATCGCCGGGCCCCTGCTGTCCGAGCTGGGCATCGCCACCCTGTTCGTGTGCATGATGCTGGTGTGCAACTCCATCCTGCAGGCCTATGGCTACGTGAACCTGCCGGTGCTGGTGATGCTGCTGGGCGGCGTGGTGAAGATCATCAACAACTACAACCTGGTGGCCCTGCCCCAGGTGGGCATCTACGGCGCCCCCTTCGGCAACGTGCTGTGCTTCGGGCTGTGCATGGCGCTGGACCTGATCATCATCGCCCGGGTCATCCCCAAGCGACCGGCCTACCTGCCCATCTTCCTCAAGCCCGCCGCAGCCTCCGCCCTCATGGGCCTGGGGGCCTGGGCGGCCTACGGGCTGGGCTCCAAGCTGCTGATGGGCACCGGCATCCTGTGCGCGGTGGACCGGACCACCCAGGCGGTGACCGGACTCAGCCGCGCGGGCAACGCCCTGGTCACCCTGTTCGCCATCGGCGTGGCGGTCGTTTTGTACGGGATTTTGGTGCTCGCCCTCCACGCCATCAGCCGGGATGACCTGAATCTCATGCCCAAGGGAGAAAAAATCGCCAAAATTTTGCACATCTCCTAAAAACCTGGAAAAAATACCTTGCGGAAGGGGAAGAATTGTGGTAGATTTTCAGTACCTGGAACATTATGGGTTTCAAGACCTGGTGCGCATCATGGAGCTGCTGCGCGCGCCGGACGGCTGTCCCTGGGACAGAGCGCAGACCCACCAGTCCATCCGGCGTAATATGCTGGAGGAGGCCTACGAGGCCGCTGAGGCCATCGACGAGGGGGACCCCGCCCACCTGAAGGAGGAGCTGGGGGACGTGCTGCTGCAGGTGGTGTTCCACGCCCGCATGGCCCAGGAGGAGGGCTGGTTCACCATGGACGACGTGGTGGACGGGGTGTGCCAGAAGCTGGTCTACCGGCACCCCCACGTCTTTGGCGGCGTGGACGCCCCGGACGCCCAGCGGGCCCTGGCCGCCTGGGACGCCCAGAAGCGCGCCGAGAAGGGCCAGCGCAGCACCGGCGACGTGCTGGACAGCGTGGCCCACGCCCTGCCCGGTCTGATCCGGGCCGAGAAGATCCAGGAGAAGGCCGCCCGGGCGGGCTTTGAGTGGGACAAGCCGGAGCGGGCGGCGGACAAGCTGTCCGAAGAGGTGGAGGAGCTCAAGCAGGCCATCCGGGAGGGCTCCAACGTGGAGGAGGAGCTGGGCGACCTGCTCTTCGCCGCGGTGAAGGTGGGCCGGTTCCAGGGCTTGGACAGCGAGAAGGCCCTCCACGCCGCCTGCGAGAAGTTCATCCGCCGGTTCCGGGCGGTAGAGGCCCAGGCGGGGGACAAGCCCCTGACGGAGTACCCCCTGCCGGAGCTGGAGCGGATGTGGGCCCAGGCAAAGAAAACACAGACTTAACAGCCGCGCCCTTCGCGGCTTTAAGTAATATTCCAAAGACGGCGCAGTATGGTGCGCCAAAAACATTAGGAGGAGCATCACAATGAATAAGACCGAACTGATCAACGCTGTGGCCGAGAAGGCCGATCTGTCCAAGAAGGATGCCGACGCCGCCGTGGCCGCCGCCCTTGAGGCTATCGCCGGCGCTCTGGCTCAGGGCGAGAAGGTGCAGCTGGTGGGCTTCGGCGCCTTTGAGGTGAAGGAGCGCGCTGCCCGCACCGGCCGCAATCCCCGCACCAAGCAGACCATCGAGATCCCCGCCTCCAAGGCCCCCGTATTCAAGGCCGGCAAGGCCCTGAAGGACGCCGTGGCCGGCTGAGCTCCAACGCTGTCTATCTATCTTGGGGCGCCGCGGACCGCGGCGCCCCTTTGCGCAGCAAGGGGGGACAGATATGCGTCTGGATAAGTGGCTGAAGGTGTCCCGGCTCATCAAGCGGCGCACCGTGGCCAACGAGGCCTGCGACAACGAGCGCATCACCGCCAACGGCCGCGTGGTCAAGGCCAGCTACGACGTCAAGCCCGGCGACCGGCTGGAGCTGCGCTTCGGCGAGCGCACCGTGAAGGTCGAGGTGCTGGTGGTGGCCGACAACGTGGGCAAGGCGGACGCCGCCGCCATGTACAAGGAGATCCTGTAAAATGAGGACGCGCGCCGCGGAAAACCGCGGCGCGCGAGGCTGTCAAAAAAGGCTGAAAGCCTTTTTTGACAAAGAGCTACGGCCCGCCGCAGCGCACTCGCTGTCCGCCAAAGGCGGACAACTCGCACGTTTGCGGGCCGAGATGTATTTTCCCCGACGTACAGAAGGTGAATTGCCCCGCAGGGGCAAGAGAGGCCGCCCTGGGGCGCGCCGCCGGGAAAAATAGATTCCACTTTTTTCGCGCCTGTGGGCGCGAACTCTGCGAGGCTTTTTCGACAAGCTGGCGCGCCGCGGTTTCCCGCGGCGCGCGTTTTTTATGATAACGTGAGGAAAACTGCGTCCTTCCGCCCCGCCAGGGCGGCTCGCTCCCGCCCCTGGCAGGTGAACAGCAGGATCTGCCGCTCCCTGCCCAGCTCCGCCAGGGCGTCCAGCGCCAGGGCCAGCCGGGCGTCGTCGAAGTTCACCAGGGCGTCGTCCAGCACCAGGGGGGCGCTGTCCCCGGGCAGGCACAGCTGGCACACCGCCAGGCGCACCGCCAGATACAGCTGGTCCGCCGTCCCCCGGGACAGGGCGATGGCCCGCCGGGGCAGCAGGCTGTCCCCGCCCGCGGCGGAGGCCTCCAGCTCTCGGGTGAGGGACACGGCGGCGTACTTCCCGCCGGTGAGCCGCTCCATCCACGCCCCGGCCAGCCGGTTGAGCTCCGGGGAGAACCGCTCCTGGAGCCGGGCGTTGGCGGCCTTCAGGGCCTCCAGGGCGGTGGTGATGGCCTGGAGCTCCAGTTTCCGCCGCTCCAGCTCCTCCCGCAGCTCCTCCCGCCGGGCCGCCAGGGCCGCGGGGTCGCCGGTGGAGCGCTGTTCCCCCTGGGCCGCGGCCAGCTCCCGCTCCACCTGGGACAGCTGAATACTCACCTGGGCCAGGGCCCGCTCTGTCTGCTCCGGGGTGTTCTCCGGCTGGTGCAGCAGCTCCAGGGTCTGGAAGGGCTGCCCCCCCTGGGCGGCCAGGTCGTCCCGCCGCCGGCGGGTCAGCTCCAGCCGCTCCCGGGCCGCGCGCAGCTCGTCCTCCAGCCCCAGGGCCCTGGACAGGGCGGCGGAGCAGCCCAGCAGCCCATCGGTCTCCGGGGCGAAGGTGCGCACAAAGCCCAGCAGGTCCCGCTGGCCGCTCTCCCGGCGGGCCTTCTGATGCTCCAGGGCCCGGCGGGCCTCCTGGACCCGGCGGGCGGCCTCGTCCGCCGCCAGGCGGCGCTCCCGGTAGTCCTGAGCCAGCTTTTCCAACCCTTCCGGGGAATCCACGCCCCAGGGCCCCAAAAGCGCGGCGGCGTCCGCCCCGGCCCCTCGGGAGCGCAACAGGCAGAACACGGCGGTCCCGGCGCCCAGGACCGCGGCCACGCAGGGCCCCAGCCCGACGGGGGAGCGCAGGATCGAAAGCTCATTTCCAATGGCGAAGTGGACGCAGAGGAACGCCGCGAGGCACACCGCGGCCGCGCCCAGGGCCGCCAGGCCCAACTTGGCGCGCCGGCGGAAGGCGTCTGCCCGCTCCATGTCTTGTTCCCACGCCCGCCGGACCTCCCCGGCCTTCTGCGCGGCCTCGTCCCCGGTCATGCCGGGAAAACGGGGATCGGACGCGGCCCCGGCGGCCGCCTGGGCGGCCTGTTCCAGCGCCCGGACGGCGGCCTCGTCCCGACCGATCTCCCCGTCCAGCACCTTCAGGTACTGCAGTTCACCCTGGGCTCGCTTGAGCAGGTCCCGCTCGGGCAGGGGGCCGTATGTATCCCGCTGCCGGCGCAGGGCGTCCAGAGCACCTTGGGCGGCGTCCAGCTCCTCCTGGGCCTGGGCAAAGCGGGCGTTCAGCTCCCGCTGCTTCAGCCGGCGGTGGAGCTCCCGCTCCCCCTCCAGCTCCTGTTTGGCCCGCTCCAGGGCGGCGCGCTCCCCAGTGCAGTGGGCGATGGTCTCGGAGGTGCGCTCCAGCCGGGCGAGCTTGTCCTCGGTCTGGGCCAGCTCGCCCTCCAGTCTGGGGATGAGCCCCACCGTCTTGTTCACCCGGCGGCGGTTGCCCCACTCCCGCAGCCGGCCCTCGGCCTGGGAGTAGGACACGTCCTCCTCCCCGGTGGTCGCCAGGGCCGCGATGCGCCTCTCCAGCTCCGGCACGGCGGTGACGGCCACGCCGCTCTGGCCGATAAAGGCCGAGCGCTCGTACACCTCCCGCTCCGCGCCCACCAGCAGCTGGCCGCAGGAGGCGGCGGTGAGCTCCGGCACCGGCTCCTGGGTGCCGGTGTACACAGCGGAGAACCCGGCGAAGGGGGCGTTCCCCTGCTTGAACCGGCGGATCGTGATCTCCCGGCCGCCCCACTCCAGGGTCATCTCCCCCTCCATGGGGGCGCCGGACCAGGGCTGATAGCGGTTCTTGTCGGCCAGGTAGCCCTTCTTGTCCCTGTCCCTGGTGTCGATGCCGTAAAGCATGGACTTCAAAAATCCCGCCCAGGTGGACTTGCCCCCCTCGTTGGGGGCCTGGATGACGTTCAGACCGTCCCCCAGCTCCAGCCGTTTCCCGTCCAGGGCGCCGAAGCTGGCGGTCATGGTTCTCAATCTCATGGCGCGGCGTCCTCCCCTCCCTCCAGGGCGGCCATGCCGAAGCGCAGGGCCAGCCGGAGCTGCTCGCTGTCGGGCTCGTCCTCCATGCGCCGGGCCATCTCCTGCAAAAACAGGCCGGTGAGGGTGTCCTCCCCCGCCCGCGCCCACAGCTCCCTGGGGGGCCGGGTGGCGTCCCGGAGGGTCAGGGCGAAAAAGCCAGGGGAGAGCGCCCGCTCCAGGGCGGCCAGGTCGGGGGGCGTGTCCTGCTCCCCGGTGAGGATAACGCGGCAGATGTCCCTTGCCGTGTCCCCCGGCAGGGCGGCCCGGACGGCGGACAGGGGCTCGTCCCCGGCGGCCAGGGGGACGGTCAAGATCTGGTAGCGCCGGGTACACAGGGGGACGAACTCCGCCCGGCAGGCCCCCTCCTCCAGCTCCACATACAGCACGCCCTTGTCCCCCAGCTCGTCGAACCCCCGCCCCTCGGGGCAGCCGGGGTAGGCCCAGAAGGTGTCCCCGGCCCTCTGCAGGCCGCTGTACTGGTGGACGTGGCCCAGGGCCAGGTAGGCAAGGCCGCTGTCCGCGATGTCCCGGGGGGTGATGGGCCCGTAGGCCCCCTGGGGCGCGGTGTCCCCGTGGAGGACCATCACGTGGGTCCTCCCGTCCTGTTCCGCCCGGAACCCGGACAGGGGGGAGCGCTCCATCCGGGGGGCGGGGAAGGCCGCGCCGTGGACGACGCAGTTTTTCCCGGGCAGCTCTACCCCCTCCACTCCGGCGGAGCGGAAAATATGTACGTTCTCCGGCCAGTCCAGGGCCGCATACACCGACCGGGGGGAGCAGAAGTCGTGGTTGCCCGGGGCGATGAACACCGGGCAGGGGACGGCCCCCAGGGCCCGGGAGAGGGCCTGGGCGGTCTCCCGGTAGCACCACTCCGAGTCCAGCAGGTCCCCCGCCAGCAGCACTGCGTCCGCCTGCCGCTCCCTGGCCAGGGCGGCCAGCGCGTCCAGCAGGGCGCGCTGCTCCCCCCGGCGGCGCTGGGCCTGCTCCGGTGCGAGGCCGGCGAAGGGGCTGTCCAGGTGGAAGTCCGCGGCGTGGATGAATTTCAGCACCTGTCCCACCTCACTCCTGGATATCCACCCGCCGCACGTCCACGCACCGCTTCTTCTCGGTGTCGATGACGAACAGGCAGGAATTGAGCTTGCAGTTCCCCTCCGCCTCCTCGTACCGGCGGGGCAGGCCGCCCAAAAAGAGGTTCAGGGAGTTCTCCGGCTTAATGCCCAGGACGGAGCGGACCGGGCCGGTCATGCCCAGGTCGGTGACAAAGCCGGCGCCTTTGGGCAGGACCTGGGCGTCCGCGGTGGGCACGTGGGTGTGGGTGCCCCACACCGCCTGGGCCCGGCCGTCCAGATACCAGCCCATGGCCCCCTTCTCGCTGGTGGCCTCGGCGTGGAAGTCCACCACCGTGATATCGCACCGGGCGCTGCGCAGGAGGTAGTCCGCGCTGCGGAAGGGGCTGTCCAGATTGGAGTTCAGGTCCAGCCGCCCCATGAGGTTCAGCACCCCGATGCGCACCCCTCCGGGGCCGCTGTACACCCCGAACCCCCGGCCGGGCACCCGGCCGGCGTAGTTGGCCGGACGGAGGATGTTAGGCTCCTTGTCCAGATACTCGGCGATCTGGATGCGGTTCCAGGTGTGGTTGCCCAAGGTGATCACGTCGGCCCCGGCCTCGAAGATGCCCCGGGCCTGCCTGGGGGTGATGCCCACCCCGGAGGCGTTCTCCCCGTTGACCACGGTGAAGTGGACCCCGTGTTCCTCCTTCAGCTCCCCCAGGCGGCGGCGCAGGATGTCCTGTCCGCCCTCGCCCACCACGTCGCCTACGGCCAGCAGATGCAGCAGCATAGTGTCTCCCCCTTGCCCTCGATCAGTCAGGAATATTATACGGGATTTCCACGGAAATTACAACGGTACAGATGGCGGCGAAAAGAGGTTGACACCATTTTTCCCGCGTGATACCATTTTATCGCGGCCGGAGGGCCGCCCTGCAATTCAAGGGAACGGGGGTCCTTTTATGTCACATACCGTAGAGATCCTCTCCGTGGGTACGGAGCTGCTGCTGGGGAATATCGCCAACACCGACGCCCAGATGCTCTCCCAGGGTCTGAGCGCCCTGGGGCTGAACGTGTACTGGCACACAGTGGTGGGGGACAACCCCCAGCGGGCGCGGGAGGCGGTGCGGGCCGCCAAACAGCGGGCCGATATCATCATCACCACCGGCGGTCTGGGCCCCACCTGCGACGATTTGACCAAAAACGTGCTGGCGGAGGCTTTCGGGAAAAAGCTGGTGTTCCACGAGCCCAGCGCCGAGCGCATCCGCAGCTACTTCGCCCGCCTGGGCCGGCCCATCACCGAGAACAACTACCAGCAGGCCCTGCTGCCCGAGGGGTGCACCGTGCTGGACAACGACTGGGGCACCGCCCCCGGCTGCGCCTTCGAGGCCGAGGGCTGCCACGTGGTCATGCTCCCCGGCCCGCCCAGCGAGTGCGGCCCCATGTTCCGCCACCGGGTGGTGCCCTACCTCCGGCAGTTCTCCGAGGGGATCATCGCCTCCCACACCCTCAAGCTCTTCGGCATCGGCGAGTCCCAGGTGGAGTCCCGGCTGCGGGACCAGATGAACGCCATGACCAACCCCACCCTGGCCCCCTACGCCAAGGAGGGGGAGTGCGAGCTGCGGGTCACCGCCAAGGCCCCCACGGACGGGGAGGCCCAGGCCCTGCTGTGCCCCACGGTGGAGCAGATCAGAGGGATGTTCGGCGCCAAGGTCTACGGGGTGGACGTGCCCTCCCTGGAGGCAGTGGTGCTGGACCTGCTGAAGGAGAAACATCTCACCCTGGGCTGCGCCGAGAGCTGCACCGGCGGGCTCATCGCCAAGCGCATGACCGACCTGCCCGGTGCCTCCCAGGTGTTCCGGGGCGGCATCGTCTCCTACACCAACGAGGTCAAGCACCATGTCCTGGGGGTCCCCCAGGAGCTGCTGGACCGGTGCGGCGCTGTCTCCGCCCCGGTGGCCCAGGCCATGGCCGAGGGGGCCCGGCAGGTGCTGGGGTGCAACATCGCCGTCTCCTCCACCGGCGTGGCCGGCCCGGACAGGGACGACCGGGGCAACGAGGTGGGCACCATGTTCGTGGCCATCGCCGCGGCCCAGGGCAGCTATGTGCGCCCCCTGAACCTGGGCAACCGCCCCATGCGCGCCCGGCTGCGCACCCAGACCGCCCACCACGCCTTCGACCTGGCCAGGCGGTACCTGAGCGGCCTGCCCTTCGAGGACGAAAACGGATAAGGGGGCCTTGCCATGTCGGACCAGCAGCACCCCGGCGCTGCGCCGGAGGGGGAGCCCCGCGGGGACGCCGGCCGCATCCTGGTGACCACCACGCCGGCCCTGGAGGGGTATCGCATCACCAGGTACATCGAGGTCGTCTCCGCGGAGACCATCCTGGGGACCGGCTTTTTCAGTGAGCTGGCCGCCTGGGCGGCGGACCTGTTGGGCACCGAGAGCCGGGCGCTGGGTTGGAAGACCCGGACCGCCAGGGAGTCGTCCCTCCAAAAGCTCCGGGAGCGGGCGCTGGAGGTGGGGGCGGACGCCGTCATCGGGACGTCCTTCGCCTATTCCTCCAACTCCCGCAGTATGGTCAGCGTGATCGTCACTGGCACCGCCGTCAACGCCGTGCCGGTCCCGCGCTAGCGCGGACACGTCAAAAAAGGGCCCCGGGGCCGATCTGACCCCAAGGCCCTTCCCGCTTTTATGTTGTGATCGGCTTCCGTTAAGGATTGAAGAACAAGGAGGGCAGTCATTTCAGACTGCCCTCCTCCATCCTAGTGAGACATATCGTGTTTGTGCCGATCCTTACATATCTTCGCGTTTCTTCTTCGGCAGGACCAGGACGGCCATCCCCGCACCAGAGCCGGCCATCAGGGTAAGCCACAGGAGCTGATGAGAATTGTCGCCAGTCTGAGGCGTGCTGTCCAGCGGCACGTCCTCATCGGGGATATCCGTCAGCGGGGGTTCCTCCTCAGGGATATCCGACAGCGGGGGCGGATCGTCGGGGATTTCCTCCGGCGGAGTGTCCGGGTCGGGGGTGGGATCAGGGTCAGGATCGGGGTCAGGATTCGGGTCGGGATCAGGGTCCGGGTCGGGGTCGGGGTCGGGATCAGGATCAGGGTCGGGGTCAGGATCGGGGTCGGGCTCAGGCTCAGGGTCGGGATCAGGGTCAGGCGTGGGGGCGTTGGTCACAGCCAGCACACCGCTGGCGGCAATCACGCCGGGATAACTCACGGGATCCATGTCCTCTGCAAACCCGAAATAGAACAGGATGGGTTTATCCGGCAGCTCGTAGCCCTCGGGGGCTGTGGTCTCTTTCAGAATGTAGTAGTTGCCCGGCTCCATCTTCTCGGTGATGGTGAAGGTGCCGTTATCATCGGTGGTGTAGGTCCAGCCGTCCTCGGTGTAGACGCTGTACTCCTTGTCGCCGATGGTGATCTTATCCTTCTCCTCCAGCGTGGAACCCTCGGAGCGGATGATATAGTACTTGAACTCCGCGCCGGCGAGCTTTTTGGCGCTGTCCTCGCTGTCGGCCTTCTCAACGGTCATCTCATAGCTGCTGCCGCTGCCGCTGCCATAGACCTTTTGTACTGCCAAGACTTTCTCGTAGCCGCTGTCCGAGCCGGCCACGCCGTCGATGCTGGCGGAGTTGGAGACCAGCACGCCCGTGCCCTTCTTGACGATTATCGCGTTGTAGGTGATGGTCAGGGCGGTGCTGTCGGGGACCTGGAGCTTGAACTGGCCTTCCGTATTGGGATCGGGCGGGAGAATCTCGTAGTCCACGCTGTTCCCGGCGGCGTCCACCACCCGGATGGAGTTGGTCTGGATCGCAAGGTTGGTGCTCTTATCGGTCACGACCAAGTCTTCGCTGTTGGGGTCAAAGTCCGCGGCCTCGGGGTTGACCGTGAGGGTGAACTTCATCAGGTTGGCGTCCTTCTCCACCTGCTCGGCCTTCTTGGTCAGCTTGGCGGGGTAGTAGAGGACGGTGTTGCCATCATTCCAATGGGAATTGTCCTTGTCCCTGATCCAGGCGTGGTTAGACACCGGGACCGGATCGTTGGCGGTGGCGTGGGCTTTGAGCCACTCCGGGGTGGCCTGGAGGGTGTAGTGGAACTCGAGCTCCGTCAGGTGTGGGTCCCCAAGCCTGTTGAAAATCTCAAACCCACCATCGTTCTTGAAACTCACCAGAGGTACGGAAATATTTCCTTCCTTATCTAACGGGTTAACCTCATTCCTAATACGGTCAAGCTTTATCTCACTGTTTGCATCGCTGGTCCTCGTAACGACATACAGGCTGTCCTCCACATACTTCCAACCATCGGGCAGCTTGTCGTAAAACTCCGCCTGCATACTGGCAGAATACATCGTATTAAAGTCCCAGCTATTCGTCTTGCCAAACGCCGCGAACCAGTCTTTGGCCACGCCATTAAAGTAACCCCGGACGGTGCTGTCGACGGTACTGACGGTGACGGTGTAGTCAATGGTGCCCTCGGCCTTGTTCAGCACACCGGTCTTGTTTATGGTATCGATGTTGTTGAAGAACACCGAGTATCCGGGCCAATTTTCACTGTAGCGGAGGTTGACGTTGTTGGTGATTCCTGCCTTCAGGACTTCCGCCGGGGTCAGCTCCCACGTCCCCCTAGGCTTCCCCGTCGAATCGTCTATACCGTGAATCGTCATGGGTTCGGTTGCGGACATATCCAGGTCGTACTCGGTGATGATGAGCCGGTCCGTCTCGTACTTCCAGCTGCCCCAGTTGCCCCACTTCTCGTGTGCCTTATCGCCTGCCTCATCGCCGAAGATGATGTACAGGCTCTTCCCGGCAAAGTAATAGAGGTAATTCTCCGGGGTGGTGAGGTCGTATCCCGGCGGAACAGTCCAGCCGTCATACGAATAGCCGGTCAGCTCCTTGGCCTCGCTCTTGAGCTCCTGTATATCCGCGATCTTCTCGGAGTCGGTGGTGGACTCGGTCCAGCCGCACCAGCCCGGCACGTCCACGGCGCTGACCTTCAGATTCTTGACCTTGCCGCCGCTGCCGAACTCCTCGAGATACCACTTCTGGCCGTTGTACCACGTATACATATCGTCGTAGATATAGAGGGGCGTCCATTCGCCCGCCGGCACCACCGTGTAGCAGGTGTAGTGCAGGGTCTTGGAGTGCTCGTCGTAGGTCTGCTCCTTGTACACAACGCCGCGGCCGTCGGGCGTCACCACGACCTCCACGTTGCTGTCCCGGGTTTCCGTCACGGTAACATGCGTGATTTCCCCGGACTTGTCGGGATTCGGCACCTCCATCGTGCCGGTGAAGGTGGCCTCGTTCAGCGCGTTGCCCCAGAACGTATTGACGGAGCCCTCCATGTACTCGAACGCGTACCGATAGGTGACGGTCAGCTCGTCGTCCACTTTCAGGGGGAGGGCCGAACCCTTGAGCTTGATCTGGAACGCCTTGTCATCCGGATGACTGGGGTCGCCCTCTCCCTCTTCCAGATCGTAATCCTCGCCAGCCGTCAGGGCGTTACTAGTCCCGTCGGCCCGCTTGAGCGTGACGGTGACATCGCCCTTCTTCACCAGAGCGAACGAATTGGTTTGGGGCGGGGTGAGCACGTCGGAGATCAGCGCCTGCTGGAGCTCGCCATAGTCCACCTTGACGGTCACGGTGTAGTCCAGGACGCCGCCGACCCTGCCGTCCTCGTACTCCGTGAACTTGCCGGTCTTCTCCATGCTGACCCGGGGCTGGTCCACCATCTCAAAGGTGAAGTCCTGGCCCGCGCCGCCGAAGTTGACGCTGCCGCCGGTGCTGCCCGGGTTGGCCTGGGCCGTGGCTTCCATGTCAAAGTTCAGGGTGGCGTTTTCGACCTCCTTCAATTTCTCCACGCCATCAGGGGAGAGCACGATGGTCAGCAGACCGCTGGCGCTGACGGAATAGGTACCGATCTGGACCTCCTTCCCGTTGATCGTGACGGTCAAAGTCTCCCCGTCCTTGGGCTCCACTGTAAAGAACTCCGGGAGCTGATAGGTCAGGGTCTCACTGCTGGGGAACTGGCCGCCCTGGGCGCCGCCCTCTTTGAACACCAGACTGATGTTGTAGTCCGCACCGACCTGCAGCTTGTCGACTTCGTCCCCCTTGCTGTCGGTGATTATGACTTCCGCCAGGAAGTCCGCAAGCTCACTGGAGGTGTCCTCGCCGGGGGCGGCCTCTTTGGAATAGCAGTCAATCGTGTGAGTGTGCTCGGGGATCCCGCAGATCAGGGGGGTCTCGTAGCAGTCGCCGCTGTGGACATGACCCGTACTCTCCGTCTGGCCGCAAACGAGCTGCTTAAAGCAGTCGCCGCTGTGGGTGTGGCCCTCGCTCTCGGGCATGGTACACGTCAGGACTTCATCCTCGTCATAGCATTCTTCAGTGTGCTGGTGGCCCGTGCTCTCCTCTTGACCACAGAGCGGCGTTTCACTGGTTTTGTAGCACTCATCGGTGTGGGAGTGAGCGCCCTCGCCCTCCTTGATCTCGCAGATCAGTTCGGCGGGGCCATAGCATTCTGCGGAATGAGTGTGCTCCTCCTGCTCACACACAAGAGCGCGGCCGGCCACATCGTCTGCGGCAAAGGCCGAAACGCCTATGATACTCGTGCAGAGAGAGAGTATAAGCACAACAGCCATGACTTTTTGTATCGTATTCCGACCCTTCATGATTTACCTCTCCTTTCCTTATGATGATCCTTTTCCAAACACGTTTTACAGTTTGACCCTTCGCCCGCCCTGACCGATGTATCAAACTTCGAAGAACGGGGACCCTATCCTTTGCTGGGCCCTTCGCAGAGTGCCTTACTCTGCGAGCGGTTTTAGCTGTTGGTCATGAAAAGCAAAAAGACCACTGACATTCTTATCA
>CANQHN010000027.1 GCA_947623745.1 uncultured Oscillospiraceae bacterium
GTCCTCTGCCTTACGACATGCCCTCCAACGAGGAGCTGTTCGGCGAGTACAACGTCGAGGGTATGGACGAGGAGTAATCCAGATCCAGCTCTCTTAAACCTTGGCGATGACCGGGGGGCAGCCGCCCCCCGGCCCTCCCGCCGGGCAGTTGACCCGGCCGCCTGATTTCGGGCCGCCGGATGAGCCGCCTGGCTCTTGAATCCGATTTCTCCTTTCTTGCGGGGAGAGCGGATGCCCGCGGTGCCCGCCGCCGGCAAGCCCCTCCGCCCTCTCCGCAGTGTCTCCTTCTTCCCATAAAACCCCGGTCCGTAAGGGCCGGGGTTTTATGGTTCTTCGGAGGTCCGGCCCGCGTATCATAAAACGAGCGCCCGGCGTGAGGCCGCAGGCCATAAAACAGTAATAGGAAATCTTTAACTATGGCAACTGTCAGACAGGATTGGAAAGAACCTAAGTCACATAACGAAACCAAAAGGGGAATGACTATGGAACTGACCTATACGAAAGTTGGGGATTACCTGATCCTCAATCTGACAGCAGACACGGACGAAGATGCCAGCCTGCCCCCTATGGGCAAATATGGCCGCCTGCGGGAACGCTTTCTCAAGGAGCACCACCACGGCACCGATACCTCCATGCTTCTGACGGGCAGGCTGGAGCCGCACCTGTAAGCTTCCAACAGTTTTACAAACTTTGGGAATGTGTTCAATGCGGCTGTGGCCTTTCTGTCAAGGTCGTGCATATAAAGCTCAGAACGATACGGCATAATTGTCACCTACCTGTACTCTTCTCTTTTGAAGAATCTTTTTCAGAATCCGGAACAAATTCAACAATGTCGTCCAGCTTACAGTCGAGAGTTGTGCAGAGCTTCTCCAGCACATTGACTCTGACATCCTCATTTCGTCCAAGCTTGGCCATCGCGTTGGTGCTGATCCCAGCGAGGTGGGTCAGTTCTGTTTTGTTGATATTTTTGTCGACCATCAGTTTCCAAAGCTTCTTATAGCTGACCGGCACGATGAACCCCTCCTCATCTGAATTATTGGTATGTTAAGATTTGGTTGTAGTATATCATGCCAAAATTCAAAAGTCAAGTTTTTCTTGAGAAACACAAGAATTCGCTTGTGAGATTGAAGCTTGATTTGATATAGCCGTGCCTCAGATTGTTAGAGAAAAATCTACTGTTCAGATATCTCTGTAATTTTGAAAACATAGGTCCTATTCCCGCGCGGATGTGCGGGAAAGAGCGACCACCGGGCGCGATAAAGCCACGCCAAACGGCGTGTTCGACCGGGCGCGGAGCGGCCGGCCCGGGGCTTGGGCGGAGCCCAACAGGCGTTTCAGAATATGGTGTCCGCTATATCGCCATCAACGACAACTACGACACCAGCGACCCAAACAGCATCAACAACGACTTTGCAGGCATCCGGAATTGGTTCAATGACAATATCGCATAAAGCATGACAACAACATCAGCGGTGTGGCGGTAATCGGAAATCCAAAATATAAGACCAAACGCCCGTTTCCGGCGGCTGGAATATGTCAGCCGTATCGGAGATGGGCGCTTTATTTTGACAGGCTTATGTGGGAGCGTTTGTTCCTGCAATCGTGCTGAAAATGAACTAATGCACTACGCTTCCCATTATCGCTAAAGGAAAATCGCCGGGACGTTTTCTATTCGACGTGGACAAAGATTTAAGGAGAATAATTCGATTAACCGTCTTAACGGGCAGTAGATTTCTTCACATTTGGGTGATATAATATTAAATGTCGAATCGGCGATTATTCGACAAATCGGCTTTATTATGGGAGGAAACTGCCTAATTATGAAAACAGATTTTCATATTCATTTTGACGAGGAGCAATTTGCGGAACTTCGCCGCCGAATAAACATTACAAGATTGCCAAAGCCGATAGAGGGGGATAGCTGGTCTCTGGGGACGGATGTACAATACCTTTCATCACTTCTGACATACTGGCGTGACAGCTATGATTGGAAGCGGAAGGAAACTGAACTCAACCAATATCCGCAGTTTACCTGTGAACTGGATGGGGTGACAATTCATTTCTTTCATATCCCCGGTTCCCGCAAGGGCTCGCTGCCGCTGCTGTTGACGCACGGCTGGCCGGACAGCTTTCTTCGCTATGCGAAGGCGTTTCCGCTGCTCTCCGAATTTGACCTTGTGGTGCCCTCTCTGCCGGGCTTTGCATTTTCAACGCTGCCGCCGAAGGGCTTTCTCAATAACGCCGAGGTTGCGGAACTCTGGCATAAGCTGATGACCGAGGTGCTTGGATACAGGGAATACATAGCGTCAGGCGGCGATATGGGTCGAGGAGTAACGTGCTATCTGGCGACTCGCTATCCGAAAGAGGTCAGAGGAATATATCTTACAGATGTAGGCTCTGCGGGAGCCATTGTTGCGTCAGCGGATGATTCGCTTACACCTTCAGAACTGGACTATAAGCGCCGTGCACAGGAATGGACACGGATGGAGGGAGCCTATATCAATATCAACAGTACTAAGCCCCAAACTCTGGCGTTTATGCTCAGTGATTCTCCGGCTGGGATGGCTGCGTGGATCGTGGAAAAATACCACGCTTGGAGTGACTGGCCTCTGCTGACGATGGATGACCTCTGCGATTGCCTGACTCTTTACTGGATGACGAACACGGGATATACCTCTATCCGTGCCTACCACGGAAACAGTTTTACATTGCCTCCGATGGGAGCAATCACCGTACCGACAGCCATTGCTGCCTTTCCGCATGATGTCCTTCCGGTGCCAAAGGAGTGGGTGGAAAAGCACTATCCCGTGATCCAATACACCAATATGCCGCGAGGCGGTCATTTCACCGCATTGGAACAGCCAAAAGAGTTTGCAGAAGATATTACTCATTTTGCTGATATACTGGCAGATCGCGTGTGAGGAACATTCTTTTTGAATTGAACAGATCGGGCTTGAGGAGGCTGCAATTGAAAAGGGATTATTTCATAAGAACAAAAAGGATCGGGTTTTCAGAATGGACATCAAATGATATTGTATTCGCTGAGCTTTTATGGGGCGATAAGGCTGTTACAAAGTATATTTGCAGCAGCGGAGAGTTTAGCCGCGAGGATATTGAAGCGCGATTGCAACAGGAGATCCGCAATCAAAAAGAATATCATGTTCAGTATTGGCCGATTTTTGAACTGAAGTCAAATGAATTTATTGGATGCTGTGGTCTAAGACCACATCAGGCGGGTGTATACGAAATCGGGTTCCATCTGCGGCCTGTGTTTTGGGGACAGGGTTATGCCGTTGAAGCCGCAAGAGCCGTCATTCAATATGCGTTTTCTTCCCTGCGGGCAGAAGCACTTTTCGCCGGTCACAATCCGAAGAATACGGCTTCCCGACACGTTCTGGAAAAGCTGGGATTTCGATATATCGGGGATGAGTATTATGAGCCGACCGGGTTATATCATCCCTCTTACAAATTATCTCTGAAGCAGGACTGAAAATTCCCGCTTGTCAGAGAGACAATGAAGACAGCAAATTGGGATTTACGGAGGTGACGATACTCCATGTTTGAAGATATTTTTCTGCGAAAAAAGGCTGTTCTTGAAAAGCTGGATGCCTATGGCTTTCGGAAAATCCGAAACCATCGCAAATACGACACGGATATGTTAAATGGCGAATTCCGCTTGGAAATCACCATCGGTAAGAATTCTGTGCCGGATACGAAACTGACGGAAATTGCCACAGGCGAGGAGTATGTTCTTTACAAAACAGACGCAGTTGGTACATTTGTTGGCGAGGTTAGAACGACTGTAACAAATATCTTGCAGGATATCGCCGATCGCTGTTATGAAACGGCGGTCTTCAAGGCGGAGCAGTCCGTTGCGCTTATTGCCTATGTCCGTGAAAAATACGGGGATGAACTGGAATACTCGTGGGATAAATTTCCCGATAATGCTGTCTGGCGCCGGAAGGACAATGAAAAATGGTACGGTGCGTTACTGACTGTTTCCCGTCGCAAACTCGGCGTCCCGTCTGATGAGATTGTGGAGATCATCGACCTGCGCACCGTGCCGGAAGTAATGGAGGATCTCATTGATAACACTCGTTTCTTCCCCGGTTGGCACATGAATAAGAAGCATTGGTACACAATCATTTTGGACGGAACGGTTTCGACGGATGAAATATGCCGCAGGGTGGATGAAAGCTATTTGCTGGCAAAGTGAACATAAGGACAAATTCCTGCTTATCGCCCCGTCCATAAAACTGAATATCGAAAATCAGACCGTTGACACACCGGATTCCCGGTGGAAAAGCCAACGGCCTTTTCAAACTTAAAGGGTGTGGGAATCCCACGAAAGAAGCAGGTGGGTACTCACCGGATTTGCTTGCTGCCCCTCCGGGGGCAGCGGGCAAAAATCCGAAGTGTAGCCACACCTGATTTGCTTGCTATTCTCAAAAACCTGAAAACTCTCCCCACGTCCTGCACGGGATTTTCAAAAAACTTTTCCGAACACGAACACTTTTTCGATAAAACCCGTTGACACGAACATACGTTTCTGTTACAATAATCTCGACAGATGCAATAACGCTCTGCCCCTCTTTTCCCATTTGGGACAGCCGTGATTTTGCGCTCCACGTTTGAGCGTTCAAAGGGACGGCAAAGAGGAATATTGACATGGCTGTGCTATGGAGCCGCTGACAAGGCGAAGTCTTCCTAAGCCGCATGACTGGAGTTTTCCGATGGAAAACTCTGTTATCGGCTTGGGATTTTTTCTTTGCCGGTCATGCGGCTCCTTCGTTTTCTTCCTCTTGTCGGGCTTCTCCGCGCAGCGGAGAAAAACGGAGGTATTGAGATGAACGAGAACGAAAAGAGCAAAGATTTCAAGCTGGAAGAACTGTTCCCCATTATCAAACATCAGGGGCGGGAGTTTCTTTGCCTGCCCACAAAAACCGAAATGGAGATGGAGGACGGCACGGTCTATCATGTCAACACATTTTACGGCGGCAGCACCGAGATGGGGCCTCTCCTTGATGCGCTCACCCTCGAAAAAATCGACAGGGTGGGCTGAGGTCCTACTGGAATCATGGGCGGTGCTGTGGTATAATGAGATAGGATTTCTGATTACCATACGCACTGCATATTGGGAGGTAAAAGAAAAATATGCAGGAAAATTACAACGTAGGTATCTATGCGCGGCTGAGCCGCGACGATGAAAGAGCCGGGGAATCTGTTTCAATCGAAAATCAAAAGGAACTGCTGACCCGGTACGTCAGAGAACAGGGATGGAATCTCTATGATTATTACTGCGATGATGGCGTTTCTGGGACGACGTTCGATAGACCGAGCTTCAACCGGCTGGTGCAGGATGCGACGGATGGGAAGATCAATCTGATTTTGACCAAAGATCTCAGTAGGCTGGGTAGAGATTACATCGAGGCTGGCCGGTATACGGATTTCGTTTTTCCAAGCCTCGGCTGTCGGTTCATCGCACTCAACGATGGCGTGGATACCATGCACAAGAATAATGAAATGCTGGTCATTCTGAAAAATGTGATGAACGACCTCTATGCGCGGGATACCAGCAATAAAATCAAGGCGGTAAAGCAATCCACGTTTAAGAGCGGCAAGTATGTCGGATGCTACGCTCCGTTAGGCTACAAAAAGAGCGCGGACGACAAGCACGTTTTGGAGATCGACCCGGTGACTGCGCCGGTGGTGCATCACATTTTCGACCTCAGACTGCAAGGCAACGGATTCCGAAAGATAGCGATACAACTCAACACAGAGGGTGTTCCCGCTCCGAGAACTTTCTACTACATGGCTGAGGGTAAAGAAAATCCTCGCGGTGAGACTCCGTACTGGAATGACGTGACTGTAAAGACGATTCTCCGCAACGAGGTTTACATCGGTCACATGGTACAGAACAAGACGGGTACGGTGTCCTATAAGAACCACAAGCAGATTTCCAAGCCGAAAGAGGATTGGATCAAGGTTGAGAATACCCATGAGCCTATCATCTCTCAGGAAACGTGGGACGCCGTTCAGCGGATGGACAACCACCCGTCCAGAAGCAGGACGGGCAAGAGCGGAACGATTGCTCTATTCGGAGGACTTCTGCGGTGCTTGGATTGCGGATCTTCTTTTCGCTTTGTGAGGGACTACCGCACAAAACGAAAAGCGTCCGAGTATAAGGCTTATGCCTGCAACCGTTTTATGTCGGGTGGCAAAATTGCCTGTTCCTCGCACTACATCAACGAGAAGGCTCTGGTATCTGTGGTGCTGACCGATATTCGGAACAAAGCGTTCTTCGCCCAGCAGAGCCGCGAAGCCCTCAAAGAGCGGATACTCGCCAAGAAAGAATCTGCCAACGCAGAACGGGCGAACACTCTGAGAGCGGAACTGTCCGCGCTGGACAAGCGACTTGCCGAACTTGAAAAGCTGATCCAGGCTGCCTATGAGGATAAGGTCATGGGACGTATCCCGGAGAGTGTCTGTATCCAGCTTCTGAACAAGTACGAAGCGGAGCGGACGGAGAAGCTGGAGCGTAAAAAGGACATCTCCGCGAAGCTGGCAACCAGCCGGGCAAACGAGCAGTCGGTTGACGATTGGCTGGACATGATACTGGACTACACCCAGCTTGAGGAGCTTGACCGTCCCACCCTTGTCAGGCTCATTCAGAAAATCGAGGTCGGCGAGAAATATCAGGTGAATGACCACATGGAACGGGACATCAACATCTACTACAATTTCGTAGGCTTTGTGGAACTGTAAACCCGTCATGCTTTATGCAAGGTTGACTAACGAGTTCTATGCGCGGGATACCAGCCGGAAGATCCGAGCGGTCCAGAAGGCGAAAGGAGAGCGGGGCGTACCGCTGACCACCAACATCCCCTATGGCTACAGGAAGGACCCGGAGAACCCCAAACGCTGGATCGTTGACCCGGAGGCCGCCGCTGTTGTAAAGCGCATCTTCGAGCTGTGCATGGAAGGGCGAGGGCCGTTGCAGATCGGCAAGGCACTCACCAGAGAGAAGGTGCTCAACCCTACCGCCCATAAGCTCAGACAGGGGTTGAACCCGCCTCATCCGACACCCGAGGACCCGTATTACTGGAATGACAGCACGATTGTCAATATTTTAGAGCGCCGGGAGTACACTGGCTGCACCGTCAACTTCAAGACCTACACCAACTCCATCTGGGACAAGAAGCAAAGGGAAAATCCCATCGAAAAGCAAGCTGTGTTTCCCGGCACTCATGACGCCATTGTGGATGACGATGTGTTTCAGAAGGTCCAGGAGATCCGCCAGCAGCGGCACCGTATGACGCGAACAGGCAGGAGCAGCATTTTCTCTGGCCTGGTATACTGCGGCGACTGCGGCGCGAAGATGCAGTACGGTTCGTCCAACAACGGCGACCCCAGGCAGGATTTTTTCGATTGTGCCGTCCACCGCAAGCACAAGGAGAAGTGCCCCACGCACTTTATCCGAGTGTCGGTATTGGAACAGGTAGTCCTGAAGCACGTCCAGGCGGTCACGGATTACATCCTGCGCTATGAAGATCATTTCAGGGCGCACATGGAGGAACAAATGCGGCTGGAGACGAGCGAGCAGGTCCGGGTCCGCAAGAAAAAGCTGGAACGGGGCGAAAAGCGTATCGCGGAGCTGAAACGGCTCTTCATGAAAATCTACGAGGATAACGCCTGCGGACGGTTAAGCGACGAGCGGTTCGATATGCTGAGCCAGAACTACGAGGCCGAGCAGAAGGAGCTTGAGGCAGAGGCTGCCATCCTACAGCATGAGATCGAGATACAGGAGCAGCAGAACGAGAGCATTGAGAAGTTCATCCAGAAAGCCCATAAGTATATGGGGATAGAGGCCCTCGACGGGTATTCTCTGCACGAGCTGGTGTCCGCGATCTATGTGGATGCCCCAGACAAGAGCACCGGTAAGCGGCAGCAGCACATCCACATCAAGTACGACGGGCTTGGCTTTATCCCGCTGGATGAACTGATGAAGAAACGGGAAACGGCGTGACCGAAGCCACGCCGTCCCTTTGAAAACTCTCGCTTTCAGCCAGTTTGAAGTTTTACTGTTTTACGGCCACCCGGCGTGTCCGCCGGGCGCGTTTTCCGAAAATAACCGTTTGAGCAGTAGACTCACAGGCTGGAGTAGCCGTATTTGTCCACCAGCGCGTCCACCTCAAGTCCCTTGGCGCACATGGGGCAGGTCTCGGGGGAGTAGCTGGCGTAGTCGGTCAGGTCAGAGGCGTTGAACAGGGAGACCACGGGGACGCCGTCCACCTCGTCCATGAAGCTGTAAATGGAGGCAATACCCGCCACGTTGCCGCCATAGTAGCGCACGCAACGGGTGGCCTGCTGGACGGTGCCGCCGGTGGTGACGGCTGCCAGGAGAATCAGCACGTTCTTCCCCTTCAGCATGGGCAGGACGTTGTCCCGGAAGATGAGCTTCCCGTTGATATACACGTTGTCCTTCAGCAGATAGATGTCCTCCCCCGCGTTCATGGAGCGGTAACCGCCCTCTGTGAGCTGCTGGGCCAGGCAGGTGCCGATGGTGCGGGTGTTGTCCATGCAGACGATGGTATCCACCATGGTCAGCTGGAGCTTACTGGCCAGCTGCCGGGCGACGGCGCTGGCCTCCTTGAGGCTGCAGCGCTTGGAAGTCACGTCGATGAAGTAGTTGGTGTGGCTGTTCCTGGTGGCAAAGTGGCCCTTGGCGACCCGCAGCGACACGTCACCTACGCTTGTGGGGATCTTATAGAATTTCGGTTCCATTTGACTGCCTCCTTTTTGATTCCGGACGGTGTGCGCTAGTGAAATTTACTAAATTATAGCATCGTTTTTCCGGAATGTCCATACATTATTTCTCATCTTGCAAAAAAAAGAGGAGACAGCCCCCTATCTTCTCTCCGTGGGCAGGAAAAAGGGCGGGCGCACAGGTGTGCACCCGCCCTTTTTGTTTCTCTATGCAGTTACTCGGCCAGAGCGGCGGTGATGATGGCCATGGAGTAGACCTCCTGGGCGTTGCAGCCCCGGGACAGGTCGTTGATGGGGGCGTTCAGGCCCAGCAGGATGGGGCCGTAGGCGTCGAACCCGCCCAGACGCTGGGCGATCTTGTAGCCGATGTTGCCGGCGTTGATGTCGGGGAAGATGAAGGTGTTGGCGTAGCCGGCCACG
Organism: uncultured Oscillospiraceae bacterium; assembly: GCA_947623745.1. GTDB lineage: Bacteria > Bacillota > Clostridia > Oscillospirales > Oscillospiraceae > Lawsonibacter. The sequence continues at coordinate 9,187 of CANQHN010000027.1, forward strand.
GGGGAGCCGGGGAACTTCAACTGGCCCACAGTGGGGGACACGGCGGCGTCGAACTGCATCTCGCCGTCCACGGGGATGCCGGGCATGGCCAGCTTGGCCTTCTCGCAGGCGTTGCGCATCTTGTCCACGTCCTCGCCCTTGCCGGAGCCCTTGGTGGAGTAGCTCAGGAAGGCCACCTTGGGGTCCACGCCGAAGATCTGGGCGCACTTGGCGGTCTCCACGGCGATCTCCACCAGCTCGTCCTCGTCGGGCTTGATGTTGATGGCGCAGTCGCCCATGGCCAAGACCTCGTTGTCGCCGGTGCCGCGGCTGCGGACCATGATGAAGCAGGAGGAGACGATCTTGTTGCCCGGCTTGGTCTTGACCAGCTGCAGGGCGGGACGGACGGTGTCGGCGGTGGAGTAGGTGGCGCCGCCCAGCAGGGCGTCGGCCTCACCCATGGCCACCAGCATAGTGCCGAAGTAGTTGCCCCGCTTCAGGGTGGCGCGGCACTCCTCGGCGGTCATCTTGCCCTTGCGCAGGGCCACCATCTTCTCCACCATGGCGTCCATATTCTCGTAGGTCTCCGGGTCGATGATGATGGCGCCGCGGATGTTCCAGCCGGCCTCCTCGGCGGCGGCCTGGACGGCCTCCGGGTTGCCGATGAGGATGGGGGTCAGGTAAGTACCGGAGAGCAGGCGGGCGGTGGCCTCCAGGATACGGGGGTCAGTGCCCTCGGTAAAGACGATCTTGCGGGGGTGCTTTTTCAGGATCTCGATGAGCTTTTTGAACATGGCGCATTCCTCCAAACATAAAATTGCTGAACCTATGGTAGCATTTTCCGCGGGGAATTTCAAGTTCTATTCGCGCCGGACAGCCATAAAATTGGCCTGCGGGGCAAAAATATCAGCGGCGGGGGCCCGCCGCGCCGCCGGAACTGGAAAAAGTCGGAAACTGTCGAAAATTTTCCATTTTTCTCTTTACTTGTGGTAATGAATCGTTTATACTATACGGTGCGTATTTTCATTGTTGATATTTCAGTTCCACCGAGGTGAGCGCTCTTGAACGCAGAATTCTCCCGCACCCTCTCCCTGCTGCGGCAGGAGAAGGGGGTCAGCCAGCGCACCGCTGCCAACGCCCTGGACATCTCCCAGGCGCTGCTGTCCCACTACGAGAACGGCATCCGGGAGCCCGGATTGGCCTTCGTGGTGAAGGCCTGCAACTACTACGGCGTCTCCGCCGACTACCTGCTGGGCCGCACCCTGAGCCGGGACGGCACCACCATCGCCCCCGAGGAGCTCTACGACCTGAGCGACGAGAAGGACAACGCCATGCGGGGCAGCGTGCTGGCCATGCTGTCCAAAAAGCTGCTGGTCAACTCCATCGGCGTACTGTTCGACCTGCTGGGCAAGACCGGCAGCCGGGACGCCGTCCGGGCCGCCTCCAGCTACCTGAGCACCGCCGTCTACCAGGTCTTTCGCCGGCTCTACCAGGCCTCCCCGGGCACCAACCCCGACTTCTTCTCCGTCCCCGAGCGGCAGTTCAACGCCGGCATCGCCGAGGCGGACATGAAGTGCAGCGAGGTGGACCTGGCCGACGCCCTGGCCGCCCACGCCAAGGAAAAGGGGAGCTTCCCCTCCCTGACCCACGACGCCCTGGCCCAGAACTACCCGGTTCTCTACCAGTCCCTGCTCCAGATCGTCCACTCCACCGGCGAGCGGGTGAACAAGAGCTTCGCCGGCCGGGTCAAGAACAACTAAAACTCCAAAGGAGAATCCCACTATGCCTGAAAACTGTACCCACGACTGCTCCTCCTGCGGCCAGAGCTGCAGCGAGCGGGACCTGCGCGCCCCCATGAACCCCCTGTCCAACGTGAAAAAAGTCATCGCCGTGGTCAGCGGCAAGGGCGGTGTGGGCAAGAGCACCGTCACCTCCTGTCTGGCCGCCGCCATGGCCCGCCGGGGCAAAAAGGTGGGCGTACTGGACGCCGACGTCACCGGCCCCTCCATCCCCACCGCCTTCAACGTCCACCAGCGGGCCACCGGCACCGACGCGGGCATCGACCCCGCCTTCACCGCCGGCGGCATTGAGATCATGTCCCTCAACCTGCTGATGGAGAACGAGACCGACCCCGTGGTGTGGCGGGGCCCCGTCATCGCCGGGGTGGTCACCCAGTTCTGGAGCGAGGTGGTCTGGGGCGATCTGGACTACCTGTTCGTGGATATGCCCCCGGGCACCGGCGACGTACCCCTGACCGTGTTCCAGTCCCTGCCGGTGGACGGCATCGTGGTGGTCACCTCCCCCCAGGAGCTGGTGTCCATGATTGTCACCAAGGCGGTGAACATGGCCCATATGATGAACGTGCCCGTGCTGGGCATCATCGAGAATTACAGCTACTTCCAGTGCCCCGACTGCGGCGGGAAGCACGCCATCTTCGGCGAGAGCCACATCGAGCAGGTGGCCCGGGACATGAACGTGCCCGTGCTGGCCAGGCTGCCCATCGACCCGGCGGTGGCCGCCGCCTTCGACGCCGGGCAGATCGAGTCCCTCTCCCCCAACTACCTGGAGGACGCGGCCGCTCAGCTGGACAAGTGAACAAAGCCGCAAAAATGCCGTCTGCGGGAGCGGGCGGCATTTTTCTGTCCTCTGCGGGTTTGCCCCAGGACACGGGAGATCGTCCGCCCCGTGGACAGGCCGTCATAATCTCCCCCGGTCTGTCATAGGATAGGGCACCAGCGATTTAGGACAAAGGGGGAGGGAGACTATGGGCGCGGGGAAAACCATCCTGCGGCTGCTGCGCCGGGCGGCGGGCCTGGCCCTGGCCCTGGCGGCGGTGTGGACCATCGCTCTGACGGTGGAGCTGCCGGCCCCCTCCTCCCTGTTCAGCGGTCTGGGGGAGGACCCGGAGTTCGTGGTGTCCACCCTGGCCTCCCAGCTGGGCTGGGCCGGAGAGGAGGACGGCGCCGCGGCCTGCCTGGACCGGCGGGGCCGGTTCCTGCTGGGGCAGTCCGCCCTGCTCTCCGCCAGCGGCGGCGCGGTGGAGGAGCGGCTGCGCGCCCGGCCGGAGGAGCCCGCCCAGACCATCCACCCCGGCGAGGGGGACGCTGACGACGGCCAGGAGGAGCCCCTGGAGCCGCTGCCCGGCGGCGCGGTGGTGGAGCACACCGCCACCGGGGACGACGGCGGCGACTACCTGTCCAGCCAGGAGGTCTACCTGCGCAACATCACCGGCCAGACGGTGGATGTGGCCGCCCTGGCGGCCCAGGCGGTGGACCTGGAGCTGGGGGACGGGCCTCAGATCCTCATCTACCACACCCACGGCAGCGAGGCCTATACCCAGACCGAGGAGGAGCGCTACGTGGAGAGCGACGCCTACCGCACCACCGACTGCACCCACAACGTGGTCCGTCTGGGGGAGGAGATGGCCGAGATCTTCCGCAGTCAGGGCTTTGAGGTGGTCCACGACACCACCCTGTATGACTACCCCGTCTACAACGGGGCCTACGACCGGGCCCGGGCGGGGCTGGAGAAGTGGCTGGAGCAGTACCCCACCATCCGCTTCATCCTGGACGTCCACCGGGACGCCATCGTGTCCGCCGATGGGGCGGCCTACAAGCTGGTGGCCCAGGAGGGGGAGGACAAGGTGGCGCAGGTCATGCTGGTGGTGGGCAGCAGCGACTCCGGCGACCCCCACCCCAACTGGCGGGACAACCTGGCCCTGGCCGTCCAGCTCCAGCTGGCCCTCACCCGGGACTATTCCCAGCTGGCCCGGCCCATCACCCTGCGCTCCACCCGATTCAACCAGCACCTGTCCCCCGGGGCCCTGCTGGTGGAGGTGGGCGGCCACGGCAACACTTTGGAGGAGGCCGTGGCCGGGGCGCGGCTGTTCGCCAGGACCGTGGGGGCGGAGCTGGCCAAAATGCGCAGCTAAAAACAGCCCGGAGAGGATTTCTCTCCGGGCTGTTGGATTTTGTTTACTGCTCCGCCTGGTACTTCTTCGCCGCCGCGATGAGCCCCCGGAACAGAGGGTGGGCCCGGTTGGGCCGGGATTTCAGCTCTGGGTGGAACTGGACGCCCACGAACCAGGGGTGGTCCTTCAGCTCCACGATCTCCACCAGCTGTCCGTCGGGGGACAGGCCGGCCAGGGTCAGCCCCGCGTCCGTCATCTCCTGGCGGAAGTCGTTGTTGAACTCGTAGCGGTGGCGGTGGCGCTCGGAGATCTCCAGAGCGCCGTAGGCCCGCTGGGTGAGGGTCCCCTCCGCCACCCGGCAGGGGTAGGCCCCCAGGCGCATGGTGCCGCCCTTGGCGGTGACCCCCCGCTGGTCGGGCATCAGGTCGATGACCGGGTGTCTGGTGAAGGCGCTGAACTCGCTGGAGTGGGCGTCCTCCCAGCCGCACACATGCCGGGCAAACTCGATGACCGCCATCTGCATCCCCAGGCAGATGCCCAGGAAGGGCACCTTGTGCTCCCGGGCGTACCGCACGGCGGAGATCTTGCCCTCGATGCCCCGGTCGCCGAAGCCGCCGGGCACCAGGATGCCGTGGGCGCCGGCAAGGAGCTCCGCGGCGTTCTCGTCGGTAACGGTCTCGGAGTCCACCCAGTTGATGCGCACCTTCACGCCGTTCTCGATGCCGCCGTGGGTCAGGGCCTCGGCCACCGACAGGTAGGCGTCGTGGAGGGCCACATACTTGCCCACCAGGGCGATCTCCACCTCGCCGGTGGGGTTCTTGGCCTGGTGGACCATGGTGGCCCACTCGGTCAGGTCGGGCATGTGGCAGATGAGCCCCAGCCGGCGCACCACCACGTCGGCCAGCCCCTCCCGCTCCAGCATCAGGGGCACCTCATAGAGCAGGCCGGCGGTGAGGTTGGGGATGGCGTTCTCCACGGGGATGTTACAGAACAGGGAGATCTTCTCCAGGATATCCTTTGGGATGGGGTAGTCACTGCGGCACATGATGACGTCGGGCTGGATGCCCAGGGAGAGCAGCTCCTTGGCGGAGTGCTGGGTGGGCTTGGACTTCAGCTCTCCGGTGCCGGGGATGGAGACGATGAGGGAGACGTGAATGAACATCACGTTGTTGCGCCCCCGCTCGGCGGCCACCTGGCGGATGGACTCCAGGAAGGGCTGGGACTCGATGTCGCCCACGGTGCCGCCGATCTCCACAATGGCCACGTCGGTGTCCGGGGTGTCCAGGGTGTAGATGTTGCGCTTGATCTCGTTGGTGATGTGGGGGATGATCTGCACGGTGCCCCCCAGGAAGTCGCCGGAGCGCTCCCGGTTGAGCACGTTCCAGTACACCTTGCCCGAGGAGACCGAGGAGTTGACAGTCAGCTTCTCGTCGATGAACCGCTCGTAGTGGCCCAGGTCCAGGTCGGTCTCCGCCCCGTCGTCGGTGACGAACACCTCGCCGTGCTGGTAGGGGGACATGGTCCCAGGGTCCACGTTCAGGTAGGGGTCCAGCTTCTGGACCTTCACCTTCAGGCCCCGCTGCTTGAGCAGGCGGCCCAGGCTGGCCGCCGTGATGCCCTTGCCCAGACCGGACACCACGCCGCCGGTGACGAAAATGAACTTTGTTGCCATAGAGAGCCCTCCATCCTTATTTTTCTGCTGGTCGTTCACGCCCGTATGCGCGGGGGAAATCTGATTTCAACCCACGCACCCACATGCGCGGGGGAAGTCCCGCCGCCCCGGCGGGAGGGGAGTTTTCCGGGAGGCAAAGCCCACCTTCCCGAAAGTATAGGCGCCCCTGGAAGTTCCACTCCCGGGGGCGCCCCATTGCGCTACTTGTGATACAGGTTGTTGGTCTGATATTTTGGCTCGCAGGTGAGCTGGATCCCCAGCCGCTTGTAGGTGTTCTGGTCCGCCGGGGAGAGGATCACCGAGCAGTGGGCCTGACAGCCCCGGAGAGCGGCCAGATGGTCCAGGGCCCGGGACGCCAGGGGCACCACGTTGGCCGAGGAGGCCAGGGCCACCAGCACCTCGTCGCTGTGGAGACGGGGGTTGGCGGAGCCCAGATACTTCACCTTCACCGTCTGGATGGGCCCGATGGCCGACTGGGCGATGAGGTGGATGTCGTCGGGGATGCCGGCCAGGGCCTTCAAGGCGTTGAGCAGGGCGGAGGCCGAGCAGCCCATCAGGTCGGCGGTCTTGCCGGTGACGACGCGCCCGTCGGGCAGCTCGATGGCCATGGCCGGCTCGCCGGTCTGTTCCGCCCGCCGGTTGGCCGCGGCGATGACCGGGCGGATCTCCGGGGAGACCCCGGCCTGCTTCATCAGCAGCTCCAGCTTATACACCGTCTCTGGGCTCCCCTTGCCCTGGCGCTGGTCGCACAGCGCGTCGTAGTAGCGCCGGACGATCTCCTGGCAGGCGGCCTCGGACACGGCCCCGTCGTCGAAGATGCAGTTGCCCGCCTGGTTGACCCCCATATCGGTGGGGGACTGGTAGGGACAGGAGCCGGTGATGGTCTCGAACATGGCGGCCAGGACAGGGAACACCTCCACGTCCCGGTTGTAGTTCACGGTGGTCTGGCCATAGGCCTGGAGGTGGAAGGGGTCGATCATGTTCACGTCGTCCAGGTCGGCTGTGGCCGCCTCGTAGGCCAGGTTCACCGGGTGCTTCAGGGGCAGGTTCCAGATGGGGAAGGTCTCGAACTTGGCGTAGCCGGCCACGGTGCCCCGCTGGTGCTCGTGGTAGAGCTGGGACAGGCACACGGCCATTTTGCCGCTGCCCGGGCCGGGGGCGGTGACCACCACCAGGGGGCGGCTGGTCTCCACGTACTCGTTGCGGCCGAACCCCTCCGCGCTCACGATCCGCCGGATGTCGTGGGGGTAGCCGGGGATGGGGTAGTGCAGGTAGACCCGCACGCCCAGACGCTCCAGCCGGGCCTTGAAGGCGTCGGCGGCGGCCTGCCCGGCGTAGCGGGTGATGACCACGCTGCCCACGTACAGGCCCATGGAGTGGAAGGCGTCGATGAGGCGCAGCACGTCGCTGTCGTAGGTGATGCCCAAATCGCCCCGGACCTTGTTCTTCTCGATGTCCCCGGCGTGGATGGCGATGACCACCTCCGCCGAGTCCTTCATCTGGGCCAGCATCCGGATCTTGCTGTCCGGGGCGAAGCCGGGCAGCACCCGGGCGGCGTGGTAGTCGTCGAACAGCTTGCCGCCGAACTCCAGATACAGCTTGCCGCCGAACTGGGCGATGCGGTCCCGGATGTGCTGGGACTGCAGCGAGAGGTATTTGTCATTGTCGAAGCCCTGGCGGTACATGCGGACACGCTCCTTATCAAAAACACCCTGTTATTTTACGTCGAAGGCGGGGCAAAAGTCAAGCGGTTCCGGGGCGGGGCCGGCGTTTTTTTCGCGGGGCAGGTAAAATCCGGGAAATTTTTACTTTTCCTTGCCTTTTCCCCCAAGGGCGGTTATAATGTGCTCAATAGCCCCTGCGAGGAAAGAGGAGGCGTCCTTAGGGATGAAAGAGAAAACCAACCTGACCATGCTCTGTGACTTCTACGAGCTGACCATGGGCAACGGCTATTTCCAGACCGACATGTCCGGCCGCATCTGTTATTTCGACGTGTTTTTCCGCTCGGTGCCCGACAAGGGCGGCTTCGCCTTGGCCGCCGGGCTGAACCAGGTCATCGAGTACATCCAAAACCTGCGCTTTGACGAGGAGGACCTCTCCTACCTGCGCTCCAAGGGCTGCTTTGCCGAGGAATTCCTGGACTACTTGCGCACCTTCCGCTTCACCGGCGACATCTGGGCTGTGCCGGAGGGGACCCCCATCTTCCCCAACGAGCCCATCATGGTGGTGCGCGCCCCGGCCATCCAGGCCCAGTTCGTAGAGACCTTCCTGCTGCTCACCCTGAACCACCAGTGCCTCATCGCCACCAAGTCCAACCGCATCGTCCGGGCCGCCGAGGGGCGGCCTGTGGCCGAGTTCGGCTCCCGCCGGGCCCAGGGCGCGGACGGCGCCCTGCTGGGCGCCCGGGCCAGCTACATCGCCGGCTGCTCCGCCACCGCCTGCACCATGGCCGACCAGCGCTACGGCTCCCCCGCCACCGGCACCATGGCCCACTCCTGGGTGCAGATGTTCCCCGACGAGTACACCGCCTTCCAGACCTACTGCCGGCTCTACCCCAACAACGCCACCCTGCTGGTGGACACCTACAACGTGCTCCATTCCGGCGTGCCCAACGCCATCCGGGTGTTTAAGGAGGAGCTGCTGCCCCGGGGCATCACCAAGTGCGGCATCCGGCTGGACAGCGGCGACCTGACCTACCTGTCCCAGAAGGCCCGGGAGATGCTGGACGAGGCGGGCCTCACCGACTGCAAGATCATCGCCTCCAACGCCCTGGACGAGTACATCATCCGCGACCTGGTGCGCCAGGGGGCCCGCATCGACTCCTTCGGCGTGGGTGAGCGGCTGATCACCTCCCGCTCCGAGCCGGTGTTCGGCGGGGTATACAAGCTGGCCGCCGTGGAGGATGAGAACGGCAATATCATCCCCAAGATCAAGATCAGCGAGAACGCCGCCAAGATCACCACCCCCCACTTCAAGAAGGTGTACCGCATCTTCTCAAAGCGCACCGGCAAGGCGGAGGCCGACCTGATCTGCCTGCACGACGAGCAGATCGACTTCAACCAGCCCCTGGAGCTGTTCGACCCGGACGCCACCTGGAAGCGGAAGGTGTTCACCGACATCGAGGCCCGGGAGCTGCTGGTCCCCGTGTTCCGGGGCGGCGATCTGGTCTACCAGGTGCCCACCCTCCAGGAGAGCCGGGACTACTGCCAGCGCCAGGTGGACGCCCTGTGGGACGAGGTCAAGCGGTTCGAGAACCCCCACAACTACTACGTGGACCTGTCCCAGAAGCTGTGGGACATCAAGCACGACCTGCTCAACCGGCACGAGTATTGAGGCACAGTCCGAAAAAAACGCCGGGCGCCGCATTTTTGTGTTGCGGCGCCCGGATTTTTGTGGATTTCTCCCTCTTTTCAACCCCTATGGTTTGGGTATACACTATAAGAAAAAGAGAGCGCCCCTTCGGCGGGCGCGGGACGGATAAGGAGCATCTTTTATGGTAAAAAACCTGACGGAAGGGCCGCCGCTGAAGCTGCTGTTCTTCTTTGCCCTGCCCATGGTGGCCGGCAACGTGTTCCAGCAGCTGTACAACATGGTGGACACCGCCGTGGTGGGCAAGTTCGTGGGGGAGGATGCGGTGGCCGCGGTGGGCTCCTCCTTCCCCATCGTGTTCCTGGCGGTGGCGGTGGCCGCCGGGCTGTCCATGGGGTGCAATGTGGTGGTGTCCCAGCTGTTCGGGGCCGGGCGCATCCACGAGCTGAAAACCACCGTGGCCACCGCCCTCATCACCCTGGGCGCGGTGGGGCTGGTACTCATGCTGCTGGGCACCCTGCTGGCCGGCCCGCTGCTGGAGCTGCTGGGCACCGACCCAGACATCATGGCCGACTCCCGGCTGTATCTCCAGATCTACTTTGGCGGGGCGGTGTTCCTGTTCCTGTACAATACCCTCAACGGCATCTACAACGCCCTGGGGGACAGCCGCACGCCCCTGGTCTTTCTCATCGCGGCCAGCCTGGGCAACATCTTCCTGGACCTGCTGTTCGTCATCCGGTTCGGAATGGGCGTGGCCGGTGTGGCCTGGGCCACCCTCATGTCCCAGGGGGCCTGCGCGCTGGTGTCCCTGGCGGTGATGGTGTTCCGGATGAAGCGCCTGCCCCTGGAGCCGGGGAAGCAGGGGGTAAAGCTCCCCCTGTACAACATCACGGCGGTGCGGCGCATTTTGAAGATCGGCCTGCCCTCCATGTTCCAGCAGTCCCTGGTGTCCCTGTCCATGATGTTCATGCAGGGGCTGGTCAACTCCTACGGCAAGGTGTTCGTGGCTGGCTACACCGCCGCCACCAAGATCGACACCCTGGCCATGATGCCCAACATGAACTTCTCCAACGCCATGTCCAGCTACACCGCCCAGAACATCGGCGCGGGCAAGTACGAGCGGGTGTGGGAGGGCCTGAAGGCCATCCTGTTCATGGTGGCGGTGTTCTCCGCCGTCATCACCCTGGCCATCTTCCTGTTCGGCTCCCAGCTGCTGGGGCTGTTCCTGGACCCGGGGGATACCAGTGGGGCGCTGAGCTACGGCCTGTCCTATATGCGCACGGTGTCGGTGTTCTACATTCTCATGGGCGTGCTGTTCGTGTGCAATGGCACCCTGCGGGGGGCCGGGGACATGACCTCCTTCACCGTGGCCTCGGTGGCCAACCTGTTCTCCCGGGTGGCCCTGGCCTACGGCCTGGCCCGTTTTCTGGGCGAGGGCTCCATCTGGTGGTCCATCCCCATGGGCTGGCTCATCGGCTCTGTGGTGGCCCTGCTGCGGGTGAAGAGCGGCAAGTGGATGCGGGGCACCGTGGCCGACCGGGACTGACCTCAACTACAAACAAACTGAAATCCCCGGCTGTTCCGCTGGAACAGCCGGGGATGTTTTTATGCCTCTTTCAAAGCCCGGTTCCACAGGCGCTTGAGGCCCTCCATCCCGGCGGTCTGCATGATCTGCACGCTGGGGTAGGCGTTGCCCTCGATGAGCACGGGGCCGTCCGCGGTGATGGCCACGTCCCAGCCCACGATGACGGCGTTGGGCACCAGCTTCACCGCCTCCTCCACCGTCCGGCGCACCTGGTCCCACTGGGGGACCTGGAAGCCGGGGATGGTCAGGCCGGTGGTGGGGTGGAACAGGAACCGGTGCTCCATCAGGTCGGCGCCCTTGGTGGTGACCACGCCGGTGTCCACATCCAGCCCGGCGAAGATGCCGCCGGAGCAGCCGTTGTCCACAAAGCCGCCCCCAACGCCCATGCGCAGCACGGCGGAGCACAGCTGGCCCCGGATGGTCAGGGCCCGGACGGTGTTCACGGAGGACGGGTGCAGGGCGGCCATCTCGCCGCACTGGACCAGCAGCTCCTCGGCAATCATGTCCTGGCTCACCATGCGCTCCCACACCTGGTCCCGGTTCTCCGGGGTGATGGTGCACAGCTCCACCCCGTGGCCGCCGGAGTCGGTGCGGGGCTTGAGGATGCAGTGGGGGTGGGCGGCGGCGAAGGCGTCGAACTCCGCCCGGGTATTTCGGTACACCCGGCCGATCCAGTCCCGGTGGATGTAGCCGGAGAACCGCTCCAGGAAACGGTCCTTCTCCTCAAAGTCGGCGAAAGCGGTCTGGGGGTTCTTGCGGTGGATGTCCCGCATATCGTACAGGGTGACGAACTCCTTCCGGCCGTTGTGGTTACGCTCGTAGAAGTGATACAGGAAGTAGTCGGCGATGGTGCAGCGGTGGACCAGGAAGGCCCCCAGGTAGCTGACCATCAGCCACAGCCGGGAATAGCCCAGCTCCTGGATGGGGTAGCGGCCCATCTCGTCAAAGCGGGCCAGCAGACGTTTGATCTTTCCCATAGCGGTATTTCCTCCAGCATTCCCTGGCCCGCTCCACGCACCGGTGGAGCAGGACACCCAGGGCGATATTTACGGTGAACATCACGCAGTAGAACAGACGGTTGGTGGGTCCGAACCGGACCAGGCCGTGGAGCAGCGCCGTCTCGGAGAACACGCTGACGTTGAGCAGGTAGATCTCCAGGCTGTTCTCCCCCACCAGCCGCAGGAGCCGGCGCAGGGCTCCCAGGGGCAGCCGCTCAAAGAGGAGGCACCCCGTCAGGCACATGGGCACGGTGGTGAACAGGAACAGGTGGCACAGGGGGAGGTAGAGCACGTCCGGATCGATCAGGAAGGACAGGGCCAGGTAGCCCGCGCCCAGGGCCAGCCAGAGGGCCCAGAACGCCTTGTCCGCCCTCCCCAGTTTCCGCTCCTCCAGGACATAGCGCCCCATCAGCAGCCCCAGGAAGAACACCGGCACCCGGTAGAAGAAGTCCAGCCAGGCCCAGGGGGCGCCCCCCTGGAGGATATAGCGGCAGAGCAGGAGCCCGGCGGCGACGGCGGCGGCGGTGAGGGCGGCGGGGCGTCTGGAGCGGCGCAGGAGCGCCCAGGCCGGCGGGGTCAGGACATAGAAGGTCATGATCCCGGACACATACCAGTTGAAGCTCCCCTCCGCCCGCGCCCAGTAGGACAGCAGGGAGGCGTTCCAGAACAGGGTGGACAGGGGCGCGGCCCCCCGGGCGATCTTCCAGGCGGTGTAGGGCAGCATGACGGCGTAGTAGGCGGGCAGGACGCGGCCGGCCCGCCGGGCCAGGAAAGTCCCGTACTTCCGTTCTCTCCGGCCCAGGGACACAGCAAGGCCCATGGCGGACAGGAGAATGAAGATGTCCACCCCGCCGAAGCCCGCCGCCCGCAGCAGGTTCAGCCCCTCCAGCCCCAGGTCCAGGTCGCGGGCGTGGAAGAGCATCACCCACAGCATGGCCGCCCCCATCAGCTCGGAGCGGTACCTGCTCAGGACGGAATAACCCACGGGCGCACCCCCTTAGAACAGACGGCGGAGCGTGGCGCTCCGCCGTCTGCGTTGTCTGTCTTACTTGATGGGCAGGCCGGCCTCCTGCTTGGCCTTGATCTCCCGCAGGGCGTCCTTGTAGGACAGGTTGACGCGGCCCTTGTCGTCGATCTCGGTGACCTTCACCCAGATCATGTCGCCGATGTTCACCACGTCCTCCACCTTCTCTACCCGGCGCTCGGCCAGCTTGGAGATATGGACCATGCCGTCCTTGCCGGGGGCCAGCTCCACGAAGGCGCCGAACTGGAGGATGCGCACCACCTTGCCGTAGTACAGCTCGCCCACCTGGGGCACAAAGACGATGGTCTCGATCATCTTCTTGGCCGCGTCGCAGGAGGCGGCGTTGGGGGAGGCGATGTGGATGGTGCCGTCGTCCTCGATGTCCACCTCGGCGCCGGACTCGGCGGTGATCTTCTGGATCACGGAGCCGCCCTTGCCGATGACCTCGCGGATCTTGTCCGGGTCGATCTTCATGGTAATCATCTTGGGGGCCCACTTGCTCACCTCGGGGCGGGGCGCGGCGATGCAGGGCAGCATGATCTCGTCCAGGATGGCGTACCGGGCGTCCTTGGTGATCTCCAGGGCCTGCTTGATGATCTCATGGGTCAGGCCGTCGTTCTTCAGGTCCATCTGGATGGCGGTGATGCCGGCCTTGGTGCCGGCCACCTTGAAGTCCATCTCGCCGTGGAAGTCCTCCACGCCCTGGATGTCGATGAAGGTGGTGAAGCCGCCCTCGTCGTCCTGGATCAGGCCGCAGGAGATGCCGGCCACGGGGGCCTTGATGGGCACACCGGCGTCCATCAGGGCCAGGGTGGAGCCGCAGATGGAGCCCTGGGAGGTGGAGCCGTTGGAGGAGAGCACCTCGGAGACGACGCGGATGGCGTAGGGGAACTCGTCGGTGCTGGGCAGGACGGGCAGCAGGGCCCGCTCAGCCAGGGCGCCGTGGCCGTACTCCCGGCGGTTGGTGGACCGGGGGGCCTTAGCCTCGCCCACGGAGTAGGGCGGGAAGTTGTAGTGGTGCATGTACCGCTTCTCGGTCTCCTCCCAGATGGTGTCCATCTTCTGGGCGGCGGCCAGGGTGTTCAGGGTGCACACGGACAGCACCTGGGTCTGGCCGCGGGTGAACAGGCCGGAGCCGTGGACCCGGGGCAGGACGCCCACCTCGGCGGCCAGGGGCCGGATCTCGTTCTGGGCACGGCCGTCCACCCGGTGGCCCTCCAGCAGCCAGGCCTTGACGATCTTCTTCTGGAGCTTATAGGTGAACTCCTCCAGGTACTGGTCCATGTCGGGGTACTGCTCCAGATACTTCTCGTGCCAGTGGTCGATCATCACGTTCCAGCGGCTCTCCCGGACGTTCTTGTCGTCGGTGTCCATGGCGGCCTTGGCCTCGTCCATGAAGCTGGCGCAGATGTCGTCGAACAGCTCCTGGTTGAACTGGGCGTGCTCGTACTCCATCTTGGGCTTGCCGATCTCGGCGACGATCTGGTCGATGAGGTCGATCTGCTTCTTGATCTCCTCGTGGGCCTTCACGATGCCGGCGTACATGATCTCGTCGGGGATCTCGTCGGCCCCGGCCTCAATCATGACCACCTTGGCCCGGGTTGCGGCCACGGTGACGTCCATGCGGGAGGTCTTGCGCTGCTCCTGGTTGGGGTTGAGGACGATCTGGCCGTCGCAGTAGCCCACCTCCAGGCAGCCGATGGGGCCGGCGAAGGGGATCTCGGAGTAGCTGACGCAGGCGGAGGCGCCGATCATGGCGGCCACCTCGGGGGAGCAGTCGTAGTCCACGCTCATGACGGTGCAGGTGATGCACACGTCGTTGCGGAAGTCGTAGGGGAACAGGGGGCGCATGGGCCGGTCGATGAGGCGGCTGGCCAGCACGGCGGGCAGGGAGGGCCGGCCCTCGCGGCGCATGAAGGAGCCGGGGATGCGGCCCACGGCGTACAGCTTCTCCTCAAAGTCCACGCTTAGGGGGAAGAAGTCCACCCCGTCCCGGGGGCGGGGGGCCACGGTGACGGCCACCAGAACGGTGGTGTCGCCGTACTTGACCATGGCGCTGGCGTTGGCCAGCTCGGCCACCTTGCCCACCTCGATGGTCAGGGGGCGGCCGCACAGGTCCATGGTCCAGCTCTTAAAGTTCTTGAATTCCTTGTGCTTGATGACGGTTGACATGTTGACACTCCTTTTATCAGTTTGTTCAGGTCTTGAGGCCAACAGCCGGCTCTTTAGCACTTGAATCCGGGTCCGGGCGGGCCATCCGGGCCCAGGTTCAACTGCTAAAAAAGCGGAGAAGGCCCCAAAACGGGGCGAAAGTTGGAAACAGGGCGGTTTGGGAGGTCCCAAACCGCCCCGTTTTCGACGATGACCTGTCGCTGTGCGCGGCGCGCTTTTCGGTGTCACGCTGCGCCTGCTCGCGGCGCGCGGCTTTCGTCCTCGCAAGCTCCATATCTCTCGCGCCGGCCTTGTGGCCAGCGCTCAATCATTTCGCTGCTCGTCCTCTCCCTCAACAAGCCTTCGGCTTGTTGAGGGGCCGCGCTTCTTATTACTTGCGGATGCCCAGCTTGGCGATGATGGCACGGTAGCGCTCGATGTCCTTGGACATCAGGTAGTCCAGCAGCTTGCGGCGCTTACCGATCATCTTGTACAGGCCGCGGCGGCTGTGGTTGTCGTGGATGTGCACCTTCAGGTGCTCGGTCAGCTCGTTGATGCGGGCGGTGAGAATGGCGATCTGGACCTCGGGGGAGCCGGTGTCGTTCTCGTGGGTGCGGTTGGCCTCGATGACGGCCGTCTTTTCGTCTTTGCGGATCATGGTTTTTCCACCTTTCTTGTTTTTTGCCCGATCTCTGCGTAACAGGCGGGGGAAGACCCAGACAGGCTGGGCTGTCTCCTGAAACGAAGGGGATGGGCATACGGGCGCATTTTTGCGCTTGGTTACTATATCACAATTTTCCCGGGGTGTAAAGAAAAAATTCCGGTTTTGGCAATATTTTTCGCAAAAAGCCGGGTGCCCGGACGGGCACCCGGCTCTGGGCCTTGTTCAGCACTTCTCAAAGACGGTGGCGACGCCCATGCCGCCGCCGATGCACAGGGTGGCCAGGCCCTTCTTGGCCTCGGGCCGCTTCTGCATCTCGTGGAGCAGGGTGACGATGATGCGCGCGCCGGAGGCGCCCACGGGATGGCCGATGGAGATGGCGCCGCCGTTGACGTTGACCTTGCTCATGTCGAACCCCAGCTCCCGGGCCACGGCCACGGACTGGGCGGCAAAGGCCTCGTTGGCCTCCACCAGATCAATGTCCTCGATGGTGACGCCGGCCTTCTTCATGGCCGCGCGGGAGGCGGGCACGGGGCCCACGCCCATGATCTTGGGGTCCACGCCGCCCTGGCCCCAGCCGATGAGCTTGGCCATAGGCTTCAGGCCGTACTTCTCCACGGCCTCGCCGGAGGCCAGGACGATGGCGGCGGCGCCGTCGTTGATGCCGGAGGCGTTGGCGGCGGTGACCCGCTGGACGTGCTTTCTGGTGTCGTCCGGGTGGACCTGGGTGGGCTCAAAGGTGTGGACCACCTGGTCCTCCACCCCCTCGGGGCCCACGGGGAAGGCGCCGCGCAGCTTGGAGATGCTCTCCACGGTGACACCGGCGCGGGCGAACTCGTCGGTCTTGAACTCCACCATTTCCTTCTTTTTCTTCACCATGATGGGGACAATCTCGTCGTCGAACCGGCCGGACTTCTGGGCGGCCTCGGTCTTCTGCTGGGAAGCGGCGGCGAACTCGTCCAGCTCCTGGCGGGTGATGCCCCAGATGTCGCAGATGTTCTCGGCGGTGGTGCCCATGTGGTAGTTGTTGTAGGCGTCCCACAGGCCGTCGCGGATCATGGTGTCCACCACCTTCTTGTCGCCCATGCGGGCGCCCCAGCGCTCGTCAGGCAGGGCGAAGGGGGCGGCGGACATATTCTCGGTGCCGCCGGCCACGATCACGTCGGCGTCCCCGGCCAGGATGGCTCGGGCGCCCTCGATGACGGACTTCATGCCGGAGCCGCACACCATGCCCACGGTGTAGGCGGGCACGGAGTAGGGCAGGCCGGCCTTGATCCCCACCTGGCGGGCCACGTTCTGGCCCTGGGCGGCGGTGAGGATGCAGCCGAACATCAGCTCATCCACCTGCTCGGGCTTCACACCGGCCCGGGAGAGGGCCTCCTTGACCACCGCGGCGCCCATCTCGGCGGCGGGGGTGTCCTTCAGGGAACCGCCGAAGGAGCCCACGGCGGTGCGGCAGCAGTTGACAACATAGATCTCTTTCATCAGTATCGTTACCTCCAAACTTTTTTCGCAGGGTTTGAACTTCTGAATTTATTATACTGGATAAGGTGGGAAAAACAAAGCCTTTTCTTACCCGTTTTCTGTTGAATCTTGACCTGCCCGCGGCACATCACGACTTTGGACGCAGAGGACGGCGCTTCCCGTCCGGGGTGACGACCACGGTGTTGTCCAGCTGGGCGGTGAGGTTTGCCCGGATGGCCGCCAGATATTCCTTTCGCAGGGCGTCCCGCTCCGCCAGCTCCTCCGGGGTGAGGCCCTGGGGGGTCTTTGCCTTGTGGGCCAGGGCGTTGATGCGGTCGATCTTCTCCTTGGTGATCATGGTGCTCCTCCTACCTCATATATATCGCTCCATCACAAGCATGACCCGGCCCTTTTTAGACTGGCCCAGGATCTCCTTCACCACGCACTTGCCCAGCCCCCGGCAGGACAGCACGTCCCCCTCCTCCACCGCCCGGTCAGCCTTCATGCACTCCCGGTGGTTCAGGGACACCCGCCCGGCGGAGATGAACTCGGCGGCTTTGGTCCGGGAGGTGGAGAAGCCGCAGGCCAGCACCGCGTCCAGCCGCAGGGCGGACACCGTGTCCCGGATGGTTTTTACCTTGGGCGGCTCGGCCTCCAGCTGGTCCAGGGGCAGCTCCCGGAGCTTCAGCGTGTACCGGCCCGCCCCCTCCCACTGGCTGAGCAGGATGGGCAGCGTCTCCCGCAGCGCCAGCACCTGGGCCCTGCCCGGGGAGATCAGGATGTCCCCCAGCTTCTCCCGGGTGATGCCCAGGCCCATGAGGGAGCCCAGCAGGTCCCGGTGGGTCAGGCCCGCGTCGGCGGGGAAAACCGCCTCCAGGGCGGCCACAGGGCCCGACGGGTCGGCCAGGGCGTCGTCCTCCTCCTGCCAGTCGGGCAGGAACAGGCACACGGTGCGCTCGGCCTCCGGGTAGCCGCCGAAAAACAGGTGCCTGGGCCGGCCGGCGGCATTGAGCAGGTCCTCTACGCTGGCCCGCTCCCCCGGGGAGAGGAAGGGGGTGTGGGCGGGGATGGAGCGGTCCCGGGCCTGGGTCAGCTTGTCCAGCACCCGGCCCAGCAGCACGCGCTCCTCCCCGGAGCGGGCGCAGCGGTCCAGCAGCTCGGTCTTGGTCATGCCGGCATCCCCCTTTCATCCCCTCTAGTATAACCGGGGGACCGGGAGGTTGTCAAATGGGCGCGGGGGGATTTGGGCGATTGCCTATTTACGCCGGGAGGATTTTGGGGTAAAATGGGGGATGAGATCCAGGAAGAGAGGAGGAGTCCGCCATGCCTTCAGACCTGCTGCCCGGCAGCGTGCTGTCCCTGTCCGCTCAGGCCGCCCGGCGGCTGATCCGGCTGGACAACGGGGACGCGGCGCTGCTGTACCTGCACCTGCTGGACCACCCGGACGGACAGGGTCTGAACTGGAGCCCCTCCCGGTATCAGGCGGCCATGGACCTGCTCTCCGCCCAGGGGCTGGCCCAGGCGCCCGCCTCCCCTCCCCCGCCCCCCGACCCGGGGCCGGAGCCCCCGCCGGAGTACTCCCTGGAGGACATCAACACCGCCCTGAGCGCCGCCCCCTCCTTCAGCGCCCTGTGCGACGAGGTGGAGCGGCAGCTGGGAAAGAAGCTCACCGCCAACGATCTGAAATCCCTCTACACCCTCTACGACCACCTGGCCCTGCCCCCGGAGGTCATCCTGATGCTGGTGACCTGGTGCATCGAGGAGATGGAGCGCAAATACGGCCCCGGGCGAAAGCCCTTCCTGTCCCAGATCAAAAAGCAGGGGTTCATCTGGGCCCGCCGGGGGGTGGACACCATTGAGGCCGCCGAGGCCCACATCCGTCGCCTCAACGATCTACGGGGGCGGGAGAAGGAGGTCCTGCGGCTGCTGGACATCCCCGCCCGGCCCCTGGTGGAGCGGGAGAAGGCGTACATCGCCGCCTGGGACGAGATGGGGTTCGACAATGAGGCCATCCGCATGGCCTACGAAAAGACTGTGCTGAAAAAGCAGTCCATGGACTGGAGTTATATGAACGGCATCCTGCGCCGCTGGCACGAGAAGGGGCTGCACACCGCCGCCGCTGTCCAGGCCGGGGACCGGCCCCTGCGGCCCGTCCAGGCGGGCGGTGCCTCCGTGCCCTCCCCCGCCGGCGCCGGCCGGGAGGAGCAGCGCACCCGGGAGGACATGGAGCGTATGCGCCGCCTGCTGCGGCAGATGAAACAGGAGGAGGGCTGAGGACGTGGGATACGACCAGAACGTGCTGCGCCGGGCGGCGGCCCGGCTGGAGGAGCGCCGCCGGGAGGGCGAGCTGCGCACCGAGCGGGCCCGGCGGGACGCCTACGCCCGCCAGCCCAGGCTGGCCCAGCTGGACCGGCAGCTCCAGGGGACCATGGCTGAGCTGATCCAGGCCTCCCTGCGCCGGGGAGAGGACATGGGCGCGGCGGTCCAGGACATCCGGGAGCGCAACCTGGCGCTCCAGCGGGAGCGCCAGAAGCTGCTGGACGATATCGGGGTGGACCCCCAGGCCCTGGAGGGTCAGCCCTTCTGCAAGCTGTGCGGGGACACGGGCTGGCGGGGGGCGAACATGTGCTCCTGCCTGCGGGAGCTTTGCGCCCAGGAGCAGATCAAGGACCTGTCCAAGCTGCTGGACCTGGGCGGGCAGTCCTTCGACTCCTTCCGCCTGGACTACTACAGCCAGACCCCGTGGCCCGGCCGTGGAGCCTCCCCCCGGGAGAACATGGAGCTGGTGTACGAGGTGTGCCTGAACTACGCCCAGAAGTTCGGGCGGTTCTACTTCAAAAATCTGTTCCTCTCCGGGCCGCCGGGGCTGGGCAAGACCTTCCTGTCCGCCTGCATCGCCCGCACCGTCTCGGAGAGCGGCCGCTCCGTGGTATACGACACCGCGGGGAGCATCTTCGCCCAGTTCGAGGCCCGCAAGTTCCAGCGGGACACCGCCGACGCCCAGGAGGCCCGGGACGACACCCGGCGCTACCTGGCCTGCGACCTGCTCATCCTGGACGATCTGGGCAGCGAGCTGACCACCCAGTTCGTCCAGTCCGCCCTGTACGAGCTGGTGAACACCCGGCTGGTGGCCGGGCGGCACACTGTCATCTCCTCCAACCTGACCATGGAGGAAGTGGCCAGGCGGTATGCCCCCCAGATCGCGTCCCGGCTGGAGGGGGAGTACCACGTGCTCCACTTCTTCGGGGACGACATCCGCCTCCTGCGGAAAAAGCGGCTGTAAGGCGCTGCGCGCCGCCGCCGGAAAACAAAACGAAAAGGCCGCCGGGAGCTCGCTCCCGGCGGCTTTCCTCACTTTTTCAGGGTCAGCGTCTTGATGTGCTCCCGCAACTCCAGCAGGGAGGACGGGGCCACCGACAGCTCGTCGATGCCCATCCGCAGGAACTCCTCGGTGAGCTCCGGGTCGGCACCCAGCTCGCCGCACAGGGCCACCCGGCAGCCGCGGCGCTTTCCGGCCTGGACCGCGTAGCGAATCAGCCGCAGCACGGCGGGGTGGCGGGGAACCCACAGGGCGTCCAAGCTGGGGTTGTCCCGGTCGGTGACCAGGGTGTACTGAGTCAGGTCGTTGGTGCCGATGGAGAGGAAATCCACCTCCTGGGCCAGCTCGTCGGCCATGACCACCGCGGCGGGAGTCTCCACCATGGTGCCCACCGACACGGGACCGAAGGTGATCCGCTCCTCCCGCAGCTCCTGCCGGCACTGCTCCAGCAGGTCCTTGGCCGCCCGCACCTCCTCCAGCGTGCTCACCAGGGGGAACATGACCCCCACGGGGCCAAAGGCTGCCGCCCGGAGGATGGCCCGCAGCTGCTCCCGGAAGAGGTCCGGGTGGGCCAGGGAGTACCGAATGCCCCGCAGGCCCAGGGCGGGGTTGGTCTCCGGCACCTGCTCCAGGCAGGTGCACTGCTTGTCCGCCCCGATATCCAGGGTGCGGATGGCCACCGGCATCCCCTCCATGCTCAGCACCACCTGGCGGTAGGCGTCGAACTGCTCCTCCTCGGTGGGGCGGCGGTCCCGGCCGATGAACAGGTACTCGCTGCGCATCAGGCCGATGCCCCGGCAGCCCAGCACCCGGGAGCGCTGGGCCTCCAGCGGGGAGTTGACATTGGCAAAGAGGTTCACCTCCAGGCCGTTGGCCGTCAGGCAGGGCCCCCGGCTCTCGGAGAGCAGCTTCTGGCGCTGGGCGATGGCCTGGCGCTGGCGGGCCAGGGCGTCCTCCAGCACCTGGTCGTCCGGATTGATGTAGAGGCACCCCTTGGCCCCGTCCAGCACGGCCATGCGGCCGTCCCACTCCGGGTCCACGGGCACGCCGGTCAAGGCGGGGATGCCCATGGCGCGGGCCAGGATGGCGGTGTGGCTGTTGACGGAGCCCTTCCAGCTCACCAGCCCCAGCAGGGTGCTGGTGTCCAGCCCGATCGCCTCGCTGGGCGTCAGGTCGTTGGCGGCCAGGATGCCCACCGGGGGCTGGGGCGCGCCGGTCTGGCCGGAGAGGATGTTGCACAGCCGCCGGGACACGTCCCGGACGTCGGCGGCCCGGGCAATCAGGTAGGGGTTCTGGCTGTTCTGGAACATCTTGGCCGCGCCCTCCCCCGCCTGGGAGACGGCGTACTCCGCGCTGTCCCCCTGCTGGACGTGGCCGCTGACCACGTCCAGGAAGTTGGGGTCCTCCAGGATGGCGCTCTGGATCCGGAAGATATCGGCCATATCCTTGCCCAGCCGGTCCAGGGACTCGGCCCGGAGCTGGAGCAGCTCCTCCTCCGCCTGGGCCTTGGCCACCTGAAAGCGCGTCCACTCGTTTCCCGGCGTGAGCACCGAGTACATCACCGGGGCGGTCCCGCCTCTGGCGTACAGCCGGATGGGTCCGACGGCGACGCCCGCCTGGACCGGTTTCCCCTGTATGACGATCACTGTGCTCACCTCCAAGCCTATAGAAAGTCAATTTTATTATACATGAATATATCACAGTTGCCCCCTGGATGCAATTCAATTTTACAGAATCTTCCAGTTTTTCTTCACAAATTTTCCAATCTGCACAAAATTATTTTTGGCTGGACCCGTCCCCCGCCGCGCCGAACGGAACCCGCGGCCCCTCCCGTTGTTTTTCTCTATGAACTGTGATATAATCTATTTTAATGAAAGGCGGCGAGGCTATGGCAAGCGGCGGGATCTGTTACATCGTGGGTGCTATGCCCCTGGAGCCGGAGCTCACCCCTGTCCCCCGCCCCGGCGACCTTGTCATCGCCGCAGATGGCGGGTACAGCGCCCTGCTGGCGCGGGGTGTGAGGCCGGACTTGGTGGTGGGGGATTTCGACTCCCTGGGCGCCGCTCCGGACCACCCGGCGGTGCTGCGCCTGCCCACCGTCAAGGACGAGACGGACATGGGGTTCGCCATCGGCCAGGGGCTGGCGCGGGGCTACCGCCGTTTCCTGCTGCTGGGCGGCATGGGCGGCCGGCTGGAGCACACTGTGGCCAACCTCCAGCTGCTCACCGGCCTGAGCCGGCAGGGCACCTTCGGCATTCTGGCCGGAGGGGGCCAGGCCGCGGCGGTGGTCACCAACGGCGCGGTCCGTTTCCCGGAGTCGGCCCGGGGGTTCTGCTCCGTGTTCTGTCTGGGGGACGCGGCCCGGGGAGTGTCTTTGGAGGGGCTGAAATACCCCCTGGAGGACGACGAGCTCACCGGCGATTTCCCCCTGGGAGTGAGCAACGAGTTCCTGGGCCTGCCCGCCCGGGTGGCCGTGGCGGAGGGCTCCCTGCTGGTCATCTGGAATCCCGGCGGGGCGGCCCTGGAGGAGCTGCGCACCCTGCTGGAGCAGGAGATTTAACGCCCCTTCGGCAGATTCGACAAAAGCAGACGCATTTCCCCCCGGCGTCCTCTTGCATTTTTGATTGGAATGTGGTATTATTTTTCATTGATTACGGAAGGAGGCGCTCCATGGCCGGCAAGGAAGGCATCAAGGTCGTCGCCACGAACAAGAAGGCTTACCACGACTATTTCATCGAGGAGAAGTTCGAGGCCGGCATCGAGCTGGCCGGCACCGAGGTCAAGTCCATCCGCCTGGGCAACGTCAACCTGAAGGACTCCTTCTGCATCATCAAGGACGGACAGCTCTCCGCCCTGAACATCCACATTAGCCCCTATGAGAAGGGCAACATCTTCAACAAGGACCCCCGCCGCCCCCGCCGGCTGCTGATGCACAAGCGGGAGATCCTGCGGCTGTTCGCCAAGATCAAGCAGGACGGCTACGCCCTGATCCCCCTGAGCGTCTACTTCAAAAACGCCCGGGTCAAGCTGGAGCTGGGGCTGGCCAAGGGCAAAAAGCTCTATGACAAGCGGGAGGCCGCCGCCAAGCGGGATGCCAAGCGGGAGATGGACCGGGCCATGAAGGTCCGATGAACCAAGTCCAAATTGCCCTGGCGTGGGGCATTTGAATCACATATAGAAAGGATCTGAGCGTATGAGCAACCCAATCGTCACCATCGAGATGGAAAACGGCGGTATCATCAAGGCTGAACTTTACCCCGAGGTAGCGCCCAACAGCGTGAACAACTTCATCAGCCTGGTCCAGAAGGGTTTCTATGACGGGCTGATCTTCCACCGGGTCATCCCCGGATTCATGATCCAGGGCGGCTGCCCCAACGGCACCGGCATGGGCGGCCCGGGTTACTCCATCAAGGGCGAGTTCGCCCAAAACGGCTTCAAAAACGACCTGCTCCACGACCGGGGCGTGCTGTCTATGGCCCGGGCCATGGACCCCGACTCCGCCGGCAGTCAGTTCTTCATCATGGTGGAGAAGGCCCCCCACCTGGACGGCGCCTACGCCGCGTTCGGCCGGGTGCTGGAGGGCATGGATGTGGCCGACCAGATCGTCTCCACCCGCCGGGACTGGAACGACCGGCCCCGCCAGCCCCAGCGCATGAAAAAGGTCACCGTGGACACCATGGGTGTGGACTATCCGGAGCCGGAGAAGGTCTGAACCTTCGATCGCAGTTCCCTGGGATCTTAAGATCCCGCTCAGCCGCGTTCAGCGGCTTCGCGGGGGCGTACCGGTTTCGACGGGGGCGCGGAAGCAGGAATAGCGGGCGGTGGCGCACGACCACCTTAAAACGGGCTTCTTTATAAATTAAAGAACAACGATAATCTCGCTTACGCTGCCTGATTAAAGGCAGCCGTCTGACCCGGAAGGACCGCGAGCCGGGATCAGGCGTCGTTCAGCGGTGCACGTGCGTATGGTAAGCTTTGCCCATACCATGAATCATGAAGCTCACCTGACCCCCAGGCGTGACGGCTTGCCTGGGGCGAGGGGAACAGGGCGGTAACGCCGCCCGGAATAACCGTCTGCGCCCGGAGAAGTTCCTGTGGATGTGTTTTCGGACGGGAGTTCAACTCTCCCCGCCTCCACCATTCAAGAGGTATACGAACACCCGGTGTTCGTATACCTCACATTTTTGTCCACCACGTCGTCGCGGACTGTGTATCGTTCGCGGCGACTTTTTTTGCAAAAATATCACCGCTCATTCACTCCGTCGCTCCTCCTCTCCAAACCGCAGCGCTGCGATTTGGCGCCGCCCTGCGGGCGGATTTTTTTCTGCTGGGACCTCCCCATTTTCACATACGCTTCGCCTTTGGCAGATAAATTGGCAGATATCCGCGCTTTCAGGGCGGCACCTGTACAGGACCACCCGGGAGGGCAAGCAAAAAAACACGGCATGACCTCGATCATGCCGCGTTTCAGATGCAGGATGGGCCCCTCACAGGCACCGCCCCTCGGGTTTGATCTCGCTCTTAAAAGAACTTCCTGATCCCCTCGGTGGCCAGGGACTCGTCGTCGCTGATGGTAATGGTGAACTTGATGTTGTGCTGCTCAGCAAACCGATTCAGCCAATCCAGGAACTTTTCGGTCTCATTCATATCCTCACAGCCCACGATCTTGGTCAGGCTGTCGATAAAAATATGGGTGATGTCGTAGTTGCTGGCATACAACCCGCTGATAAACCCCTTCAGGGCGGTGTAATTCTCGATATCATAGTGGCTGGACTCCACCAGGCGGATCTGATAGTGGATATCAAAGGTCAGCTTATTGCCACGCTCGATGCAGACAACATTGCCGTGTTCGGTCTGGACAGCGCTGTTGATCAGCTCGATCATCTGCTTTGTCTTGCCCCCGCCCTTTTTGCCCATGATAACTCGAATCATGTGTATCACTCCTTACCGATGTCATGGGAAAGCCGCTTCTTTCCTTACCATACACTTTACCATATCCGCCGTGCTTTTTCAACCAGATTATTTGTGAATTTTCTGCGACGGCAAAATTTCCACAATATTTTCCCCGCCCGCCGCAAAAAAGGCCTTGACAAACGGATGGCCTTCCCCTATAATAATCCATGCTGTCCGGACGATTAGCTCAGCTGGTAGAGCATCCGCTTGACGTGCGGGAGGTCACAGGTTCAAATCCTGTATCGTCCACCATCCAATAGGTATACGAACACCATGACCAATGGCCGTTTTGCCGTATACCGCAACGTGTTCGCCCTCATAGTTGAGATAGACGACTATGAGGGCGAAACGTATTTACAGACCAAACACGCCACCTACAAGCAAATCCGGGCGTGGGTCAAGAAGCACTACGGCCTGCACGTCAGCAACCTTGCTATTTCGTGGACAAAAGACCTCTGTGGGCTTGCGAAAGTCCAGAATAAGGGCCCAAAGGGAGCCCATGGGCCCTATGCTACAGAGCTTACCCCGGAGAAGGCAAACGCCATCCGCGAGGCGTTCCGCTGGTTTGGAATCATTGAAAGCGACTAAAATCAAAACCCCACGCGAGCGTGGGGTTTTGATTTTAGTCATTTCATCGGTCCTGCAAATGGGAAGTTTGTAGTTCAGATTTGAATCTGAAAATCCCTAAACTCAAATAATCCATTTCCCTGTTTGAGTTTGCCGCTTCTCTCAATTTGCGCAAACCCGGCCTCAATTTCATCTATCAAGGAGACAGGGATGCTTAACTGATGGTGACCGGGTAAAATTCTTGAGATTTTATATTCCTGCACGCGCTTTACAGAGTGATAGAAAAGTTGCGGGTCGGTCGTCGGATAAAACGCATAAAGGCACCCTTTATAAATCAAATCCCCGGAAAACAGGTAGTTTCTCCCCGGCTCATAGAAACAGCAATGTCCGGGGGAATGTCCCGGTGTGTGAACGACCTGAATCTTCCGACTGCCCAAATCCAGCCAATCACCGTCACGAAAAACTCTTTGCGGCATACCCTGAAAAACGCGATAGGTGTCAATATCGAATTCTGCTGGAAAATCGCAAGGGGATTTCGTTAAATTACTTTTGACAACTTGCAGAGGTATTGGAAACTTAACAGAGAGCCAGTCTTTCTCCAATTCATGCACGGCTATGTTATCAAAATACTGGTGCCCGCCGATGTGGTCCCAGTGAACATGGGTAGTCGCCGCCATAACCGGTAATTCTGTCAAGCTGTCCACGATTGCCCTTATATTGGAAACGCCAAGGCCAGTATCAATCAAAAGCGCTTTTTCTTGTCCGCAAAGCAGATAGCAGTGCGTTTCTTCCCAATGTTTGTATTCACTGATTGCGAATGTCTGATTATCAATTCTCTCAACGGTAAACCAGTCCGTCATAATGTTTCTCCGTGATAAACACCGATTTGTCAGTCTATGCCAGCAGAGATTATACCATATCCATTAGCGAAAAACAATCCGCATTTTGCCCCACCGCCTCACGGCGTCGGGTGC
>CANQHN010000028.1 GCA_947623745.1 uncultured Oscillospiraceae bacterium
TCTCATTTTCGGATTTCCTCCTTTTTAACTTTTTGAGGCGAAAAGCGGCGTTTTTTGCTGTTTTTCGCCTCTTTTTCCGCCAAAACAGGGGCAGAACGACCCTTGCGCGCCGAAAAACATTGCAAAAAGGAGGGAGAAAGCAAGAAAAAAGGCCGCTTTTCCGCTGAAAAAGTGACCTTGGTAGACGCCTGGTAGACGTCCTAAAATCTGGTAATTTTCGATTGCCCGCCGCCCTAAGATTCCCGGCGTTTTTTGGTAGACATTTGGTAGACATTTTTCAAAAACACCGCTGGAGCCGCTGGGAGGACGGGAAAAGGAAGAATCTCCCCTGAACGGCACGAAATTTTTTCAAAACGGCAAAAAATTTTTTCAAATTTTTCAAAAAAACCCTTGACAACTTATAGGAACTATGGTAGAGTATAATCAGTCAAAGAGCAATACAGTCAAAGGCAAACCTGGCGAAAGCCAGCGGCGCAAAGCTAAAGGGCCTTCCCGACCGGGGTGGCAGCCAGCTGCAAGGTGGTCTCTTTTCAGACCTGTAGTTGGTAACTCTAAGCTTTGCGTCTAGACGCAAAGCTTTTTTTCGTTGTCCGAAAAAAAGCATGATCCACTTTGAGAAAGGAGGCGGGGCAAGCGGAACAGTCTGACAAAGGAAGATAGGGCAGAGCAACCGAAGGCAGCCGCTTTGCCCAATGCGCAAGGGCAAAGAGCTGCCGAAACCACCTGAAAAAGGCAAACCGCCCGAAAGGGCGGGACGCAAAGACATGGGGGCTAACGCGCGGGAGCGCCACGCCAGCCCGTCCGCCAGGATTTCACTTCTAATACCAAGAAAAGGAGAATGAAATCATGGCAAAGAAACGCGTACTATCCATTGTTCTGGCACTGACCCTGGTCCTGTCCCTGATGCCCGTGTCCGTGTTCGCGGAGAGTGCGCCCGAGAGTGCGCTTGACGAAACTGGCAAGGCTATCGACGCGCTTGTTGAGTCTGTCGGTACGGGCGCTGAGACTGTTAATAGCACAGCTGAAGGGACTAAAGACAACATTGAGATTGCTGATCGTAAGGCTGTGGCAGCAGATACTGAGGCAACAAATGCCGGCAATGCTGTGGATGGGGCCAATACAACAATCGACAGCGAAAACGGTGACATTAAAAAAGCTGACGAAGCAGTGGGCAAAGTTAAGGAAGAGGCAGAAAAACTCAACACAGAGGCTGCCCAGCAGAACCTTGCAGATGATGTTGAGGTTGCCGAGCAGAATCAGGAGACTGCTGAAGAACAGCGAGATATCGCGGTGGATTCTGAAAATGGATTAACCGACAGGCAAGATGCCGCTGCAAATGCCAACACAGCAGCCAACAACGCTGAGAACGCCTACGGTTCTATCCAAGAGCAGTTGGCTGATGCTCAAGCAGCTGTTGAAGCAGCTCAAGCGGCTGTTGAGACGGCCCAGGCGCAGTATGACAAGTTAAAACAAGAGGCTGAAAGTACATTCCAAACTGAAAAGGGCAAGGCGGAAGCTGATCTTGCGGATGCCTTGAAAGCTCTGAACGCTGCTAAGGCCATGCTTAATGAAGCGGATACCCTTAAAAAGACGGTTGAGGAGAATGCCAAGACTGCTGTTGATCAAGCCACAAACTATTTCAAGACGAAATCCGATGAACAAACAAAGGCCAAGCAAGCTAGTGATGCTGCCGGAAGAGATCTTCAAACTGCCCAGGCTGCTGCTGCTGCAGGCCCGGAGAAGCAGAAAGAGTATCTAGGCCCTAATGATGCTGCCTCCGTAGAGTATGAGGCGGCGCTGCAAGCGCAGGGCGACCTCAGCACCCTGAGCAACCTGAAGGATGAGTTGGGTGAAGCGGAAAGGGAGCTGACTGAGGCGAAGGAATCGCAAGCCTATCAGGAGTTAGACAAAGCGGTGAATGATGCTTACACGGATTGGACAAATAAACAAGATGCTCTTACTGTAGCAAAAGATATCATCTCTAAATTTGATGTTAGAAGAACTGGTGAATTAGCGGAGGCGCTATCCACGTTAGGATTGACTTTGGATGTTCGTACTTGGTCAAAGGTGTTTGACCTGGAAGGCATTGTTGATGCTGCTGGGGCAGCATATCAGGATGCCCTCGAAGCGCGTGATAATTCAATCAGCGATCAGGAGAAGGCATATTCTGGTGCCAAGAGTGCTTTTGAAAGTGCCTGTAAAGCATACGAGGGTGATGCTGATCTTAATGATCTCAAAACTGCTTTGGATGCTGCAAATCAAAGACTACAGGCTGCTATTTGGGGCTTGCAAGAAGCAACCAATGGGAAGGTCAGTGAGAAAAACGGAATCTTTGAAACAAAGTATGGCCTTGCCGTTGAAGCTGATGCAGCTGCCACTGCCGCAGAAGTGTTGAAAGGTAAGGCAGAGACGGCTAAGCAAGCGCTGGAGAGCGCGTTTGGCGCTGAGTCCGCCTATGCGGAGGCTAAGAAAAATTACACAATAGCTGAGGATAAGTACAATACTGCTAAGGAGAAGTATGATGATCTCGCGAATAAGGGAGTCAACGAATGGACGCCGCAGTTGGAAGAAGCCCTGAAAGAGCTGGAGGATGCTGTGAATCAGCGAGAAACTGCCAGAGTAGCCGCTGAGGCTGCCCGAGCTGCCGCAGACCAGGCATTGGTTTCCGCTGCTCAGGCCCGCCAGGATTACGAGGCCTACCTGGACTACCTGGCCAGCCTGCCTGATGACGACGACGAGCCCGCCGCCCCCGTGGTGGACATCAACGAC
Organism: uncultured Oscillospiraceae bacterium; assembly: GCA_947623745.1. Taxonomy (GTDB): domain Bacteria; phylum Bacillota; class Clostridia; order Oscillospirales; family Oscillospiraceae; genus Lawsonibacter. The sequence continues at coordinate 2,770 of CANQHN010000028.1, forward strand.
GAGGACGTGCCTCTGGCCGCCGGCCCCGTGACCCGCGCCCAGTTCGTGGATTACCTGTGGCGGCATGAGGGCGCCCCCGAGGCCGAGGCCGAGGCCTTCGCCGACGTGGCCGCCGGCCACGAGTACGCCGCCGCCATCGCCTGGGCCCGCTCCATCGCCATCATCGTGGGCGACGGGAACAACAACTTCATGCCCGACGACCTGGTGAGCGTGGCCACTGTCCGGTCCATCCTCACCAAGTACGCCGCCTACCTGGGCATGGAGGCCCCGGCGCTGACCGCCCTGACCGGCGCGGACGCCGACCCCGTGTTCAACTGCGGCGAGGTCGTGGCCGAGTTCTTCGGCGAGGAGTACACCGCCGAGACCGCCACCTGATGCAAAACGCAGGCAGCATAGACAACGCAAAACGCCCCCCGGCAGCCGCCGGGGGGCGTCTTATATTTAATATGTGTTCCTCCCCAGCAGACGCCGGGGCGGTCTCCGGGAATAAGCAGTCCCTCCCCGGCGGAGCCGGGGAGGGACGTTTGATTACTTAATGGCCTTGGTGGCCACTTCCTCGCGGAGCATGGCGGCGAACTGGTCGAAGGGCATGGCCCCCAGGTCGGTGCCGGAGCGGTGCCGGGGGGAGACAGTGGCGTTCTCCATGTCCCGGTCGCCCACCACCAGCATGTAGGGGACCTTCTCCACCTGGGCGTCCCGGATCTTGCGGCTGATCTTCTCGCCCCGGCTGTCCACCTCGGCCCGGAAGCCCTGGGCGGCCAGCCTGGCGGCGATGTCCTTGGCGTAGTCCAGCGCCCGGTCGGTGACGGGCAGCACCCGGACCTGCTCCGGGCTCATCCAGCAGGGCAGGGCGCCGGCGTACTTCTCGATCAGGTAGGCCAGGGTGCGCTCGTAGCAGCCCATGGAGGTGCGGTGGATGATATAAGGAAGGGCCTTCTCGCCGTTCTCGTCGATATAGTACATGCCGAAGCGCTGGGCCAGCAGCATGTCGATCTGGATGGTGACCAGGGTGTCCTCCTTGCCGAACACGTTGTGGTACTGGATGTCCAGCTTGGGGCCGTAGAAGGCGGCCTCGTCGATGCCCACGGTGTACTCCACGCCCAGGTCGTCCAAAATCTGGCCCATGACCTTCTGGGCGGTCTCCCACTGCTCGGCGGTGCCCTCGTACTTGTTGCCGGGGTTGGCGGGGTCCCACTGGGAGAAGCGGAAGGTGCAGTCCTCCAGCAGACCCAGGGTGCCCAGGCAGAACTTGGCCAGCTCCAGGCAGCCCTTGAACTCCTCCTCCAGCTGGTCGGGACGCAGGATCAGGTGGCCCTCGGAGATGGTGAACTGGCGGACACGGATCAGGCCGTGCATCTCGCCGGAGTCCTCGTTGCGGAACAGGGTGGACGTCTCGCCCAGGCGCATGGGCAGGTCGCGGTAGGAGCGCTGGCGGTTCAGGAACACCTGGTACTGGAAGGGGCAGGTCATGGGCCGCAGGGCGAAGCACTCCTTGGTGTCGTCGTGGGGGTCGCCCAGGACGAACATACCGTCCAGGTAGTGGTCCCAGTGGCCGGAAATTTTATACAGGTCGCTCTTGGCCATCAGGGGGGTCTTGGTCAGCAGGTAGCCCTTGGACTGCTCCAGGTCCTCGATCCAGCGCTGCATCAGCTGCACCACCCGGGCGCCCTTGGGCAGCAGGACGGGCAGGCCCTGGCCGATCACGTCCACGGTGGTGAAATATTCCAGCTCCCGTCCAAGTTTGTTGTGGTCCCGCTTCAGCGCCTCGGCCCGCTTGGCCAGGTACTCGTCCAGCTCGTCCTTCTTGGGGAAGGCCACGCCGTAGATGCGCTGGAGGGTCTCCCGGTTGGAGTCGCCCCGCCAGTAGGCGGCGTTGCAGGCGGTGAGCTTGATGGCGTTGCCCTTGATGCGGCCGGTGGAGTCCAGGTGGGGGCCGGCGCACAGGTCGGTGAACTCGCCCTGTTTGTAGAAGGAGATCACCGCGTCCTCGGGCAGGTCGTTGATGAGCTCCACCTTGTAGGGCTCGCCCTTCTCCTCCATGAACTTCACGGCCTCGGCCCGGGGCAGCTCGAACCGCTCCAGTTTCAGCTTCTCTTTACAAATTTTGCGCATCTCGGCCTCCAGCTCGGCCAGCTGGTCCTCGGTGAAGGGCTTGGGGGCATCGAAATCGTAGTAGAAGCCGTTTTCGATGCTGGGGCCGATGGCCAGCTTGACCTCGGGGTGCAGGCGCTTCATGGCCTGGGCCAGCACGTGGGAGCAGGTGTGCCAGTAGGTGCGGCGGTACTGCTCGTTTTCAAAGGTGTACAGGTTTTCTTCGGACATGATAGACTTCCTCCTTTTTGATCTCGGGGGAAACGAAAAACGCCTCACCCCTGAGTAGTTCAGGGGTGAGGCGCGTTGACGCGCTCCACGGTTCCACCCTGCTTGCGGGCATGGCCCGCCGCTTTGTGTCCCCTGTAACGGGAGGTCCCGGCCCGGTCATCCCGGGCGGCTCGGGAGTGGTAAGACTGCCGTTCCGCACAGGGCGCTTGCACCTTTCGCGCCCCTCTCTGGGTGTTTTCCGGCGGCCCCGTCTCCGTCAAAGCCACTTTGCAGGGGTAGTGTATCACCGCGGCGGGGAAATGTCAATGGCCGGGGCGGGGGATTTTTCTGGGAATCCCCTAGCCCTCCCCGGCCAGGGGGAAGGACACCTTCGCGGTGAACAGGTCGGCGTCGGTGGTGACGGTCAGATCCCCGCCGCAGGCCCGGGCGAAGGAGCCGGCGATGGACAGCCCCAGGCCGGAGCCGCCGTCGGTGCGGCTGGCGTCCCCCCGGACGAAGCGGGCGGTGTAGTCCGCGCCGGGCCGCAGCTCGTCGGCGGAGGTGTTGCGCAGCACGGCGCAGGCCATGCCGCCCTCCGCTGTCAGGGTCAGGTAGACCCGGGAGCCGGCCAGGGAGTATTTCAGGGCGTTGCCCAGCAGGTTCTGGAACACCCGGTAGAGCCGGTCGCTGTCGGCGGTGATGAACACCGGCTCCTCGGGGATAGAGGCGCGCAGGGCCAGGCCGCTGGCGGCGATGTTGCCGTCCATGTCGGCCAGGGTCTGGCGCAGCAGCCGGGCGTAGTCCAGCCGCTCCAGCTTGACGGGCAGCTGGCCCGAGGCGGCCTTGCTCACCTCGAACACGTCCTGCACCATGGCACTCAGCCGCCGGGCCTTCTCCCCCAGGATCCTGACGTACTCCCCGGCGGGGGGCTCCAGGCCCTCCCGCTCCAGCAGCTCGGCGTAGCTGAGGATGGAGGTCAGGGGGGTTTTCAGGTCGTGTGACACGTTGGTCACCAGCTCCACCTTCATCCGCTCGCTGCGGGTGCGGTCCTCCACCGCCTGGCGCAGACCCTGCTGGACGTGGTTCAGGTCGTCGGCCAGAGGGCGCAGGTCGGAGCGCTCCGCCAGGGCCAGCTCCTGGCCCAGCCCCCCGGCCCGGATGGCGGCGGCCTGGGCGGACACCGCCCCCAGGTCCTCCCACAGCCGGCGCAGCCGCTGGGCAAACAGCACCGGCAGCAGGGCAAAGACCGCCGAGAAACCGAACAGGCACCAGGTCACCGGTTCATAGCCCCAGTTCTCGTTCCAGACAAACACCATGTAAAGCAGGAGACACAGGGGGACCGCCGCCCCGAGGACAGCGATTTGCGCCGCCTGGTTCAGCCGCCGCTGGACGGGCAGCTTCAGGTCCCGGGCGATCAGCGCAGAGCAGATGCTGCGCCGCCAGGGCCTTTTGTTGTACCGCCAGTCGTTGACCAGCAGCAGGTAGACCGCCCAGAACAGGGCAGATATCCAGCCGGGGTAGCCGGCCAGCTCAACCAGCGCGTCCCGCAGGCCCAGAGCGGCGGTGTACTCCGCTGTCCCGAAAATGCGCTCCGCCGGCAAGCCGCTGCCGTATATCGCCGTGACCTCGCCCCAGTCATTGGTATTGGTGTAGTAGACCTCCGCCTCCAGGTCCGGGTAGAAAGAGTCCGCCGGCGTTTCAGCGGGCCAGGTGCTTGCGTACCAGCCCAGCGGCCCCATCCGGGACAGTAGCGCCGCCGCCAGGAGCAGGAGGACGGCGATCTTGACCTCGAACCACACCTTCCCCGTCCCCCGGGCAAGAAGGCGGTCGGCCCGGGCCTTGTCCTTCCTCAGCAGCACATACCCCGCCAGCAGGGCGGCCCCGATGGCCAGCCAGGCCAGACTGCGGAGATACTCCGCCCGGAGCCTCTGCAACCCCTGCCAGACCTGATAGGGTGCGCTCTCCCGGATGGTCCCGTCCAGGGCGAACATCTGGGGCCGGTCGATGAGGGCCAGCACCACCCGCACATCTTTGGTGCCGTCCTCCGCCGGGTAGTTCCGGTAGCCGGGGACCAGCCACTGGCCCGTCCCCTCAAAGTCGTAGTATCCGGTTCCATACACGTCCAGCTCCCTCCCGTTCAGCCAGACCCGGGTGCTCTCCCCGTCGAAGGAGAGGACCAGGCCGTAGCCCTCCGGGGCTGTGGGCTCGTCCTGGGCCGGCGCCAGCTCGTCGGAGTTGCGGTACGCCGTCTGGGCGCCCTGCTGGGCGAAAAAGAGGATGTTTTTGTCCTGCGTCCACCCCTCCAGCAGGTCCGCGCCGGTCCGGCGGCTGCCCCAGCTGCTGAAAAACTGGTTGAGCTGGACCTCCCCGGCGGCGATCCGGATGAGATTGCGCAGCCGCCGGGACAGCATGTCCCGCACCTGCTGGGTGTTGTGCCAGTCGGCCTGGAAGCTGTCGGCGGCGTACTGCCGCGCGCTGGCATCGGCCAGGCCGGAGACGAGAAACAGCGCGCCGTGCAAAACCAGGGTGATCCCGCAGAAAAAGGCCAGAAAGCCGAGGGCCGCCCTACTTCTTTTCCATTTTGTATCCAATTCCCCACACCACCTTTAAATATTCCGGCCGCTTCGGGTCCAGCTCGATCTTCTCCCGGATGCGGCGGATGTGCACCATCACCGTGTTCTCGGAGGCGAAGGCCTCCTCCCCCCAGACCCGGCGGTAGATCTCCTCCGCCGGGTAGGTCCGCCCCAGGTTGTTCATCAGGAACTCCACGATCCCCAGCTCCGTGGGGGTGAGCTTCACCGGCTCCCCGTCCGCCGTCAGGGTCCGGGAGGCCGGGTCGAAGGCCAGCCGCCCGCTGACGATGGCGCCGCTGGCGGCGTTCACGTCCCCCAGGCTGGTGTACCGGCGCAGCTGGCTGCGCACCCGGGCCAGCAGCTCAGGCAGGCCGAAGGGCTTGGCCACGTAGTCGTCCGCCCCCATGGACAGCCCCAACACCTTGTCCGACTCCTCCGTCTTGGCCGACAGGACGATGATGGGCAGGTTGCGCCGCTCCCGGATGCGCAGCACCGCCGACAGCCCGTCCAGGCGCGGCATCATCACGTCCATCAGAATCAGCCGCAGCTCCGGGTCCAGGGCCAGGTCCAGGGCCTGCATCCCGTCGTAGGCCCGCAGGACCCGGTAGCCCTCCTGCTCCAGGGCCGCCGCGATGGCCCCCACGATGGCCCGGTCGTCGTCCACCACCAGGATGGCGGGCGCTTTCTCTCCCATAGGCTCACTCCTTCCGCCGTGTTCTGTCCCTATCATAGCAGAAAAACCTTACAAAGTAAGGGGGAGACCCTTACGAATTCCTTACGATTTCCCGGCCGGGGCCCCGGAGACGGGGGAGATCCCGGCGGGAAGGCCGCCGGATATTCATAAAGAATCCACCCTCTGTATAGTATCGTGCAAAGTTTTGAGGTTATCTATAATATTTCGGTGGTTTTTCGACCATTTTACAGTTGAATTTCTCCAGCGTTTAGGCTACAATGATACGCGAAACGCGAGGTGGCCCATTTGCTGAACATTGTCCTGGTGGAGCCGGAGATCCCACAGAACACCGGCAACATCGCCCGCACCTGCGCCGCTACCCGCAGCCGCCTGCACCTGGTCAAGCCCCTGGGGTTCGACATCAGCGAAAAGGCGGTGCGCCGGGCCGGGCTGGACTACTGGCCCATGGTGGACCTGCGGGTGTACGACAGCCTGGACCACTTCCTTTCGGCCAACCCGGCGGCGGACCTGTGGCTGGCCACCACCAAGGCCCCCAGGGACTACACCCGCGCCTGCTTCCGGGACGGGTGCTACCTGGTATTCGGCAAAGAGACTGCGGGCCTGCCCGCGTGGTTCCGCCAGGCAAACTATGAGCGCTGTATCCGCATCCCCATGCGCCCCGACGCCCGGAGCCTGAACCTGGCCAACTCCGTGGCCGTGCTGGCCTACGAGGCGCTCAGGCAGATGGGGTTCCCCGGCCTGTTCGGGGAGGGGGAGATGGCGCTCGAACCCCCGACCATGAGTTCTCCCCAATCGAAATAATCTGCAGAAGAAAGGAGCAACCCTATGAACTACAACAAAAAGACAGTCAAAGATGTAGACGTGAAGGGCAGGAAGGTCCTGCTGCGCTGCGACTTCAACGTGCCCATGGCCAAGGACGGCAGCGGCGTCATCACCGACGACAAGCGCATCCGCGCCGCCCTGCCCACCATCCAGTACCTGCTGGACCAGGGCGCGGCGGTCATCGCCTGCTCCCACATGGGCAAGCCCGAGCCCAACTTTGAGAAGTGGGTCAAGAAACAGGCCGAGAAGGGCAAGGACCCCGCCAAGCTGACCGAGGACAAGTGGAAGAAGTCCCTGGCCGACCTGCGCATGGAGCCCGTGGCCGCCCGCCTGGGCGAGCTGCTGGGCAGGACCGTGATCCTGGCCGACGACGTGGTGGGCCCCGACGCCCAGGCCAAGGCCGCCGCCCTGAAGGGCGGGGAGATCATGCTGCTCCAGAACACCCGCTTTGAGAAGGGCGAGACCAAGAACGACCCCGCCACCGCCAAGGCCCTGGCCGATCTGGCCGGCGCGGACGGCGTCTATGTGTCCGACGCCTTCGGTGCCGTGCACCGCGCCCACGCCTCCACCGCCGGCGTGGCGGCCTACCTGCCCGCCGTGTCCGGCTTCCTGATCCAGAAGGAGCTGGAGGTCATCGGCGGCGCCCTGGCCAGTCCCAAGCGCCCCCTGGTGGCCATCCTGGGCGGTGCCAAGGTGTCCTCCAAGATCGGCGTCATCAACAACCTGCTGGAGATTGCCGACACCATCATCATCGGCGGCGGTATGTCCTACACCTTCTCCGCCGCCCAGGGCGGCAAGGTGGGCGACAGCCTGCTGGAGGCCGACTGGGAGGACTACGCCAACGACATGGTGAAGAAGGCCGCCGACAAGGGCGTCAAGCTCCTGCTGCCTGTGGACACCGTCGTCGCTGACGCCTTCTCCGAGGACGCCAACAGCCAGGTGGTCAAGGCCGGCCAGATCCCCGACGGCTGGCAGGGCCTGGACATCGGCCCCGAGACCGTGGAGCTGTACTGCAAGGCCGTGGCCGACGCGGGCACCGTGATCTGGAATGGCCCCATGGGCGTGTTCGAGTTCGAGAAGTTCGCCGTGGGTACCAAGGCGGTGGCCGAGGCCCTGTCCAAGACAGACGCCATCACCATCATCGGCGGCGGCGACAGCGCCGCGGCTGTGCAGCAGCTGGGCTACGCCGACAAGATGACCCACATCTCCACCGGCGGCGGCGCCTCCCTGGAGTTCATGGAGGGCAAGGAGCTGCCCGGCGTTGCCTGCCTGTTGGACAAGTAAGTGCCGCAGGCCGGGCAGCTCTGGGGCCCCCGCGAAAACCCGGCAAGCGGTTTTCGTGGGGAAAGGACGAGCAGCGAAGTGAGCGAGCTTGCGCCGGGAGGCGGAAGCGAGGGATACGGAGCTTATGAGGACGCGCCCGGCGTTGCCTGCCTGCTGGACAAGTAATCGTTCCCAAGAAAACAACTGAAACGGGCGGCTCCGCGGCCCCGGTCCGCCGGGGAGAGAATGCGCGATTTGGAGCCCGCCCGGACATGAGAGCAAGGCCCATCTGCGGGGAGAGGGAATTTGCCCCGCGGCGCCCTGGAGGGCGCTTTCCAACAGAAAACCCTTCGCCTGCCCGGCACTTCCGGGCGGGCGGGGTATTATATAGAATCAAGAAAGGATTGACCGAATTATGAACCGTCGCTACCGCAAGACTATCATTGCTGGAAACTGGAAAATGAACAACACTCTGTCCCAGACCAAGGCGTTTGCCGAGGAGATCAAGCCCATTATGCCCCGGGGCAAGTGGTGCAATGTGGTCCTGTGCGTGCCCGCCACCAACATTACCGCCGCCGTCCGCCTGTTCAAGGACTGCCACATCGCCATTGGCGCGGAGACCTGCCACTACGAGGATCACGGCGCCTTTACCGGCGAGATCACCGCCGAGATGATCAAGGAGGCCGGCGCCAAGTACGTCATCATCGGCCACTCCGAGCGCCGTCAGTACTACAACGAGACCGACTTCACCGTCAACAAGAAGATCCACGCCGCCATCAACGCCGGCCTGTACCCCATCGTCTGCGTGGGCGAGAGCCTGGAGCAGCGGGAGCTGGGCGTTACCATGGAGCTGATCGCCTACCAGGTGAAGGCCGCTTTGGCCGGCGTGCCCGCCGACAAGATGCGCCACGTGGTCATCGCCTATGAGCCCCTGTGGGCCATCGGCACCGGCCGCACCGCCACCGCCGAACAGGCCGGCGAGGTCTGCCAGGCCATCCGCACCGTCATCCGCAAGCTGTACGGCGCCCATGTGGCCCGCTCCGTCACCATCCAGTATGGCGGCTCCATGAACGCCAAGAACGCCGCTGAGCTGCTGGCTCAGCCCGACGTGGACGGCGGCCTGATCGGCGGCGCCTCTCTGAAGCCCGCTGACTTCGTACAGATCATCAACGCTGCCAACCAGGAGTAACTCAGCCGGCCGCGCTGCACTGGGGGCCCCGCGGAACCGAAGGTTTCGCGGGGAGAGGAGACGCAAGGGAGCGTGCGCAGTTTTCGCCGCCGGGCGGAAACGGAGCGGAGCGGACTTTGCGGCGACGAAAACCCGCCGACTTCGTGCAGATCATCAACGCGGCCAATCAGGAGTGAGAAAGGACCGGGCGGGGCGGCACAGCCGCCCCGCGTCCGATTGACCCAAAGGGGGTTGTGTTACGAAAACACCAACTACACTGATCATTATGGACGGCTTTGGCATCGGGCCCGACGGCCCCGGCAACGCCATCGCCAACACGAAAAAGCCCAACCTGGAGCAGATCTTCGCCCAGGCCCCGGGGTGCAGGCTGTCCGCCTCCGGGCTGGACGTGGGCCTGCCCGACGGGCAGATGGGCAACAGCGAGGTGGGTCACACCAACATCGGCGCCGGCCGGGTGGTGTTCCAGGACCTGCCCCACATCAGCCGGGACATCGAGAACGGCGTCTTTTTTCAGAACGAGGCCTATCTGGAGGCCATGGAGAACTGCCGGGAGTGGGGCAGCGCCCTGCACCTGATGGGCCTGCTGTCCGACGGCGGCGTCCACTCCCACATCACCCACCTGTTCGCCCTGCTGAAAATGGCCAAGGAGCAGGGCCTCAAGAGGGTATACGTCCACTGCTTCCTGGACGGCCGTGACGTGCCCCCCACCTCCGGCAAGGGGTATGTGGAGCAGCTGCGGGACGAGTGCGCCCGGCTGGGCGTGGGCCAGATCGCTACCGTCATGGGCCGCTACTACGCTATGGACCGGGATAAGCGCTGGGAGCGGGTGCAGCGGGCCTACGACGCCATCACCCAGGGCCGCGCCCCCTTCGAGGCCGACCCGGTGGAGGCCGTGCAGAAGTCCTATGACGCCGGCGTCACCGACGAGTTCATGGAGCCGGTGGTGTGCGCGGAGGATCTGAAGGTCCGGGACAACGACTCGGTCATCTTCTTCAACTTCCGCCCCGACCGGGCCCGGGAGATCACCCGCTGCCTGGTGGACGAGGACTTCACCGACGTGGAGCGCAGGTCGGGCTTTATCCCCGTCCACTTCGTGTGCACCACCGAGTACGACGCCACTATGCCCAACGTCACCGTGGCTTACCCCAGGCAGAAGCTGTCCAATATCTTCGGGGAGTATATCTCCAGCCTGGGCCTGACCCAGCTGCGCATCGCCGAGACGGAGAAGTACGCCCATGTCACCTTCTTCTTCAACGGCGGTGTGGAGCAGGTGTTCCCCGGGGAGGACCGGTGCCTCATCGCCTCCCCCAAGGTGGCCACCTATGACCTGCAGCCCGAGATGTCCGCCTACCTGGTGGCCGAGGAGGCCGTCAAGCGCATCGAGAGCGGGGCCTACGACGTGATCATCCTCAACTTCGCCAACTGCGACATGGTGGGCCACACCGGCGTGTACGAGGCGGCCTGCAAGGCCGTGGCCGCCGTGGACGAGTGCGTGGGCCGGGTGGTGGAGGCCACCTCCCGGATGGGCGGCGTGTCCCTCATCACCGCCGACCACGGCAACGCCGAGCGGATGATCGACACCGACGGCTCCCCCTTCACCGCCCACACCACCAATCTGGTGCCCTTCTACATCGTGGGCGCCAGCGTCAAGCTGCGGGACGGCCGCCTGGCCGACATCGCCCCCACCATGCTGGACCTGATGGGCCTGGAAAAGCCCGCGGAGATGGATGGGGAGACCCTGATTTTGTAATACTAGGGAGGAAGTGCTCCCAACCGTCAAGCGGACCGCTCAGACAGGCGGTCCGCTTGAAATTTAAAGGAAAGAAGGAGAGCCCAAGTATGAAACAGGTACTGGAGATCGCCGACGTCCTGGGCCGGGAGATTCTGGACTCCCGGGGCAACCCCACCGTGGAGGTGGAGGTGGTGCTGGACGACGGCACTATGGGCCGCGCCGCTGTGCCCTCCGGGGCGTCCGCCGGCAGCTTTGAGGCCTGCGAGCTGCGGGACGGTGACAGGAGCCGCTACCAGGGCAAGGGCGTGGAGAAGGCCGTCGCCAACGTGAACACCGAGATCGCCGAGGCCCTCATCGGTATGAACGCCCTGGACCAGCCCGCCATCGACAAGCTGCTCATCGACCTGGACGGCACCCCAAACAAGTCCCGCCTGGGGGCCAACGCCATCCTGGGCGCCTCCCTGGCCGTGGCCAAGGCCGCCGCCGAGGCGCTGGGGATGCCCCTGTACACCTATATCGGCGGCGTCAACGCCAAAACCCTGCCCGTGCCCATGATGAACATCCTCAACGGCGGCGCCCACGCCTCCAACAACGTGGAGATCCAGGAGTTCATGATCATGCCCGTGGGGGCCTGTTGCTTCAGAAAGGGGCTGCAAATGTGCGCCGAGGTGTTCCATGCCCTGAAGGGCGTGCTGAAGGACAACGGCACCCCCGCCGCCGGCGTGGGGGACGAGGGCGGCTACGCCCCCAACCTGAAAAGGGACGAGGACGCCCTGAAGGTCATTGTGGAGGCCGTGGAGCGGGCCGGCTACAGGCCCGGGGAGGACTTTATGATCGCCATCGACGCCGCCTCCTCCGAGTGGTGGGACGAGGAGCGGCAGCTCTATGTCCAGCCCAAGTCCGGCCGGAAGCTGACCCGGCAGCGGCTGGTGAATATGTGGAAGAGGTTCGCCGATGCCTACCCCATCATCTCCCTGGAGGACGGCATGGCCGAGACCGACTGGGAGGGCTGGGCCATGCTCACCAGGGCCATCGGCGGCCGGGTCCAGCTGGTGGGGGACGACCTGTTCGTCACCAACGTGGAGCGGCTGGCTATGGGGATCGAAAAGGGGGTGGCCAACGCCATCCTCATCAAAGTCAACCAGATCGGCACCCTCACCGAGACCCTGGACGCCATCCAGATGGCCAACCGGGCGGGCTACACCGCCATCGTGTCCCACCGCTCCGGCGAGACTGAGGACGCCGCCATCGCCGACATCGCCGTGGCGGTCAACGCCGGCCAGATCAAGACCGGCGCGCCCAGCCGCACCGACCGGGTGGCCAAGTACAACCAGCTGCTGCGCATCGAGGAGGAGCTGGACGACGTGGCCCGATACCCCGGCAGGGACGCTTTCTTCAACCTGCGCTGACAAAAGCATGAAAACCGGGCCGCCCATCGGGCGGCCCGGTCAGCTTGTCGGGAAAGCCTCGCAGAGTTCGCGCCCGCAGGCGCGAATCAAGTGAGATCTATTTTTCCCGGCGGCGTGTACGTCGGGAAAAATTCCTCTCGGCCCGCAAACGTGCGAGCGCAGCGAGTGCGCTGCCGCGGGTCGTAGCCTTTTGTCAAAAAGGCCTTTGGCCTTTTTGACAGTCACTGGGCCGCCCATCGGGCGGCCCGGTTTTTATGTTTTATGCTTAAAGCTGGAGCAGCACGCCGGCGGCGGCGGCGATGCCGATGAACACGATGGGGTGGAGCTTGGAGAGCTTCTTGTGCTGCATACACAGAAAGACGATCACCGTCACCGCGATGGCGGGCCAGTAGAACACATCGGTGACCGGCACGGCCTGCCCCGGCGCGGTGACATGGGAGGTCACGTGGAACATAAGGATGCTCTTGGCCACGCTCAGCCCCGCCGCGGCGATCAGGGCGGTGGAGGCGGGGCGCAGGCCCTTGAACACGGCGTCCACCGTCTTGGACTGGCGGAACCTCTGGAGGAAGGCGGCGATGATGAGGATGACGATGATGGACGGGGTGATCAGCCCCAGGGTGGCGATCATCGAGCCCAGGACCCCGGCGCTCTTGAACCCCACGTAGGTGGCCATGTTCACCCCGATGGGGCCGGGGGTGGACTCGGACACGGCGATCATGGTGGTCAGGTCCGCGTCGGTGAACCAGCCCGTGGCCGCCCCCATATTCTGCAGGAAGGGAATGGTGGCCATGCCGCCGCCCACGGCGAACAGGCCGGTTTTGAAGAACTCGAAAAAGAGGCGCAGGTAGATCACTTGCCCTCCCCTCCTTTCTCACCGGAGGGGCGCCACAGGAGGAACCCCGCCAGCCCGGCGCACACGATGAGCACCGCCGGGGACAGTATCCGGTCCAGGGCCGCCCCCCACCAGGTGGCCGGGAAGGTCACGAAATTCCCAACCGCGGCCAGGATCAGCACCACCAGGAAAATGACGATGCTGGGGTGGTTTTTCAGGGTGGATCTGCCCAGCTTCTGCACGCTGGAGGCGATGAGCGCCACCACGCAGGCGTTTACCCCCGCCAGGGCGTGCTGCACCAGGGGGATGCTGGCAAAGTTGTTGAGGAAGGCGGCGATGACCGTGATAATGATGAGGGAGGGGAACACCACCCCCAGGGTGGCCAGCACGCCGCCCAGCTTTCCCGTGCACTTGTGGCCGATGAAGGTGGCGGTGTTCACCGCGATGATGCCGGGGGTGCACTGGCCGATGGCGAAGTAGTCGGTGAGCTCCTCGTTGGTGGCCCAGCCCTTCTTCTCCACCACCTCCCGCTGGAGGATGGGGAGCATGGCGTAGCCCCCGCCGAAGGTCATCACCCCCACCTTGGCGAAGGTGAGGAACAGGTCCAGGTAGATGTTCATTCCAATCCCTCCAATTCGTCCAGCCACAGGGCCGCGGCGGCGTCGCTGGGCATCCGCCGCGTCGTCGCAAAGTCCGCTTGCCTCCGTTTCCGCCTTGCGGCGAAAACTGCGGCCGCTCCCTTGCTCCTCCTTTCCCCACGCGACCCGCTGCGCTGGGCTCGCGCGGGGGCCCCGGAGGGGCGACTGGCGTTTGCAAGCAGATTCATTCCAATCCCTCCAGTTCGTCGAGCCACAGGGTGGAGACCGTGTCGCTGGGCATGCGCCAGTCGCCGCGGGGGGAGAGGGTCAGGGTGCCCACCTTGGGGCCGTCAGGCAGGCAGGAGCGCTTGAACTGCTGGTTGAAGAACCTGTGGTAGAAGTTTTTCAGCCACTTCAGGACGGCCTCCCGGCCATACTTGTCCCCCAGGGCGTACAGGGCCAGCCGGTAGACCTTCCGGGGCGGGAACCCCCAGCGCACGGCGTAGTACAGGAAGAAGTCGTGCAGCTCGTAGGGACCCACCAGGTCCTCGGTCTTTTGGGCGATCTCCCCCTCCTTGGGGGGCAGCAGCTCGGGGGACACGGGGGTGTCCAGAATGTCCCGGAGCACGGCGGACAGCTTGGGGTCTGTCTCCTGGTTCTCGTCGGCCACATAGGCCACCAGATGCCGCACCAGGGTCTTGGGAATGGAGGCGTTGACGCCGTACATGGACATGTGGTCGCCGTTGTAGGTAGCCCAGCCCAGGGCCAGCTCGGACAGGTCGCCGGTGCCCACCACCATGCCGCCGGTCATGTTGGCCACGTCCATCAGCACCTGGGTCCGCTCCCGGGCCTGGCCGTTCTCGAAGGTCACCGACAGGTCGTCCATGGACTGGCCGATGTCCTGGAAGTGGACCTTCACCGCGTGGCCGATGTCCACCGTTTTGAAGGTGGTGCCGATGCGCTCGGCCAGAATCTCGGCGTTGGACTTGGTGCGGCTGGTGGTGCCGAAGCAGGGCATGGTGAGGGCCACGATGTCCGTCCGGGGCCGGCCCAACATATCCATGGCCCGGGCGGTGATGAGCAGGGCCAGGGTGGAGTCCAGACCGCCGGACAGGCCCACCACGGCGGTGCGGGCCCGGGTGTGCTTGAGCCGCTTCTTCAGCCCGGCGGCGGCGATGGTCAGAATTTCCCGGCAGCGCTCCGCCCGGTCCCCGTGGTCGGCGGGGACGAAGGGGTTGGGGGGTACGGGGCGGGTCAGCGCCGTCTCCGCTGTCTCCAGAACAAATTTGGAGTACCAGTAGGACTCGGGCGACTTCTCGCTGACGAAGGTGGTGTTCCGCCGCCGCTCATAGGCCAGGCGCTGCACGTCGATCTCGGTGGCGGTCAGGCCGCAGGCGAAGCGCTTTTCGGCCAAGATCGCCCCGTTTTCCGCGAGGATGTTGTGCCCGGCGAACACCAGGTCGGTGGAGGATTCCCCCTCCCCGGCGTCGGCGTAGACGTAGGCGCACAGCAGCCGGGCGGACTGGCCGGACACCAGCTGGCGGCGGTAGTCCGCCTTGCCCACCACCTCGTCGGAGGCGGACAGGTTCAAAATCAGGGTCGCCCCCGCCCGGGCCAGGGTGTTGGAGGGGGGATCGGGGGCCCACAGGTCCTCGCAGATCTCGATGCCCACCGCCAGCTCCGGCACGGACTCGCAGAGGAAGATCTGCCGGCTGTTGAGGGCCGCGTTTTGGCCTGCGATCTGGATATAGTCGTGGACGCCGGCGCCGGAGGAGAACCAGCGCCGCTCGTAGAACTCGCTGTAATTGGGCAGGCAGAGCTTGGGCACCAGCCCCAGGACCCGTCCGCTCTGTATTGCCGCGGCGCAGTTATACAGCTTGTTTTCATACCGCACCGGCAGGCCCAGGGCGATGAACATGTCCAAGTCCTTGGTGGCCTCCAGGACCGCTTTCAGGGCGGCCTCCGCCCCGTCCAGCAGGGTGTCCTGCAAAAACAGGTCGCCGCAGGTGTACCCCGTCAGGCACAGCTCCGGCAGGGCCAGGACCTTGACCCCCTGCTGTTCCGCCTCCCGGATCAGATTGATACACTGTTGGGCGTTGAAAGCGCAGTCAGCCACCCTGATCTCCGGCGTGCCCGCCGCCACCTTTACAAATCCGTCGCGCATGGGAGCAGCTCCCTTCCGTAATTTGATTTGTCACCATATCATACCTTAAACCCGGCCGGATTGCAACCATTCTTTCTCCCTCTGGACATTTCTTCCCGGTTCAGGTAAACTATACCCGATCCCAAAGCGAAGGAGAGAAACTATGGATCCCATCATTCAGACCCTGGCCAGGGAGCTAAGCCAGAATCCAGTCTACGTGGCCAACGTGGTGGAGCTCATCGACCAGGGCAACACCATCCCCTTTATCGCCCGCTACCGCAAGGAGCTCCACGGCTCCATGGACGACCAGCTGCTGCGCACCCTGGCCGACCGCCTGCAGTACCTGCGGGGGCTGGAGCAGCGCAAGGCGGAGGTAAAGACCGCCATAGAGGGGCAGGACAAGCTCACCGGCGAGCTGTCCGCCGCCATCGACGCGGCCGCCACCCTGGCGGAGGTGGAGGACCTGTACCGGCCCTACCGCCCCAAGCGCCGCACCCGGGCCACCGCGGCCAAGGAGAAGGGCCTGGAGCCTCTGGCCGAGGCGCTGTTCGCCCTCGGCAGGCTGGAGGGCACCCCAGAGAAGCTGGCGGCGGCGTACATCGACCCGGAAAAGGGGGTGGAGAGCGCAGAGGACGCCCTCCAGGGCGCCTCCGACATCGTCGCCGAGCGCATCTCTGACGACGCGGACATCCGCAAGCGCCTGCGCACCCTGTATCAGAGCCGGGCGGTGCTGGTGTCCAAGGCCGCCGAGAAGGAGCCGGAGGACAGCGTGTACCGGCTCTACTACGACTTCAAGTGCCCTGTGAGCCGCCTCCAGGGCTACCAGGTGCTGGCCATCAACCGGGGCGAGCGGGAGGAGATTCTGAAGGCCGCCGTGGAGATGGACCGGGAGGCCGCTCTCATCGCGGTGCGCCGGTCCGTGGTGCCCGGCCGGGCGGCGCTGGACTTCGTCAAGGCCGCCGCCGAGGACGCCTACGACCGCCTCATCGCCCCCTCCCTGGAGCGGGAGATCCGCGCCGACCTGACAGATCAGGCCAATGAGGGGGCCATCCACATGTTCGCCCTCAACCTCAAGCCCCTGCTGATGCAGCCCCCGGTGAAGGGCAAAGTGACCATGGGTCTGGACCCGGGCTACCGCATGGGCTGCAAGGTGGCGGTGGTGGACGGCACCGGCAAGGTGCTGGACACGGCGGTGGTCTACCCCACCTATGGGGCCCGGCAGAGGGAGGAGTGCATCGTCAAGCTGTCCGCCCTCATCAAAAAGCACCGCGTGGAGCACATCGCCATCGGCAACGGCACCGCCAGCCGGGAGACCGAGCAGATGACGGTGGAGCTCATCCGCCGTCTGGGCGGCGGGGTGTCCTATATGATCGTCAGCGAGGCGGGGGCGTCGGTGTACTCCGCCTCCAAGCTGGCCGCCGAGGAGTTCCCGGAGTACGACGTGAACCTGCGCTCCGCCGTGTCCATCGCCCGGCGGCTCCAGGACCCCCTGGCCGAGCTGGTGAAGATCGACCCCAAGGCCATCGGCGTGGGCCAGTACCAGCACGACATGCCCCAGGCCCGGCTGGATGAGGCCCTGGACGGGGTGGTGGAGGACTGCGTCAACGCCGTGGGGGTGGACGCCAACACCGCCTCCCCGTCCCTGCTGCGCCGGGTGTCCGGCCTGACGGCGGCCACGGCAAAGAACGTGGTGAAGTACCGGGAGGAGAACGGCCCCTTCACCGCCCGAAAACAGCTGCTGAAGGTCCCCAAGCTGGGCCCCAAGGCCTTTGAACAGTGTGCCGGCTTTCTGCGGGTGCCGGAGAGCGGGTCGGTGCTGGACAACACCGGCGTCCACCCGGAGAGCTACGCCGCGGCGGAAAAGCTGCTGGCCCGGTGCGGCTACACCCTGGAGGACGTGGAGGCGGGCAGGCTGGACGGCCTGAAGGAGAGAGCGGAGGGGATCGGTTACGCCGCCCTGTCCGAGCTCTGCGGCGCCGGGGTGCCCACCCTGGCGGATATCGTCAAGGAGCTGATGAAGCCCGGCCGGGACCCCCGGGACGAGCTGCCGCCCCCCATCCTGCGCACCGACGTGCTGGAGATGAAGGACCTGAAACCCGGCATGGAGCTGCGGGGCACCGTGCGCAACGTCATCGATTTCGGCGTGTTCGTGGATATCGGCGTCCACCAGGACGGCCTGGTCCACATCTCCCGCCTGCCCCGGCGGGTGCGGCACCCTTCCGAGCTGCTGCGGGTGGGGGACGTCATCACCGTGTGGGTGGCAGAGGTGGACGAGAAGAAAAAGCGCATCGGCCTGACCATGAAAAAGCCCTGAGGCATATCTGCCGGGCGGGACCAATAGGATCAGACGGAGTACAACGGAAGGGAGCGGATCATAATGGACCCCTGGGCGCTGATCGACCTGCACTGTGACACCCTCACCAACTGGAGCGCCGGCCCCGACACCCTGGACAGCCCGGAGCAGGCGTTCTCTCTGAGCGCCGTCCCGCCGGGGGTGCGGTGGGCCCAGTTTTTCGCCGTCTACATCCCCGACAGGCTGCGGGGCCGGGAGGCGGTGGACTACTTTGAGCGGGGCCGGGCGGAGTTTCTGCGGCAGATGGAGAAGTTCAGCGCCCGGGCGGCCTTCTGCCGGACCGCCGGCCAGATGGAGGCGGCCTGGGCCGCCGGGAAGGTGGCGTCCTTCCTCACCGTGGAGAACGGCTCCGTCTTTGCCGGGGATCTGGCCAGGGTGGAGCTGCTCCGCCGCCAGGGGGTGCGGTGCGTCACCCTGACCTGGAACGGGGAGAATGAGATCGGCTCCGGCCACGACACCGCCCACGGCCTGTCCGCCTTCGGGCGGGAGGTGGTCCCCGAGATGGAGCGCCAGGGCATCCTGGTGGACGCGTCCCACCTGAACGACGCCGGGTTCGAGGACCTGCTCCAGACAGTCCGGAGGCCCTTCCTGGCCACCCACTCCAACGCCAGGGCCGTCTGCGGCCACAAGCGGAACCTCACCGACGATATGATCCGGGAGATGGCGGCCCGGAGGTGCCTCATCGGCCTGAACTACCACATCCACTTCCTCCGGGATGGCGGCGAGGGGGCCGGCCCGGACGACCTGATGCGCCACATCGAGCGCTTCTTCGCCCTGGGGGCGGAGCATATCCTGGCGCTGGGCTCCGACTTCGACGGGGCGGACCTGCCCGAGTTCCTGAACACCCCGGCCAAGGCGGCGGGGCTCTGCGGCTGGCTGCTGGAGCGGGGTGTGCCCCGGCAGGCGGCGGAGGGCATCCTGTTCCGGAACGCCCGGACCTTTTTCGAGGAAAACCTGGCATAACGAAAGGCCCTCCCGGCGTGCGCCGGGAGGGCCTTGTTCGCTTTTGCTTTTTTATGCCTTCCGGATGATGCCCATGGGGGTGGACTCCTCCCCCTGGCCCAGGGGGTTGTCCCCCAGGATCTTTGCCAGCTGGTTCAAGGTGGGCTCCTTCTGGGAGAAGCCCAGGATGTTGGCGCCGATGTCGTTGATGTCCACGATGGCCACCGGGTGGCCCAGGGCCTGGGCCAGACGTCTGGAGGTGCCCATGGGGTCGGCGGGGGTGAGGACCACGTAGTGGTCGTAGGGGGGGATGGTGCCGGCGGTGGGGCCGTCGATGCCCCGGGCCTTAGGGCCGGCCACGATGTAGAACCAGCCCTTCTTTCCCAGCAGCTTGCCGATGACGCTGCAGAAGGCGGCGAACAGGATGCGCAGGGTGCCGCACTCCTGGAGGGCCATCTCCATGGTCTCGGGGATGCCCAGGCCGATGCCGGCGGGGGTCTTGGTGACATAGCGGCTGAGGGTGACGGCCAGCTTCCGGGGCTTGATGTTCTCCATGGGGATGGCCCGGCTCTGGGTGCAGGCCACCGCCTTCTCGGAGATGAACAGGATGTCCCCGTCCACCATCTTGTCCTTGGCATATTTCACCACCACGTCGGCCATGTCGTCCTTGTCGGTGATCAGGTGGGTCTTTACCGGGATGCGCTGGTAGTCCACCCCGTCCACGGTGCGGACCAGGTTTTTACCGGGATTGGCGGTCAGGTTCAGCTCTTCGCTCATGGGGATGACTCCTCTCAAGGGGGTGCGCCCCTGTTTTTCTTTAGGATAGCCAGATTATAGCACCGGCCAGCCGGGATTTCCACGATTTGGGGAAAAATTTATTCCTCCTCAAAGCCCTCCACGGGCATACGGCGGTGCTCCACTGTGTCCCAGGCGGGCAGGGGCAGGCGCTGCATGGCCCCGAAGGCCCGGGTTTTCAGGCCGGGGTAGCGGCCCTGGAGCTCGTAGATGAGCTTTTTGATCTCCTCCCGGCGGGTGTTGCCGTCGGCGGGGCAGGGGTTGGACACCACGGGCAGCTCCAGCCGCTGGGCGGTGTGGCGGATCAGGTTCTCCCCGCAGTAGAGCAGGGGGCGGATCTGGGTGATGCCGGTGCGGTCCAGCCAGGTGACGGGCTGGAAGCAGGACAGCCGCCCCTCGAAAATCAGGGACATGAACAGGGTCTCCACCGCGTCGTCGCTGTGGTGGCCCAGGGCGATCTTGTGGATGCCCCGCTCCAGGATGGCGCTGTGCAGGGCGCCCCGGCGCATCTTGGAGCACATGGAGCAGGGGTTCTTCTCCCGGCGCAGGTCGAAGATGATGTGGTGGATCTCGCTGGAGAGCAGGGTGTAGGGCACGCCCAGCTCCCGGCAGTACGCCGCCACCGGGGCGAAGTCCATCCCCGGCCGTCCGTCGGCGTGGCCCATATCCAGGGTGAAGGCCTCCACCTGGTAGGGGACGGGGTAGAACTCCCGCAGCTTAGCCAGAGCGGTGAGCAGGATCAGCGAGTCCTTGCCTCCGGACACCCCCACGGCGATCACGTCCCCGGGCTGGATCATATCGTAGTCCTCCACGCAGCGGCGGACCAGGGAGAGTATCTTGTTCAAGGCAAAACCTCCAAATCTGCGCAAATCCGGCCTATCCGGGGCGTTTCCGCAACAAAACGGGCTAATTCACAGCTGCAAAAAGAAAAATTGAAATCGAGATTTCAAGAGATATCAAGAGAAAACAAGAGAAAACGAGAGCATTTGCGGCGATAGCAAAAAAATTATAAAAAATCAGTTGACATGGAAAACCTCAAATACTATAATACAAAACGCTCCGCTTGTACAGAGGAGCCGTGAATTTTGTCCAAAATTCATTTTTGCACATAAGTACAGGAAATTGGAGGTTTCACCTATGTCCACGTTCATGGCAAACAAGGGGAACATCGAGCGCAAGTGGTACGTCCTTGACGCCGCCGGTAAGCCCCTGGGCAAGACTGCCACTGTCGCGGCGGACCTGCTGCGCGGCAAGCTCAAGCCCGAGTACACCCCCCACGCCGACTGCGGCGACTACGTCATCATCATCAACGCCGAGAAGGCCGTTCTGACCGGCAAGAAGCTGGACCAGAAGTTCTACCGCACCCACTCCGGCTGGGTGGGCGGCCTGAAAGAGGTCAGGTACCGCACCCTGATGAAGGACCGCCCCGAGCTGGCCATGCGTCTGGCTGTCCGCGGCATGATGCCCCGCAACATCATCACCAAGGATTCCCTGACCCGGCTGAAGATCTACCGCGGCGGCGAGCACGAGCAGGCCGCTCAGAAGCCCGAAGCTTGGGCGCTGTAAGGAGGTTAGACGAGCATGTATAAGAGCAAGAAGCCTTATTTCTATGGTACCGGCCGTCGGAAGTCCTCCGTGGCCCGCGTCCATCTGTTCCCCAATGGCACCGGCGCCATCACCATCAACGGCCGTGACATCGACGATTACTTCGGCCTGGATACCCTGAAGCTCATCGTCCGTCAGCCCCTGGTCACCACCAACACCTTGGGCAAGGTGGACATCGAGGCCACCGTCGCCGGCGGCGGCGTGACCGGCCAGGCCGGCGCCATCCGCCACGGCATCGCCCGCGCCCTGCTGCTGGTGGACGAGAATAATCGCGCCGCCCTGAAGGCCGCTGGTTTCCTCACCCGCGATCCTCGTATGAAGGAGCGCAAGAAGTACGGCCTCAAAGCCGCCCGTCGCGCGCCGCAGTTCAGCAAGCGCTGATTTTTCAAGAAAACCCTGGAACCGCAAGGGTAAAAGGTAATAAGGAACTATTACCGCAGAGGGCGGCGTGATCTGGTGATCACGCCGTCTTTCTGCGTCCATAGGTCGTTTCCGTCATAACGGGTCCACTGATCTCCGCCATACCCAGCTCATCTAGGAAGTTGAAGATAAGCCTGATCCTCTGTATCCGCTTGGCACCGTGTTTCTCTGGCGCGTAGACGATGATCTTCTTGATGAACTCGTTCACGATGGTTGGCGTCAACTCCGGGATATCCACATACTTCTCGACCAGGGAGGCGAACTGGTTAAAGCTGTTGTCCCTTTCCTCACGGATGCCTACCCAGTCCTCCAGCCCTATGATCTCATTGTGCAGACTGGCCTGTTCTGCCTCATACCTCTCGGCCATCTTTTGGTAGCGTTCCCGGCTCATATTACCAAGTACCATGTCCTCATAGATGCGGGTCATCAGCACATCGATATCCGCCATCCGTTTCCTGGCCTTCTCCAACCGCCGTTTGTCCTCCCGGATGGACTTTTCCTGTTCCTCCCGCCGACATTGGAGCCAATCTTCCTGGAAGCCCTCCACATCAGAGCGTACCATCTCTGTCACAGCCCGGATGCGCTCCAGCACCACATCTCGCAGCACTTCTTCCCGGATAATATGCCCCGAACAGGACCCGCGTCCGCTTCTGTATTTAGAGCAAACGTAGCGGTCCTGCTTGCCCTCGTATTTTTTGCAAGTGGCGAAATTGAGCTTACTTCCGCAGTCGGCACAGAACAGGAGGCCGGAGAACAGCCCCTGCCGTTCACCTTTCGTAATGCGGCGTTTGTTCTTCCGCAACTCCTGCACTCTGTCCCACTGTTCCTGCGGGACGATGGCCTCCTGGGTATCGGGCAGAATAAACATATCCTCTTTGGCGTTGGGGATGCGCTTCTTCAGCTTGTAGGACTTGGAATAGGTCTTGAAGTTGCAGACACAGCCGGTGTACTCCATCCGTTCCAAGATGCCGACCACAGATTGCTCATGCCAGTGGTAAGGGCGGTCTGGCAGCGGCTTCCCTTTCCGCTGGGCGTACAGCGCCTTGGTAGTGAGCACCTGGTCCCGCTCCAGGATACGAGCGATCTGGCTGGGCCCCTTCCCGGCAATCGTCAGGTCAAAGATACGCTTGACCACCGTCGCGGCCTCCTCGTCCAGAATCCATCGGTCCTTGTCCTGCGGGTCAGAGCGATAGCCGTAGGGTGGCTTGCCCAGGTGCTTGCCGCTGGTCCCTCGCGTCCGCATGACAGAGCGGACCTTCTTGCTGGTATCCTTGGCATAGAAATCGTTAATCAATCTTGCATAAAGAATGATATCACAGCAGTGCATTGGCGGTCGATTACCTCCGGCGAAGCGGTGGCAACATCATAATTATGGAGGAAAACGACATGAGCGAATTGAAACCGAGAATCCACGACAATACGAACGGCCTTGATTACGTCCTCGCCGGAGACTACTACATCCCGGCTATCGGACTGCCGGAAAACGACGAGCGCCCCATCGGGAAGTGGGGACGGATGCACAGGGCATATCTGGAGGAAACGAACCAGCCACTGCTCAACCATTTGATTCTGACAGGCAGGCTGCATACCTACCTTGCCGACCTCAACGAACAGGCACAGGAACGCTGCCAGCTTATCATCCGGCAGATGGCCAGAGCCGAGGGCGTGGATGAAGATTTGAAGCGCCGGTCACAGTGGGAATGGATTCAAGCCATGAACAGCATCGTTAATCGAGCGGAGGAAGTCGTTAGGAATGAAATAATATATGTATAAAGT
Source organism: uncultured Oscillospiraceae bacterium (assembly GCA_947623745.1). Classification (GTDB taxonomy): domain Bacteria; phylum Bacillota; class Clostridia; order Oscillospirales; family Oscillospiraceae; genus Lawsonibacter. The sequence continues at coordinate 26,197 of CANQHN010000028.1, forward strand.
GACTTGATTCGAGTGGCAGGGGAAACGAAATCTTCATCCCGCACCGGATCTAGAATATTGAAAATGTCATAAAATGCAATCCCCTTTTTTATGTTTGAAATAGGACTGGAATGGAGTAGGCGGAGTTTTTCAGTATAATATACCATTGATGTAGATAGTATAGCATCAAGGACATTTCTTTTTTGAGAAAATGTCCAAAATGGTATTGCTATTATTCGAGATTTAGAATACAATATAAATAATCTATTTGGAGGTAGGGCTATGAATTTGATTTCGGCAAAGGAAGCTGCAAAAATTTGGGGGATTTCCCCGCGTCGTGTTGCCACGCTTTGCACAGAAGGACGAATTGCTCATGCCACTATGGTAGGAAATTCCTGGGTTATTCCTGCGGATGCAAAAAAGCCTGAAGATGGGCGAAGCTTACGTTATTACAGGAGTGGAGGTAAAATGGTGAAACCGTTTTTGAAGTGGGCTGGTGGCAAGGGGCAGCTGCTTGGCGAGATTGAAAAATATTATCCTTTTGATGATCATAAAATAACCAAATATGCTGAGCCATTTGTTGGCGGAGGTGCCGTATTGTTCGACATACTTAGCCGATACAACTTAAATGAAGTTTACATTAGCGATGTCAATGTTGAACTAATTAATGCATATTGTGTGGTGAAGAATAGCATTAATGATCTTATATCATTACTTTCGTTATATCAATCAGAATTTCTTTCTCTTAATGCTGATGATAGAAAGGTTTATTACATAGAAAAAAGGTCTCGATTCAACAATTTGAAGATTAGCGGCAATGGGGATGATAGCATTGAAAAATCTGCGTTAATGATTTTTCTAAATAAAACCTGCTTTAATGGCCTCTATCGGGTAAATCGTAAGGGGGCTTTTAATGTCCCGATGGGGGCATACAAAAACCCTGTGATCTGTGATGAAAGCAATTTGAGAACTGCTTCTGAGAAATTGCAAAAAGTCACAATTGTTTGCGGCGATTATCGCCAAGCCGCCGATTTTATCGACAAGCAAACTTTTGTATATTTTGATCCTCCGTATCGTCCGCTAACTGAAACTGCAAGTTTTACAGCATATACAGAAGAGCTTTTTGATGACCAAGCACAGCTTGAACTTGCAGAATTTGTGAGACAGATGCACCAAAAGGGGTCAAAGGTGGTCGTAAGTAATTCAGACCCCAAAAATTCTCGGCCTGAAGACGATTTTTTTGATAATATTTATGCCCCTCTTAGGATTAAACGTGTAGAAGCATGTCGGATGATAAACTGTAATAGTGCAGCAAGAGGAAAAATAAAAGAATTACTTATTAGCAATTTTTAGGAGGTTAATTTAATGCCATACGGAGAATACGCTCAATGCCCTTGTTGTGGGAAAACAGCTTATGGTAAGGATGAAATAGAACAGGAATTTGGCTATCGGAACATGGGAGATGGTCGCTATATTCCACAATCATACTGTCGTGAATGTCGTTCTGCTCGTTGTGAGTCGGGAAAGCCTTGCAAAGTAAAATAAATGTTTTTAAGGAGATCCATCATGATAAAGAACGGAAAAGGCGGCGGAAATACTAAGACAGGATTGATTTTTGAAGGAAAAACAGATTTGGCAACTTTTTTAGATAGTCAGCCAGGGTATCATGTGAATGATGGTATGGTTTTTTACAACGAAGAGAAAGTTGCACAAATTTTCAAAAAACATGGTTTTTACAGATATCTAAAAGGAATCGGAGTAGATTGGGAAAAAATTATTTCAAAAAAACTCCTGCCTGATGATAGTATTTATGTTATCATCAATAACACTCTTTTTATAATCGAATGCAAGTATCAACAGGTTGATGGTTCTGTCGATGAAAAGTTGCAAACATGCGACTTTAAGCGTAAACAGTACCAAAAACTGATGTCGCAGGTAAATATAGATGTGGAATATATTTATCTACTTTCAGAATGGTTTAAAAATCCAAAATATAAAGATGTTTTGGATTATATCATCAGTATGCATTGTCATTACTACTTTGAATATATACCGTTGACAAAATTAGGGCTTCCTGTACCGCCCAATAATGATGAGGAATGAAAGAAATCATGAGTAGAAATTTTAATGTTTGGTTGTCCGGTTTTCGTGATAGCATAGCAGATTATGGTTATTACATAGATTTTGAAAAAGTGCATCGTAATGTTGATGGCATTAAGGTTGAATTGAATATTCTCAACTCTCTTATAGGTTCTAAGAATATTAAAGAAGATTTTAAAGCTCTAATAAAAAGGTATCCCGAAACATTGAAATGTGTTCCACTGTTACTTGCCGTTAGAGCTAACGAGATATATTGTCAGGATGAAAAAGGCGGTTATCTTTATCGGTTTGATTTTGGTAGATATTCTCCAAATAGTCACAAATATTATGAGGATTATTCTTATTTTATGGAAAAAACGGGCCTGTTTGATTTGTTGGAAAATCACATTATAAACAATCTTGTTGATTATGCAACTGGCGTTGAGACAGGCCTCGATTCTAATGGACGAAAAAATCGTGGTGGTCATTTAATGGAAAATTTAGTTGAAAGCTTTATTAAAAAGGCCGGTTTCATAAAAGACAAAACTTATTTCAAAGAGATGTATATTAATCAAATTACAGCGAAATGGGGTATCGACCTTTCCGCTATCTCTAACCAAGGGAAAATGGAAAAGCGATTCGATTTTGTAATCAAGACCAATAGTATGGTTTATGGAATAGAAACAAATTTTTACGGCGGTGGTGGATCTAAACTCAATGAAACTGCCCGTAGTTATAAAACGCTTGCATTGGAAACAGATACAATTGATGGATTTACTTTTGTCTGGTTTACAGATGGAAAAGGATGGACAAGTGCTCGAAACAATTTAGAGGAGACATTTGATGTGATGAATCATATCTACAATATCAATGACTTAGAAAATGGTATAATTAGTGAGGTATTCGTCTAATGAGCAAGAATATAACTAAATGGGAGCCAGAGAATTTTGAACTTGAAATGACCACCCATTGGTCATTTCCACAACGAGGTGATTGGGCTACCCACGATGCAAAATGGCGAGGAAACTGGTCTCCGTATATTCCTCGAAACATTATGTTACGTTATTCAAAAGAAGGGGATCTTGTGCTTGATCAATTTGCAGGCGGTGGTACTACATTGGTAGAAGCGAAATTGCTTAATCGCAATATAATCGGTGTGGATGTCAATGATGTGGCGTTAGAACGCTGTAAAGAAAAAACAGCATTTGAACACGATGGTGCAGATGGTAAGATCTATATTCGCAAAGGTGATGCTAGAAATTTAGATTTTATCCCGGAAAATAGTATAGATCTTATATGCACTCATCCACCATATGCAGATATTATCCAGTACAGCGATGACATACCGGAAGATTTGTCGCATCTAAAATTCAAAGATTTTCTCAAAGAAATGAAGATTGTTGCTACCGAGAGTTATCGTGTTCTCAAAAAAGAGAAGTTCTGTGCAATTTTGATGGGTGATACCCGCCAAAAAGGTTGCATGATACCATTATCATTTGAAGTCATGAAAATATTTGAAAATGCAGGGTTTAAGCTGAAAGAAATAATAATTAAGGAGCAACACAACTGCAAAGCAACAGGTTACTGGAAAACCAATAGTGTAAAGTATAATTTTTTGTTAATAGCGCATGAATATTTATTTGTATTCAGGAAATAATTGATCGAGGTGAATATAGTGGGCTATATGGCTGATTTTTATTCGAGAACTGAATTAATTTCCCAGTATGGGAATAATGCTTTGTTGCTTTACGCATTACAACTTAGATTTGAAATATCAGACATTACTTCCGTTGCAAGCGATGCATTAACTGATGGCGGGAATGATAAAAAATGTGATTTGATCTATGTAGATCAAGATATGGGAATTGCGGTAATCGCACAAGGATATATGAAGCAAGACCCACAGGCTAATGATCTTGCTCCTGGAAATAAAGCCAGTGATCTTAATACTGCTGCCACATGGGTATTTGCGCAGAATCCAGATGATGTCCCTGAACAGATCAGAGAACAGGTAAGATTACTTCAGTCCTCTATTGAAGGCAATTCTATAACTACAGTTTATTTTTGGTATGTTCATAATCTAAATGAGCGAAATAATCCTCAGATAAAGGCTGAACTTTCTGCGATGCAGAAAAGTGCAAGGACACTAATTAAAAGTTTATTCCCACAAAGTGATGCTGAAGTATTTTCACTTGAAGTTGGTAATGAAACTATAGAGAGATGGTATAATGCCGCAAGCAAGCAAATCACAATAACTAATACGCTCGAAGTCGATACCCCCAAAGTTGGCTTCGAATTGCGAGGCGATAAGTGGAGAGCTTATATAACTGCAGTGAAAGCGATGTGGTTAAAACGACAATTTGATGTTTACGCAGATGATTTGTTTTCTGGTAATCCTCGAACCTATCTCGGATCGGGGAAAAAGAAAAACAAAATAAATCTTGGAATAATGGAAACCATTGAAAACCAACCGAATAATTTTTGGGTATATAATAACGGTATCACTGCTTTAGTAAACAATTACCATGTTGAGACAGACGCTTCGGGCGAGAATTTGTCAATCTCTGGTATCACAATTATTAATGGCGCTCAGACAACTGGCGCTATAAGCAATATGAGCACACTAAAGGATGCATGGATTCCAATTCGTTTTATCGTATGTGACGATGCCAATATTATTGATGAAATTATAACCAATAACAATAAACAAAATGAAATACTTCCATCTGATCTAAGGAGCAATGACAAAACACAGTGTAGACTTCGGATAGAGTTTGAACCATATACAAAACTATATTATAGTGGTGGTCGACGTGGTAATGTTAGGCCTTCGCGAAGCAGAGAAATCTTAGATCCGTATGTTGTTGCGCAAGCTTTGTTAGCATTTCATGGGGATTGTGTTACAGCATATAACTCGAAAAATGAACTATGGAGTAGTGACCATTTATACAGTAGCATTTTTCCGGAAAATCTAACAGCAAAGCATATTATATTTACATATTCACTCTCGCGCGCTATTGATTCCTATAAATTGGAATTACAACAAAAAGGTAATGAGCGAATGGATATTGAGGAGAAACAACATAAATTTCTAGCAAAACGGGGTGCAAAAATGCTGTTCCTTTATACGGTTTCAAAATGCATGGAAGTTGTTGTTGGGAAAAAGATTAATGATAGCTGGGGGCTCTCATTTAATAATAATTATGATTTTGATGCATTGGTCTCCCTTTGGAAGATAGTTATTAAATCAATTTTGCCCATAGCATGTGGGGCTCTCGAAAATGCATTGAAAGATGGATTAAAAAGCAAAGAACTATCTGAGACTGCAGCATCTACTGTTGTTGGTTTTGTTTCTTCTTTTCAAGAAACATATCAGACGCAATTAAAAGGATTCGCTGATGCAATGGAGTTTTGACAATAGCTTTTTGTTTGCGACAAAAACAAATGCTTCAAAATACAAATTATGCAGATATGTTGATTATTTTGTAAACTAACTTATGTGAAGCCGCATTTTAAGTATTTTGGTTTCGGCCACGCAGCCAGTCCCGATAGAGGCTGTTCAAAGGGTTTGGAACGATGTCACAATAAGCAAAACTGGCTTCCGGCGGCAACGTCGGCGGTCAGTTTTTTTGTGCCGAGAGCCTTCAATACATTGTTTGCCTATATTATACCGAATTCGGTATAACTTTGGCAAGCAGTGCATGTGTGGACACACATGCGCTTTTTTTGAAATCCGGCCATTCCG
>CANQHN010000029.1 GCA_947623745.1 uncultured Oscillospiraceae bacterium
AAATTCGCTTTGAAGCGGAGCGATATTCTTAGATTTCTGGTCAGCTTTGCCGGCGACCTTGATAATCCCGAAACGCGGCAGCGCCTGTTGGACAGCCTGATTGATAAAATCTATGTCTACCCCGACAGGCTGGTGATTACGTTCCGTTATTCCGATGACCGGCGTGAACTGCCCTTTGAGGAAATGGAACAATTGCTTGCGAACAGCCGGACGATAGAATCCATGCTCGGAGAGTATCGGGATGCCCCAACAGAGGCTACCACCAAAATGCGTGAAAGTCTGCTCGGTGAATCGGACAAAAGCGAAAAGGGGGAATCCCCCGATTTTTTCCCGTGAGGTGTTCGTTTACTGATGGGTCATGTCCACCAAAAATCCCCGAAAATCCGCAGATTTTTGGGGATTTTTCTGTTTTTCACAACTTTTTTGGGGGGCTTCATTTTTCGCTTTTTGCGCTGACCACACGCTTGACCACAGACAGAATTATTTTTGGCCCCGGGTGCGGCGTCCATTTTTGCCGCATCCGGGGCCGTATTGCGTGAAATCGGGGTTTGTTTTGAGGCTCACGCCGCCGGGGTCCCCGCCCTGGCTGCCTTGATTTCCGCCTTCGTCCGGGCGATCAGCTCCGCCAGCTTCTCCTCGCACTCCTCCCGCGAATGTGCGTAGACATTTCTGGCGCGGCGTTTCCCGTCCGGCCAGGTAGGTGTGTAGCGGCCCTCCCACAGGTTTTCACTGATCTGTGAGAGACAGCCTGTGCCTGGCCTGCGGTATTTTCCCCGGTAGGGCTGGAAGCTGGCGGCCTCAGGCTTGCCGGCCTTGTCCCCTTTCTTTTTCCGCCTGGCGGGTTTCTTCCCGATACCCCGGTCGATGCACTCGGCGGCGGAGCGGCGCATATCGTCGGTGACATGGGTGTAGATATCCAGCGTGGTGGCCGCCGAGACATGGCCGATCACCGCCGAGAGGGTTTTCACATCCATGCCGTGCTCCAGCGCTATCGTGGAAAATGTGTGGCGAAGATCGTGGAAGCGGACCTTTCTGCACTGCGCGTGCTCCAGAATGGTCTGAAGCCGCTTCCGGCAGGTCGCCGGGTCCAGGGGCGAGTCCTCCTTTTTCAGGGACGGGAACATCCAGCGGGAATCCACCCTAGTTTTGTATTCCCGGAGGACCTCCACCACGGAGGGCGGCAGAAGGATGCTGCGGACGGAGGCTCTGGTCTTGGGTACGGAGATCATCAGCTCTCCGTGGGAGCGGTAGACCTGGCGGCGGATCTGCAGCTCCCCGGTGTGGAAATTCAGGTCATCCCACTGTAAGGCCAGCAGCTCACCCCGGCGCATCCCGGTGGCCAGCTCCAGGAGAAACAGCTCGTAGTAATTTTCCTCTTTCGCCTGGATGAGGAACCGCTGGAGTTCCTCCTTGTATAGAATCTTCATCTCCCGTGCATTCTGCGGCGGCAGTTTGCAGCCAACGGCGGGATTCGTTCGGATGAGGCCCTCCGCGGCCGCCTTCCCCAGGGCTGTGCGGCAGCGGGTATGGCAGGCGCGGACCATGCGGTCTGAGAGGCCCTCTCCATAGCGCTGGACGGCTCTGAGCCGTCCGCCTGTTTTCATCCTGCGGTAGAATTGCTGCAAATCGTTGGTGGTGAGCCTTGTCAGCGGGATCTCGCCCAGCTCCGGGATGATGTGCTGGTAGATGCAGTTCTCATAGTCCTCCTGGGACCGGGGCCGCAGCCGGGGCTTGCAGTAGTTTTGATACCAGAAGTCCAGCCAGGCCCCGAAGGACATATCGCTTTTCGTTTTCTCGGGCTTCGGCTCGGCCTGGGACTCCCGGAGCTTCTTCAGCTTTTCCTGGCACTCCCGCTTGGTTTTGGCCAGGACGTTCCTGGTTTTGGGATATCCCTTGTCGTCATGGCCGACGACAAGCCTCCCCTCCCAGCGGCCGTCCTTTCTTAAGTGGACGCTGCCTTCGCCGCGCTTTCCTCTCGCCGCCACGGTTTCAGCTCCTTTCCAAAGAGGTCCTCCATAAAGTCCCCTACGATGACCGCCGCCCGCTTCTGCATATCTCCGGTGACATGGGTGTAGGTATCCAGTGTGAAGGATGCGTTGGTGTGCCCCAAGATGCCGGACAGCGTTTTGGCGTCCACGCCGCTGGCCAGGGCGTGGGTGCAGAATGTATGCCTCAAGTCGTGGAACCGGATGCTTGGCAGTCCCGCCTGCTCCAGCAGGCGTTTCAATTGGCTGTATGCGGCGGCCGGGGATATGGGCAATTCAGGTTTGAGGGGGTCGGGAAAGATCCAGTCAGAACGGGATTTTTTCCTGCGTTTCTCCAGTATCTCCGACGTGCTGGGGGGCAGGATGATCTTCCGCTTTCCCGTTCCCGTCTTTGTCTCGCCGGTGGTGAAGCCGTCTCCTTTTTCTCGGCGGATCGTCCGGCGGACGCTCAGGACTCCGGCGGTCCCGTCAAAGTCCTCCCAGCGCAGGCCGCAGATCTCCCCCCGACGCAGCCCGGTAGTCAACTCAGTGTAGAAGAAGTCGTACCAGAGCGGGTCCTTTTTGATTTCCTTCATGAATCGCTCCAACTGCTCCTCGTTCAAGATCTGCATGGGTTTGCTGTTTGGCTTCGGCACCACCGCGCCATCGGTGGGATTGCTCGGGATTAGGTGTGCGGCCACAGCGTCGTCCAAGGCCCGGTGGAGTGTGTAGTGGATGCGGCAGATCATCCCGTCTGAGAGCCGGTGTCCAAACTCCGGGTGATTCCTGACCCGGCCCGATTTTTTCAGCGCCGTGTACATCCGCTGCACATCCTCGGTGGTGATGCTGTTGAGCTTCTTTCCGCCAAGCCTCGGTTTAATATAAAGGTTGACGGCGGTCTTGTGTCCGGCCAGTGTGCTCTCCCGCACAGTCCCGGCGGCGTAGCTGGCCAGCCACCGGTCCAGCCACTCGGAGAGCGTCAGCCTGCAGTCCTCCACCAGCTCCACGCCGCGGTAGAGTTCGATGTTTCGATGAAGCTTGTCCAACAGCTCTTTCTGCGTCGGCGCAAGGACATACCGGAAGATGGGACTGCCGTTTTTCTTGTGGCCGACCACGATCCGGCCCTCCCATCTTCCGTCCTCACGCCTGCGGATGCTGCCGTCCCCGGACGGCCTTCGTTTTGCCATAATTCGTTCACCTCCTTTGCCCCTGTCGAGGGACTTCTATTGTTTTATGCAGCGCAATTTTTGATGCGGCACAGGCCGCGGCGGTCCGGCGTTCCTCGTCCTGGTCGAAGGAATACAGCCCCTCCAGGCTCAGTTCTTTTGCCAATCCCACAGCCAGTTTGAATCCTGAGGTGAAGGCAGTTAGGGTTTCCGCCTCCAGCAGCATCCCCTGCTCGTCTACCAGGTGGAGGAGCAGCCGGCGATTCGGCCTGTTCAGCCGCTGGCTGAGCAGATGGTGGAGCCGCTCCGTCTCGGTCCTGTACTGGCTTTTTGTATCTGGACAGAACTGCCGTTTCATCGCTTTCATATAGTCGTACATGGTGCGTCCCTCCTTTACACAACACACATACCACAATCGCGTCGGGCAAAGGTGGACAAACTGATAACTTTGCGGATTTTTTGAGGGGCTTATTACGGCTTGTTCTCTGCGCTTCTCATTGTAAACACTGTACCGAAATACGAAAGTGGAAGGGCCGCACAGAGTGCGGCCCTCCTGCGCAGAAATTTTACTAAGGCGCCGGGATGCCCCAGGCGTTCACACTCTGGCCGGTGCTGGAGGTATCCTCCGGGTATCTGGTCCATGCTTCGATACGGTAGGTCTTGCCCTCGGCCCCGAGGCAGTCCAGGTTCTCCCGGCTGTATGGACTGTCCGGCTCCGGCCAGTAGACCTGCCCGCCGTTGTTGCCGTCGGTGCAGTGGAACGCATTCATCTCGTTGGGCGATTCCAGCGCTACCATGACGTGCCAGAGGTTGCCGTTGTCGTTGCGGATAAGGAACAGGATGTCCCCGGGCCGGATCTGGGACAGGTCCGTCACCTGGCGGGCGGGGTTGGCGTCGTCACCGAACACCAGTGAGCTTACCATGCTGGCATAGCCGCCGCAGGCGTAGGTCCCGCTGACCCGGTAGTGCTTCATGACGCGATTGGCGGCAGTGCTGGGTACTTCATTTTTGTGTGTGCCGGGAGTGCTGTGTGTTCCCCAGACGGTGCCGGTAGGCCAGTCCATTTCGATTTCATGCAGGAGCTCCAGCACGTTTTCCTCAGTGGCAGGTTCCCCGTTGGCGAGGTATCCGTTACCCTCATTCTGAGCACCGACTGTGATGCTCGGCCTCTGCACATCGTTCGCGGCGTTTTCTAATTCCGTTGCGTGAGTTGGGACGACCAGCAGGCTCACCACCAGCAGTCCTGCTGCCAAAGCCTCTGCTTTTTTCTTTTTGTTCATGGTTCGTTCCCCCTTCAAAATAGTGTGGCTTCCGCAACCAACACAATATCGAAGGTGGAGGTACAAGTCCAGAAGAATCGGGGAACACATACGGAGAAAAAGCAGGGCCAAAATGCAGCATATTACTAAGGTTGTCTCACATCGACATGGTCGGCCCCTGGTAGTCCGGGTGGTCGTCTGGCTTGTGCCCCATGGCGACTTTCTTCTCCCGGATTCTCTACCGCAGCTTGCTGTCGATGTGCTGGACCATGGTGGTGGCGTCCTGGGGCTGGACGTTCTCCCGGAAGATGCGGCTCAGGTGATAGAGCAGACGCAGGGCAGACAGCATAACTGAGGGCTGTCCCATGGTGGGCCACCGGTCCAGAAAATACTGTGCGTACCGGTTGCCCTGAGCGGCGGACTGTGTGAACCAGTACAGAGCCTGTTCCCGGTCCTGGGGAACCTCCTGCCCGGTCAGGTACAGCTTGCCCAGAGCGTACTGCGCATACTGATTTCTCTTTTTATCGGAACTAACTATAGCGGCAACTTGATTGGTTCTAATCAAGTTGCCGCTATAGTTGGTTATATGACTTTACGGTTCGCAAACAGGAGGAACGGGACTTCCGCCGACGCTGGTAGCACAGGCAGAAATATCGACAGGCTCAGTGGCATTGGTGACGGATACGGAAACTCCATCGGCGACGTAATCAATGCTGTAATCCGGTATCTCGTCGTAAACTGGAGGAACAGGACTTCCGCTGGCGCTGGCGGCACAGGCAGAAGTATCAACAGGCTCAGTGGCATTGGTGACGGATACGGAAACTCCATCGGCGACGTAATCAATGCTGTAATCCGGTATCTCGTCGTAAACTGGAGGAACAGGACTTCCGCTGGCGCTGGCGGCACAGGCAGAAATATCAACAGGCTCTGTGGCGTCGGTTACGGATACGGAAATTCCATCGGCAGCGTAAAGCTCCGTATCCTCCGCTTCAATGCCAGATGCCGCAGCAACTGCAGTTGCGAAAGAAAAAATCAGGAGGAAAGCGAGCGGGAATAATAATTTTTTCATAGTAAAACCTCATTTCTATAAGCGATTCATACCTAAAATGGAATAGGAAACCTTGGAAGTTAATTATGAGTTGTTTACCGCCTCCCAACAAAATTCGCAATTCTAGCGCACAGTTATACTGGAATCCACCTCCTTCATCTCCACATACGTCATTTTCCGATGATCTCCTCCAGCACATTTCTCAAACTGCTCCAGAAATTAATAATTCTTCCATCGCTGATTGTTAGAGCTGCTTTTTCTTCCTCATCACAAGTTACCTTATACCGGCGATGGGCGGACAGGCTGCTAAAGGAACAGGTTTTATTCCCAGAATCAACATGTCCATAGCCAATTTCAGTAGGGTCATCCCTGTTTGTTGCATCCCATAAAATAATTTCACTCTCATAGTCAACATTTTGGGGAATGGTCACTTGAATGTGCTGCGTATTGGTGTAAAAAATGTATTCCCCAACCTCCGCCGCAGTTGTTTCAAGTTCCTCCGCTGTAAGATCGTAAACTCCCGCTTCTTCAAAAAAGATTGTGGGATTGGCCTGCCTGTGCATATCGAAGATTGTCAAGGAACATAGCGTAAGCAAGCAGACGGTCACCGCACTGATTAGTGCTACAGATATTCCTATTCTGATGCGGTGCCTCTTTATCTTTTTGACATAATCGGTTATCGAGAGATTGCTTTCTTGTTTTTTCATTTTCGGAATGATTTCACTATTTCTCATCCTCGATAACTTTTCCCGACAAGCGGGGCATTCCTGCAAGTGTTTCTCTAAGGCGGCTTTACTATCTTCCGAACACATATCCTCCAAATACAACGGGAGCAAATCCTCAACAATATTACATGTAAATCTCATAATTTCCCCTCCACATCTTGGATAAGTTTGTTTTTGGCTCGATAAAAAGTAACTTTTGCCCAGACTTCTGATCTGCCGAATATATCAGCAATTTCGCTGAAACTTAATTCTCCGAATACCCGCAGCATAAAGACCTCCCTATACGGTTCCTTTAACAAATGCAAATGTTTATGTATCTGCATCGCCTGTTCTTTATTTGCTATGGCATCGAAAATCTTATTATCTGCTTCAATACGTTCAAGATCGTCCTGCCCTGTAAATCGTCCTTGGCGCTTCTGTTCCCTATATAACGCATTTTTTGCGATTTGACATAACCATGTTTCGATTTTGCAATCTTCGCGGAATTGTCCAATATGCAAATATGCCTGATAGAATGTTTCAGAAGTTAGTTCTTCTGCTAAATTCTCATCCCCACAAAGCGATAGAAGGAAGCGGAAAACAATGGGGGTGTAATCATTGAATATCGCTTCAAAGTCTTGCAAGTTCATCACCTCGTTTCATACATTAGAGTCAGCAAGTCAAAAAAAGATACAATGTTTCGTAAATATTTTTTATTATAACATCGATTTGTCCGCCCGATAGTGGTTTTCCACCTTGGCCTAGGCGTCATGGGCCAGCCAGACTGTGTGTCTGCCTTTTTCTTCTGTCATTGGTATGAAACCTCCTTATTTTTGGGATAAGCGCCGGCAGAATGCCCACACGGCGGGGCTTGCCGGGCTTTTAGCGTCAATGCCCATTTTGGCCTTTGGCAAAAGCGTCACCGCATCCCCCCAAAAACTGCCCGCACTGCGGGCAGTTGTGGCCGCCCTGGCGCTGAAAAGCGCCAGGGCTTTCTCCTGCGTTCCTTTTCGTCCCCCGTAAATCGCGCGAGCGCGGCGCGGGGACCTCGGTGGGACAGGGGTCTGTTCCACCTGTTCCCGCCCCACACAGCGCTTCACGTGGGTGCCTGCGGTCGTGATCTATCTGCTGTCTGCGGATCCGTTCCTGTTCTGTATCCAACTCCAGACGTTCGAGCCGCCGCCGGTAGGTTTCACTGAGCGCTACTCTTGTTGACAGGAGTGTGTAGCAGTTGTTGCCTGTCCACTTCATGCCGCTGTTGTCGAGGTAGGTCGTATGCTCCACCGCGATGAGCTGCCGCTCCGCCAACTCGTTGATAGATTTCATCACTGTACTCACTGCCAGGTGCGCCGCCGCCGCGATGGTGCGGATGCTGGAGTGACACTTGTGGGTGCGGCGGTCCTCCACCAGCAGCAGGTAGGCGTAGACGACGAAGGCGGAGGGTGAGAGCTCCAGCAGGAAGATCTCTTTTGGCAGTGTGAAGAACTTACCGCCGCTCCACTGGACATCGACGGTGGGACGCAGTTCGTCGGTGACGAGGCCCTTTGCACTCAGCGCGGCCAGATACTTTTTCACTGTACCGACTGCCATGCCAACGCCCTTAGCGATTCTGTTGAGGTCAAAAACCTGGTCTTGATAACAGCAGAGGTAGGACAGGAGCACGAACTCCACCGGCCTGAGCGTGTACTCCCACACCGCATTGGGCATAGCGAACCGGTAACGCCTGGGGTCTCTCCGCAGTTGTGCAGAGAGCGGAGTGTGCTGCCTCACGGGGCATCCCCCCTCTCCGTGTTTTGCTGGACCCATTGAATGAACTGGTCCTTGGGTACCACCATCCTGTTTCCAACTTTCAGGACAGGGAATCCGCTCTCGTGCATCAGTTCGTAGGCGCTGGACGGAGCAACACCCAACACCTTTGCCACTATTGCCGCGTTGAGGAACAGCGGCAGGTCGTCGTAGCTTTTGTATGTTGACTCTTTCATAGTTTGGTATCTCCTTTTCTTTAGCTCTGTTGTTGGTTTACTCGTGTGACAGCTGTGACGGGAGTGACAGCAAATTTAGCCCTAGGCCCCTGTCCTATTTTTCCCGTCACTGCCGTCACTCCCGTCACGTTGGATGTGGATATGCCGTGCTTCCCGCGTCCGGCTGGTGGTGAAGTGGATGCCCTCGCTCTCCAGTTCTCCGGCGTACCGCACCATCCGCTTGGCCAGAACGCTGGGCGTGATCTGTTCTCCCTTTCGCTGTTCCCACAGCTCACTGAGCTGCGTAGCCGTCCCGTCGAAGATGGAGAGGGCTTTGAGAAATTCAGAGAGGGAAACAAGCTTTGGGTCCACGGGCTCCTGCTCCTCCTCTGCCTGCTCGGTCAGCTCCCAGGTGTGGGTCTCTCCCGAGAACCAGAGCGGCAGTTCCCGGTACTCGATGTCCCGGCCGGTACAGTAGAGGGTCGCCGACCGGCTGCCCCGCTGACCCTTCAGCACGAAGCTAGAGTCGGTAGCGCCACTAATCCCTGTCGTGCCGGAGATCATGTTCAGCGGATCCTCATCAGCAGTCTTGCGCAGGTGGTGGATTGGAATGGGAGCGCATAAATCCGGTCAGAACCCAGCGAAGCGGTTCTGGCCGGAAGAGGAGGAGCGACGAAGCGAGTGAGCTTTCGCCCTTGGGCGGAAGCGAACGATACGAAGTCCGCGACGACGAAGTCGCTTGCGTAGGCGCTGGAGTCTAGCGACGCTCCCCGGACCTTTTGCAGCGTGTCGATGACCACCAGAGCCGTGTTCGTATGCTCCCGGAGGAACTGCCTGATCTGATCCTCCAGTCCGCTGCCGATGCGCTCAGAGAGGTTGGCCAGGTGGAGCGTGGCCGGCGCATCCTCGGTGAGCTGGAACAGCCGGCGCTGGATCCTTGTGTAGCTGTCCTCCAGGCAGAGGTAGAGGACAGTGCTCTGCGTTGTGGGGAACTCTCACACTGGCTTCCCCTCGGCCACCTGGAGACACAGCCACAGGGCCAGCCAGGACTTGCCCACCTTGGGCGCGCCCGCCAGGATGTGCAGCCCCTGGGGAATCAGCTGGTCCACCACGTATTGCAAGGCAGGCAGCGGCGTGGCGGTGAGGGTGTCTGCGTCGATGGTGTGCAGGTCTTTCTGCCCTTGTGTCAAACTTGTCATTGACTTTTCTTCTCCTTTCTGTTTTTTTGTTTGTGCAGGCCGCGCACCGTACCTGTTCCTGTGTGAGAGTCTCACTCACACGTTGTCCCACCTATTGGCACGCTCTTGTCACTTTCATGACCGTCCTCGCGTACTTCCCCTGGTGCATATCCTCTCCGGCGGCGGGTATTCAGTTGTCGAGGTGCATTGGACGTTTTCTGCTGATTGACGTTGGTTCTTTGTTTGCTGCGCTGGGCTGACTTAACTTACATCTTTTTTCTTTCTGCCCTTTGTACGGAAACCTTATGACAGCCAACAGGCGGTGTTTTCTCTCTGCGATAAAATCATAACTCAGATTCGATCTTCTTAACAGGACGTGGTACGTCGAATTTCCCTCGAATTTTCCGACGTGGCACGTCGGGTTTGCAGTTTTGTCCCGCTAATACAAGGCATTGGGCAAGCGAAAAGCGCCGTACAAATCAGAATGGGACATGACCATTCCAACCTTGTACGGCGCTTGGCAGCCTTCTGGAACAACATCACCCAGGCATATTGGCCCCCTCCAACACTGTTTGAAGGCGGTTCAACTCCCGGCTGCGCTCCTCAATGATGCTCTTGCGGTAACGGGTCAATTCCCGCAGCTCCTGCTTGCTGCCTGTCCTAAGGCAGGCCACGATGAGAGATTTGTGTATGTCGATCCCACAACAGCACCGATAGACAATTTCCATGATACAAAAAGAGGCTCACCGTTTCCGATGGAAACAGTGAGCCTCATCTTATGCTTGAATCAAGGGAATTTTTTCAGGACATCAGATTTTCATCGCCAGCTCCGCCGCGGACCAAGTCGCATTCAGCAGGTTTGCCACCTTCATGCTGTCGCCAATCAAGTGTACCTTATCGCCATAAATCTCTTTGATCGTATCGTACAGCTCTGTATTGGGCAGGTAGCCGACAGAGGCAATAATCGTGTCGCAGGCGATGCTGTGCTCCTCGCCGTTCACGGAATATACGACCTTCCCTTTTTCAAACCGCTCTATCGTCGCGGACAGATGTACCGGGATCTTGTAATACTTGATGATCTGCTTCAGCATCAGCCCGTTGGCGGCGCAGACCACATCCATCCCCAGGATAGAGTCCTTCATTTCCAGCACTTCGACTTTCTTTCCGGAGAGGACCATGTCGTAGGTCATCTCAATGCCGGTCAGGCCGCCGCCGATCACAACAACGTTCTGGCCCACGTCTTTACGTCCCCGCAGCGCGTCAATCGCGTTGATGATCTCCACGTTTTCAATGCCGGGGATATTTTTCAGCGTTCTCGGCTTCGCTCCGGTAGCAACGATGATCTCATCAAAGTCGATGCTCTTCAACAGCTCAGGGGTAACGGGCGTGTTCATATGGAAAACAACGCCGGCCTCTTTGCACTCCCGGATATACCAGGAAATGAGTTTTTTGTCCTCAACCTTAAAGGACATGGAGCTGGCCGCGATAAAGGCGCCGCCCAATTCATTCCCCGCCTCATACAGGTCGACCGTGTGGTTCTTTTTGCGCAGATCGAGGGCCGCCTCCATACCGGCGATGCCGCCGCCCACGATTACGACCTTCTTGGGCGTCTGTGCGGGTTCAAAGTGGTAGTCGATCTCGGCGCAGCACTCTGGATTAACAGCACAGCCCATACGTTTTCCCTGGAACAGCCTGCCTAGGCAGCCGATGTGGCAGCCAATGCAGGGCTTGATCTCATCCTTCTTCCCGGCCTGCGCCTTGTTGGGCCACTCCGGGTCCGCCAGCAGATTGCGGGCCATACCGACGCCGTCGATCTTTCCGTCCGCGATTGCCTGATCACACACATCCGGGTCAAGCATTTTTCCCGCGCAGAACACCGGGATGCTGACATGCTTCTTGATGAACGCGGCATCCTCCAGGTTCAGGTACTCCGGCATATAGACGGGCGGGTGGGGCCAGAACCAGGAGTCATAAGTCCCGTTGTCCACATCCAGAGCAACATAGCCGATCTTTTCCAGGTACTGCGCGACCTCGATGCTCTCCTCATAGTCCCGACCGAACTCCACGTAATCCTCGCCGGGAAGGGCGCCGTCGTTCCAGCCCTTCATTTTGCTCCGGACCGAATAGCGCATCAGAACCGGATAATCGTCGCCGCAGGTCTCGTGGATCGCATCAATGATCTCTTTGCAGAAACGCAGACGGCCCTCCACGTCCCCGCCGTATTCATCCGTTCTGGTGTTCATGGATTTCGTGGCAAACTGATCGAGCAGATATCCCTCGTGCACGGCGTGGATCTCAATGCCGTCAAAACCCGCCTCCTTGGCCACGATCGCGCCTTTCCGGAAGCCCTCGATGTAGTAGGTCCTAATCTCCTCCGCAGTCAGAGCGCGGTGCTTCACCGAGGGGTTCCATACGTTCGGCAGGCCGTCGCTGGAGGAGATGGGGTCGGAGCTGTCCGCCAGCCACGCCGGATTCTGCCGACCAGTGCCTGCCGTAAGCTGGGTGACGATCTTGGCGCCATATTGATGGACGGCCTCCGTCAGCGGCCGCATACCGTCGATATACGCCTGTCCGGCGCTGGAAATCGTCGCCGCCGATTCATCCGACTCAAAGTGGTTCTGTACCTGCATTGCGCCGGTGGTGATTAGCCCTACGCCGCCTTTGGCCCGCGCAATAAAATACTGGATCCCCCGCTCTGTGTAGCTGCCGTCCGGGTTGATCAGCTCGGGATAGTGGATACCCATCGCGGACATCTTGATCCTATTCTTTACTGTCATGTTTCCGACCTGAATAGGGCTGAACAGATGCTCCAATTTTTCCATACAGACTTCCTCCTTTTATTGAACTGTGGTATAATTAAACCTATAATATATTGTAATAAAAAAATCCCACCTTGTTCAAGAAATTTGCGGCACACGGAATTATACCCATAAGAACTTTTTTCCTCTATATTTTCAGAGATGCGCAATATTTTTTGGACAAAAGCAAGAAAAAGTATAAAAGGAGCTCTGTTATGAAGGATACCAGAAAACTGATTACCGATACGGCAGTCGAACTGTTTCAGGCCAAGGGCTACGAAAACACAAGTGTCACGGATATCTGCAAGGCCTGCGGTATCACCAAGGGGACCTTTTACTACCATTTCCCCAACAAGGACGAGATCACGTTTGAATTTTACAACCGGATCTTTCAGGATTTCTCGGACACACTTGTGGAGCTGCTTATGATTCCCGACGCGAAGGAGCAGCTTTGGAAGGTATATGAGTTTACCATTGACCGCACCATAAGACTGACGCCCAAGGTGCTTTATTCCCTCCTTATGGCGGACATTCAGAACGGCTTTGACCTTTTTAGCCCATATAACCGCCCGACCACTGATACAGGCAGCGGAAAGACGGTGAAGCTCCAGATCGAGCTGGTGAAAAAGGGACAGCAGGCGGGGCAGATCCGAACAGGTGATCCCGAAACGATGACGCACACCTTTAACGCGGCCCTGATCGGCATCGCAATCACTTGGAGCCGTTCAGACGGTGCCTTTGATGAAAAGGCCGAGTTGAGAAATGCATTTGACGTCATCTTCTAAAAAAGAACCTGGCAATCGCCCCTGAGATTTTGAAAAAACCGCGTATAACCAGGGATAGAAAAAGTGGGAAAAGAAAACCGCCCTGAAGTTTTGCTCCAGGGCGGTTTTTCTGTCACTTACAGCCAAATCTTCGCCGGCAGTTATCCGCGTCCGGCGGCGGCCATGGCGTCCCGGATGAGCTGGTTGAAGGGGTCCGCCTGCCAGGCGCTGCGGCCGGTGAACAGGCCGTCGATGCTGGGCTGGGTGATGAGGGAACAGGCGTTGCCGGGGCTGACGCTGCCGCCGTAGAGGACGGGGATCTCATCGGCGATTTCCGCCCCGAACAGCTCCCGCAGGCAGGCCTTGATGACCTGGTGCTTCTCCTCGGCGTACTCCACGCTGGCGGGCTTGCCGTTGACCCCGATGGCCCACACCGGCTCATAGGCCACCCACAGCTTTTTCGCCTGCTCCGGGGTGATCCCATGAAACCCCACGATGAGCTGAGTGCGCAGGACCTCGTTGCTGATGCCGTAGTCCTTCTCCTCGCCGGTCTCCCCCACGCACAACAGGGTGGTGAAACCGTGCTCCAGGGCGCACAGGACCTTTTTGTTCTCCTCGATGTCCGTCTCGCCGAATACATGCCGGCGCTCCGAGTGGCCGATCATCACCAGGTCCAGGCCAAGCTCCTGGAGCATCAGAGGGCTGATCTCGCCGGTGAACTGGCCCTGCTCCTCCCAGCACATATTCTGGGCCCCCAGCTTCACATAGCGGCGGTCTACTTGCTCTGCGGCGCTCTGGAGGCTGGTGAAGGAGGGTATGACGAACAGCTCGATCTCTTCCCGGCTGATGTCCCTGGTGTTCTCCACCAGCTTCTGGAGGTAGTCCACCGTGTCGCGGATGTTCTTATACATTTTCAGGTTGGTGCCAAAATACAGCTTCTTCATATAATCAGCCCTTTCCAAACGCAAATGGATCTTCTTTCGCGCCTCCCCTGTATGGGAGAAAATATTTTAATGGATGTAGATCTTCCCCATGACCACATTGTGGGACAAGTGCCACATGGCCCCCCGGAAGGTCTCCTCGGTAAAGGCCGCCTTGGGAAAAACCAGCACGCTGCCCGCCCCCTCCATGTAGTAGGCGATGGTCTTGGGGGTGTTCACCGCCTTGGCCACCTGGGACCAGTCATAGTGGTGCGCCGCGCCGGAGGCCATAGTCTCCTCGATGCCTCCGTCGTGGAAGGTGTAGTGAATAACACCCTGGTAGCGCTCCTGCTTCATGGTGGCTCTGGCCCGCGCCCACAGGCTGGCTGGGGTAGCGGCGATGATAATGATCCCCAGCAGCATAAAGGCGAAAGCCGCCCCCAGGGAATGCTTCCCCTGGTAGTAGCGGATGCCCCCCAGGGCGATGGCGGTAAGTCCGGCCACGTTGAGGCAGAAGCCGCCGAAGGTGGAGTACATATGGAAGAGCAGCATGTCGTAAATATACTTCGCCTCCATGCGCACGTCAAGCTCAGCAGGGGGATTTGGGGCAGCCATGGCAAAAACTCCTTTTTCCAGTTCTCTTGGTTTCTTCCCCGAACAGATTCCTGTCGTCCCATCCCGCGGGGCGGGGCCGGGAGGCAGAGCATCGGACAGGGTTGAAGCCCCGGCGAATCCTCGCCGGAGCTTCAAAAGCGACTGGGCTTATGAAAGGCCCGTGTACCTACTCACACAGCCACTTTGTCGGCGGCCCAGCCCTCAGCGGAGTAGATGCCCTTGCGGTGCTTGCGCATATAGTTGTCGAAGAAGGCCACAAAGAAGGGGCACAGGAACAGGGTGATCACCGAGGCGGTGGCACACTGGGCGGTGGCCATGGGGACATACTGCTGCATGGTGGGGTCGGCCTCACCCACGGCGGCGGGGGTCTGGGCGGAGTTCAGGGCGGTAGTGCCGATGGCCGCGCCCATGGCGTTGCGCTCCTTCTTAGGCAGGAGCAGGTTGATGACAAAGAAGAAAATCACGGCGGTAACGGCGGACAACAGGCCCAGGATAACGCCGGAGGCCCCGGCGGTGATGATGGTGCCCACGTCGGTCTTGGAGCCGATGGAGATGGTCATAAAGAAGGTGACGATGGGCTGGGCCGTGGCGCAGACCCGGCGGAACTCCTTATCCAGGTTGCCCCAGATGAAGCCGATGAGCAGGGGAACGATGGTGGCCACCAGGGACATAAAGGGGATGTTGGCCAGGCCCGTGGCCCCCAGGGCCACCAGGGTGAAGAAGGGGCCGTCGTTCAGGGCCAGGATGGAGACGGCGCCGGTGTCGGAGGCGTTGCCGAACTGGGAGGACAGGGAGATGTACAGAGAGCTGTTGGAGTTGGTGATGGCGGCGATGATAACGAAGGGAGTCAGGCCCAGCACGCCGGCGGGGCCCCACACAGCGCCCACAATCATGCCCAGAACCACACCCAGCAGGAACTTGGTGCCCGTCATAATGACGCCCTTGTACAGGGGCAGGCCCACTTGGCGCACGTCAATGGAGGAACCACAGACGATGAGGAAGAAGCCCATCATACAGGCGTTGCCGTCGTAAAACAGGGCGGTGACATAGCCGCCGATCTGAAAGGCTTGGGGGACGAAGGTGGCAATCACCACGGCCAGGATCAGCGGGATAAGCACCAGGCCGCCGGGGATAGCCTTCATTTTGTTCAGAAGGTCCAGGTCCAAGCGGTCGTCATTCTTTTTTTCAGCCATTTTCAGTCCTCATTTCCTAAATTTTTTTGCGCGTCCCCTCTCTGTAGAGATGGGGCGCAGAGGAATTGCTGCCTCTTGGGATTTGTATTCAGCGGGCGTTGTCGTACTCCACGTAGGCGTCCACCTTTTTGCCGGAGCGCTCGTTGTAGACAAAGCTGCTCTCCAGGTAGGCCTGGATCAACTCCTTGCCCAGCATATTGCCAGTGACCTGACTGCCCAGGGTGATGATGTTGCAGTTATTGCTCAGGCAGGCCCGCCGGGCGGAATAGACGTTGTTCACGTTGGCGGCGTAGGCCCCCTTCACCTTGTTGGCGGCCAGCATCACGCCGATGCCGGTGCCACAGAACAGAATCCCCCGGTCGAACTTTTTGGCGGCCACCGCCTCGGCCACCTGGATGGCCACATGGGCATAGATGGGATCGGTGCTGCCGAAGTCGGTGACCTCGTGGCCCAGGCCCCTGATGAACTCAGCCATCTCCTGTTTAAAGCTCTCCGCGTTGGGGTCGCAGCCAATGGCGATTTTCATATCGCATTCTCCTCTCTAACATATCGCTCCATCTGGGGCGGCTCAGATGTACCGAGTGGCCTCCTGGAACAGGCGGTCCACAATTTTCAGGACAATATCCTCCGTACCAGTGAGACCGCCCTTGCCGATAATGGGAATACCGGCATATTTTCCCGTGAGGGCGCCGATATCGGTCTGGGCGATGACGTAGTCTACCACCTCCAGGCACTGAACCCCCAGCTCCCGGCAGACGTTGACCTCGGTGTCGCCGCCAGTGCAGTAGAGGCCGGCGATCTGGGGCCGCCTGGCGTCCACCACCGCCTTGACGATCTTGCCCAGGTAGGCGTTGATCATATCGGCACACTGGCCGCCATAGTAACCCCGGTCGGCGTCCTCCTCGTCCAAATCCAGCAGGACCCCATGGAGGGCGGTCTCGAACAGAATGGCCCGGGGGGCGATCTTCTGGTCAAGCAGGTCCAAGGCTTTGTCGATGGCCTTCTGCGCCTCCTCGTCCCCCGCCTGGCCGCCGGTGATGAGCTTCACCGGATCAATGCTGATGCGCACATGGCGCTCATCCTCGCACAGGACCTCCATCTGCCGCTTGGTGACGGGAGAGGCGCTGCCCGCGGCAATCAGAACGCTCTTGCCGTGGTTGTCCAGGCTGTACTCCGGGATATTAGCCTGCTCAGTCTGAATCAGCCCCCGGCAGTAGGCCAGCTTGGCGGTAAAGGGACCGGGGTCCACGGCCAGTACGTTCCACTTCAGGTCCACGCAGGCCTGGGCGATGGCCTCCACGTCCTCGATGCTCACCGCGTCTACCACAATGATCTCATTCCCCTTGGCCCGCTTGTCCTCCAGTTTTCGGGCGATGGACTCGGGGCCTTTGAGGACCCAGCCCAGCTTCACCAGGCCCACCTGGCGGCGGCTCTGGCTCTGGAGTAGGCGGGGGACATAGTTCTCTGTGACAGGGGTGCGCACATCGTGGGCCACTGGGGTACGGATGAGGGCCACGCTGTCGATAATAGAGTAGCCGCCCACCACGATGCGCCGGGACTGGGGCATGGCGGGGACCACCACAGCCACCGTGTCGCCGCCCAGAGTATCCAGCATGGCGTCGATCTCCGTGCCGATGCCTCCCCGGAGGGTGGTGTCGATGCGCTTGCTGTAGTACTGGACCCCCATATTCTGGAGGGCCTTGGTGGCTGCGGTCACTACCTCAAAGGCGGCGGAGCCGGGCAGGGGGCGGCTGTTGCTGGAGATGAGGATGGCATCCAGATCGTCCATCCCCTCTGCGCTGAGAGCAGCCTTCTCGTTGAAAAAGACGGCGGTCCTGGCCTTGGAGCGGGCCAGCAGGACCCCTGTTGTGGTGGCGCCGGTCAAATCGTCAGCCACCGCGCCGATTTTGGGCATGATCGATTACCCCTTTCCTGATTTTCTTCTGGTTTACGGCTGTGTTTTTTCTGGCGAACATCCCAAAACCGGAGTCAGCCCTTCTGCGCCTTGTTGTGCTGCATAGCGGCGTACTCGGAGACGACTCTGGTGGACTCAATCATGGAGTTGCCTTGGGCAACGCCCTTGCCCGCCACGTCGAAGGCGGTGCCGTGGTCGACAGAGGAGCGGATGAAGGGCAGACCGAAGGTCAGGGTCACCGACTTCTCAAAGTCCAGGGTCTTGCAGGCAATATGGCCCTGGTCGTGGTACAGGGACAGGATGGCGTCATAGACGCCGGATTTGCCGATGTGGAACACCGAGTCGGCCGGGCAGGGACCCACGCAGTCAATACCTCGCTCCTGAGCAGCCTTGACGGCAGGGATCAGGTCGGTGATCTCCTCCGTGCCAAACAGGCCGTTGTCGCCGCCGTGGGGGTTGAGAGCAGCCACAGCGATCTTGGGCCTGTCGATGCCCACCTTTTTCAGCTCATAGTCGATGTCAATGACGTCCTGGAGGACCACCTCTTTGGTGGCAAATTTGCAGGCGTCCACCAGGGACATATGGCGGGAGACGAAGAACACCCGCAGTTTGTGGCAGGAAAACATGGTCAGGGCGTAACGGCTGTTGGTCCGCACCTGATACATCTCGGTGTGGCCCGGCTCCTTCACGCCCACCAGTTTGATGGCCTGCTTGTTGATAGGGGCAGTGGACACCGCGTCGATTTCCCCCGCCAGCCCCAGGTCAATGGACTTGTAGATGAAGTCCACCGCCATCTGGCCGGCCAGCTTCTGGACCTTGCCCCACTCCAAACTGTCGGTGTCGTAGTCGCCGGTCTCCAGAATGTCGCAGGTACCGTACTCAAACTTGGCCTCGGCGGGCTTGGCGATCCGGTTGAATTTCAGGGTGAGGCCTTTGCAGGCGGCCGCTTTCTCCATAACGGCCTGAGAACCGATGACGAAGGGCCTGCAAACCTCTGCGATCTCGCGGCTGAGTATCGTATCCACGCAGATCTCGGGACCGATGCCCGCCGGATCCCCCATGGTAATGGCGGTGATGGGCTTCCAGGCTTCAGACATACGCGATCATCCTTCCTTTTTTGTGATTTTCCTCTCATTCTGGGGTTCGTTCGAGAAAACAAATTGGGCGGTTTGGCGCCCGCTGCTCTGTCCCAGTATACAGAGGCAAGGTAAAGCCACGGGAAAGTCCCCGTAAAGTTCCGGGAAAATCTCACAGCCGCGGCGGATTTCCCCAGAGGGCAAAAAAAGAGGACCCTCCCGGTGGGGAGAGTCCTCTTATCTCTCGAGGTGTGCCGCGCCCTAAGTGCTAAAACTCGTAAATTTATACCCAAAGCCCCGGACGGTCTGAATACAGTCGATGCCCGCCGCAGACAGCTTTTTGCGCAGGATGCCCACGTGGACCTTCACCGTGTCGTAGCCCCCAAGGCTGTAGTCGTCGTTCCAGACCTGCCGGTAGAGCTGCTCCCGGCTTAAGATCTGTCCTGGATGCCGTGCCAGGCACAGAAGCAGGTCAAACTCCTTTTTGGTCAGGTTCAACGGCTGGCCGTTGGCCGTCACCCGGTGGTAGAGGGGATCGATGACCAGGTTGGTGTTAAAGGTGAGCAGGCGCTCCCCCTCATTCTTTCCCAAAAACAGACTGATCAGGTTAAGTGCCTGGACGGCCAGCAGGTCGTAGTTGACCGGCTTTTTCAGCAACAGGCTCACCCCGGCCTGAAACAGCGCAGACACCTCCTCTGTCTTTAGCGGGCCAGCCAACAGGACAATCACGGGCACCGTCTGGATTTCGCGCAGGCGGCGGATCAGCGCCAGCAGGTCGTTCCAGGGCACACGGATGTCAATGACAATCAGGCAGTAGAACTGGCTGCGGAATCGGTCCAGCGTATCCGCCATAGAGGCGGCGTGGCTGACGCCGATGCCCTGACCTTGCAGGGCGTTCTGAAGTTCCGTAAAGGACTGCTGGCTGTCGTCTGCCACTAAAACCTGCCGTTTCACGGGGATTCACCTCGCTTTTTTCCATTTTATAGAATAAACTGCGGGGAGTACAGTTCTATTTACACACGATACTGTGCGCTGCACGCACAATAAAACGGCTCCCCCTCAGCAGGAGCGGGGAGGCCGAAAATTCTGGAAAAGCGGTGTCCACTTCTTGCGGTCCTCCTCCCGGCAGACCAGGTAAAAGTCGGCGCGGCCCTCCGGGTCGGAAATGGGGATGTTCACCTGGTCCGCCCGGACCTCATACGTGTTATCCAGCACAATGTCACTGGTGACGGTGGGGGTGGTGGGGTCCTGTGCGACAATCATCAGCACGTCGGGATTCTCATGGAAAAAGAAGCTGGAGTGGGGCATTTTGGCTATCAGGAGATTTGTCCACATGTCCCCTCTGGGGTGTACAATAAAGGAGATGCCGTCCATCTCAGCAAAGGAGATGGACTTCCGGTCCGCCAGAGGGTGCCCCCGGACCACCGCCAGGTAAAGCCGGTCCGACCGGTACTCCCGGCAGAACAGCCCTTCCTCCTCCACAGGTTGTGCCAGAACAATCATGTCATACTCCCCCCGGCGCAACCCCTGGAGCAGGTCCCCATCCGTCACCGCAGAGGAGATATTCAGAGTGGGATACAGACTGGCGGCCCTGGGCCGCAGCTCCAACAGCGGACCCATGGCACAGCTGCCGATGGTCAGCGTGTGGAGGCTCTGCTCATACAAGCGCAGGTGCTGGGCCATCTCCTCCACACAGGACAGGATCTGTTGGGCGTGGGTCACCGCCAGCCGTCCGGCCTCGTTGAGCACCACCCGGTTTTTGCGCCGGTCAAACAGACAGACGCCTAGTTTCTCCTCCAGCCGGCGCATGGAGCGGGAGAGGGACGGCTCCGTCAGGTTCAGCCGTTCGGCGGCGGCGGACAGAGTGCCGCAATCATAAAAGGCAAGCAGCTGCTCCAACTGATAGTTCTCAATCACACGGCGGCCCCCTTTCCCATTTAATATAACACAGGGAGCGGAAATGCTTGACATATTTCCCTGTTTTTTACGAAAAATTTCCGAAATCTTTCCCTTTTTCCTGTTTTCTCTTCCCGTTTCGGGTAAATCCGGCACACCTCATGGCACCACGCGGCTGGCGGCAATTATCCCAGTGCCGCCCATAGCTGGACTAGCCTGATACAGCGAAACCGCGATGGTAGAATAAACCTGCTCATATGCGGGTATGGCGGAATTGGCAGACGTGCAGGATTTAAGTGCCCTGCCCAAACACAAGTGAAAGCAGCCCCCTAACAATCGAGGACATCCGCAAGGCGGTGATCGACCTGTACTGCACATGGGACACACTGCCACCGGTCTCCGCCACATTTCTCGAAAGCACACGGACAATGCGAGGTCTGTCGCAGGAGCCGCTTGAGGAGAAAGCAGGGAACAACCGTTCCCTGCTTAGTGCGATAGAAGCTCCAAACGTAGCGGAGCATTTTCCCTGGAGGTCTTTTCCGATATCGCTGACGCGCTGCATTGAACCTGCTGCCCTCATTACAGCTTCTGTGTTCCCGGACCGCATCATCCGTAAAATGGACTCATAACAAAAAAGATACCCCCGGCCTATGCCGGGGGCATCTCGTATTATTCCATGGTGTTCTCTTTTTCATTGTAAACACTGTATCGATTCACGGCAGGTGGTCTGTCGCTGAATGAGCAGTTAAAGAATTTTTTAGCCTTGGGTTGTATTGTTTTATGCGGCGCAATTTTTGAATTGCAGAGAGAGCCGTGGACAAAAACTTGGACCGCGAAGGGACCGTGCAGGTTCATATTTTGTTGTCATGTTTCTCTTGCCTTCACGCGAAGTAACGGAAAAGGACTTGAAATAAGCTCATCTACAGGAAAGCTTATCCGACACATCTCAGGCTTTGCCCCGCTTCAATAGCGGAGAGCGCTGCTCAACCCATTCCCCTGTGCCTCTGCTGCGACAAAATGAAGAAGTATTTCTCTAATTTGAAAAATTTGTGAAGTATCCTTCCTTGAGGTGGAAGCATATTGCCCATACTCTAAAAGCATCTTTTGACAGAAAGCGAGCGGTTTAGATGTTTTTAGACAATTTATCCACCTCGGTCCTCCAACTCTGCGATATCCGCAAACTCAGCTATGAAGCCGCTTCTGAACAATGCGGCCTCAGTTCCCGGTATTTCGGTGATATTGCCAGAGGCAAGACCACGCCGACGGTTTCTACGCTGGAAAAACTCTGTGTTGGCTTTGAACTGACGCCAAACGATTTACTCATTCCCTCACCTGCCTGGAGGGAGATGGTCTTTCGCATCCCCATGCCTGTAACACATATCCGCTGCTTCCGTTACTCTTACCCCTATGGGCTCGCCAGCTTTCCTGTCTGTCCCCAGTGCAGAACTACCATGGAACGGGAATTCCAAGCCTACTGTGATCGCTGTGGGCAACGCCTGAACTGGGAGGATCTTTCCAAAGCGGCTATCATTTTCTCAGAAAAATGAGTTCGATACATATTCTTCCTGCGGCCAGTTGCGCCTGCCTGCTGGCCGCTTTTGGTTTGCCCATTTCCCCTCCTGCATATTTACTTCATTGCTCTATAACTGATGCGTCAGGTAGATTCCCTCTTGACAATTCCAAAAGCAGAGGCTATAATGATGCAAACCATTGATTACTGCATGAAAAGAATTGATGATTTTTGGAGAGGCCCCTAATATGCCCAGGAATCTGTTCTTTGCGGAATACAGCTTTTTTTGCTTTACCTTCTATTTTGCGGGTAAGGCTTTGTTGCGTTTCGCCAACCACAGGGAACCATGTCCTCCGGCACCGCCCGTTTGGGCGTAGCGGTCCGCAGGATTTGACAAAGAGGCTCCCGCGGCGCGAGGCGCGCCGCGGGAGCTTTTTTATTTTGAACGAAGAAGGAGAAATCAGCCATGGTCGTTATTTTGAAGAAGGACACCAACAAGGAGCAGCTGCACCAATTCTCCGAGGAGATGGGGGCGCTGGGCCTGGAAGCCCATGTGATCGTGGGTCAGGCCCACACCATCGTGGGACTGGTAGGGGACACCTCCCACATCGAGATCGACCGTCTGCGGGACATGGACATTGTGGAGTCGGTCCAGCGCATCCAGGAGCCCTTCAAGAAAGCAAACCGCCGTTTCCGGGAGGAGGACACCGTCATCACCCTGGACAACGGCACCAAAATCGGTGGTGGGAATTTCCATGTCATCGCAGGGCCCTGCTCGGTGGAGTCGGAGGAGCAGATCGTCGGCGTGGCCCAGGCTGTAAAGGCGGCGGGGGCCACTCTGCTGCGGGGCGGCGTGTTCAAACCCCGCACCTCCCCATACGCATTTCAGGGCCTCCACGCCAAGGGAATGCGCTATCTGCTGGCCGCCAAGGAGGCCACCGGCCTGCCCATCGTCACCGAGATCATGGACGCCGCCCACCTGCCTTTGTTCGAGGAGGTGGATGTGATCCAGGTGGGCGCCCGGAATATGCAGAACTTTGAGCTTTTGAAGCACCTGGGCCAGGTAAATAAGCCCATCCTGCTCAAGCGGGGCCTGGCCAACACCCTTCAGGAGCTTCTGATGAGCGCGGAGTATATCATGGCCTCGGGCAACGAGCGGGTCATCCTGTGCGAGCGGGGCATCCGCACCTTCGAGACCTATACACGCAACACCCTGGATCTGTCCGCCGTCCCGGTTTTAAAGCGTCTGAGTCACCTGCCCGTCATTGTGGACCCCAGCCACGCCACCGGGGACGCCGGACTGGTGCGGCCTATGGCCCTGGCAGCCACCGCGGCAGGGGCCGACGGCCTCATCATCGAGGTCCACAACGACCCGGCCCACGCCCTGTGCGATGGGTCCCAGTCCCTCACTCCAGATGCTTTCGGCAGGCTGATGGCCATGGTCAGCGCCATCCGCCCCTACGCCGAGAAGTACGGAGCCCCTGGGGAAGGGGGAACGGCACAGTGAGGACCGTGGAGGTAAGGACCGCACCCGCCTATGAGGTGCGCATTGGGCCCGGCCTGCTGCTCCGGTGCGGGGAGCACATCGCCGCCATCCACGCCCCCTGTCTGGCAGCTTTGGTCACCGACAGCCGGGTGGATATCCTTTATGCCGCCGCCGTGACCCGCTCCCTGGAGGAGGCCGGGTTCCGGGTGGTGAAGTTCGTCTTCCCCGCCGGAGAGGCCAGTAAAAACCTGGAGACCTACGCCGCTCTGCTGTCTTTCCTGGCGGAGCGGGGACTCACCCGCTCCGACCTGATCGTGGCTCTGGGGGGTGGGATAGTGGGAGACCTGGCGGGCTTTGCCGCCGCCACCTATCTGCGGGGGATGGACTTTGTACAGCTGGCTACCACCCTGCTGGCCCAGGTGGATTCCTCCGTTGGGGGAAAGACCGCTGTGGACCTGCCCCAGGGCAAAAATCTGGCCGGTGCCTTCTGGCAGCCCCGGCTGGTGCTGTGCGATGTGCGCTGTCTGGCCACGCTGTCCCCGGAGACGCTCTCCGATGGATTGGCCGAGGCCATCAAATACGGCATGATTGCCGACGCGGGCCTGTTGGAACAGCTCCGGAACGGCGGCCTGTCAGCGGATGCCGAGGGTATCATCGCCCGGTGCGTTCAGATCAAGGCCGATGTGGTAGCCGCCGATGAGCGTGACAACGCCGCCCGGCAGCTCCTGAACTTCGGCCACACTGCCGGCCACGCCATGGAGCGGCACAGCGGCTTCACCCTCACCCACGGTCGGGCAGTAGCTATGGGAATGGCCCTGGTGACCCGGGCCTGTGTAAAGCGGGGAACTGTATCCCCGTCTGTGCTGGAGGCATTGGAGGACGCTCTGGCGAAAAGCGGCCTACCTTTTGCCTGTCATCTCCCCGCAGAGGTTCTGGCCCAGGGGGCCGCCGCCGACAAGAAGCGCCGGGGGGATACCATCACTCTGGTCCTCCCCCGACGGGCCGGGGAATGCATCCTGTCCAAAATGCCTCTCTCCGAACTTGAGGGATTCTTCAAGGACGGACTGTAAGTCCCCCTGTTGGTAAGACAGGGCCAAAGGACTACGGCTTACACCGTGCCACAGTGGGTTTCTTCCGTCTTCTCTTTACTAAGAAGCCGGTGTAGAGGCGGCAAGATCCTGATGCGGGCTACTGTCGCAGAACTGGGGAACCTGCATATGGATGTTAATCAAAAAGGCAAAAGTATATGAGATATGATACTTGGGAGGTTAGCGATGGGACTTTTGAAGAATAAGAAAAGGACGCCGTCAGTACGGCGTCCTTTTTTCTACTCGATATTAGAAAGCTGCTCTTCACAAAATTGAGACAATTCCGGGATATTTATAGTGACTACATCCCAAATGATTTTCAATTTGACCGAACCATAATCATGGACGACAATATTCCGCATCCCTTTGATTTGGTGCCACATGATATGACTTTTCGTTCTGTTGCGGTACTCATCTGTGAGTCCGCCAACGAGTTCGCCTATCTGAAGGATACTGAAAGAAATGGATCGCTGGTAATCGTGGTCTGTTTGAAAGATTTCGAAAGACGCACCGTACCGCTGAATCGTTGCTCGGATCTCTTCACAGTATTCTTTGATTTTGAATAGACGTTCCTGGTCACGCGGCAGCATATATCTCCCGCCTTTCCCGCCGTACGGTCTCTCTGAAATGTAGCTGGCTCTTATAGTTGGTCGGCTGTTCCAAAGAATCCATGATCACCATATCAATTGGTTTCCCGATTGCTTCTTCGAGGTCACTGTAGAGGCCTCCGTAATCAAGTCCAATCAACCCGGAGTCAGTGTCATCGATCAACAGGTCCACGTCACTGTCCTCCTGGGCTTCACCTCGAGCGTAGGAGCCAAAAACATAGACAGCTTTCAGCCGGTATCGCGCCGCAATGGGCGCAACGATTTCCCGAAGTTCATCAAGCGTATAGACCATGCGGCTCACCTCCCACTTTTCCTATCTTTATTATACGCAGTTTTTCTCAAAATTTCAAGGAGTAATCGCTATGAAGGAAAGTTTAGGCAAACAAAATCCTAATATCAAGACTTCCCTCTCTTAAAAGATGGGCTGGGAATAATCCACCTGTTGCTCCGCACTTTGCACCTGTGGTATCAAATATCACGCAGGCCAATCCTGCACCACGAAATGTGGAAATAGAAAGAGATTACAATTTGTATGTTTTCCTGGTATTATTCTATTTTCATATGGCCAGTAAATAGGTATCCGCCATAGCTATCATGACCCACGTAGGGAAGGTCGCTTTTAGCAGCTTTATCGTTCTGACAATGCCTATCCAGCGGTTCACACCGAGTTCAACTTCCCGATGCATATCTCGCCGTATTCCCTACGGCTTTCCAGAACCCTCAGTACCACACTTTTTGTTCGCAGCACCTCCTGGTGATTTGACACCCGCTCCTATAAGCAGGTGCTGGTGGCTCATCCTCTACCATCTACTGTCCAGCTTAGCGGCCTCGCTGTTTCTGATTTGTTTTGCTGACTCTATTCGACACTACTACCCGAGCCGTGGGCGGCGGTCTGGAACTGTGCTGGCGCACATCACGGGAATCTCACCCCTCCGAGGATCTCTCCGAACTGCCCCCATTGCTTGTGTCTGTGGCTGGGCAGGAGTATCATTATGTTCTGACGGTGTCGTTGCGAGACAGCTTGCCGGGTCTGTTTTGGGATGGATGGGAACCGCTTAGCACCTTATTTAGCCGTCCTTAATAACAGAGAATGGAAATTCACTGCAGTTCATTTTCTGTTACAGGTGGTCTTGGCGCATCCTCCGAATCGCTTTCCGTTTTTCAGGCGGGCCGTCAGGGAACGTATTCCAGTCGCCGGATATGACCGCCATGGGCGGTGTTTTTCAAGGTTCGTACAGAGTGCTTTATCTCTGTGACAAAATCATAACTCAGATATGCTCTTCTTAACAGAACGTAATCCGTCACATTTACCTACCATTATCTACCCTAATCCGTCACATTTGCAGTTTTTGTTCCGCAAGCCGTTCCTGTGATAACCCTGTCACCCTGCGAAGATTTTGGAGTTTTTCGGCCTCTATTGCGTTGTAATCATAAAAGTCCTTTCCCGCGCAGGCGGGAAAGGACTTTTAACAAGGATTGGACAAGCGAAAAGCGCCGTACAAATCGGAGGGACATGGCTGTACCATGACCACTCCGACCTTGTACGGCGCTTGGCAGTTTTCTCCGGCTCCCACCGGATTCTTTCCGCCTGCCTGATGAAAAGCTGCTGGGCTTTCTTGTACCGCTTTTTTCGGCCTCTTTCTTCATTGTAAACACTGTATCGATTCACAGCAGGCGGTCTGTCGCTGAATGAGCAGTTAAAGAATTTTTTTGCCTCGGGTTGTATTGTTTTATGCGGCGCAATTTTTGAATTGCAGAGGGAGCTGCAGGCAAAAACTTGGACCGCGAAGGGACAGTGCAGGTTCAAATTTTGTTGTCATGTTTCTCTTGCCTTCACGCGAAATAACGGAAAAGGACTTGAAATAAAGATTTTGTGCAGGCTGAATTTTATTGGCCTGCACAATTATGCAGTTTTGGTTTTGTGGGAATCAATATGAGGCGCTAGTAGATCCGAAAAACCTCAGGGCTAACATTTTTCTTCAGTCCTGAGGTCCTGCGTGTAATGTGGTACAATCTATTTTTGTAAAAGGATAACTCACTTCTTCATTGCTAATGAAGATTCAATTTGGTATAATATACAATAAATTACGGAGTCCCTCTACAGAATAGTAGATAGAGGAGGATAGATATGTACATAGAAAAATTACCGAAATCATTGCTGAAGGACATTGTAGACAATAGGTGTATACCCTTTATAGGAGCCGGCTTCTCATTGAACGCAAACAGCACCGATGGTGTTAAAATCCCGGACTGGAATGGTTTAGGGAAAAAGGCAGCAGAGTATCTTTCAGCCAGCGAAGACATTGGCCCCATTGAGGCACTCTCACAGTATGAAGAACAATATTCTCGTGCGGATTTAATCGAAATGGTTGCACAGGAACTTCATATCAATAACATCTTTCCGGGTGAAGCACACCTGAAATTCTGTCGCCTTCATTTCAATTTGGTTTGCACAACCAATTTCGATTTTCTTCTGGAAAACGCATATGGTGAAATTTATTCCAGCCGAGGCAAACCATATCATGTTATCTCCAATGAGAACAGACTCTCAACGTATTTAGGAGAAGAAACTACCATTCTCAAGCTCCATGGAGATTTTAATGATCCTGCCAAAATGGTGATAACGGAAAACGATTACGATTTGTATATCGCGAATAATCCCCTGTTTGTCACATATATTGCCAACCTTTTGATAACCAAGACCCCGTTGCTTGTCGGATATAGCCTAAACGATCCGGATCTTAGAATGATTTGGTCGATTATTGGGAGCCGATTGGGGTCTCTCCGGAGAACTGGATATGCGATTCTGTGTTCAGCGACAAATAGCGATATCGCTCGTTTTAAACGTCGCGGAATTACTGTAATCAATTTGCCAGTAAAGAAGGAAAAGTACAGCGAGGCACTGTCAACATTATTTGAGGAATTACTTGAATATTGGGACAAGCAAAGCAGTGCAAACCTTGAGGCGTCAAAGGAAGAAGCGGTAGAAAAAATAAAATATGATATTATTAATTCTGCAAAAATATGCTTTTTCTCAGTCCCATACAGCAAGCTGTCTCTTTATAAAAAGTATGTCTTTCCAATCGTGGAAAAATATGACCTGACCCCTATGGCGGCAGATGACTTTTTTCTGCCGGGTGATAATTTTTCCGCAAAAATTAGTGTTATTATTCAAAAGTCATCGCTGGCTATTATTGATATGTCAGACGGTAGCGCTTTTGTGAACATGGAGGCTGGAATCATTGTTGAGAAGAAAATACCATGCATTGTTGTTTCTTCCAGCTATGACCTTATACCTATTGAGTTAACTACAAACTATGTTATCAAGGGAGACTTTGATGCTGGGCTTAATGAATTGCTTTCTGCTATTGAAGACAGAATTTCATACATTTCTGAAGACTTAAAGAAAAGAAACAACAATCCATATGATGAACCTCGACGTTTATTTGAACTTAAGGAATACAACGCCGCAGTAATATCCTCTATACGAATACTTGAAATAACTTTATCTGATTATTGGCAACAAGCAGAGCGTAAAGGTGAAATTTCAAAAGCACCGAAATCTTTAAGAAATTTGATTAATTTTTATTGCGAAAGGTCAAATAGTAATTATTATTCAGAAATTCAAAATTGGATTACTACTCGCAATAGAGTGGTACATTCACAATATAGTGTTACACGTCAACAATGCAAAAAAATAGTTAATGGTGTTTATCAAGTTATCAATCAAATAAACGATTATATAATTTAAACAATTTAGGGGTGTGGCCCGAAGGCTAAAACAACACTGGACAACATATTAGCGCTTCACGCCATGTGACTTTTAAGCAGGATTCTAAATTGGAGGGAACCCAAATGTCCACTAACCTCTCCAAACAAAAGCGAGACGACCTGATTGCAAAGATCAAGGTCATCCGCGCCTATATCGCCGCCGCGCCGCAGGACGAGAACACCGGAAATCTGCTCACCTACCTCTCCGACCTGGAAAGCGATGTGAACGGCAAGAAGTACGGCCTGGTCTTTGAGGAACACCAGGAGGCCATCGACGAGACGCTGGCGACCCATACCCCTGTGCTGACGGAGGAGCCAGACCTGCTGCTGGATCACGGCGGACAGATGAATTTTCTGCTGGAGGGGGACAATCTGGCCGCCCTGCGCCTGCTGGAGAAAACCCACCGGGGCAGGATCGACCTTATTTACATTGATCCGCCCTACAACACAGGCAACCGGGATTTTGTCTACGACGATTGCTTTGTGGACGCCCAGGATACCTTCCGGCACAGCAAATGGCTGTCCTTCATGAGTAAGCGGCTGGAGCTTGCAAAGCACCTGCTCAGCGAGAACGGCGTCATTTTCATCTCCATCGACGACCGAGAGCAGGCGGGGCTGAAACTGCTGTGCGACAGTATCTTTGACGAAAGTTGCTTTGCGGCCGATGTGTCGTGGCAGAGAACATATTCCACCAGGAATGACTCCAAGGGAATCGTCAGCGAGGTGGAGCACATTCTGGTTTACAGCGCAAAGCCGGATTGGAGTCCAAATAAACTGCCCCGTACAGAGGAAATGAATTCAAAGTATAAAAACCCTGATTATGATGTTGCCCCCTGGAGAACCGATAATGCGTATGCACCAGGAGCAGCAACTCACCAAGGGATGGTTTACGCAATCCAGCACCCCTTTACAGGGAAAATGCTATACCCGAGTGGTGGTTCGTGTTGGCGTTACCAGCAAAGTGATATGCTCAAAATTATGTGTGGTTGGTGTAATTATGAACTCCGTAATTTACACGATGAAAAGAAGCGTGCTTCTATTTGTGGTATCCCTATTAGTGAGGTTAGGCAAGATGTAAAAGCCATCGTTTTATCCGAACCATTAGAGATTTCTGTTGCAAAGGCACAGATGATTTATAACAGAGGCCCGTGGCCCCGTTTTTTCTTTACCAAAGGCGGGAAAGGCGGCATCGCTCGAAAGACCTACCTTGACAATGTTGGAGGAAAACTCCCGACTAATTTCTGGCCATTTTCCGATACCGGGCACACGGATGAGGCAAAAAAAGAAGTTGGGAAAATTCTTGGGGATATGACCGCCTTTTCTACCCCAAAACCTGTCCGCCTGATGGAGCGCATCATTACCATCGCCTCCCAACCCGACAGCACCGTTCTCGACTTCTTCGCCGGGAGTGGCACCACCGGCCATGCGGTCTTGGCGCACAACGCGGCAAATCCAGACAGCCATCGCCGATTCATCCTCTGCACCAACAACGAGAACGACATCTGCCGGAGTGTGACCTACGAACGCATCAAACGGGTCATGGAGCGCGAGGGCTACGAGGCTGGTCTGAAATTCTACCGCATCGACTATGTGCCTATCGACCGGCGGCTCTATTATGAATACGCGGACGAGCTCCTGCGGCACGTCCGGGAGCTGGTGGAACTGGAAAACGGGATCAATTTCATTGAAAATGCGGAGATTGCCATCGTTCTCACCGACGAGGAACTGGCGGACTTCATTGCCCGCCCGGAGGCATTTGCCAAGTGCCACACCCTCTACCTGGGCCACGACATCCTGCCCACCGGGGATCAGGAGGCGCTTCTGAAGGAACGGGAGATCATAGTACATATCATCCCCGACTACTACTACCGCGAATTGGAGGGCTGACTATGCGGCTTGCGGATTTTCAGCTGAAAGCCATCGCCGATCTGATGGAGGCCATGTCTGGCCCGGAGCAGGAAATCATTCTGAAAAGCTGCACTGGCAGCGGCAAGACGATCATCCTGACCCACTTCATGGATGAGTACGGCAAGAGCTTCTTCGGAAAGGTCTTTATTTGGCTGACCCCCGGCAAGGGCAACCTGGAGGAGCAGAGCAAAGCCAAGATGGACCGATACATCTACGGCAGCCACACTAAGCTGCTGACCGACGTGATGACCTCCGGCTTCGAGGAGAACGACGCCTGCTTCATCAACTGGGAAAAGCTGACGAAGAAGGGGAACAACGCCCTGAAGGACGGGGAGCGCACCAACTTCCTGGAGCATATCCGAAATGCCCGGAACAGCGGCCTCTCTTTCGTGGTCATCGTGGACGAGAGCCACCAGAACGACACAGTGAAGGCGGCGGATATTCTCCGCTATTTTGCCCCTGAGAAGATCATCCGCTGCTCCGCCACGCCGAAAAACTATCCCAAAGCCCGCGTAATCGAGATCCCGGAGGAAGATGTGATCGCGGAGGGGCTTATCAAGAAGATGCTGAT
>CANQHN010000030.1 GCA_947623745.1 uncultured Oscillospiraceae bacterium
GGCACCGGCCGCACCCTGCACCCGGACAACATGGCCGCCGGCCCCGCCAGCTACGGCATGACCGACACCATGGGCCGGATGCACTCCGACGCCCAGTTCGCCGGGTCCAGCTCCGTCCCCGCCCACGTGGAGATGATGGGCTTCCTGGGCATGGGCAACAACCCCATGGTGGGCGCCACCGTGGCCGTGGCCGTGGCGGTCAACGAGGCCCTCAACAAGTAAAACCTGCCGCAAGGAAAGAAAAGCGCCCCGCCGGTGTTCCGGCGGGGCCTTTTTCGACAGCGCGCGCGGCGGGGCCCTGCGTGGGACGGAAGGAGTGTTCAGGTATAGAAAATGATATGCCTGAAAGGCATGAGATTCTATACAAAATAAGTATTTTACACCGCCGCCGCGGGGTGCCATAATAGAAATATCCAGAATTTGCCTCGGGGACTGTGCGCTCCCGCGCGGCCCCGGCGGCGAAAAAGCATGACCGGCATGGAAAGGACGGAGAGCTGATATGAAAACTACTTTGGACCTGACCCGGGAGTGGGACAAGACCTTCCCCCGGAGCGAAAAGGTGGACCACCGGAAGGTCACCTTCCCCAACCGCTACGGCATCACCCTGGCGGCGGACCTCTACACCCCAAAGAGCGCCACCGAAAAATTGGCCGCCCTGGCGGTGTGCGGCCCCTTCGGCGCGGTGAAGGAGCAGGCGTCGGGGCTCTACGCCCAGACCATGGCCGAGCGGGGGTTCCTGACCCTGGCCTTCGACCCCTCCTTCACCGGCGAGAGCGGCGGCCAGCCCCGGTGTATGGCCTCCCCGGACATCAACACCGAGGACTTCCAGGCCGCCGTGGACTTCCTGTCCGTCCAGGACAACGTGGACCCGGAGCAGATCGGCATCATCGGCATCTGCGGCTGGGGCGGCATGGCGCTGAACACCGCCGCCCTGGACACCCGGATCAAGGCCACCGCCGCCATGACCATGTACGACATGGCCCGGGTGAACTTCGACGCCGCCGACAGTGACGACGCCCGGTACGAGGCCAGAAAGGCCCTCAACGCCCAGCGCACCGCCGACTTCAAAGCCGGCTCCTACGAGCTGGGCGGCGGCGTGGTGGACCCCCTGCCCGACGACGCGCCCTTCTTCGTCAAGGACTACTATGCCTACTACAAGACGCCCAGAGGCTACCACCCCCGCTCCCTCAACTCCAACGGCGGCTGGAACAAGATCGGCTGCATGTCCTTCCTCAACCAGCCGATCCTGTGTTACAGCAGGGAGATCAGGAGCGCCGTACTGGTGGTCCACGGGGAGAAGGCCCACTCCTGCTACTTCAGCCGGGACGCCTACGCCGCCATGGTGGAGAACAGCCCCTGGGCGGCCAACAAGGAGCTGATGATCATCCCCGGCGCGGTCCACACCGACCTGTACGACCAGGTGGACATCATCCCCTTCGACAAGCTGGAGACCTTCTTCCGCAGGGCGTTCGCGGGCTGAGAAGGGACCGGGAGATCAGAAAATAAAACGGGAAGGGAGGGAGAACCGCCGTGGAACTGCGCACCCTGCGCTACTTCTTGACGGTGGCCCGGGAGGAGAGCATCACCCTGGCCGCCGAGCGGCTGCACATCACCCAGCCCACCCTGTCCCGGCAGCTGATGGAGCTGGAGCAGTCCCTGGGGGTCAAGCTCTTCAACCGGGGGAGCCGGAACCAGAAGATCGTCCTCACCGAGGAGGGGTTCTTCCTGCGCCGCCGGGCGGAGGAGATCCTGGACCTGGCCGACCGAACCCAGGCCGCCTTCGCGTCCGGCGGCGGGTTGGTGGCCGGGGACGTGTACCTTTGCGCCGGCGAGACCGACGCGGTGCGCCTTCTGGCCCGGGCGGCCCGGAGCCTCCAGGAGCGGTATCCCCAGATCCGCCTGCACATCTCCAGCGGTGACCGGACCGTCGTGGAGGAGCAGCTGGACAAGGGGCTGGCCGATTTCGGACTGCGGGTGGGGCCGGTGGACCCGGAGAAGTACGAGGTCCTCACCCTGCCCTACCGGGACGTGTGGGGGGTGCTGATGCGGAAGGACGACCCCCTGGCCAGGAAAAAGGGCCTCCGCCCCAAGGACCTGTGGGACAGGCCGCTGATCTGGCCCCGGCAGGGCGCCTCCGTCGGGCTGCTGACCCAGTGGATCCGGAAAAAACCGGAGGAGCTGGAGATCGTCACCAGCTACAGCCTGGTCTATAACGCCTCCCTCCTCACCGACGAGGGGCTGGGCTATACCGTCACCCTGGACCGGCTGGTCAACACCTCCGGAGACAGCACCCTGTGCTTCCGCCCCCTGGAGCCGCCCCTGGAGATCGGCGTCCACGTGGTCTGGAAGAAGAACCGCAGCTTTACCCGGGCCGCCGCCCTGTTCCTCCAGGAGCTGAGGGAGCAGCTGGGCCCGGAGGAGAGCGGTTGAGTGAAAATCCGCCTATTTTCCCAGAGCGCAGACAAGAAAACAGCCTGTTCGGCCTCCAGACCGAACAGGCTGTTTTTTCACCATTCAAGGAAAGACGATCCGGGCGAGACCTCCGCTTACTGCCCGGCCAGGGTGTCCGCGATGTAGCTGCGGACCTCATCCCGGCCGATCTCCAGCGCCACGGCCAGCTCCCCGTAGAGCAGGGCCTCCGTCTCCTCCAGAAACCGCTGATCCACCGAGCCCAGCTTCCGGTTCTGGCCCTCCGCCTCCTGCTTCTTCGCGTAGATGGAGCGCAGCAGCCGGGCCATGTCCAGGCAGGAGAAGCTCTGGAGCTGCTGGCGGTAGTGGTCCTTGAGCTGGTTGAGGTTCTGGTTGTGGTAGGGCTCCGCCGGCACGGTGGGCAGGGCCTCGATGAACGCCTGGGCCTGGCTCTTATCCATCAGGGGCCGGGAGAAGATGGTGCCATCCTCCACCTTTTCCACCGGGGCGCCGATGGTGCCGCTCTGGTAGAGCGGGCGCATGAGGTAGTAGGGCACCGCCGCCTTTTCGCCGGGCAGGGTCCGCTCTGTGACGCCCTCCACCCGGCATACGCCGGTGCGGCCGTATAAAATCATGGTTCCTGCCGTGTACATTCCCATTCCTCCCAACCGCGTCAAAAAAAGCTGGTGTCTTCGAAAACAAACGTGCAACGAAACTGGATTTACGCAGTTACGCTACACGTTTGTTGATATTTTACCGCTTTTTCACGGCGCTGTCAAAGGCGGTTTTGCACAAAAATGCTCCGCCCCGGGCGGGGCACCGGCGTCAAAATCCAGCGGCGGCGCGGCTTGCCGGGATAAAAAGTGTCCCGAGGCAGGTCAGGTGTCTCCGTCGGCGCTGACCATGTTCTGCCAGCGGTTCTCCACGAACTCGTCGTCATAGGTGCTGTCGATGAACTCCTCCAGGACGCCGGCGGGGGCGGCGCCGGCCTGCCGCTGGTTGTAGCGCAGCATCACCGCCATGGTGAACAGGCCGTTGAAGGCCATCAGCGCGATGATGAGCCAGGTGAGCACCTTGGCCGCCACCGGCGGAAACCTCTCGATCAGCTTATCCAGGGGCGGGTAGGCGATCTTGACCCACACCAGTCCCAGGATGCCCCAGAAGAACATGAACAGCACGTTGGTGCGCCCGCCGATGTTCAGCGGCATATAGCTGTAGTCCCAGAACACCTTGCCGAACACGATCTCGGTGAACACGCTGCACATATACTCGAAAGCCCCGCCCAGGATGCCGCCCGCCAGCAGGATCCAGCGGTCGTTCTTGTCCTTGAGGCGGATGAGGCTCACCGTCAGGATCACGGCGCCCACGCCCCATACGAAGCTGAAGGGGCCGAACACCACGCTGGAGCGGCTCATCCACGTGCCGCCCACCAGCCGGCAGTAGAAGGTCTCGATGATGTCCCCCAGCAGGGCCGAGATGAGAAAGACCCACACCAGCTTGTCCAGGCTCATCCCCCGGGCGAACACGATCTCGTCCCGCTTTTTCTCGTCCTCAATGCCCGGGTAGGCCCGCTCCAGACGCCGCCAGACGGCGGCGGAGATCAGCGCCGACAGCTCGTCGGTCTTGCCCCGCTCCATCTGCTTCTTGAAGCTGTCCTTTCCCTTCCGCATGGCAAAAACCACGGCGGCGAAGTCCAGCAGGATCAGCACCCACGCGGCGACATGGACCACCGAGAGCACGGGAGCGGGGATCATCTCCGTCAGGACCATGAGCATCGGCTGGATCAGCAGGTAGATCAGGAGGATGGCGGCGGCGGACAGCGCGTTGAACAGGAGGTTCCGCCAAGTGCCGCTGGGGGCGCCCTCCAGCCACTTGGCGTTTCTGGTGATCCGTCCGCCGAAGAAGCCCAGCACGGCCCGGGTAAAGACCAGGTTGGCCAGGGTGATCAGGTACATCCCCACATAGTTGCGCCCCAGGGTGGGCAGCACCAGGGCGATATTAGAGAAAACGATGCCGATCTCGAAATCAATGGGCAGGGAGAGCAGCCCCCGGTTGATGAACTCCTTCTTTCGGACCGCGAAAAAGACCACCTCCGCCGCCCAGACGAGAAAGCCGTAGATCAAAAGGAACAGGGTCCGCTGTTCGGAATTGTAGGTCATTGCCGATCACTCCTTTGCATTGGGTGCATTGGGGCCTAGAGGGACGTCCCGCCGCGGGGGACTCCCCGCCGCCAGTGCGGGACAGCGTGAGACTACTGTAGCACCTTATCCACGGGAAGTCAATCACATCCCGGCGGGCCCCCGCTGCTACCTTTTTATCTGACCCACTCCGTGGCGAACCGCACGGCGGCGTCCACTACGGGGGAGGCCGCGTCCTTCCTCCAGGCGATGCCCACCTCCTTGATGATGGGCTCGGTGATTTTCAGCTCCACAACCCCGGGCACGTCCCGGGAGCGGAACTCCTCCGAGGGCAGGAAGGCCACCCCCAGGCCGCCCTGGACCATGTACAGCCCGGTAGTGGGGTCCGCCGAGCGGCAGACCACCTGGGGCTCGAAGCCCGCCTGCTCACAGGCCCGCTGGCACAGCTCCGCGGCCGCCTGGCCGCTCTGGTGGAAGATGAACTTCTCCCCGGAGAGCTCTTTCAGGCTGACCTCCTTCCGCCCGGCCAGGGGGTGGAGCCGGGGGATAGCCAGGGAGTAGCGGTCCTCCCCCAGCTTGACAAAGTTCAGCGGGGCGGGGATGCCTCCCACCGGCTTGTTAAGGAAGGCCAGGTCCGCCGTCCGCGCCAGAAGCATGTCCAGCAGGCGGTAGGTCCCCGCCTGGGTGATGTTCACCGCGATGTCCCCGTAGGTCCCGCAGAAGGCGGAGAGCAGGGCGCCGAAGTCGATGCACTGGAGGCTGGTGATGATCCCCAGGTTCAGGGTGCCCTTCTGGAGACCGGCGTAGCGGAACATCTCAGCGCGCAGGGCCTCGGTGTGCTGGAGGATCTCCCGGGCCCGGCGGACGAACTCCTCCCCCGCCTGGGTGAGCACCACCGAGCGGGAGGTCCGGGCGAACAGGGCCACCCCCAGCTCCTTCTCCAGCTTGGCCACCTGCTGGGACAGGGCGGGCTGCCCCACGTGGCACTCCCTGGCCGCCAGGGAGAAGCTCCCGGTGTCCGCCACCGCCAGAACGTATTCCATCCCGTAAAGCTCCATAGGGACCTCCTTGTTCATCCTCACAAATCCTGGGCTCCCGCCTTGTGCGGAATGCTGGTCCCGCCAAGGCCGGTTTTTCTTTCCTCCCCTCTACTATCCCCGTTTTTCCGCCCCCTGTCAAGGGACTTTTGAAAGATTTATCATTTTTTCTGATAGATTCGATTGACAACAAGAATTGGACTTTTCCCCGCGCCTGCGGTATCTTTTTAGGCACAAAAGAACGTCGCTCCGCCGAAAAGCGGGGCGGGAAAGGCTGATGAAGGTGAACCACAACTACTTTACCCAGCGGGATGTGGAGCGGCTGGAGGAGCAGGCC
Organism: uncultured Oscillospiraceae bacterium; assembly: GCA_947623745.1. Classification (GTDB taxonomy): domain Bacteria; phylum Bacillota; class Clostridia; order Oscillospirales; family Oscillospiraceae; genus Lawsonibacter. Next base: position 5,922 of record CANQHN010000030.1, read on the forward strand.
GTCCAGATCCGGCAGGACATCATCACCATGATCCACGCCGCCAAGGCGGGCCACCCCGGCGGCTCCCTGTCCGCGGTGGAGATGGTGACCGCCCTGTACTTTCACGTGCTGAACATCGACCCGAAAAATCCCCAGTGGCCCGACCGGGACCGCTTCATCCTGTCGAAAGGCCACTCCTGCCCGGTGATGTACGCCTGCCTGGCTCGCCGGGGGTACTTCGACCCCGCCCTGCTGCCCACCCTGCGGCAGTACCACTCCATCCTCCAGGGCCACCCCGACATGAACAAGACCCCCGGCGTGGACATGACCGCCGGCTCCCTGGGCAACGGCCTGTCCGTGGGCGTGGGCATGGCCCTGTCGGGCAAGCTGCACCACCAGGACTACATGACCTACGTCATGCTGGGCGACGGCGAGATCCAGGAGGGCATGGTCTGGGAGGCGGCCATGGCGGCCAACCACCACGACCTCAAGAACCTCGTCGCCATTGTGGACTGCAACGGCGTGCAGATCAACGGCTGGACCAACGAAATCATGACCGTAGAGCCCATCGCTGACAAGTGGCGCGCCTTTGGCTGGCGGGTGGTGGAGGTCAACGGCCACAACATGAAGGACGTGCTCACCGCCCTCCACACCGCCAAGACCATGCGCCACCCCACCGCGATTCTGATGCGCACCGTCAAGGGCAAGGGCGTCTCCTTCATGGAGGACGACTCCAAGTGGCACGGCGCGCCGCCCAGCGATGAGGAGATGGTACAGGCCATTGCGGAGATCAAGGAAGGGGGCGTTGTGTAATGGCAAAGACGCTGGCGACCAGAATGGCCTTCGGCCATGAGATCATTGAGATCGCAAAGACCCGGGACGACTTTGTGGTGTGCAACGCGGACACCAAGACCTGCGGTCTTGAAAAGTTCGGAAAATACTTCCCCGAGCGGGAGTTCTCCTTCGGCATCGCGGAGCAGAACCTGGTGGGGGCCGCGGCGGGCCTGGCGGCCTGCGGGAACAAGGTGTTCCTGGCCACCTTCGCCGTGTTCGCCTCCATGCGGGCCTGCGAGCAGGTGCGCACCTTCGTGTGCTACCCCAATCTGAACGTGACTATCATCGGCACCCACGCCGGCCTCCAGGTGGGAGGCGACGGGGCCACCCACGCTGCCATCGAGGACGTGGCCATCATGCGGGCCTTCCCCAACATGACGGTGGTACAGCCCGCCGACGCCGTGGCCGCCCGCGCCCTGGCCCACGCGGCGGTGGACTTCAAGGGCCCCCTGTACGTCCGGCTCCACCGCAACCCGGTGGCCGACCTGTATGACCCGGAGACCTACACCTTTGAGATCGGCAAGGCCCGCACCGTCCTGGACAATGGAAACGACATGGCCATGATCGTCTCCGGCATCCTGCTGAAAAAGGCCCTGGACGCCGCCGCCATTTTGAAGGAGCAGGGCATCGGCGTCCGGGTGGTGGATATGGCCACCATCAAGCCCCTGGACAAGGAGGCGGTGCTCAAAGCCGCCCGGGAGACCGGCGCGGTCATGACCATCGAGGACCACACCATCTTCGGCGGCCTGGGCAGCGCGGTGTCCGAGGTGGTGGTCCAGAACTGCCCCGTCCCCATGGAGATCGTGGGCATCCAGGACCGCTTCGGCGAGTCTGGCGACCCGGAGCTCATCTATAAGGACCACGGCATGGACGTGGAGTCCATCGTTCAGAAAGCAAAGGCGCTCGTCGCCCGGAAAAACGGTTAAAGAAAGGAAGATCGCCATGTCAGCCCCCCATGTTTGTATCCTGCAGACCAGCTTCGCCAAGCGGGAGGACACCATCGCCTTTTTGAAGGAGCGGGTCCCCGGTGTGCGGGTGGAGTTCATCACCGACAGCACTTTGCTCAACGATGTCCGGGCCAACGGCGGCCCCACCCAGGCAATCATCGACCGCATGACCCTCTACGCCAAGGCGGCGGAGATCTCCGGCGCGGACCTGATCGTCAACTCCTGCTCCACCGTGGGCGAGGTGGCGGATATCTACGCCAAGGAGGTCCACATCCCCGTGATGAAGGTGGACCTGCCCATGGCCCAGGAGGCCGTCCGGCTGGGCACGAAGATTGCCCTCATCGCCACCGTGGAGACCACCCTGGGCCCCAGCCAGCGGCTCATTGAGAAGGTGGGTGCGGAGCAGGGCAAGAAGATGGAGTGCACCCAGTACCTCCAGAACCCCGCCTGGGACGCCCTCCAGGCCGGTCACCCCGAGGAGCACAACCGCATCCTCATGGAGAGCATCCGGGAGCTGGACAAGATGGGCTACGACGCCATCGTCATGGCCCAGGTGTCCATGCGGGCCCTGCTGCCCGATTTGAAGGATGTAAAGACCCCGCTGCTGTGCTCCTTCTTCTCCGGCTACGGCGCTGTGGCCGACAAGCTCAACGAGATCGCGGCGCAGAAAGGGAACTGAGCGCGGCACAGACGCCGCCCCCCAGGGGCGGCGGGGACAGAGAGACAACAAATAAACCGGCGGCGCCCGCACAGGGCGCCGCCGGTTTTCGTCTGTGTGTCAGGGCTTTTTCAGCACCTGGGTGATGACCTGGAACACCTTGTCGAAGTCCAGAGGCTTGGACAGGTGGCCGTTCATGCCGCTCTCCACGGAGCGCTTCATGTCCTCGTCGAAGGCGTTGGCGGTCATGGCCACGATGGGGATGGATGCGGCCAGGGGGTGATCGGAGCGGCGGATGGCCTTGGTGGCCGTCAGGCCGTCCATGACCGGCATCTGGATGTCCATCAGGATCAGGTCGAAGTCCCCCGGCTGGCTGGCGAGGAACTTGTCCACCGCCTCCCTGCCGTTGTGGGCCAGGGTGATGTGGGCCCCGTGCATCTCCAGGATGGACTGGGCAATCTCGATGTTGAGCTCGTTGTCCTCCACCAGCATGATGCGCAGTCCCTCGGCGCTCTGCGCCGCGCCGGGCCCCGCCGCAGCGTCCCCGGCCTCCTCCGGGGGCTGACAGGGGGGCAGGGAAGCGGTGAAGGAGAAGTCGCTGCCCCGGCCCGGGGCGCTGTCCAGTTGGATCACGCCGCCCATCATCCGCACCAGGCGGCTGCTGATGGCCAGCCCCAGGCCGGTGCCGCCGTACTGCCGGACCGTACTGGTCTCCGCCTGCTCGAAGGACTGGAAGATGCGCTCCTGATTCTCCGGGCTGACGCCAATGCCGGTGTCCCTCACGGAGAAATATACCGCCCCGCCGGGGTCCTGGCGCACGGTCAGGGTGATGGAGCCCTCCGCCGGGGTGAACTTCACCGCGTTGCCCAGCAGGTTGATGAGCACCTGGTTCAGCCGCAGGGCGTCCCCCTCCACCCAGGGGTGGCTGACCTGGGCGTGCAGGGCGTACTGGATGCCCTTGGCCTGGGCCTGGGGGCGGATCAGGTCGCCGACCCCGTCCAGCAGGCGGTCCAGGTCGAAGGGGGCGCGCTCGATGGTCATTTTCCCGCTCTCGATGCGGGACATGTCCAGGATGTCGTTGATCAGGCCCAGCAGGTAGTGGGAGGACTGGTCGATCTTGTTCAGGTCGGCGGCGACGGCCTCCCGGTCCCCGGTGTGGGTCTTGGCGATGTAGGTCATGCCGATGATGGCGTTCATGGGGGTGCGGATCTCGTGGCTCATCCGGGAGAGGAAGTCGCTCTTGGCCCGGCTGGCCGAGTCGTACCGCTGGCGGTTCAGGTTGGCCTCGACGACCTTGACCACCTCGTGGAGCTGGCCGGTCTGCCCGGCGGACCAGGGCTCGCTGCCGGGGGCGCGCAGGAAGAGGAGCGCGCCCATGTAGCTGCCGCTGTCGTACAGGGGGAACACCATGCCCTCGCGGCCCTGGGGGGCCCGGAGGAACCGGCGCTGCTCGTCTGTCAGCGCTTCGGCGGAGCGGGGCTCCGGCCCGCTGGGCCACAGCTCTGCCTCCAGGGCGGCGAAGGCGGCCGCGGAGAAGTGGGCCACCTCGTGGTCCCCGGCGCTGCCATCGCTGTGCCACTGGTAGGCGGCCGCGGCAGTGAAAAAGTCCCGGCTCACCTGGGACAGGATGATGTCGCAGGCGTCCACCTCCCGGCCCAGCTTGGGGAAGAGGATGGACAGCACCGCGCCCACCTCGCCGCCCCGGTCGAACAGGGCGAAGGTCAGCGGGACGATGCCTCGGTAGGTGGAGGCGGTGTATTGGATGGGGGCGATGACGGCCTCGGCGGGGCCGGCGCCCTTGGGGATGGGGTCCTTGGCCCACAGGGGGCCGCCGGCCTGGGCCTTCGCGGCGGACAGGGCCCAGCAGGCCCGGTCCAGCAGGGCGGGGTAGCCCTCCCCCGGCCTGGCCTGGGCGCAGCCGCAGGCCAGCTGGACGCTGAACGCCCCACCCGGATACAGCCGCTCCGCCCGGCGGCACAGCTCCAGCGCCGCCTGGTGGGCGGCGGATTTGCCCCAGTTCTCCAGCCAGAGGAGGAACTCGTCGCCGCCCAGGCGCAGAAGGATGCTCTGGGTGGGGACCTCGGACTTCTGCCACGCGGTCAGGAGACAGCCCAGCTCCTCCAGCACGGTGTTGCCGGCCACCACGCCCAGCCGCCGGTTGAGCTCTCCCAGGCCCCGTACATCCAGCAGGATCAGGCAGCCGCCGCGGCCGGCCTGGATGCTGCTGCGCACGATGTCCTCGCCGGAGGCGCGGCGGTACAGGCCGGTGAGGGAGTCCCGGTGGAGGGACTCGTAGGCCGCCGTCTCCTGGAGCTTCTGATCGTGGATGTTGTGCAGGGCGCCGATGAGGGTCCTGGGCCGGCTGCCCCCGGCGGGTAGGATGCGCCCCGTCAATTCATACCAGCGGTAATCTGCCCCCTGGCCGGAGAGGTCGAGCCGGAAGGAGACGGACAGCTCGTCCTGGGCCTCGTCCAGCCGGGCCAGCAGGACCTGCTGGTCGTCGGGGTGGACGTAGCGGCCGGCGCGGATCTTTTGGACGAGGCCGTCCCGGACGTCCTCGTGGCCGCTCCCGTCCAGGTTGTAGAAGATGGCCCGGTCGCGGTCCAGGTCGTGGGAGATCAGGATATCGGAGCTGCTCTGGAGGGCCAGCCGGTAGCGCTCCTTCTCCTCCAGCAGGTCGTATTCGGTCTGCTTCTGTCGGTCCGTGAGGCGGCGGATGGTGTCGTACAGCTCGTCCACCTCGGTGATGTGGCTGGGCGGGAAGGCCCCCAGCTGGTTCTCTGGGCTGTTTTGGATGCAGTCGGACAGCCGGCGGATGGGGCCGGTGACGTGCCGGGCCAGGAGCAGCGCCAGGAGGATGGCGACGGCCAGGGAGAACAGGGTGGCCACCACAAACACCTGGGAGAGCGTGTCGCTGATGCCGAACAGGGCGCTGCGGGTCTCCACCCCGGCCAGATACCAGCCCCGGTCATAGAAGGGGGTGTTGGTGTTGTAGAGACGCAGGGGCTTTACCACCAGGTAGTCCGTGTGACCCCCGTGGGCCACGCTGAGCAGGTCCTCCACCCCGGTGGGCTCGGGGGTGATCTGGTCATAGTCCAGGGCCAGCTGGCCCACGATGGGGCCGGAGGTGTGGATCAGGCGGTAGCTCCCCTCGCCGGAGCGCTCCAGCAGGAGGTAGCCCCCCTGGTGGCCGGGGTCCACCTCCCGGTAGGGCAGGTTCTCCTCCAGGTAGGGGAGGGAGATCTCCGCGCCCATCACGCCCCACACCTGCCCCCGGGCGGTGACCAGGGGGATGGAGTAGGTGATCATGCGGTAGGGGTCGGTGCTGCGGTCCTCCAGACAGAAGGGGCTGCTCCAGAAGCACAGGTTTTTCACGTCCTGGTGCGGGTCGTCCAGAGCGGCCAGGTAGGGGGCGTAGATGAACTGATCGGCCTCCCGCGCCCCCTGGGGCTCCAGGTTCAGCTGAGGGCGCCAGTTGAGGTCCAGGGGGATCTGGTGGGCCTGGGCCATGCTGGCGGGGCCCACGGCCAAAAGCAGGTCGGAGTAGTCGGCGGGATTGGTGTCCGGGTCGCCGTCCCGGAGGTAGAGGGCGCAGAGGCTGCCGCCCTGGTCCTCCACGCCCTGGGGGGTCAGGACGAGAAAAGAGCCGGTGATGGAGTTTTTCCGCATCATGTAGCTCCAGGTAGGGAGCAGGGAGGAGAGATACTCCTCCTGGAGCGCCTCATCGGCCAGGAAGTCTTCCACATCCAGCTGGTTGATCTCCAGCAGGGCGGAGAGCAGGCGGTTGGCGGTGGCGTACTCCTCGCTCATCTCGGACCACTGTTGGACCATTTGGCCCTCCAGGATGATCTGCCGGGTCTCAGTCACCTGGCTCAGCCGTCCCGCCGCGTAGCTGCGCAGGGTGGAAAAGGTCCCGCCCAGAATGACCGTCCCAAAGGAGAGGGCGGCCTGCATGATGATCAAAAGCAGCAGCGGGATCAGCACCAGGCGGAAGATCCGCCTGCTCCGGCGCCGGCTGTGTTCCATTCTGCCCGCCTCCCTTCGCGGTTTTTCCTCCATGGGTTATCCGGCCACCGACTGCTCCAGGGCCGCCTTGAAGTCCTGGAACCAGCTCTGGAAGGCCGCGTCGTCCACATAGGGGGCGGCCGCTGTCTCCAGGTCCGCGCCCTGGGCGAGCTGTTCCTCCACCGCCGCCCGGTCGGCGGCGGCCTTGTCGGAGAGGTTGTACTCCAGCACCTTCCGGGCCGCGGCCCCCTTGTCGAAGGCCTTGTTGGTGTAGAGCGCCGCGTCCTCCATCATGTCGAAGCAGATGGACATGGTGTCGTAGGTCTTGGGGTTGATCTCCAGGCTGTTGTCCGCGATGACCTTGTCCATGGCCTCTTTGGAGAAGGCGTCCTTCTTCACCGGCATATAGCCGGAGGTACAGCTGAACAGCAGGTTGTTCTCCGCCCGGGTGAACCACTCCAGGAAGAGGACGGAGGCGTACTCCCGCGCCGGGGTGCTCTTGGTGACCACCATGCCGGCGCCCTGCTGGACGGCGTAGCGCTCGCCCCCCTCGAAAATGGGGGCGGGGAGCACCAGGTAGTCGATCTCCCGGCTGCCCGCGCTGGTCTCCACCGTGCTGGGGAAGTAGTTGGCGGAGGTGGTGGCCCCGGTGTAGGCGATCAGGTCCCCGGTGGTCACGTCGTCGGAGCGGAACCGGCCGTTGGCGTCGAAATACCCCTTCACAAAGGGGACGTAGTAGGTATCCCAGATCTTTTTCATCACGGCCTGGTCCACATGGAGGGTGACCTGGTCGCCCTCCACCTGGAACAGCTCCTCGCCCAGCTGCCGGGCGCCGATGATGAACAGGTTGGCCATGGCATCCCGGCCGTAGAAGGCCCGGCCGTCGTTGGGGACGTCGGGGGTCTGGGCGTCGGTCCACTCGTAGTAGGCCTGGGCGGTCCGGGCGACCCCCTCCAGGGTGGCCAGATCGTCCAGCGAGGCGCCGGTGGCGGCGGCGAAGGGCTCCCAGTCGGTTTTGCTCATCATGAAGATCTCGCTGGATTTGGCGGTGGGGAAGATGCGCAGCTCGCCCTCCGCGCCGATGCGCCCCTCCTCCAGGAAGGAGTCCACATACTCCGCCAGCTCCTCCTGGGACATATAGTCCTCCAGGTCCACCAGCACCCCCATCTGCTCGATGGTGTAGGCGGTGTCGGCGTAGGAGGAGAAGATATCCGGGGGCTCGCTGCTGCCCACCTCTTTGTGGAAGGCGGCCAGCACGCTGGTCTCCAGGTCACTGACGTTGCCCTGGCTGTGGGCGTCCACATAGACGCCCGCCTCCCGGCCCACCGTGCGGTTGAACTCCTCCACCAGCTGGTCGAAGGCGGCCTGCTGGGCCCCGTTGTAGTAGTGCCAGATCGTGATGTTGGTGGGGTTTTCCGGGTCCAGCAGGGCGGACCCGGACGGGGTATTTGCGCCGGTGCCGGCGCCGGCGCCGGAGCAGCCGGCCAGCAGCAGCGCGGCCAGCAGGCAGGAGCACAGGCGGATCAGTCGTCTTTTCATCGGTCAGCAGATCCTTTCAAATGTAGAGGATACGCCAGGATTCGCGGTTCTCCGCGCCTAAGTATTATGTTATTATACCAGAGTACAGCCCGGGTTACAAGTAAAAATCTGGAAATCACCTCCCTCGCCGGGTGCGCCCCGCCGGCGAAAAAAGGGCCGCGCAATAAAGCGCGGCCCTTTCCTGTTCAAAATATATGCGCGGGGCTTTCCGGGGCGGAGGCGGTCAGCGGGCGGCCTTTGCCATATCGCCGCGCCGGAGGCGCGCCCGGTCCCGAACGGATGCGGCCCGCTCCAGCCCGCCCCCGTACACTAGGCGCCAGCCGGCGGCGGACAGCAGCAGCCCGGCGGCCACATCCACCGCCGAGTGCTGTTTGAGGAACACGGTGGACGCGCAGATGAGGGCGGTGGTCACGCCGAAGGCGATTTTCCAGCCGCGGTCGCGGAAGCGGGGGGAGTCCCAGGCGGCGAAGGTCACCGCCATGGAGCCCACCACGTGGAGGGAGGGGCATACGTTGGTGCTGGTGTCCAGGCGGTAGAACATGGCCATGAAGCGGGTGAGGACGTTGTCCCGGGGGAACACCGCGGGGCGCAGGAGCTGGGCGGTGGGGAACACCAGGAACAGCGCCAGGGCGAAGGAGTAGGTGAAGATGATGAAGTACATCATGCGCCGGAAGGCGGCCGGGTCATACAGGCCGGTGTAGAGGTGCATGAGGATCAGGTAGGCGAACCAGAACACGTAGGGGATGACGAACCACTCACAGAAGGGGATCGCGTCGTCCAGGGCGCAGTGCATGATGTGCCAGCGGTGGGGCGCGAAGATGTTCTCAAAGAAGTGGAATGCCAGCCCGAACAGGGGCCAGTAGAGCAGCAAAAACAGGTGCCGGTACTTTTCACAAACCAACTGGTACAGCTGAGGCAGTGAGACAGCGGCCAATGACGCTCCGTGACGCATAACGACCCTCCCAAGCGGATAGAGTGGCGGCATCCGCGGCACCGCGGATGCGGACAGCGCCCGGGCGCTGTCCGAAGTGCATTATAGCCATCTGATCTTAAAATGCAAGGGAAATTTTTTTAAAGTTTTTTAAAATTGCCGCGGGCGCAGAAAAAAGAAAAGGCCGGACACATTCGCTGTGTCCGGCCTTGTTCTGTATTTTGTGGATGGCCGCCGGGGCTTACTGATTGACGGTCACATTTGCGGGGAAAGCATTTTCCGCCACTTCGGCATCCGGGTTAGGGATGGTGACGCTGGTCAGGACTGTGCATCTGTTAAAAGCAAAACCACTGATTTTAGTTACACTTGCCGGGATGGTCACGCTGGTCAGCCCGGTGCAGTCAGCAAAGGTGTTTGTCTTGATCTCTGTCACACCCTCCGGGATGGTTACACTGGTCAGGGACGCGCAGCGACCAAAGACACCGCTTCCAATCTCCGTTACGCTCTCCGGGATGGCCACATTGGTCAGGGACGCGCAGTCGAAAAAGGCACTATCTCCGATTTCCGTCACACCCTCCGGGATAGTGACGCTGGTCAGGGCGGTACAGCCAGAAAAGGCATCATCCCCGATTTTCTTCACACTCTCCGGGATGATCACGCTGGTCAGCCCGGTACAGTCACCAAAAGCATCATACCCGATCTCCGTCACACCCTCCGGGATGGTTATGCTGGTCATGCGGATATTCTCGCTGAAGGCCGAATCTGTGATCTTCGTCACGCCCGCCTCTAACACGTACTGAAGCTGAACTTCAGAGGGGATTTCTTCCATACTGTTATCTCTGTGGGCCATCTGCAGCGCGTCCCAGTTCAGTACGCCCTTCCCGGAAATGGTCACCACGCCGTTCTCGTAGGTGAGAGTAAACTCGCCGCTGCCCTCGTCAGCCGGGGGAGTATCCTCCGGCTCCGGCTCCGCGGGCTGGGACACATCGGGATCGATCTCCTCCGGTTCCGTCTCTGCGGGTTTGGTCTCCTCCGGCTGGGTTTCCGCCGGTTCCGTTTCCTCCGGCTTGGTGCTCTCCGGCTCCTTGTCCGGCTCGGCGGCCTGCTGGCCGCTGGTGGTGCTTTCGGCGGGCGGCTGTGTGGTGCCGCTGCCGGCCTGCCCGCCGCCGCAGGCGGCCAGCGACAAAATCAGCGCGGCGCAGAGCAAAACAGATAAAGCGCGTTTTCTCATGGGTATGTATCCTCCTTTTTTGCCGCTCCCGGCGGCGAAGCTGTTGTCCTCGGCGGTCCCCGCCGGGGCGGGATCGCTCCCGCCCCTCCCGGGTCCCGCGAGACAACAAAGGCGGCGCAGGATATGCCCCTGCACCGCCAAAAGGACACACAAACCCATTGACTTTCCCCTTGTAAAAAACAAGAGAGAAAGATATAATGAGAGTGGCGCTGTTTTCAGCTGTGTGGGAGGTTCTGGCTCCTGCATAGGGCCGTGGGGGGCGGCAACCCCTCACGGCCTGCCTTTTATTGTCTCACGGCCCTATTATATCTTCCGCCGCGCCCTTTTTCAAGGGGGTTTCGCCAAAATGTTGCCCCGCCGGGGCCCGGCGGCCGCGTTTGCAGAGCGGAAAACGGGAGAGACGCCGGAATACGACAGCGTGGCTGAGCTACCCTCAGCCACGCTGTTTTTCTTTTTGTCATTCCTCTCTGCCCGTGGAGCTCCGCCAGACCGGCGTCGTCTTGAGATAGGTGCTGCGGAACGGGCGGTCAGGGTGCTCGATGCGGTCCAGCAGGATCTCCGCCGCGATGCGCCCAAAGTCCGTGTTGGGGATGTGTACAGTGGTCAGGGACGGCTCTACCACGGCGGACTGGGGCGTGTCGTCGAAGCCGGTCACCATCACGTCCCCCGGAACGGTCAGCCCCAGCCGTTTCAGCGCGGCCACCACCCGGAAGGCAAGGAAGTCGTTGGCGCAGATCAGGGCGTCCGGCACGGCCGGCATTTTTTGGAACTGCGACACGAGCCAATCCACGTCGCCGTAGGGCTCCGTGTCATTGGCCAGGATGCAGTACCGCCGGTCCAGGGGGATGCCGGCGTTCTCCAGGGCGAGGCGGAACCCCCTCCAGCGCTCGTGGAAGCTGCAGCAGTGGCCGACGTCGCCCACAAAGCCGAGGCGCCTGGCCCCGGCGGAGATCACCCGGCCGGTGAGGGCCATGGTGCTGGACAGGTTCTCCATCAGGATGAAGTCGCACATCATCGGGGTGTACATCGCGTCCACATATCCGTCCACCGAGAGGGTGGGGATATCCAGGGTGCACAGCATATCCACATATTCCCGGTCGAACAGCTCGATCCCTAAGATCCCGGCGGTCTGGTCCAGCGGCATGTGGGCGGGCAGCCGCTTCTCCCGCAGGTCCTCCGGGGAGACCTCGTACATCATCAGCGTGTACCCGTCCCGGCTCAGCCGCTCCGTAAAGACGGGCAGGATCAGGATGCCGAAGTGGTAATCCTTCGGCATCTGACTGGTCATCAGCGCGATATTTTGGGAGCGCGCCCTGCTCGGGGCCGCCTGCTCCTCCTGCGGCTGGACGTAGGGGATCTGGGCGTAGCCCAGCTCGTGGGCTTTCTGCAGGACCAGCTTCTTCGTCGCTTCCGGGACCGCGCCCCGCTCGTTGAATATTTTGGAAACCGTGTTCCGGGATAGGCCGCAGGCGTCCGCCACATCCTGCATGGTCACGCGCTTGTGCGCCATCGGTCAGCCTCCTTTACACTCTGTATGCGTTCGATTCATTCTAACACAGCGGAGCCGGAAAATCAAGATGTGCATTTTGTAAACTCATGACGTTAATGTAAACAAAAATTTCCCTGCTATTTTATCTAAAATAACAGTTTATGGATTCTAGCACAAATTTGGATTGACATATCGTAAATTTAGAATTACAATCACAGCAAAGAAATCGCCATAACGTAAAACTGTTGATTTACATTATGGGAACCGCAGATGTCACAGCTTCGCGCGCAAATATCTGCTCGGCGCCCGGAAATGTAAAAAATGTGAATCCATGGCGGGAGGCTACTCCACTTTATAGCCTGCCGTACATTAAAAAAGGAGGTCGTTTTCCCCGCGGCTCGCGGTGCGGCAGTGTGGAGACCTGTCGTAAAGCGGCGCGCCCCCTGCGGGCGGCTGCGAGGCAGTCTGGGCGGAGGCCCGGCTGTCAGAGCCAGAAAGTATGTCCGAGGTATTGATCAAAAACTTGAAGAAGGTCTATGACGGCGGCGTCACCGCGGTCCACGACGTGAACCTGCACATCGCGGACAAGGAGTTCATCGTCCTGGTCGGCCCCTCCGGCTGCGGCAAGTCCACCACCCTGCGCATGGTGGCCGGCCTGGAGGAGATCTCCGGCGGCGAGCTGTACATCGACGGCAAGCTGTGCAACGATGTGGAGCCCAAGGACCGGGATATCGCCATGGTGTTCCAGAGCTACGCCCTGTACCCCCACATGACCGTGTACGACAACATGGCCTTTGCTTTGAAGCTCAAGAAGGTCCCCAAGGACGAGATCGACAAGAAGGTCCGCGAGGTGGCGGAGATTTTGGATATCACCCAGTACCTGGAGCGCAAACCCAAGGCCCTGTCCGGCGGCCAGCGCCAGCGCGTGGCCATCGGCCGGGCCATGGTCCGGGACCCCAAGGTGTTCCTCATGGACGAGCCCCTGTCCAACCTGGACGCTAAGCTCCGCAACCAGATGCGCGCCGAGATCATCAAGCTCCGTCAGCGCATCAACACCACCTTCATGTATGTCACCCACGACCAGACCGAGGCCATGACCCTGGGCGACCGGATCGTCATCATGAAGGACGGCTTTGTGAACCAGATCGGCACCCCGGAGGAGGTGTTCGACAAGCCCGTGAACCTGTTCGTGGCCGGCTTTATCGGGATGCCGGTGATGAACTTCTTCGACGGCTGCAAGCTGCTCAAGGAGGGCGACACCTACTACGCCCAGATCCGCAACGCCAAGTTCAAGCTGGACGACTTCCAGCAGAAGGCCTTGAAGCAGAACGGCCAGCAGCCCTGCGACATCGTGGCCGGCATCCGGCCTCAGCACATCAGCGTGGGCTCCGGCGAGCTGGAGGCCACCATCGAGGTCAACGAGATGCTGGGCAGCGAGGTCAACCTCCACGCCCGCTCTGACAAGGACGAGGTGGTCATGGTTATCCCCACCGTCGATTTAAAAACTGACGTTTCCATGGGCGCCGAGGTGAAATTCACCACCCAGCCCAAGCTGATCCAGCTGTTCGACAAGGCCACCGGCAACAACCTGGTCTGGTACGACAAGCAGTCCGCCGACGCCTGCGCCCCCGTCTGCAAGGCGTATAACGAGTAAGCGCACATCCAGGCGGCAGAGCCTGAATCCAATTTAAGAAATGAGAGGGGATCAAAAATGGCAAAAAACAAAAATGCCTCCTCCGCGGCGGTCCTTCCCAAGGGCGCGACCCTCGGGGGGAGCAGGTGGAAGCGGCTGAGACAGAGCTGCCCGTGGCTGGTCATGCTGTTTCCCGCGGTGCTGGTGGTGTTCCTGTTCAACTACCTGCCCATCTACGGCGTGCTGATCGCGTTCCAGGACTTTATGCCCGGCGACCAGATCATCGGCCCCTACACCCACTGGGTGGGGTTTGACAACTTTATCCGGTTCTTCAACGACGTGCAGTTCTGGCCGCTGATGAAAAACACCTTCCTGCTGTGCATCATCGGGTTCGTCATCGGCTTCCCGCTGCCCATCATCATCGCCCTGGCCCTCAACGCCCTGAAGGGCAAGCGGACCGCCAAGGTCCTCCAGACCATCTTCACCGCCCCCCACTTCATCTCCCTGGTGGTCCTGGTCGGTATGCTGACCCTGTTCTTCGGCCGGTACGGCCTGGTGAACAACATCATCGCGGGCATCGGCGGAGAACGGGTGTCGTACTTCCTAGAGAGCTCAGCCTTCCGGCCCATGTACATCCTGTCCAGCAACTGGCAGGACTTCGGCTGGAGCGCCATCATCTACATCGCGGCCCTGTCCAACGTGGACCCGGGACTCCACGAGGCGGCCATCCTGGACGGCGCCTCCCGGTTCCAGCGGGTCCTCCACGTGGACCTGCCCGCCATCATGCCCATGGTCAGCGTGATGCTCATCATGTCCATCGGCGGACTGATGGGCGTGGGCTATGAGAAGGCGCTGCTGATGCAGACCGACGGCAACCTGGGCGTCAGCGAGCTCATCGCCACCTACGTCTATAAGCAGGGTCTCACCGGCGTGCCCGACCAGGCCTACGCCACCGCCATCGGCCTGTTCAACTCCATCATCAACGTGGTCCTGCTCATCATCGCCAACACCACGTCCAAGAAATTCTCCGAGAATTCGCTGTTCTGAGGGAGGGGAAAACGATGCCAGTGAAAGCACAAGCGAGGTCCCATACGCTGATGAAAAGCAGTATGGGCGACAAGGTGTTCTACGCGCTCAACTACCTGTTCCTGGGCCTGATGGCCCTCATCATCCTCTACCCCATCTACTTCATCATCATCGCCTCCATCTCCGACCCGGACGCGGTCCTGGCCGGCGAGGTGGTGCTCTACCCCGTGAAGGTGACCCTGTCCGGCTTCCAGAAGATCCTGGAGCGGTCCGACGTGTGGAGAGGCTATCTGAACACCATCATCTACACGGTGCTCACCGTGATCCTCTCCCTGATCGTCACGGTCCCAGCGGGCTGGGCCCTGAGCCGGAGGACGCTGCTGGGCAAGAAGTTCTGGATGATCTACTTCATCATCCCCATGTTCTTCGGCGGCGGCCTGATCCCCTTCTACAACGTGATGAACAGCCTGCACTTGGTGAACACCATGTGGGCGGTGATCCTCCCCTCCATCCTGTCGGTGTGGAACCTGTTCATGACCCGGACCTTCTTTGAGTCCAGCATCCCGGACGGACTGGTGGAGGCCGCCAAGATCGACGGCGCGGGGGAGTGGCGCATCTTCACCTCCCTGGTCATCCCCCTGTCCAAGGCCATCCTGGCCGTCATGGCCCTGTACTACGCGGTGGGCCAGTGGAACAGCTACTTCAACGCCATGATCTTCCTCCAGGACGAGAACCTGTACCCCCTGCAGCTGGTGCTGAAGGAGATCCTCATCGCCTCCGAGAGCACTATGGGCGGCAGCGGCGAGACTATCCTGGAGCAGTACCGCTTGGCCAACCAGATCAAGTACGTCTCCGTCATCGTCTCCAGCGCCCCGGTGATCTGTCTGTACCCCTTCGTCCAGAAGTACTTCGCCCAGGGCGTGATGATCGGCTCCCTGAAGGGCTGATTTTTGAGCAGCAAACCAGATCAACTTACATATGGAGGTCAAATCTATGAAAAAGTTCGTCTCTCTCCTTGCCGCGGCGGCACTGATGCTGTCCCTGACCGCCTGCGGGGGCGGCGGCAGCGCGCCCGCCAAGCAGCAAACCGGCTCCGATATCGACACCCTGGTCTCCGAGTACGGCTTCCAGTGGACCGATCCCGACGCCCCCATCCTCAACGAGGCGGGCCGGGACGCCATTTCCTTCAACATCTACTCCTCCAAGAACGCCTCAGCCCTGGACTACAACGACATGAAGATCATGCAGGACCTGTATGAGAGCACCAACGTGGCCGTCAACTGGGAGAACGTGTCCGAGTCCGTCTACGGCCAGCAGAAGAACCTGATCTTCGGCAACGCTGACGACCGTCCCGACGCCATCTACCACGCGGGCATGAGCGCCGGCGAGATCATCAAGTACGCCCAGCGCAATGTCCTGCTCCCCATCAGCGACTATTTGGAGTATATGCCCAACCTGTCCAAGATCCTGGAGGAGCGCCCCGACATCAAGGCCCAGCTCACCAGTGAGGACGGCAAGATCTACTCCCTGCCCCGGGTGGAGGAGATGGGCCTGCTCCAGCACCCCAACCTGCTCTTCCTGAACAAGAGCTGGGCCCAGGCGGCCATTGACGCCGGCGCGGTCTCCGGGCTCACCGCCGACGACCTGAAGGACGGCCTGTCCCTCACCTGCGACCAGATGGCGGACATGCTGGCCTACTTCCGGGACAACGACATGAACGGCAACGGCAAGGCGGACGACGAGCGCCCCCTGAGCTTCGTCTACAACAACTGGCAGGGCAACCAGTGCGACCTGTATGGCATGTTCGGCCTGAATGACAACACCGACCACCGGGTCATCGTGGACGGCAAGGTCACCTACACCGTCCAGGACGACCGCTTCAAGGAGGCCACCAACTACATCGCCGACTGGGTGGACCAGGGCCTCATCGACAAGGTGTCCTTCGAGATCTCCCAGGACAACTTCCTGGCCAACGGCAAGGGCAGCGAGACCTACGGCGCCTTCTACTGGTGGGAGAGCGAGACCGTGGTGTCCGACCCCGAGAACTACATCTGCTGCTCCCCGCTGATCGGTCCCAACGGCGACCAGACCCTCTGCGTGTCCAACAACCCCGAGGTCAGCACCGGCGAGGTCATTTTCTTCAACGGTGTGCCCAATGTGGAGGTCCTGCTGGCCTACTTTGACCGCTACTACGATCCCCTCGTCTCCGCCCAGATCAACTACGGCCCCATCGGCATCGTCTATGAGGAGGAGCTGGACGCGGACGGGATGCTGGTGCAGAAGGAGGTGCCCGAGGGCATGACCTCCGACGAGCTGCGCCTCCAGAACGCCCCTCTGGGCATCATCTACCTGTCCGAGGACGCCTGGAACACCGTGGTCCACATGGAGCCCCGGGCCCAGCTGCGCCTGGAGCGCCTGGACCTGTGCGCCAAGCCCTATGTGCCCAATGGCGTGGAGCCCTGCCCCACCAACCTCCAGTTCACCCTGGAGGAGCTGAACACCCTGAGCAGCTATGAGTCCAACCTGAACGACTACATCCGCACCAACCTGATCAAGTGGCTCATGGGCGGCGGTGTGTCCGACGCGGACTGGACCACCTTCCAGAACGACCTGAACGGCCGGGTCAACCTCAGCGCCATCCAGAAGATCTATCAGGACGCCTATGACCGCTACGTGGCCAGCTTTTAAGGGGAGTGGGCCGAAATGAAACAGCTTCGTAAGGTTCTTGCGGCAGCGCTGTGCCTGGCTCTGCTGCTCTCCGCCTCCGCCTGCGGGCAGAGCGGGGAAAACACCGCGCCGGAGATTTCCGGCGTCACGGACCAGAGCGTCCAGGCCGGCAGCGAGTTCGACGCCATGGCCGGCGTCTCCGCCAGCGACGCGCAGGACGGTGACGTGACCGCCAAGATCGTCGTCACATCCATGCCCGATCTGACCTTCCAGAACGGCAAGGCCACCCCGGAAAATCCCGGCGACTATGAGCTGACCTACACTGTCACCGACAAGGGCGGCCTGGAGGCCAAGGCCTACGCCACCCTCACCGTCACCCGCCAGACCGGCGAGGCGGTGGTCCTCCAGGACTTCGACTTCGCCGAGGACAACAGCGGCGACAGCCGCGGCTGGACCGCCAGCATCGCGGACGGCGTCCAGGCCACCGGCGAGCTGAAGCAGGGGTCCTACGTGTTCGACATCACCGACCCCGGCAGCGGGGACACCGACATCCAGCTGGTGAAGTCCGGCGTGGCGCTGAGCGCGGCGGACTACCGGGTAAGGGTCTGGGCCAAGTCCACCGCCCCCACCTACGCCCACCTGCTGGCCAACGCCGAGGGGCAGAACCTGGGCGGGGCCTACAACCTGCCCATCGGCACCGACATCGCCCCCCTGGAGCTGAACTTCACCTCCGCGGGGGAGGGCACCGCCGACCTGCTTTTGAACCTGGGCAAGATCACCCCCAACCCCGACAACCCCAGCGACACCACCCCCAGCAATTTCACCGTCACCATCGACAAGATCGAGATCTATGAGATCACCGGCGAGCAGGAACTGGTCCCCGTCTACACCGCGGCCTTTGCCGACGCCAATGAGGCGGCGGTCACCGCCGGGGACGGCGCCTCCGCCTCGGTGAACGTGGCGGGCGGCGCGGCGGCCTTCCAGATCGACTCCTACCCCACCGAGGGCGGCGTGTGGAGCATCAAGGCCGACCTGGCCCTGCCCGGCGTGGCCGTGGAGGCAGGCACCAAGTACTACTACCGTTTCACCGTCAAGGCCGACAGCGCCCAGTCCGGCGAGCTGCTGGTGGAGAGCGCCTCCCAGGCCGACGGGGCCCGGGCCAACTTCAACGGCCTGAGCCTGACCGCCGGCGAGGAGGTGGAGATCACCAACGTATTTACCGCCGAGAACGCCGTGGACGACCCGGTGATCCGGATGCAGATCGGCAATCCCTCCGACGGCGTGACCTCCAACACCATCACCGTCAGCAATCTGGAGTTCGGCAAGGTGGAGGGTGACCTGGACACCGCCAAGACCATCGACGCCTTCGGCGTGAGCACCACCACGGCCCCCGACCCCGACTGCCTGTGGACCACCTACAACGGCACCGACGAGGACAACGAGCGGGGCGTGGGCACCATCTGGACCGAGGGTGGCAGTCTCAACTACCGCATCGACCAGGGCGGCAGCGTGGACTGGCACAACAAGCTGATCCTGGGCTACACCGGCAACCCCCTGACCCTGCCCGCCGACAGCTACTTCACCGTGGAGATCACCGCCAAGGCGTCCAAGCCCGTGTCCTGCGGCTTCTTCCTGAACGTGCTGGGCGGCTGGGACCCCAGGATCTCCGGGGCCATCGACTTCACCACCGAGGAGCAGACCTTCACCTTTGAGACCACCGACACCCTGATCATGGACATGGACTTCGAGATGCTGTTCCAGTTCGGCTCCGCCGACCTGGCCGGCATGGGCGACGTGACCATCGACATCTCCGACATCACCATCTACCAGAGAAGCGTCATCTAATGCGTTGAGAGCATCAGGGACAGAGGGGATGGACCATCCCCTCTGTCCCTCTCATCCCCCACAGCAGCGCGAAAGGATGGAAACAGGATGAAAAACAAGCTGTTCGTATGGTGCGCGGCGCTGGGCCTGGCCGCGGGGCTGCTGCTCTCCGGCTGCTCCAGCGCGGAGTACACCGTTGCCTTTGACGGCAACTCAGACGCCGGCGTGACGATCCCCAGCCAGACAGTCACCTCCGGCAAGACCATCGCGGCCCCCGACGACCCCGTGCGGGAGGGCTACACCTTCCTGGGCTGGTTCCAGGACGCCGGGCTCACCCAGCCCTGGGACGTGGCCGCCGGAAAGGTCAAGTCCGACCTGACCCTCTACGCCGGCTGGGATAAAGATACCGGGGACGCCGTCTCCGACCCGGGGAACGACAAGGACTTCTCCGCTCTGCGCACCCCGGGCAGCCAGGAGGGGGCCTACGAGTACACCTCCTTCTTTCTCCCGGAGGCGGACGGCGTCAGCCAGCCCTACGTGGGCGACACCATGCCCTACTATGAGGACGGTACCTACTACATCTACTACCTGAAGGAGGGCGGCGACTCCTACAACCACTCCGCCTACCTGGCCACCACCACCGATTTCGTGACCTACACGGAGTACGACGAGCCCGTGCTGGAGGCCAGCCGCTCCGGCGGGCAGGACAGCTGGATCGGCACCGGCTCGGTGGTGAAGGTTGACGGGCAATACGATTTCTTCTATACTGGCCACGGCGACGGGAATATCCTGGAGTACGCCGAGAAGATCATGGTGGCGGTGGGCGACACCCCAACCTCCTTTGAAAAGCTGGAGGGCTGGGAGATCACGCCCCCCGCCGAGCTGGGACAGAAGCAGGACTTCCGGGACCCCCAGGGCTATGTGGACCCGGAGACCGGCAATATTATCCTCACTGTCACCGCCTCCCAGGGCGGCACAGCGCGGATCCTGAAATTCACCCTGAGTCCCGACCTCCAGACCGTCACCTATGACGGCGTCATCTTCACCAACGACGAGGCGAAGAACGGCGACTTCTGGAACCTGGAGTGCTCCGACACCTTTGAACTGGGCGGCAAATACTACCTCACCTACTCCGCCCAGGACGACACCCTCTGGTACGCCGAGTCCGACACGCCCTACGGCCCCTACGGCGACCCGGTGCGGCTGGACGGCAAGCTGTTCTACGCCGCCAAGCACGTGGAGGACGGGGAAAACGCCTACCTGGTGGGCTGGGCCCGCCGGTCCGAGTCCCCCTCCTCCACCCAGGACGTGTCCGGCTGGGCCGGCAACCTGGCGGTCCAGGAGTTGGTGCAGAACGGGGACGGCACCCTGGCCCTGGCCCCGGTGGACGCCGTGGCGGACGGCTTTTCTGTCCGGCGGGCGCTGGCGGCGGAGGACAGCCACATCTTCGTGGAGTCCGGGTCCCTCTACACCTATGCCGACGCCTTCACCTGCTATGAGAGCTTCAAGCTCACCGGCCAGTTCCGGTACACCGGCCAGGGCTCCTTCGGCCTCAGCTTCGATTACAGCGGCAAGGCGGACAAGAACAAGTTCATCGCCGTCTGCCCCGCCGAGGGCAAGGTGAAGCTGCTGTTCAACGAGGGCGGCACCCTCATCACCGAGACAGCGGTGGAGCTGGAGCCGGGGCGGGACTACTCCTTCACCTACATCCAGGAGGGCTCCGTGGGTGTGTTCTACATCGACGGCATGGCCGCCCTCACCGTCCGGCTCTACGGGGCCAGCGGCAAGACCATCCAGCTCTTCGCGGAGAACAACGCGGTGCTGTTCTCCTCCCTGCGGGAGTACACCAGGCCGTAGGGCCTCGGCTACACGTACGGGGGCGGCACCAAATGATTTGGGGGTATGAGGATTGAGACGTCTTTTTGACATGGACAGCAGGCTCATGCGCGGCCTGATCCACATCGCCGACTGCATCTGCCTGAGCATACTGTGGCTGGCCTTCTCCATCCCCATCGTCACCATGGGCGCGGCGTCCGCCGCGCTGTACAAGGCGGTCTATCAATACATCCGGAAGGGCGAGGGGTATCTGTGGAGGAGCTTCTGGGCCGGGTTCCGGAGCGATTTCAAGCGGAACACCCTGGCTTGGCTGGCCGTCCTGGCCCTGCTGGTCCTGCTGGTGGTGGACGCCCTGGTGTTCCGGTCCCTGTACCTCCAGGGGAGGCTGATGGGGAACCTGTACTGGGTGATCCTGGTCCTCATCTGCGCGGCGGTGACCTGGGTGGCCTGGCTGGCGGCCTACTCCGCCCGGTTCAACGGGAGCGTGCGGGACGTGCTGCGCTTCAGCCTTCTGCTCATGGTGCTGCACCCGGTCAAGTCGCTGGGCGTGCTCCTGCCCATCCTGGCCGGGGCTGCCCTGATCCTGATCGCCCCCGTCCTGCTCCTTGCCGCCCCGGCCGCCGCCTGCTGGATCGGCGGCATCACCATGGAGAAGGTGTTCCTGCTGCACATGCGCCCGGAGGATTTGAAGAAGGAGACCGGCGCGGACAGCAGTCCAGAATAACAGGAAAACGGAGGAAACTCTGATGATCAGCGACGAGCTGCGAAAAGCGCGGGAATTTGAGGCCCACTATGGGCCCTTCATCCCGGATGACCAGCGCCCGGCCTTTCACCTGACCCCCACCATCGGCTGGATGAACGACCCCAACGGTTTCTCCCTCTATCAGGGGGAGTACCACCTCTTTTACCAGTACCACCCCTACTCCACCGAGTGGAACTCCATGCACTGGGGGCACGTCAAGACCCGGGATTTCCTCCACTGGGAGCGGCTCCCCGCAGCCCTGGCTCCCGACATGGAGTACGATAAAAACGGGTGCTTTTCCGGCAGCGCCGTGGAGCTGCCCGACGGCCGCCAGCTCCTGGTATACACGGGGGTGCGCCAGATCCGGGAGGAGAACGGCGAGCTCCGCGACTGCCAGACTCAGTGTGTGGCCATCGGCGACGGGGTGGACTATGACAAGTGGCCCGCCAACCCGGTGCTGACGGCCAAAGAGCTGCCCGCCGGGGGCAGCCCGGTGGATTTTCGGGACCCCAAGGTGTGGCGGGAGCCGGACGGGACCTACCGGCTGGTGGTTGGCAACCGCACCCCGGACGGCAGCGGCGCGGTGCTGCTCTACGAGAGCGCAAATGGGACAGACTGGTCCCTGGTGGGGACCATCGACGCCTCCCACAGCCAGTACGGCCTGATGTGGGAGTGCCCCGACTTCTTCCCTCTGGACGGGAAGCAGGTCCTGCTGGTCAGCCCCCAGGACATGAGCCCCATCGGCCTGGAGTTCCACGCCGGCAACGGGACGGTGTGCCTCATCGGCAGCTACGACCGGGAGCACAACCGCTTCGAGCGGGAGGCGGTCCAGGCCGTGGACTACGGCATCGACTTCTACGCCCCTCAGACGCTTTCCACCCCTGACGGCCGCCGGATCATGATCGGCTGGATGCAGAACTGGAACACCATCGGCGGCAAGCCCCGGGCGTGCCGCTGGTTCGGGCAGATGTCCATCCCCCGGGAGTTGTCCATCCGGGACGGCCGGCTCATCCAGACGCCGGTGCGGGAGCTGGAGAAGTACCGCCAGAACAAGGTCACCTATTGGAACGTGCTGGTCAGCTCGGAGACGACGTTGCGCGGCATCCGGGGGCGGATGATCGACATGACCGTCACCGTCCGCCCCGCCGGCAAGGAGCTCTACCGCTCCTTTACGGTCAATATGGCAAAAAACGGCGAGTACGTGACCACCATCCGCTACAAGCCGGATACCAACATCCTGAAGCTGGACCGCACCCGCAGCGGCAGCAACGCCGACATCGTCCACACCCGCAGCCTTCTGGTGCGGCCTCGGGACGGCGAGCTCAAGCTGAGGATCATCCTGGACCGGTTCAGCGTGGAGGTCTTTGTCAACGACGGGGAGCAGGCGGTGTCCGCCGCAATCTACACGCGGCAGGAGGCCAGCGCCGTCAGCTTCGGCACCGCGGGCTCGGTGCTGATCGACGTGGAAAAGTACGACATCGTCATCGACTGATGGGATGGATATAACGGCAAAAAGGTTCTGACGCGGCCGCCCCGGGCCAAAGATAGTTGCGAAAAAACTGAGAAAGCCCCGAAAAACCGGGGCTATCGTAAGAAAGTTTTATCAAGTTTTGCAAGGACGGCATGATTTCGGTCATGCCGTTTCCTGCTTTTCCTGTTCCATCAGCTTATCCAGCGGGATGTAGCCCACAAGATCATACTCAATGCGAATTTCCTGCCGCCGCTTGCCGCTGGACTTGTCCGGCGCTCCAATATAAATCGCTTTCACAAGCTCCCGCAGGGCGTATGGCGTTAATTCCTTTAGGTCAGCGTATTTGCGTACCCGCTTGATAAACTGTTCCAAATCTTGAATCTGTCGTTCCTGTACTTCAATTTCCTGCTGTAATGTCTGCACTTCGGCTTTGAGCTGCTCCTGCTCATCTTCGTAGTTCCTGCTCATCATGGCGAACCGTTCGTCGCTCACCCGTCCAGCTACGTTATCCTCATAGATACGGATAAAAAGCCGGTCAAGTTCAGTGATGCGCTTTTCATCCTGCGCCAGCTTTTTTCTGTGCATACGGATCGTTTCCTGACTTTGCAGCAGAAGCCTTTGTTCCATCTGCCTGCGGAAGTAAGCTTCATGGCGGGACACATACGCTATCACAGCCTCCATATGCATCCAGACCATTTGCTCCAGCACCACCGCCCGGATGTAGTGTATCGTGCAGCTTCCGGCAGTATCGCGATAGCGGGAGCAGACGAAGTGATCCTGCCGTTTCTCATACTTGTTGCTGGTGCAATAGTACATCTTCGCCCCGCAGTCTGCACAGTAGATAAGGCCGGAAAACATACTGCTCTTTCCTGTCCTTGTCCTGCGGTGACGCTGCCGACGGATTTCCTGAACTTTTTCCCACACCTCCGGCTCAATGATGGCCGGATGGGTACCTTCAAAAATAGCCCAGTTTTCTTCCGGATTGTCCCGTTTCTTCTTATCCCAGATTGAGTTGGTGTAGGTCTTGAAATTCACCGTACAGCCAGTGTACTCCCTGCGTTCCAGAATGTTGGCAACGACAGTCGGATTCCAACCATATTGGTCAGCGCTTTCCATGCCGGGGACATTCAAACCTTCCTTACGTCTGTAGGCATTTGGAGCCAGAATTTTCTCCTCTTTCAGCACCTGTGCGATCTGTTTCGGTCCCCGCCCCTCCATGCAGAGGTTGAAAATGCGTTTCACCACCTGTGCCGCTTCCTCGTCCACAAGCCAGTTCGTCCTATCCTCCGGGTCTTTGACGTAACCGTAGGGGATGTTGGTGGTTAGAGGGATGCCTCGCTCACCCTTGGACTTGTTTACCGCCCGTATCTTCCGGCTGGTATCGCGTGCGTAAAACTCGTTGAACCAATTACGCAGACCTGCGAAATCGGCGTCAATGCTGTTGGGGTCGATGGTGTCATAGTTGTCGTTGATGGCAATGAACCGCACACCATGCTCCGCAAACGTGATGTTGATATACATTCCCGCCATTGCGGAGTTCCTCGAAAACCGGCTGAGGTCTTTGACTATGACCGTTGACACCCTGTCGTTTTCCACTTCCTCGATCATCTTCTGGAATCCGGGGCGATCCATGCTCGTGCCGCTGTACCCATCGTCCACGAAGAAAGTCGGGTTAAAAAATCTGTGGTCTTTACAATACTTCAGCAGGATGTCCTTTTGATGGGTGATGGAATTCGACTCACCGTCCAGAGCGTCCTCCTGGCTCAATCTGCAATACAACGCTGTGATTTTTTCAGTTGCCCGTAACATTTCTGTATCCTCCTTTATCGGGACAACTGTCAGTACAGGATTGGGTGACTCCATTATATCAAAGGCCGCAGCATTTGTCATTCTGAATCCTCCTTGTTCTCCAGATTATTTTCAAAAATTCTTGTCAGCTTCCTGTCCAGTGTCTCCGTCCCAACGTAGCAGCCAGTGACGGAGTAAATGGTGCCGTTGATTTCCTTTTGTAAAGTCAGTTCTGGAAGCCAGAAAGCCGATGGGTTCTTCACACGGATATGACCGTCTGCGTCAAAATAAAACTTATGCCGCCGCTGCTCATAGGGCAGCGGCGAAACTTTGGCGTATGGGTCTGGATTAGTGAAATAATACTCGGCGGGTACTTCTTCCTCGGCTTCCCCGGTATCATCAGCAATCGCTTTCATGATTTCCTCCGTAAGATCGGCCTCATCAAGTTCCGGGGTTTGTTTCAGTTCATCGTTCATCGTGATCTCTCCTTTGATTTTTGTTCAGATTCTGTGACTGCTCCTGCTGGCGCAGGATATTGTCCACGTTGCTCTGGATCTTCCATAGCTTTTTCAGGTCAGCGTATATGGCGGAAATCTCCCCGCCCATAGCGGCGTATTCATCAGCAAGCCGGTCAAGCTCGGATTTCCACGATTTCGTTGCAAACTTTTTCTCCGGCAGAAGATTATCCAGCTTGCGCCGGACGGCGTGGTACTGGCTGATCTCGCTTTCA
>CANQHN010000031.1 GCA_947623745.1 uncultured Oscillospiraceae bacterium
CTTGTTCTGAATAAACGCTGAGCCATTCACGAAATGATTTGCGGCAATCGACTTGTAAAATATTTTTATACTCCATTACTTACTTGGCCTCGTTAAATCCCGATTTGAACTCCTCTGAACAAGGAAAAGTATAGCATATCGTTCTATCACAGACAATACGGCTCCTCCTTCAACACCTGATTTCAAACAACCGCCTGGCCGTAGAGCTTTTCCGCGCACACGCCCATGCCCAGCGCCGCGGGGACAAAAACCGCTCCCCCGGCCGGGGGAGCGGTTGCCTTACGAGCGGCCAAACCGGGGGCGCGGGGCTATCCCCCGGCGCGGACAATCAGGGCGGCCAGCGCCGCCATAAAAACAGCCGCCAGAATCAGAGGGATCATCCCGTCCACATATCCCGCCCGGGCGCCAAGGCCGTAATACAGCACATAGCAGACCATGCTCACCAGGGCCGCGGCGACAGCCGCCGCGAACAGGGCGGCCGCCCCGCTCCGGCTGACGATTTCCAGGCCATAGAGGGCGTTGACCTCCAGGAAGATCAGCGCGGTCCAGCCAACGATGAGGAAAAGCTCGGTGGTGACCTGGCGGTGGAACACAGCCCACGTCACCAGGAGCAGCACCGCGTAGGATACCGCGCCGGCAAGGAGGACCGCCCAGGGGGAAAAGAATCTGTCCGCCGCATCCGCTTTCCCGGCCCCCCGGACGATCATGACCACCGCGGTGGTGCCCAGGAGGAACGCCGGGATCAGCAGCCAGCCGGACTTCATCCCCTTGACTGCGCCGGCCGGCTTGAATGCCAAAGCCCACCAGAGCAGGTAGAAAACACAGCAGCCGACCAGCAGGACATCGCCCCAAAGCATCTGCCGCGCCGGGCCGCCTGTCCCGCGAAGCGCGTTCAATAGAGTCCCCATAGACACCTCCAGCCGCCCCGGCTTGTTCATCCAGGGCAAATGTGACCTTACAGGACCATAAGCAGCGTCCCTGCGCCGATGAGGATGCAGCCTATCACGGATTTGGGGGTGACTTTTTCGTGCAGGAACACGAAGGCAAGGACCAGTGTGATCACAACACTCAGCTTATCCACCGGCACCACCTTCGACGCGTCCCCGACCTGCAGCGCCTTATAGTAGCACAGCCAGGAGGCGCCGGTGGCCAGGCCGGACAGGATCAAGAAAATCCAGCTCTTTCGGCTGATATTCGCGATCCCGCCCTGCGCGTCTGTCAGGAACACCATCCCCCACGCCAGGACTACGACCACCACTGTCCGGATGGCGGTCGCCAGGTTGGAATTCACGTCCTCAATGCCGATCTTCGCCAATATGGACGTCAGCGCGGCGAATACAGCGGACAATAACGCAAGGATCAGCCACATGATTGTTTGCCTCCATAGGTTTCGATTTGTCGTCTTTTTTCGGATTTTGGGCGGCCGGCGGATGGCCGGGAGCCGTATTTCGGCCGGCGGAAGTTTACTTGTCCGCCGGATAACCATATCACGCGCCCCGAGAGCGCCCCTCAGGGTGTATCGTCCCTGTACTCGTTGAGCAGGCATAACAGGGAAATCGGCAAATTGGCCGCTCAAAAAGAGATCCAAAACATCTGGAGCGGAAACGTCATCCCGCACAAATCGTTTCAACACACCCAGATTTGTCACGCTGCCGTCCTCGATGACAAAACACCCGTCCGCGATTTCGTCATTTAAGATCGCTTGCGATAGATTTCATAAGTATCAAGAAATGCAGCAATTTCTGAAAAAGGCAAGCCTCAAAAGACGTGGCTGCATAGTAAATCTAAAAGTGTATCGCACGGTGTTTTAGTCAGTATCTTATATTTGTCTCCTTGGAAATAGATATACCCGTTTTCAGCAATCATCAGCTTTCCGAGTTCTTGATAATCATCTGCCATCTTCCTAATCAGAGACAATTCATATAGCTTTTGAGGCCGCTTGACCATAATACTGTCATACTGCCCCCTATAGCCAATTTCCAGCATGTTGAGAGTTTCAATCAATGGCACATCATCTATTTCGAGAATCCTTGAGGATTTCGTGCTTGTATGTTCCAAAATGGTATAATCTGTAATTTCAGATAACTGGAACCGCAACAAATCCTGTACCCTTTTGGGGGCAAACAAATCATATATCCAGATAAGTGCAATCGTTACACAAACTATTCCGACGAATGAAAATGCCGTTATGCGGAATCTCTTTTTCATATCTAGCTTCTCCTGCCTTTTAGAAATTCGGCACTCACCTATTTACCTTGTTAGATCTTTATCTCGATCGCGATCCCATACTTTTACTTTTGCACTTACAGTGGAAGGAGAATTTAATATTGGAATTCATTCAAATGATTGTTACCGTGCCGCAGTACCATTTCCCCACTCCAATGATTTTATAGGAACCCGGCGCCAGAGTGTACTGCTCGGCCGTATCATTCAGCGGTGTGTCAACAACAACGGTATCATCATCCCGCAGCACCAGGACCCTGATTTCCCCAAACAGACTGTCCTCTGACATGGACAATGTCTGCTGCTCCGTGGCCGACAATTCTTGAAGCTGAATGCAGCCGTTTAGTAGAGGCAGCTTCACACGGGTGTACACGCTGGTGCCATCATCTGTCCGTACCGAAAGCAACGGGAGCGGTGCTGTCACATCCTCCAGCTGCTCCACGATACTGTTTGCGCTGCTGTCATAGACTTTGGTGTACGAGGCGGTACGCACTAAGTACGGAACAAACCAGAACGCTGCAATAACAAGGCAGATATATATCAGCTTGATAAAAGGAGATAGCGCGGTAGTTATCTCATGAAATGTTTTTTTCATAAAGCTGCACCCCACTTTCTGAACTGGAAGGTTCACCCTGTGATGTCGCGGCCTATTTTTTATTCCTAGATGCGTTGTGTCTTACTGCCAGGCTGGAAAAGCTGCGGACGCTCGCAAAAAATATTGGATTGGCTGTTGGCTTATAGGAATATACGCCAGAAATAGCCTAAAAATATGGACAGAAGAGTTATCAAAAATATTGCTGAACAGAGCAAATATACTTTTTGCTTTTTCTGCCGGTAGATAAGAAACATTTCCACAGCATCAATGGCCATGATTACTTCAAATGCAATAACACTCCACCCGCCCAAAGCAGCGGAAGAGCCGGGAAAAAGAAGAATGGCCAGCAATATGACGTGTGCGGCACGATAAGCAATTCTCCATATTTTTCTTTTCATCATTGCGCCTTTCCTATCTTTACCTTTAATCAATTTTTGTGTTTCCCATTTTGATTGATTTGATTTTTTCAAGAACAATGACGGTACATCCAACAATGAGACCCGCGGGGATAATCATTCCAACGTAAATTGGATAGAAAGAATCCTATCATACGCCCTAGAATTGTCCCTCATGGCGTATCGCCCTTATACTCATTGACCAGGCATATGATGTGGAAATCAGGGAAATCGGCAAATTGGCCGCTCATAAAGAGATCTAAAACATCTTGAGCGGAAACGTCATCCCGCTCACAGAGGAAATACGCCGTACCGCCCGTGATCGCGGAATACTGATTTGGAGGATCGAAATGGTCCCGTACCAAATACGGGAACTCACGAACGGTCAACTCCCCGTCCTCGTCACAGGAGCGGACTGAATAGATGCCCTTGTCAAAAACGATATCTTCTACTGTGATCTCAGGATAGTCGCCCTTCACGGACTCGTAATACCCGGGGTCGGCACTGGGGTCAATGGTAAGGCTCGTGTACTCATACTTCCGAAGGAACGCAGGGTCGCCCCGCTCCGCATCCCGCACAAATCGTTCCAACACATCCAGATTTGTCACGCTGCCGTCCTCGATGACAAAACACCCGTCCGCGATTGCGTCATCCAAGCTGTAACTGCCCTGAAGCTCCTCCAGCGGCCGCACCTCGGGTTTCGCCCCGCCGTTCAGCCTGCCGCTGCAAAGCAGCACGAGCGCAGCGGCGGATGCCAGGACAACGCAGATCACACACAGCGATCTGCCCTTTATTCTTTTCATCAAGAACTCCTCCCGCCTTGCAGATCATATGGATAAAAGGAAACCGCCAAGAATGACAACACCATAATAGCATTTTGCTCGTAAAGTGTAAAGTGAATATCCCTTCTGACAGGGCCGCGAAATATCTTATTCCCACAGAGATACGTCCAATCAAATGCCCGTTTGCGATAACCTGGGATGCTCCAGGCAGACAGCATTCGGAACCGGCCCGCCAAAATACAGCATACCGCCGCGGCCGGTCTCCCGATCGTTCAGGGCAAAGTGCCCGATGCAGGGGTAGACGCCCTGGGCCCCGCAGGCCGCGGCCTGTTCGCGGGCCGGCCCACCGCGCCGGTTCTTTGCGCCCGCTTATTTGCCGCTCCAATCTGCGAGTCGGCACCGAAGGATACCCCAAGATATCAACGAACGCTGTATTGTAAAGTTGGGGGGCGTTTGATATAATTTGGGTGGTCATACAGGAAAAGCGGCGTTTTTATGTGGATAAAAACCCGCTTTGTTTGAATATGGATCTCTGAAACAGCAAAAACAGCGGCGAGGCTCCTTCGCTCCGCCGCCATTTCTGCTCCGCTCGCCCCATAACAGGGAACCAGAGGACAAATCGGAAGGAGGGAGCCACAATGGAGCTTCGCGTTCTGCGCTATTTTCTCACCGTCGCCCGGGAGGAGACCATGAACCGGGCGGCGGAGGTGCTGCACATCACCCAGCCCACCCTGGGCCGCCAGCTCAGCCAGCTGGAGGACGAGCTGGGGGTGGCGCTGTTCGAGCACCAGGGCCGGCGGGTAGTCCTCACCGCCGACGGACTCCTGCTGCGCCGGCGGGCCGAGGAGATTTTAGAGCTGGTGGACAAGGCGGAGCAGGAGCTGAACCACTCCGAGGATACCGTCGCGGGCACCGTGGCCCTGGGGTACGGGGAGATCAGCGCCATGCACCGGCTGGCGGAGTGCGCCGCCGAGTTCAGCCGCCGCTACCCCCTGGTGCGCTTCTCCCTTTTCTCCGGCACGGCGGACGTGGTCAAGGAGCGCATGGACCACGGGCTGATCGACGTGGGACTACTGATGGAGCCCATCTCGGTGGAGAAATACGACTACGTCCGCACGGACGTGGTGGAGCGGCAGGTCGTTTTCATGCGCCCGGACGACCCGCTGGCCGGGCAGGAGGCCATACGGCCCGAACAGCTCTCCGGGAAGCCGCTGATCCTGCCCTACCGCTATCAGAACCTGATGCGAAACTGGATGGGGCCTTATTTCCGTGAGGAAAACGTCCGCTTTGTGGAGAACCTGCCCACCATGGGGGCGATTTTGACGGCCATGGGCCAGGGGTATATGCTGACGATCCAGGGCGCGCTGCCCTTTCGGGACCCGTCCAAGCTGGCCGTGGTCCCGCTCTCCGGCAGTCAGGAGCTCCACAGCATCCTGGCCTGGAAGCGGGGCCAGCCCTTCAGCCCGGCGGCGGAGCTGTTTATCAAACACATTCAATGCCTTTTAGGCAAGGATCAACAAGCCTAACAGGTATTTGACAGAATGGAGCTACCCTTCTTATAATAAATGCACAGGGGCACAGCGAAGCGCCGCGCCCCCTGTGCGTTTATTATTAAGGAGGCACAGAGCATGGTTTCCATCACAGCCGCAGACCTGCGCGGGGCAGGCTTTACGGAATCGGAGATCCAAGGCATCCTGTCCAGCCCCACAGCTGAGGACCGGGTAAGGCGGCTGCGCCGGGGCCGCGGCCGGCTGCTGGAGGACATCCACAGCAGGCAGCAGGCGCTGGACCGGCTGGACTATCTCATCTATCAGGTCAGGAACGGGGAGCAGGCGCATGTTTAAAGCGCGCCGTCTATTGGAGGTATGGAGCATGAAGAAAAATATCGGCTCAAAACTGGCGCTTTACCCCACCCCTATCACGGTAGTCGGCGCCATGAACGGGGACAGGCCCACCTGGACGCTGGTCGGTCACACCGGCATCATCGGCCACGACCGGGTGCTGGTCAGCCTCGCCGCGCCCCACTTCATCAACGGGTGTGTCAAGGAGACAAAAAAGCTCTCCATCAACCTGGTGAGCGAGGAGATTTTGCCCCAGGCGGACTATGTGGGCTCTGTCAGCGGGAACAAGACGGATAAATCCGATGTGTTCGCCTATGAGATGGGCGAGGCAGGCGCGCCGGTCATCTGCGGCTCGCCCTTGACACTGGAGTGCAGTGTGGCGGACATCTACCAGACACCCAACTTCGAGAGCTTTATCTGCACCATCGACAACACCTATGTGTCCGAGGAGCACCTGGGCGCCGACGGCAAAATCGACTACAACACCCTGAAGCCGGTGCTGTTTGAGTTCCCCACCTACCAATATCTAAAAACCGGCGGTGTGATCGGCAAATGTCTGTCTTTCAAAAAGAATCCGGAAAAATGAGAAAGCCAAATCAAAAAATCTTTATAAAAAGGAGTAAAAGAACATGAGTAAGGTATTAGTCGCGTATTTCAGCGCCAGCGGGACCACGGCCCGGGTGGCGAAGGAGCTGGCCCAGGCGGCCGGTGCGGACCTCTATGAGATCAAGCCCGCCGTGCCGTACACGAGGGCCGACCTGAACTGGATGGATAAGCGCTCCCGCAGCTCCATCGAGATGAACGACAAGTCCAGCCGCCCCGCCCTGGCGGACCAAGACGCCGACATCGCGGCCTATGACACCATCCTGCTGGGGTTCCCCATCTGGTGGTATGTGGCCCCCACCATCATCAACACCTTCCTGGAGAGCTACGACTTCTCCGGCAAGAAGATCGTACTGTTCGCCACCTCCGGCGGCAGCGGATTCGGAAGGACCGTGGCCGGTCTGAAACCCTCCGTGGCGGCGGACACCGCCATCGTGGAGGGGAAGCTGCTCAACGGCGGGCAGACAGCGGCCGGCCTGAAGGCCTGGGTCGAGAAAGTCCTTTGAGGAAGTGCGAGCGATGAAATACACCAAGCTGGGCAAATCTGATCTGACCGTCTCCCGCGTCTGCATGGGCTGCATGGGCTTCGGCAACGCGGCCACCGGCCAGCACAGCTGGACGGTGGACGAGGCCCAGACCCGGGAGATCATCCAGCACGGCCTTGACCTGGGAATCAATTTCTACGACACCGCCATCGCCTACCAGGACGGCACCAGCGAGCAGTATGTGGGCCGGGCGCTGCGGGACTTCGCCAAGCGGGACGAGGTCGTGCTCGCCACCAAGTTCACGCCCCGGACCCAGGACGAGATCGACGCCGGCGTCAGCGGCCAGAAGCACATCGAGAATTACCTGAACCAGAGCCTGAAAAACCTGGGCTTGGACTACGTGGACCTGTACATCTACCACATGTGGGACTACCACACCCCCATGGAGGAGATCATGGAGGGACTGGACCAAGCGGTGAAGTCCGGCAAGGCCCGGTACATCGGCATCTCCAACTGCTTCGCGTGGCAGCTGGCCAAGGCCAACTTCTACGCCCGGCAGCACGGTTTGACGGAGTTTGTCTCCATCCAGGGCCACTACAACCTGATCGCCCGGGAGGAGGAGCGGGAGATGGCTCCCTTCTGCGCCGACCAGAACATCGCCATGACGCCCTACAGCGCCCTGGCCGGCGGGCGTCTCTCCAAACGCCCCGGCGAGACCAGCAAGCGGCTGGAGCAGGACGCCTACGCCAGGTTCAAGTACGACGCTACGGCGGAGGCGGACGGGAAAATCATCGCCCGGGTGGCGGAATTAGCAGATAAACGTGGAGTCTCCATGACGGAGATCTCCCTGGCGTGGCTGCTGACCAAGGTGACCGCCCCGGTGGTGGGGGCGACGAAGTTCTCCCATGTGGAGGGCGCGGCCAAGGCGGTTGATTTGGAACTGACACAGAGCGAAATCGACTATCTGGAGGAGCTGTATGTGCCCCACGCCTTAGTCGGTGTCATGGCGCAGAACGGGAAACAGAAGGCCGGAAACGTAGTATAACAGGAGGAAACCAAAATGGAAAAGATCACACAGACCGCGGGCAGAAATCAGCTGGGCGATTTCGCGCCGGACTTTGCCCACTTCAATGACGACGTTCTCTTTGGCGAGAACTGGAACAACCAGGACATCGACCTGAAAACCCGGTGCATCCTCACTGTGGTGGCGCTGATGTCCTCCGGCATCACGGACTCGTCCCTGACCTACCACCTGGAGAACGCCAAGGCCCACGGCGTGACCCGCGCGGAGATCGCCGCCATCGTGACCCACGTGGGCTTCTACGTGGGCTGGCCCAAGGCGTGGGCGGTATTTCGCCTGGCGAAAGAGGTATGGAACGAGGCAGAGCAGCCTCTGACGGAGAAGGACAAATACCAGAACACCATCCTGTTCCCCATCGGCGCGCCCAACGACGGCTTTAAGCAGTTTTTCATCGGCCAGAGCTACCTGGCCCCGGTATCCAAGGAGCAGGTGGGCATCTTCAACGTGACCTTCGAGCCGGGCTGCCGGAACAACTGGCACATCCACCACGCCGACAAGGGCGGCGGGCAGATTTTGATCTGCGTCGGCGGCCGCGGGTACTACCAGGAGTGGGGCAAAGAGGCCGTGGAGATGAAGCCAGGCGACTGCGTCAACATCCCCGCGGGCGTCAAGCACTGGCACGGCGCCGCGCCGGACAGCTGGTTCTCCCACCTGGCCATCGAGGTCCCGGGGGAGAATGGCTCCAACGAGTGGCTGGAGCCGGTGGACGATGAGGAATATTCTAAGCTGAGTTGAGGAATCGAGCCGGAAGCGGGCAGGCGGGAATTTATTTATGTATGCCTTTTAATAGTCTGATACCAAGAACAAAAACTGCACCACCCATTATAATAAAAAGAATTCATAATATATTCCAATACGGAGCAGATATGTCGTACATTTGTAAAATGAGCTTATGCCAAAACTCCAATCCTGTAGCAATAGCAAACAAATCAAATAGTACATAGCTACCACCAAAAATGTATATCCAGCGCCACCAATAATTGTGATGAAGGTTTTTTAGAAAAGTCTTTATCCCCAATATACAAAGAATCGCTAAAAAGCCCATAAGCAGATAATAGAACCAGCCTTTATGTTCCATGATACCGAGCCAAAAATCCGCATAAGATTTTCTATCAAGTAATCCCCAAATTCTGTGAAGATGAAAAACTCCAAAAGCCATGAAAAACCATGGTTCAAACATTTCTATTTTCTTCACTTATTGCACCTCTAAACGGAAATTTGTCAATCTATGTCAAAACTTGTACCATACTCAATCCCGAAAAGCAAGGCTTTTTGCCTGTTCAGCCTGTCTTGACTATTGACCGTCTGTGGCCCCTCATCCCGCCGATCACAATGCGGCGCGGGAGGAGTACAGCTTTGCCGACGGGGCAGTGTGGCTGGACGGACACCGCTTTTCTGCCGGCGCGTCCGCTGAAGATGTGCTTGCGTGGGAAAACAGTCTGAGCCTGGATATTGAGTGAAACAAGCCAAAACAAACAAACCAGGAGGGCAGTCCGTAGAAACGCGGACTGCCCTTGATATTTCATTCTCTCGATGGCTCCACCGCCCTGCCGCCGACGGGTTTTTCAGGCAAAAATCTCTCCCCGCCGCCCATTTGCCGCCCAAAAAGGCCGGTTCAAAGCAGGTTTATTCCGGCCAAATCCAAATACTTCCTGCATCAAAAAATGTGCAAAAAAAGGTTCGCTATCCTAAGATAGCGAACCTTTCCTCTGGTTGCGGAGGGAGGACTTGAACCTCCGATTGAACCTCCGACCTCCGGGTTATGAGCGGCCCCAGAAAGATTTTTATAACATTTTTAAATGCTGTTTTTGCTCCAAACAAGACGTTTTCCGTCACTCTTTGAATGCACGTTTTCCGTTGTTTCCGTGCGTGTCTGTGGCAAAGCATGTGGTCAGACAGCTTTACTGCCTATCATGGGCGTTTTTCTATGCTGCCTTTTCAATGGTTTCATGTCATCCCACAGCATTATCCCTATGAGGAATTCAGGCCAACTGGGCCTTCGTGCTTTGCACCTGTGTTATCAAAGAGAAGCTCCGCACTATTAGCACATCCGTGCAATATTGTCAATATAAACTTACACGCGTGTAAAGATGTGTGAATAACGCTTTGTGTTAGGGGCCACCTCTAAAGAGAGAATATAACAATTTCCCCATACTCTAGGTCTGCATTCTGCCTATTAAGCCGGGGTCCCCCGTACACTGCCCCTTTATCACTCCGCTTGCTCGACAACATCGCCATGAATCGGTACAGTGTTTATAGTTCGTCAAATTAGCTGTCAACCGCCGCGCCGTTGCTGTTGTTATTTAACCGCCCATTCGGCGACAGACTGCCTGCTGTGAATCGATACAGTGTTTACAAATTTCACGCAGGTCAATCCTGCACTACGAAATATGAAAATAGAAAGAGATTACAATTTGTATTATTTCCTGGAATTATTCTATTTTCATAGTAATGAGAAAATAGCTGAGTAACGAGCGTTTGAGAATATGGTGTATGATCAGCGTAAAAGAGCTGCCTTTGAACACAGAGGCAGTTCTTCTCCTGCGAGAGAGGTTACCGTATATCAATATGAACCCAATGCTCAAATCTATCGCTTATTTTTTACCTTTCGTTTCATCAGAGGGAGAATCGGCGATTACAGCCTCGATCATCCCACTGACCACGGTGTTAAGCCGAGCGGCATTTTTGGAAGTGATGACTGGAACACCGGTCCGCTCCTCAGCCGCTTTCCGCGCAATACCGGCCACCTCGCCGCCCTCACGTGCAACAGCCATGTTCTCAGCGAAAGTTTCCGGCGCACGCTGCCTGGAAATCTCAGTAGTGGTTGCCTCGGCCAGCATATTCAAAACAAGTTCCAGCGTGGTCATATTGTCCCTAAGGTTTTCCTTTTTTAAGCCCTTGAGATTTTTATACTGACGTGTGGACATGCCAGACCACGCGCGGGAGATCTCATCTGTGAGGATGGCGTACTCAACGCCCCTTTAACACCGCGGGCATCCCATTCATCAGTCAGCTCTTTACGGACCTGAATAGCCTGCAGTCTCTGGTTGATCCACTCGCGGGTGTACCCTTTCTTGAGGTATGTAGCAAGTGCCCTCTCAATTGTCAGTTCCGGGTCGATGGTTTCCTCGATCCGCTCCCGGCCTACCTGCGCGAGCCAGGCTTTCAGCGGCTCAGCACGAGGGGATGGGATGGACTGGATAATACGAAGGATCTGTTCCGTGGTGGCAAATCTGTGGGATAATGTTTGCCATCTCTGGGCGACCTCAATTTCAGTTGCTTACAGTTTGTAAGCAACTGGTCCGCGCCTTCCTTTTTGAGCCGGTTTTTCAGCACTGCCCAGTATGTGCTGGCACCGCGCTGTGTGGTCTGCCCAGTCAGCACGCCCACCACATCGACTACAGAAAAGTACCATTCTTCCTTTTCTTCATCCTATGCTGTCCGTATAGGCTGATCCTCAAAAAGCTGAATTGTATCCTGTTCACTCATAGTTGTGATTTCCTTCCTGCGGCTATATCTGTATTATACAGCACTCCACGTGAGTCTACAAGAACCCCCATGATCCTCAAAACAATTGAATTCAGCCATTTTATATGGGGAATTCAGGCCGACCGGGCCTTCGTGCTTTGCACCTGTGTTATCAAAGAGAAGCTCCGCACTAGATTTGTAGATTATAATTAATTATCCTCTTGTTCGTGCTCCATGATGACGCAACCAATCTGTCTGTACGTCTGCACCATTATGAAATTCACAGTAGTATATACGGCGGCACCCACATAGAGGAATCTGAATATGAGAATAAGCTGCAATACTTCGTGCTGAAAAACGGTTGCAAATGGGCCTGCCTCATTTATTGAGAAGCAAGACCATTCACACCATCACAAATTAGCTTTGTTGTCAGATCAATAATCTCCTCCAGCGGAATCTTCTTCCCGTCAGCGGTCCATTGCTTATAAATTTCAATGGTGCTTTGGGAAACGAAAGTCATAATAATATTCTGGACATACGGATCAACATTCTTCTGTTTCCCGTCAGCGCCCCAGGTTTCTGACATGATCTCGTTTGTGATCCGGCGGCTGATATAGTGGTAGCTGCCGCTACACAACAGTCTTTCGTGAAGCCGTCCAGCCTCTTCACTCACCAAAAAGAACTCCCGTGTGATCTTATCCATATCGCGGGGACGCTCAAGGTCACGGATGCGCTCAATGAAATTCTTTGCCATCTCGTTTTGCAGCTCCCGCAAAAGATCGTCCAAAGAATTGTAATGCAAATAGAAGGTTTTGCGGTTGATCCTGGCCCGCTCTGTCAATTCTTTTATGGAAATCTGATCGTAATCCATCTCGCAGATCATTTCTTCAAAGGTTTTCCGTATAGCCTCCCTTGTGCGGATCACGCGCAGATCTTCTTTACCCGTATCTTTCATAACGATACCTCCTGCCATTCAAATCGTGCTTGTCTTTATGGTACACCATCCGTGTGTAAAAATCAACTTGTGAGTAGTTACGCCACATTTCCGCAGAAAGTGTGGCGTAAACCTCTTTCGCCGTAAAAATGGTGTGGAGGCGAAATCGCGCAAGCGGTATAATATTCGCAAAGCGAATATTATACTGGTTTTATACCGTTTTTCTCCCCAGCTTGCGCTGGGAACCGAAAAACATGGCAATTGCTGCACACATGAGAATTAGTAGTAGTGGAGGTGTCTCATGAACACAAGGAAACTCGGAAATCTGACCGTTTCTGAAATCGGCATGGGCTGCATGGGTTTTTCTCACGGATACGGAGAAATCCCCTCGGAAGATTACAGCATTGAGGCAATCCAGGCGGCTCTGGGCTATGGCTGCACCTTTCTGGATACCTCGGAGGCATACGGACCCTATCTTGCCGAGACGGGACACAATGAAAAGATCGTAGGCAAGGCCATCCGGGGACGCCGGGAGGATGTCGTTCTCGCAACAAAACTGTTTCTCGGTACAGGAGAAGCCAGGAACATCTATGACGCGCTCCGCCGCCATCTGGATGCCTCCTTGAAACGGCTGGGAACCTACTACGTTGACCTTTACTATCTGCACAGAATCAACCCCGCTGTGCTGGTGGAACGGGTGGCGGAAGGAATGGGAAAGCTCATCGCGGA
The DNA here is from genome assembly GCA_947623745.1 of uncultured Oscillospiraceae bacterium. Classification (GTDB taxonomy): domain Bacteria; phylum Bacillota; class Clostridia; order Oscillospirales; family Oscillospiraceae; genus Lawsonibacter. Next base: position 13,137 of record CANQHN010000031.1, read on the forward strand.
CGGCCTGATCCGCGGCTGGGGCCTCTCCATGGTGACGACCGATTTCATTGACCGGGCGCATCGGGTGACGCCAGTGACCGCGGTGCAGAATATCTACTCCATGATGGAGCGGGACTACGAAAAGAAAGTGATCCCCTACTGCCGGGAGCATAACATTGGGTTCGTTTCCTTTTCGCCCATCGCCAGCGGATACCTCTCCGGCAAGGTGACGGCGGAAACGAAATTCCAAGGCGACGATGTGCGGAAATGGGTGCCGCAGCTCTCCAAGAAAAACATCGCCGCCAATCAGCCGTTTATCGAGCTGGTTTCCGATATGGCGAAACGCAAGAACGCGACAAACGCGCAGATCTCCCTCGCCTGGATGCTCCATAAATTTCCCCATGTGGTGCCGATCCCCGGCTCCAAAAACAAGGAGCGAATCCTTGAAAATCTCGGTGCCTGCAATGTAAAGCTGACCGATGAGGAATTTGCGAAGCTGGAAAATGCCCTTGCCAGACTGACCGTTTATGGCCATCGCCGGGATGTCAATATGGGATCGGAATATATGGATTAAGGAGGACACAATGAGAAAACTATTATCACTTTTACTTTGCGCCTGCCTTTTGTTGACCGTTACAGCTTGCAGCGGAGGCGGGACAACAGAGAGCCCCGCAAGCGGAAGCAGTCATCCTGATACCACTCAGCAGCCCGAAAACGAACCTGACGAATCTGCTTCGCCCTCGGAGGCCGAGCCGGAACAACCGACGGATGAAGATGAAGCCGCATCAGACAGCAATATCCTTGTGGCCTACTTCTCCCTGACCGGTGAGCAGTATGAGGTGGGCGTCATTGAAAAGGGAAACACCGAGATCGTGGCGGAAATGATTGCCGACGCCACCGGTGCGGATACCTTCAAAATAGAATCCACCGAGGAATATCCCACTACCTATGATGGCCTTTTGGACATCTCCCGGAAAGAGGAAGATGATCCCCCGGAGATTGCGGGCACGGTGGACAACATGGACGGGTACGATACGATTTTCCTCGGTTACCCGATTTGGTGGGGTGACACGCCGACCATTATCAAGGTCTTTTTGCAGAGCTACGATTTCTCCGGCAAGACGATCATCCCGTTCTGCACCCACGGAGGCAGCGGACTTGCCGGAACGGACAGGACGATTGGTGAACTTTGCCCGGATGCTACCATCGGGGAGGGGCTTGCCATTCGCGGCAGCACCGCGCAGAATGACCGCGACAGCACTCAGGAGAGCGTGGCGGAGTGGCTGAAGGATAACGGGTATATTTAAACGGAGGCAACTATGGACTGTAAATTTGAGCGCGTTGATCCGAGACTACCCCACCCGGAACAGCTGAAAATCGGGAAGCGCAATACGGAGATCATTTTCAAATTGAATCACACAATGCCCATGGCAGACGAGTATCAGGAGTTACTTCGTCAGCTGTTTGGCGACAATCTTGGGGAGGGCAGTTCTGTCTTTCCGCCCATACAAGGCGTGTGCTTTGAAAACATAAAAATAGGGAAAAATGTGTTTATTAACAGCAATCTTCTGGCAATGGCGCGAGGGGGCATTATCATTGAAGATAATGTACAAATAGCGGCAAATGTACAACTGATCACCAACAATCACGACCCATATGACCGCGCGGTGCTGCTTTGCAAGCCTATCCGAATCAAGAAAGGCGCATGGATAGGGGCAGGAGCTACCATTCTGCCCGGTACTTGCGTGGGAGAACATTCTATTGTGGGTGCGGCAAGCGTTGTGACTAAAGATGTGCCCGACAATGCCGTTGTCGTCGGAAATCCGGCAAAAATAATGAAGATGTTAGACCCTGATAAATTTGAAAAGTGACAGTAGGAGGCAAAAACAATGTCTGATTATTTTGGCAAGGAGACGCCGAAGCTGGGCTTCGGCCTGATGCGGCTGCCGAAAAAGGTGCTGGGCACCGACATCGAGCAGGTCAAGAAAATGGTCGATCTCTTTCTGGAGGCGGGATTTACATACTTTGACACCGCCTTCGTGTACGGCACCTCGGAGCAGGACATCAAAAAGGCTCTGGTTGACCGCTACCCGCGGGATTCCTATACCCTCGCCACCAAGCTCAACGCCTTTATGATGTGCCACGATGAAAAGAGCGCCAAGGGGCAGTTCTACAAGAGCCTGGAGCGCACCGGAGCGGGCTATTTTGACTACTACCTGATGCACGCCTTTATGGAGAATAACTATACCAAGTACGACAAGTATCACATCTGGGACTTTGTAAAGGAGCGCAAGGCGGAGGGACTGATCAAACATTTCGGGTTCTCCTTCCACGCAGGCCCGGAGCTTCTGGACAAGCTGCTGACCGAACACCCGGAGGTGGATTTCGTCCAGCTCCAGATCAACTACGCCGACTGGAACAACCCGGAAGTGAACTCCCGTGCCAACTATGAGGTGGCGAGAAAGCACGGAAAATCCATCGTTGTGATGGAGCCGGTAAAGGGCGGCAAGCTGGCCGACCCGCCGCAGGAGGTCAAAAATCTGTTCCAGAGTTATGCCCCGGATATGTCCCCGGCATCCTGGGCCATCCGCTTTGTGGCGTCTCTGGACGGCATCATCACGGTGCTTTCGGGAATGTCCAGTGTGGCGCAGATGGAAGATAATCTCTCCTACATGAAAAACTTCCAACCGCTGAACGCGGAGGAACAGAAGATTATCCGCGAGGCGCAGAAGATCCTCGGCAATTCCGCAGAGATCCCCTGCACCGCCTGCCACTACTGCACAGACGGCTGCCCAAAACAGATCCCCATTCCCAACATCTTCGCTGCCGCCAACTTGCAGCTCGGCAATGGCCAGACGGCGCAGGCGAAAGAACGCTATGCCGCCATCCCAGAGGGGCACCGCGCCTCCGACTGTATCGGCTGCAAGCAATGTGAGCGCGCCTGCCCGCAGCATTTGAAAATCACGGACTTTTTGAAGCAGTGCGCGGAGATGCTGGAGCAATAAAGGAGGAAACCAAAATGATTCTTGACAGAAACGAAAACAAAGAAGTTGTTGTCCTTTTGGGCGCCGGCAGCATGGGAACTGCCATCGTCCGCCGCATTGCCGCAGGAAAGAAGATCTTGCTGGGCGACATCAGCGAAAAGGCGTTGGAGCGGGTATCCCGTGAGTTCACCTACAGCGGGTATGACGTGGAGACGCAGGTCGTGGATGCCTGCGATGAGCAGTCCATCCGGGCGTTCGCGGCAAAGGCCGCCTCTCTCGGCCCGGTGATGTACTACATCCACACGGCGGGCGCATCCCCCAGTCAGGCCAGCCCCGAACACATCATCAAGCTCGACCTGATCGGCACCTCCTATGCCATTGACGCCTTTGGCGAGGTGATGGCGCGGGGCGGCGCGGGCCTCATCGTCTCCAGCCAGACCGGATATATGCCCCATGCCCTTACCGCCGAGGATGAGGAAGCCCTCGCCATGACGCCGACGGCCCAGCTCACCTCCCTCCCTTGCCTTGACGGCTCGAAAACGCCCAATCCGGGCGCGGCCTATATCGTGTCCAAGCGGGTGAACCAGCTCCGCGTCCGCACGGCGGCGGCCACCACCTGGGCGGATCGGGGTGCCAGGATCAACACCATTAGCCCCGGCATCATTGTGACGCCGCTGGCCTACGACGAGTTCAACGCGCCGGGCAACACCTATCAGAACATGATCGACTGCTCCGCCGTGCGCCGCGCTGGAACATCGGACGAGATCGCGGCGGCGGGCGCGTTCCTGCTGGGGCCGGACGCCGGATTTATCACGGGGACCGATCTGCTGATCGACGGCGGCGTGATCGCGTCCCTGAAAAGCGGCAGATTTGATCTTCGTATCAGATAGGAGGAAACGAAAATGGCAAAGATATTGATCGCGTACTTTTCCCACGCGGGGCAGAACTACTCCCACGGCGGGATTCGGAACCTGCCTGTGGGCAACACCGAGGTCGTTGCGAAGAAGCTCCATGCAATGTTGGGGGGCGACCTGTTCTATATCGACACAGTGCAGAAATATCCCGACGACCACATGAAGAAAATCGAAATTGCCAAGCGGGAGTACGAGCGCAACGCCCGCCCGGAGCTGACGGCGCGGGTGGAGAATATGGACGAATACGATACCGTTATTCTGGCGTTCCCCAACTGGTGGACGACCATGCCCATGGCGGTGTTCACTTTCCTGGAGAGCTACGATTTTTCGGGCAAGACCATCTGCCCGCTCATCACCCACGGCGGCAGCGGATTCTCCAACTCCCTGCGGGACATCGCGCGACTCAGTCCCGGCGCGAAAATGACCGATGGCCTCGCTGTCAACGGCGACAACGCTGCGACCTGCGACCGGGAGCTTAAAAAATGGGTGAAGAAGATCGGTTTGAAATAAACTCAGAAAACCAATGAAAGCCAAAAGGGTCATCAAAATCATCATAGACACGGCCATGCTCATTCTCCTGCCTCTGCTCATGGCGTATTCACTCATTGGAGAGGCGGAGCACAAATGGCTGGGGCTTGCCATGTTCCTGCTGTTCATTCTGCACCACATCATGAATCCGGCGTGGCTGAAAACGCTTTTCAAGGGACACTATACGCCGCTGCGGATCTACCTCACCGGCGTCAATCTTCTCCTTTTGATCGTCATGATTTTGCAGCCGGTCAGTGGGATCATGATGTCAAAGCACATATTCCACTTTCCCGGCGTCGGCGGTATGTCCTTTGCCCGGACGGTCCATCTGCTTTTGTCCCATTGGGGGTTTCTCCTGATGTCCGTCCATGTGGGCAATCATGCCGGAACGCATCGTGCAGGGAAGAAAAAGGGCATCGCCATTCTATTATGGGCGGCCGCCATCGCCGTGTCGATTTATGGAGCATACGCATTCGGAAACCGTGACATGGCGTCCTATCTGTTTTTGAAGAACCAGTTTGTTTTCTTTGATTTTGGGCAGTCGCGCCTGCGGTTTTTGGCGGACTACACCTCTATGATGTGTCTCTTTGCGTGTATTGGAGCTGTCCTTTCCAAAAGATTGAAAATACTGAACCGACCGAAACAGGGAGTTTCAAAAAATGAATAGAGTTATCAATACGATCAATTCTGCTCTGGGAGCGAAACAAGCCTGCACAAACTGCGGAAGATGCAAAGCCGCGTGTCCTGCGGGTATCGACATTCCCGCAATCATCGGGACATACGGACGGCATGAGAAAAAAGAAACGCTGCGCGAGCTTGCCGGGCCGGAGGATTGCATCGAGTGCGGTGCCTGCACAGCCTGCTGCCCGGAAAGAATCGCGGTAAAGGATCTCATGCGGGAATTTGCCATGCGGCAGTGCCAGCATAGGAGCCATCTGGCCTATGTGAGCGCATTGAGATAATAGAGGATACGGAGGCTTTTTTATGAAAAAAACGATTTCGTGGATTTTAGCGGTATGTCTGCTGTTCCTTATGACGGCCTGTGGAGCGGAGCCGTCTGCCGGTCACGACACCTCTAATCCTCCGCCGTCCGCGGGTCAGGAGGAATCTGTTCCTCTGCCCGACGCACCGGAACCGTCCACTCCGACAGAAAGCCCCTTGGAACCTTCCGAAAATGGCAAGGAAGGCTCTGTCGTCTATTTCACCTCCGATATTTCCCCGGAGGGGATGCTGGCCGTCTTTGAGGCCCTCGGCTGGACGCCCACCGGCAATGTGGCGATGAAGCTCTCTACGGGTGAACCTCCCGCAAGCAATTATCTCCGCCCGGAGCTGATAAAAGATGTGGTGGATGCTGTGAATGGTACGATCGTTGAGTGCAACACCGCCTACGGCGGCTCACGCTCCGAGACGGCCATGCACTATCAGGTGGCGGAGGATCACGGCTTCACCGCAATCGCGGATTTTCAGATCCTCGATGAAAATGGCTCTATGACCCTCCCGGTCAACGGAGGCACAGTCCTGACGGAAAACTATGTGGGCGCGGTGTTTGCCGATTATGATTCCTACGTTGTCCTTTCCCATTTCAAGGGCCACACTATGGCGGGCTTTGGCGGAGCCATCAAAAATATCTCTATCGGCCTTGGCTCCAGCGAAGGGAAGTGTTGGATTCACAGCGGAGGCAAAAGCCTGTCCAGTCCCTGGGGCGGCGATCAGACTGCTTTCACCGAATCCATGGCGGAGGCAGGAAAGTCCGTATCCGATTATCTTGGGAACGGGGAGCGGATCATCTACATCAACGTTCTGAACAACATCTCCATTGACTGTGATTGCGACGGCAACCCCGCCGAGCCGGACATCCACGACATCGGCATTCTGTCCTCCACCGACCCGGTGGCTATCGACCAGGCCGCTATCGACCTGTGCTTTGCCGCCGAGGGCAGCGAGAGCTTGCAGCAGCGAGTGGAACGGCAGAACGGACTTCACACGCTGGAACACGCCGAGGAAATCGACCTTGGCAGCCGCACCTACGATTTGGTGAACATAGATGAGTGAGGTCACGGACATCCTCCGCCGTGAGTTCATCTACGTCTGGTACTACTTTACCGTCCAGCTTCGGCAGATCTTCTGGTACTGGGTGCTGGGCATGGTCGTCGGCTCCCTCGTTTCGGTGTTCGCAAAGGACACCATCCACGGGGCCTTTGACCGTATCCGGGATAAGAAGTGGGGGGGCTGTGGGGCGTTGTCCCTGCAAGTCTCTTAGGGATTGCCTCCCCGCTTTGTATGTACGGCACCATCCCCATCGCGGCGTCCTTTTCTAAGCATGGGATGCGCCACGACTGGTTGGCGGCCTTCATGATGTCCAGCGTGCTTCTGACTCCCCAGCTCATCATGTACTCCACCGCCCTGGGTCCTGTGGCGCTGACCATCCGTATCGTGTCCTGCACCGTCTGCGGTATTGTGGCGGGCATCGTGGTACATATCTTCTACAAGGACAGGCTGTTTTTTAATTTTGAGGGCTTTGAGCCGAGGGCAAGCCATGATACCCACCCAAATCTGCTCCTGCGGTTCCTGTTCAACCTGGGCCGGAACATCAGGGCCACGGGGCTGTATTTCCTGCTGGGCGTGTTCCTCTCGGCCCTGTTCCAGCGGTATGTGCCGGCGGAGGACTTCGCCGCTCTGTTCGGGGAGGCCAACGAGGGCTTCGGCGTTTTGATTGCGGCTACCATCGGGGTGCCGCTGTACGCCTGCGGCGGCGGGACCATCCCTCTCATCCGGGAGTGGCTGATGATAGGCATGAGCATGGGCAGCGCCTCGGCCTTCATGATCACCGGTCCCGCCACCAAGATCACCAATCTGGGCGCGCTGAAGATCGTGCTGGGGGCGAAGCGATTTGTCCTCTATCTGGCGTTTGTTATGGTGTTCTCCTTTGTGACAGGCATGGTTGTGAATGTGATTTTATAATAATGTCATAATTGTTCGTCTGCTTTATCCCCCGAAGTAAATCCGCCGCCGTGAATAAAGAGGATAAGCGCATGGTCTTGCTCCTTGTCGAGATCAGCATGGATGTATAAATCGTATGGATTGGTAGAGGCATGACAGAATTGCCGGAAGAAATCAATAATATGCTCTTTCAAAGCAAAGCAAGCGCTCCAACATAAGCCCTCCGAAATCAAGCGCCCGTCTCCGATACGGCTGATATGTTCGGCCGTAGGAAACGGGCGTTTGGTCTTATAATGTGGAATAGCAAGGGTGGCTGTCTGTATCAGCTTTGTTTTTTGCTTCTTTACCGTACAGGAGCATTTGCCTATGTTATTGTCCTTTCAAATTTCTTATGGCCTTAACAAACCGTTCCACCGCTTCCGTCGGGTGCTTGGAATAGAGCAAGCCATAGGCAGACCTACGTCAAAGGCGCAGGGAACCCTTGGACCGCTTCACCACGGGCACCAGAAATAGCATCACAACGCAGGCGGGCTGCCCTTTCGGGCGGCTCGCCTGCTGTCGCAGATTGAGTTTCTCAACCGTCTGTGCATGGGCGGATCGACTTACTGCTCGTTTTTTGTAGCGATTTCTGCCCATGGACGACAGTGTTCGGGGGAACTTGCTTTCCTCAGTCAGCCTGGCGGACACCCGCTCCAGCTGCTTTTTGGCGTTTGTTCAGCAGGACCAGGAGGACCACCGCGGAGAGTGTTAGGACAAAGTAGACACACAGCGCGGGCAGGTAGGACCCGAACCAGTCGTAGGAGTACCCGGTGAGGATCCCGAACACCGCGCTGGCGAGGCTGGAAACCATAAGGGACGAGGCGTAGATCCGGGAAAACAGGGCCCGATCATACAGCATTTTAATGATCTGCCCCACAGACAGCGTGCTACAGAAGTACACTGCCCCCAGGAAGGCGGCCGCGACGAAATTGATCCAGGTCAGGCGCGTGCCCGCGATAAAAAGCAGGAAGGAGAGCGCGACGAAGGAGTAGGCCAGGATACTGGTGCGAAGCGGATTGATTTTATCGCACAGGAGCCCCATCACCAGTTTGCACACCATGTTGCCAATCATAGTGGTGGACATCAGCAGAGCCCCCGTTGTGGAGCTCAGGCCAATGCTGGATGCATAGGTGGCAATGTGAAACACCATGCAGAAGGACGCGGTGATTAAAAACATGATGGCGATGACCGCGTAATAAGTAAAGTCCTTCTGCAACGCGGGCTGCGATGCGTCCTGCACTCCGGTGGCCGGGGTTTTCTTACCTGCGCTCTCTCCATAAGGCCGCATCTTCTTTTCCTCTGGAGAGGCGCTCGCGGTGAGCGCGGGCAGGCAGAAAAGGATAGACACAGCCGCCAGCATCATAAGGGCGAACTGCCAGCCCTGGCTCTCAATGATCCGGCTGAAACAGGGGCTCAAAATCGCGGCGACGATGCCGCTCATGCTCATGGCGACGCCCAGCACCGTACCGCTTCCCGTGTAGAACCAGTTATCCACCAGGAAGTTGATGGACGTCATGCCAATCAAACACCCACCGAACCCCTTTAGGATAAAGCACGCCGCAAGCAGAGGCACTGACGTCACATGAGCGCTGGCCGCGAGCCCTCCCGCCAGCATCAGAGTCCCTGCCGCTACAATGGCCCGGAAGGGGAATTTCTTCAAAATCCGCGGCATCAGCTTGGCGGTAAAGCCCGTAACAACGGAGCTCATCGTCACGCACGTGGATACGGCGCCGATGCCGCTGCCGATTGCGGCCGCCAGGGAGGTATAAAACAGGCCCAAGCAGTTTGCCAGCCCGGACCCCGCGATATAGAGGCCGCTTGCGCAGCCCATGATCGCCAGGTACATCAGACGGTTTTTTCCCTTGATCACATTCATCCATCTCCGCTTCTGTTTCCCAATGCGCTGTTTGCTATACGTATGCCTTCAGGAACCGGGCTGTGATCTGTAAAACTTCCGGCGTCCAGAAGAACTGCCCATGGGTCGCGCCGCGGACCTTATAGAAATCCGCTCTTTTCCCGCATCCCCGCAGCTTGTTGTACATGAACACGCTCTGCTCAAACGGTACGATCGCGTCCATATCGCCATGCATCAGCAGGAAGGGGGGATAGTCCTGGTCTTCCCGGATATAGGTCACAGGGCTCAATCTTGCGATATTGTCAGGATTTTTCGCCCCATCTTTCCCGAGGAGCGCTTCAAACAGCTGGGGCCGCGCAAACTTCCCGCCGGCCAGGAAGGGGCTGAACTCTGACACGCCGTAATAGGCCACGCAGGCGCAGACACTGGAGTCCTGCTCCGGGTAGATCCCATCGTCAAATTCCTTTGTCCACCCAGTAGAACCCACCATAAGCGCGGTATGTCCGCCCGAGGAATCTCCCCACACGGCGATTCTGGTGGGATCGATCCCGTACAGAGCGGAATTGGCCTTCAGGAAACGGATGGCGGCCTTTACATCGGAGACAAAACCGGGAAACGGTTCAACATAGGCCGGCCGGTACTCTACCGATGCCACCACAAAGCCCTGCCTGGCAATGTCCACAAACTGAGGCATGCGGCGGTAGCAATCCTGCTTTCCCCAGGCAGAGCCGTTGACAAACACGATGCAGGGCATCCGGAGCGTGCCCTGGTAGGGATTCATGCCCCCGAATTTTGACTCGTCGTCCTTTTTCTGCTGCTCATCCTGTTTCGTCGCAGCCTCTCCCGCCTGCTGTTCCGCTGTCCGTTTTTCCATCAGAGCGGCCGGAACGTCCGGATAGAGCATCTGAAGATGCAGGGGGATCCCGCTGCGGACATCGTATACCACGTCGTTGAGATAGGTCACATAGCCCGGCTCGGACTTGTCCGCATACAGGATCTTCATCCCAGGTACCTCTGTTTCGTCCGGGGGGATGATATGGTTCATATTGTACGAAGGCATAGCTCTCTTCCTTTCTGTGTCTCACCTGTCTCTGCCGGCCCAGCCGGCAGTCGATTCTGGGGCTCGGATCAAGATCCTCCCAAATGTGATCCCGCTCATTCGCAGATCATATAGACAGGAAGTCCGTCATACTGCCGGTTGTAGCTCTGAGGCCCCTCCACCTGATTGGAGAGCAGGCTAATACGGATCGTGCTGCGCACACAGCGCGCCAGCTGCTCCCAGCAAAGCATTCCGTCCGCCAGCGCCTGCCGGATGCCTGCGTGATCCTGGGGAGCGCCGGGCATGACCAAGTCGTTGCCCGCCAGCATACAGCCGGCGGCGGTGCATTCGCCTGCCAGGGATGCGGTGGTCGTCGTCCAGTCCGTCATAATCAGTCCATCGAAGCCCCACTCATTTCGCGCCGCTTTGGTGCATAGATCATAGCTGTTTGCGGCGTGGACGCCGTTGACCATATTGTAGGAGGTCATAATGGCCATAGGCTGAGCCGTTCTTACGGCGATCTCAAAGCCGCGCAGATAGATCTCCCGCAGGGCGCGTTCACTAAGGACACTGTCTGACCCCTTCCGCTTGTCCTCCTGGTTGTTGCAGGCCAGGTGCTTGATGGTGGTGCCGCAGCCGGGGACCGACTGTACACCCCGGGTCATAGCGGCGGCAATCATTCCGGTGAGCAGAGGATCTTCCGAATAGTATTCAAAATTTCTGCCGCACAGGGGATTTCTGTGGATATTCATCCCGGGCGCCAGCCACAAGGTCACTTCAAACTCCAGCATCTCCCGGCCGATCATCTCGCCGATCCGCTGAACCAGGGGGAGGTCCCAGGTCTGGGCGAGCAGAGTGCCTACGGGGATCGCGGTACAGTATTGATAGTACAAGGTGCCCCGCGGCTCCGCTCCATCTGAGAAAAAGCCGTTCTCCAGGGTGTCCTGAATCGAGCCGATCTCCCGGCGGTGATCCACGACCTGGTAGCGGTTTCTTAATCGCAGACCCGCCGGGCCGTCCGCCAAAACGATGCTGGGCACGTTCCAGGGCTCCCGGGCCAGGCAGGGGTCAGTCTCCGCCGCCGCCCCCGGGACGGTACGGCCCGCGCTTCCCAGTTCCCCGGTCTTGCCCCGGATGCAGCCGGTGGCCATGGAGAGTAGCTGTTCCTCGTTCAGCGCGGCGGCGATGTCCCACGCGGGGTCTTCTGGGCTGATGGGCCGCTGGGCATAATTTATGACCTCTGTCGAAAAATCGGCCGCGCGGAGTCGGCAGGAGGGCAGGCCGGAAGCCCGCTTCCGCCAGGCCTCTTGGCGGGCCAGCAGCCCAGCCCGCTCCGGGCACAGCAGGGGGATCTGCTCTCTCTGGGGGCAGATGTGGTCACACTGCCGCAAAATGATCGGCCCGTCCACGGAGATCGTGCCTGCCAGGGCAGCGCTCTTCAGGGAGTCCCCCACCCATATCCCATAAACACCGGCGGACAGGATCCAGGCCGCCGACGCCTCGTCAAAGGAGGCCATTGCCTCCGGCTGGAATGAGAGGGTCATATTCTGGATCTCGCCCGGGCCCAGGATGCCGGTTTTCCCGAAGCAGCACAGCCGGCGAAACTCCCTGGTCAGCTCCTCCTGGGGGCAGGAGACGTACAGCTGAACGACCTCCTTCCCCGCGAACTTGTCCCCGATGTTTTTCACGGCCACATTCACCTGGATCATGCCGGAATCCTGCCGGATATCCTCAATCTCCAAGGAGAAGCGGGTATAGGACAGGCCGAAGCCAAAGCCGTAGCGCACCGGGACCTGAAACGTGTCAAAGTACCGGTAGCCCACATAGATGTCCTCCCGGTACTCCGCCTTCCAGGCGTCCTGGTATCGGCTTCCGAAATAGTCCGCGTTGGGATAGTCTGCGTACTGCAGCGCCCAGCTGTCGGTGAGCTTGCCGGAGGGGGCTACATCGCCGCAGAGCAGATCCGCCAGCGCGTGGCCGCTCTCCTGCCCGCCCTGGACCATATAGATGATCGCAGAGAGGTTGGGAATCGACTCGGTAAACTCCAAGTCCACCGGGCCGCCGGTATTCAGCACCAACACAACGTCCCGGTATGCCCGCGAGATCTGGCTCAGCAGGTCCTCCTCCTGAGGCGTCAGATAGTAGTCGCCTGCCACCTCTCTCCTGTCCGCCGCCTCACCGGAGATGCGGCTCAGGACAAAGATGGCTGTGTCTGCCCCATCCGCGCTTGCCGCCGCCATATCCAGGGGTCTGCCGCAGGGGATCGAGAAGGGGCGATCCGAGTAGGCCCGGAAGAAGTTGTCCTCATATTTGGGGTCTTTCCAGGCCGCCAGGATCTTCTCACGCCAAGCCAACCGTTCCTGGCGGTAGAGCACCCGGAAATCATCCAGCCAGGCGGTGCTGGTCAGCTGGTACCCAGCCTGTTCCAGGCCCTGCCGAACGGACACGGTGTCCCGGGAGTTCACATCGCCGGAGCCAGTACCGCCCTTGATGGTGATCTCCGCGCCCGCGCCATACAGGGCGATCCTGCTACCTCTGGGGATAGGCAGAACGCCCCCCTCATTTTTCAAAAGCACCATGCCCTCCGCCGCCGCCGCCCTTGCCAGGCGCCTGTGCCGGAGTTCCCGCGCGCTGACCTCGTCGGTGAGCGCGCCGGTGTAGGTTCGTGTTCTCAGTTTCATTGTCTTCCCCTGTTCCGCCGAAATCAGTGTTTCCAGGTCTCGCGCTCTATGGAGAAGTTCTCTCCCACGCCTTTGTCATACTGTTTCAGGCTGTCGTTTTCCTCTGTTTTCACCGGGATACGGCTGTACTGATGTCGCACCCACAGGGCTGCCGCGGCTGACAGGGCAAAGCCCAGCGCCATGCCCAATGATACGGCCCCGCCGCCCAGCACCGCGTGTATGGCGCAGACGACGGTCAGGACGCCGCTGAGGGCCGCCCGCGCCGTCGGCATGACAGACAGCAGCCCGCCTACTTCCTCGTAGGTCATTTTTGTTGTCCGATACCTGGCTCCCACAAATTGGACCAGACCCAGAAGCTCCATAATGTGGCAGCACAGGGCCAAGGCGCAGAGGGCAAATACGGCGGGTGTGCGATTAAGGGGAGATCTCTGCACCATGGCAGACAGGCTTGCGCACAGCCCCGCGGCGCTGCACAGCAGCAGCGCCCACTTCAGGCGGCGCAGCTGTTTTTCTGGCAGGTCCCACACGTGCCAGGGCGCGTAGTAGATGTACTTCATTTTGAACCCACGGGCGTTGCCGGCGGGCACCGGGACGGCGGTATAGCAGTCCTCAAACCGGTCCCGCAGCTTTTTGGGCATCGTCTGTCCCCCCTCTCAGCTAGTTTTAAACCTTCCGTCTCCCCCGGGACCCATAAATATCGGTGCGGGGGAGCCAATCTAGAAAGCGCTCGATCTCAAGGTTCCAGAATCTCCACTCGTGGCCGTAACCTTCGAGGGACTCCCAGGTCAGGTCCACATTCACGGAGCGCAGATAGTCCCGGAAATCGCAATTGCTCTGGTACAGAAAATCCTCATCCCCACAGGCCATGTATAGTTTGGGGAGTTTCCTGCCCTCGGAGCGCAGTTGATCAACCAGCGCGTAGGGGTCAAGACAGAGGGCTGTTTCGGGGTGGCCAGTCCGCGCCGTTCCACCCGGCAGTTCCGCGGCCTCCCTCAGATATTCAGTGGGCAGCGCGACAGCACCCGAGAACGTCCCGATTGCGGCAAAGCGCTCCGGAAAATTCAGCCCGTGCACCAGTGCGCCGTACCCGCCCATGGACAGGCCGGCCAGATAGGTGTCCTCCGGCCTTCTGGAAACGGGGAAGATGCCACATACGAAATCAGGAAGCTCCTCCGAGATGAACCGGAAGAAGTCGTCCTTCCCGTAGCGGATGTAGCCCTTGTTTTCAGCGGAGAGGTTGACCACCGCGATCTGCCGCTCCTCCGCGAACAGCTCCACGTTGGTATAGCCCGTCCAAGTGGCGTGGTTGTTGCCCATGCCGTGAAGCAGGTACAGTACCGGATAGGGCTCTTCCGGGGTGTGGACGCAGGGCTTCCCGGCCGCGGACCGCCGCGTGGATTCCGGGATCGTGGGAGAGGGGATGACAACTGTGATATCTACTGAACGTCTGAGTGTATAGGATATAAAGCCGCATGAAAATTTTGCCATCTTCCCATCTCCTTTTTTCAGCCGCAGGGCGGCTGCCCTGCGGCTCATGGAACAGGTCTGCGAAACCTATACTTTTCGTTTCCCCTGGGTGTGGTAAAGATCAGTGCGCGGGATCCAATCCAGGAATTTTTCCACTTCAATATCCCAAAAACGCCACTCATGGTCGTAGCCGGGGAGCTCGTCCCAGGTCACATCGGCGCCCAGCGAGCGCAGAAGGTCCCGGTATTCCGCAGCCCTCGGGTATATCGCATCCGCATCGCCGCAGGCCATGTAGAGCTTCGGGAACGCCTTGCCCCCGGCCGCGAGGGCTTTCGCCAGGGCCACAGGCTCATAGCGGGGATCCGCGTAAGGGAAGCGGCGGAAAAGGCTGCCGTCCTGAATGGACTTTTGAAATTTTTCTGGATCACTAGTCAGCTCGGAGGGGATGGGCACGGTGGCGGCGGAAAAGACGCCAAGTGCGGCAAAACGCTCCGGGTGGCTGAATCCATGGACCAGCGTGCCATATCCTCCCATAGAGAGCCCGGCCAGGAACGTATCTTCAGGCTTTTCGGAAACCGGGAACATGCCGCGCACAAAGTCCGGCAGCTCCTCCGAGATAAACTGGAAAAAGTTGTCCCTGCCGTAGGGGATATACCCCTTGCTCTCCCCGGACGGGCAGACCACCGCGATTTGCCGCTCCTCAGCATACAGCTCAATATTGGTGTATCCGTTCCACGACGCGTGATTGTTGCCCATGCCATGGAGCAGGTACAGCACCGGATAGAGCGATTTTGGGGCGTGCGTACAGGGTATGCCGGAGCGCAGCAACTGTGAGGATTCCAGGATCGTAGGGGTCGGGATGATGACTGTGATATCTACCGCGCGCCGCAGGGTGTACGAGATAAAATTACAGGTAAATTTCGCCATGTGTTGCCTCCCAGTAACCTGTTATGGATGGAGCCGTTTACAGTTGATTAATCTCTTTCGCGTGGCAGCATGCCACAAAGTGACCGGGCCGTATCTCGTGGAGCGGGACCGGCTGGCGGCACTCCTCTGTCGCATAGGGGCATCTCTGGGCGAAGCGGCAGCCGGGCTTTGGGTTGATGGGGGAATTGATCTCCCCCTTGAGCAGGATCCGCTCGTTTTTCTTATGGATGTCCACCGTGAGGATGGCGGAGAGCAGCGCCTTGGTGTAGGGGTGGAGGGGGTAGTTGAACAGCTCCTTGGTGGGACAGGTCTCCACCATCTGACCCAGATACATGACGCAGATGTCGGTGGAAATGTGCCGTACAACAGACAGATCATGGGTGACAAAAATGTATGTAAGGCCATATTCCTCCTGGAGATCCATCAGCAGGTTCAGGATCTGCGCCTGGATCGACACGTCCAGCGCGGAGACTGGCTCGTCGCACACGATGAACTTGGGCATCAGGGCCAGAGCACGGGCAATTCCCACCCGCTGGCGGCGGCCGCCGTCCAGCTCGTGGGGATAGGAGGTGCGGAAGCGTTTTTCGATCCCCGCCAGGTCCATCAGCCGATCCGCCTCTTTGGGGAGGGAAGCCGCGTCGAACCGGCCGGAGAGTTTCAGCGGCTCCATGATCGTCTCCTGAATAGTCAGACGGGGATTCAGGGAGGAGTAGGGGTCCTGGAATATGATCTGCATGTCCTCCCGCAGTTTCCGCATCCGCTGCTTGTTGGGGTGGGTGACGTCCTCCCCCTCAAACCGGATGGTGCCGTCTGTACTCTCCAGAAGGTGGATGATAGTCCGCCCCAGCGTGGACTTGCCGCAGCCGGATTCTCCCACCAGGCCCATTGTCTTGCCCTTTTCGATTGAGAATGTCACATCGTCCACAGCATGGACAACGCCCCGAGGCGAGGGGAAATATTTTTTCAGGTGTTCTACTTCAAGCAGTGCCACGGTACCCACCTATCCTTTCTTCAGGCAGCGAACATAGTGCGTGCCTGTTATATTCTCCAGCTGGCAGTGCTTTGCGCGGCACTCGTCGGTGGCGTGGGGACACCTGGCCGCGAAATAACACCCCTCGGGCAACTGCGTGGGGTTCGGGGGGAGCCCCTCAATGGGAGAGAGCCGCGCCACATCCTTATACATGTCCGGGATGGCCCCGAAAAGGCCCTGCGTGTATGGATGAGTCGGGTGATCGTATACCTCCTCCAGAGAGCCCATTTCCACGATTTCACCGGCGTACACCACCGCGACCTTGTCACAGGTATCCGCTACAACACCCAGGTCGTGGGTGATCAGGATAAGGGATGTGCCCCTTTTGTTCCGCAGGTCCTTGATCAGGTCAAGCACCTGGGCCTGAATGGTCACGTCCAGGGCGGTGGTGGGCTCGTCGGCGATCAGCAGCTCCGGGTTGCAGGCGAGGGCAATCGCGATCACAACGCGCTGCTTCATGCCGCCGGAGAATGCTCATGTACGGTAAGGAAGCAAGCAACCGAAAACAAGAGATAGACCGCCAGCACTACACTATTCCGAACCA
>CANQHN010000032.1 GCA_947623745.1 uncultured Oscillospiraceae bacterium
ATTTCTGATAAAAATAAATTTCTGATTACCTACGTTATCAGAAATTTCTGATAACGTGGGCAAGCAATGTTTCGGGATATCCTTTTGGATATCCCGAAACGCTTGTTGGGCTCCGCCCAAACCCCGGACCGGCCGCTCCCGCAGCCGGTCGAACACGCCGTTCGGCGTGGCTTTATCGCGCCTGGCGGTCGCTCTTTCCCGCACATCCGCGCGGAAAGAAAAACGAATTTTTGACATCATGGCATCGGTATATTTGCCCCATTTTCCTCATAAACGATTTGAAGTGTGCTGGGGTCAATGATATAGATTTCCCGTCCCAACTTCCGCGCGTAACGTACCGTCGCGGCAGTCCCGCCCCGTGGCTCCCCATTGTAAACAGCCAGCAGCAGGGATGCGTGATCTACCAGGAACCGGTCACGTTCCAGCATACAGTTTTTTCGGTAGATCCGGCTGGTGTAGACTACGGAATCCGCCTGCTCCAGGATCGCGCGGTAAACCTCCCGCGCCGGTGGAGTCCACTTGGCAGCCTGCTCCCGGCAAGGGAGGATGCAGTGGAGTTTCAACGCGGAGTTTTCCTCGCGGAGCGCGAGGACGATCTGCGCGGCCCAGGTATCAGTGCCCTCCGCCATACCGGACAGGAAATCCGTGAAACCACGCTCCACCAACCTCGTAATTTGGGCCGCCAATGTTTCTTTCAGCTTCACGCAGCCAACAGCGGATTCATCATAGCGCCAAGGAAATTTTTGCGGCCGGTGGCCGGTAAAAGCACAGCTTTTCCTTTTCATACTCATTTTTCTCCCAAGCGTCTTATAGTTCAGTTTTGATTTGGCCGTCCCGCAAAATCAAATTATACTATTGCTTATAGATATAAGCAAGCAGTTTGAGGAATATTGTTAGAATACCAATATCCTAACTTTGCCGGAGACTGCTATGCCGAAACTGCTGGGCAACGAAATATTGGGAGAAAATATAAAGCGCATCCGCCTTTCCTGCGGCTTGACGCAGGAGCAGACGGTAGCGCGCTTACAAGTGCTGGGTTCCCCAATCAGCCGCAGCACGTATTCCTTGATTGAGATGGGCAGGGGAAACCTATTTGTCAGTGATCTGGTGGGGTTAAAGACAGTTTTTAATGTCAGCTATGATGAATTCTTTGTAGGCATCCAGCCCTCCCGCGGTTCTAAATCTCAAATGTAACATCACAAAAACAAGACAGGCTAATGTGTTATACCTTTTGTTTCCGGCTGGCGTGGGAAAGGGGCGGCGCGGTCTGGCGCAGGCGCTTTTCCACGCCAGGAAACCAGAGGGAGGCTGACGCGGCGGCGTCAGCCTCCCTCTGGTTTGGTAAGGGACAAAAGGTATATACAGCCCCCGTCCCTCGTCTCTCGTCCCGCCGCAGCGCAAGCCGATATCGGGCTTCGTGGGCAAAAGGTGGACCTGCCCGATTACCGCCAGCCCCGTCCGGCGAACGCAACCGCTGGAGGGCTGGTGCCGGAGCCTAAAAGGGAAACCGTTTCCGTTTTAATGTATCCTTGGAAATGGCTTTGGCGTAACCGAACTTAGTTCGCTCACGTTGTCGCCAATGGCGCAGTTCTAAAACCGACCCCGTGTCGCTTTTGGGACGGTTTGCTTCTTTAATGGCAATGAGTACCCGCCCGGGTGGCGCGCAGGCCCGGTTATTCGTCCTGCGTATGATTACTCCCGGGGAGCGATTCAAAGAGCGATTCCAACCCGCCCCGGAACTCCGCCAGCTTCTCCGGCTCAAGTTCGCCGCTGTCCACCGTATGTATGATTGCGTCCGTGATCTGCTCCGGTGTGACTGCGGCCAGCGGCGCGTCCTGCCCTTCCGTCAGTTCCGCCATCAGCTTCTCCACGACTTCCCTGGTCACAGCCTTGTCCGGCCCAAGGTCCGAACCTGTCTCCCGCTTCATCTCTTTGAGCATCGTCACAAACAGATTCTGCATCTTTGTCAGCTCTACCTGATACGACGGGACCTTGCTCAGACTGACAGCCCGCGCCGTTTCTCGTGTCCCCGCCTGTTGGTCAGGGCCCTGCTGTCCAACGCCCAGGAGAATGTCCCTCATGGAGTCGAGCACTTGGTTTTGAACAGCGACCCCGACGGCAAAGGTGTCATCCAGATACTGCATCATCATAGCACTCAGCACAGCAAACCTCGGCTGCTCCAGCATACGGCTGACCGCCTCTGCGTTTACCTTGCGTGTATAGAGATTTTGTATCGCCTGGGCGGAGAGGCCCAGCCTGCAAATGTCATAGTTTTTTCTGTCCGGGAGGTCAGTCAGGCCCAGCAGGTAGTCGGTGGACACGCTGAACTCCTGCGCCAGCGCCACAAGTACGTCACTGCCGACCTTCTGTGTCTGTCCCCGCTCTATGCGGCCCAGCGTGGTGGCGTTGACGCCGATCCTTGCCGCCAGCTCCTCTATCGTCATATCCCTGTTTTCCCGCAGTTCCGTGATGCGCCGGCCTGTTGGCCCTGGCAGATACGCCGCCATATAACCATCCCCTTTTACTTATTTTAGCACATAAGACGTTTGAAATCAAAACATCAGATAAGCTTTCCGTTCTGATTTTCAAATTTGCATTTTGCAACCTTGATCCGCCACGTCAGCGGCATTTTGGCATTCACGTGGAAACGTCAATGCTCCCCCGGCCCGGAGCCTGCATTTTTGCAGGTTTTCCGGGCCAGTATCGTTTTCCCGGCAGTTTTGCCGGATTTCAAGTCTATAGCCCAATTTCCTGCATAAAGATTTCAACGGGAAGAAAACGGCGGAGGCCGAGCCCGTTCGGACCCGGCCTCTGCCGTTTGGAAAAGTAGGAGGAAACACGCAGTTCCAATTATTTCAGAACTCCGGTTTCGTCGAAGTAACACCGCCCGCTCAGGCGTTTCCGCCCTGGGCTTTCCACGCCTTCATCTTCTGGTGACGGCGCACAAAGTAGAACACGCACAGCCCAACCAGAACCACGTCCACGACGGCCACAAGGATATACAGCCAATAGGCAATCGGTGTGCTGCTCACATCCTGGCCGACGCTGTTGGCGGCGGTGTAGAGGATGTTGTGGGTGGCCTGGCGCAGAGCCTGCTGGCCGGTGGTGGTGCCGGTGGTAGCGTCGCTGACAGACTGGATGCCCATCAGGGAGAGGATCAGATCGTTGCCGGCGCGAACGACTCTGTCAACATTGTGATAGGAGAGCTGGAGGATGCAGTCGGTGATGACGGTACCCTGGAAACCCCATTCGTCACGCAGGACGGTGGTCAGCAGAGGATAACTCTCGGCGGCGTTGACCGCGCCCAGGCGGTTGAAGGAGGACATGATGCCCCGGGTCCCGCCCTGCTTTACGGCCACCTCAAAGCCCTTCATATAAATCTCGCGCATGGCCTGTTCGTTGACCCAGGTGGCCAGGCCGCCATGGTCGCGGTTGGTCTCCTGATCGTTGACGGCGAAGTGCTTGGCATAGGTGGTGATGCCCTGAGACTGGATGCCCTGGATCTCAGCTGCGGCCATTTTGCCGGAGTGGTAGCCGTCCTCAGAGTAGTACTCATAGTTTCGGCCGGAGAAGGGAGAGCGATGGATGTTCATGGCGGGCGCGTACAGGGCGGCGATGTCCATGGCAATGGCTTCTTTGGCGAAGGTCTCGCCCATCTGGGTGGCGAGAGCCGGGTTCCAGGTGCAGGCCAAAACGGACTGGGCGCAGTATTGGTTGCCGGTGATGCCCGCCATGATGTTGTTGATGCCGTTGGGACCGTCGGACTCCACATAGCTCAGTTTTCCGACAGAGGCTACCGCTTGGGTGGTCCAGCCGCCATTGCAGACCAGATTGACCATCTCATCCACGGAAACCTGCTCCAGAAGCTGGTCCCACTTGGAATCGTCGTAAGCCAAACCCTTCATGTCCTCCAGCTTTAAGCCGTGGTCGGCGGTGACGATAGCCGGGTCGGATTCGTTGTTGGAGACGGAAGTGTCATTGAAGACAGCCAGGGTCGCTTCAGACGCCTCGCGGCTGGCAGGCATCCGCTCGGTGGGGAAGGTGCCGGCCCAGTCGGCGCGGGAAACATAGTTCTTGCACTCGCCAAAGGACACGTCGTCGAACAGGTTGACCGCTGGGATCAGATCGCCGGGGCGGGCGCCGTCGTTGGCCTCGTTGTAGATTACATCGCTGTCGATGGTGACGGTGCGGCTGTCGATCACATCGTGGCTGTTGTTCTGGAGATTGATCTGGTATTCGCCCTTCTCCAGGACATAAGCGCCGCCCTGCGCTTTCACGCCGGTGTAGTCATAAGAGGCCATATCGGACACCGCAAAGGTGAGGGTGACAGTTTCGCTCTGGCCCGGCTCGATAAGGCCGGTCTTGGCGAAGTCGGCCAGCACCACATGGCTCTTTTCGATGCCGCCGGGGGTGTAAGGAGCAGAGAAGTAGACCTGTGCCACATCTTTGCCGGCCACAGACCCGGTGTTGGTGACCTTTACGGATACGGTGACGGTGCTGCCATCGTTCTGGAAATCGGTGATCTCCTGCTCAAAGCTGGTGTAGCTCAGACCGTAGCCGAAGGGGTACTGAACCGTCTTGCCGTAGTCGATGAAGCCGTCGGCCGCAGCGGTCTCGTAGTAGCGGTAGCCCACATAGATGCCCTCGATGTAGTCCACATAGTGGTAGGCGTCGGGTTCCCCGCCGCCGGCGATGGGGTTGGTGTTGGTGTACTCCGCGTTGGTGTAGTTGTAACCGCCGATAGAGTAATAGGTGGGGGCACTTTCCACCTCATAGGCGAAGGTGCCGGTGGTGCGGCCAGAGGGGTTGACCTTGCCGGAGAGGACTTCGCCCACAGCGTTGGCACCGGTGGAGCCCAGGCAGCCGATCCACAGCGCGGCGTCGATGCCGTCGTCCTCCAGCCAGCCCAGCTCCATCACGTTGGTGGAGTTGACCAGCACGATGACAGTGCCAAAGTTCTCCTTCACCATGTTGAGGACTTCGATCTCCACGTCCTGGAGCTCCAGATAGTGCTTGCCTTCATCGCCGCCTTTGATGCCCAGCGATTCATCGCTGCCCAGCGTGCTGACGGTGCCGCCCATGTCCAGGGGCAGGTCGGCGCCCTCGCCGCCCAGCCGCGAAATGACGAAGATGGCCACATCGGAGAAGTCTTTGGCGCCCTGAATGAGGGTGTTGGGGTACTCGCTGAGCGGGGTCTCATTGACGTCGAAGTTGTTGCCGGTATAGCCCACGCCGGTGCGCTCGATGAAGTGAGAATCATAGAAGCTCACCAGATCCTGATTCACCTGGAACCCGGCGTTCTCCAGGCCCTTGGCCAGTGTGACGTTGTTGGTGCTGTCGCCGGAACCGGAACCGGAGCCGCCGAACACGGTGTCACGGGAGCCGTATCCGAACAGATTGATGGCTGTTCCGCTCTGAAGCGGCAGCATGCTGTTTTTGTTCTCCAGCAGGACGATTCCCTCGGACTCCACCTGCTGGGTCATGGCGGCGGAGTCTGCCCTGGCGGCATCCACCACCTCGCCGGCAGGGCCGGAGGCCAGGAAGCTGTTGATCAGGTCGAAGTTGGGCGGCACCAGGGCCGCCAACGCGATATTGATTGCCAAAAGGATGGCGACCGCGGCGCACATGATGCCAAACAGGGGCTTGCTGGGGCGCTTGGGAGCGGATTTTGCCTTTTCACTCATGAGGGTTTCCTCCTTTTCCGAATTGCCACATCATTTGTGGCTTGATGGTCAAAGTATAACAAAACGCGGAAAATACTGTTCGCTTTTGCCGTGAGCTGTTAGTTTTCTGTCGTGAATTGCGCTTAGTGCATGAAACGGCAGAAGCCGGGCCATACGACCCGGCCTCCGCCGTTTGGAAAAGTAGGAGAAACGCGTGGCGATAATCGCCCCGGTTTTTACTGATTTGCCTGTTTCGCGGCTTTAGCCTGATGTTTGGCCTCCCGCTTGGCGGCTTTCCGCTCCAGTTTGGCCAGTTTCCGCTTGCTGGGCTTGAAGCCCCGGAAGATCACATAGGCGAACCACAGGGCCAGCAGGCCAAAGATGATGTCCACGGCGATAATGGCCTTCTGAGTCAGCCGCATCCCATCCTTGAACACGCTGCCGGGCATGGCGCCGTTCATGGCATTGGTGTTGGCGATGGCATAGAGAGTGCGGTGCATGGCCTCCCTTGCGTAATGGTAGTGGGCAGAGTTCTGTGGATCAAAATCGAACCGTGCGCTCTCCTTGGCATAGGTCAGCTTCACGTCAGCGCCGGCCTCGATCATCTGGTAACCGTCCATGAACACGCCGGTGTTGGCGTTGTCGGTCATGATGATGCCTTTGAAGGCCCACTCGGTGCGGAGGATGCCATTGATCAGATTGTAGGAGCCGCCGGTCCAGGTGGTGCCAACACGGTTGAAAGCGGTCATCACTCCCATGGCGGCCCGAATCGTTCGGGTGGCGTTTTCATAGGTCCCGTCGCCGTTCTCCTTCACATAGTTCAGTTCAACGTCGCCCGCCTTCATGCACATCTCAAAGGGCTTCAGATAGATTTCGCGGGCGGACTGTTCGTTGAGCCAGGTAGCAACGCTGTACTGTCCAGGACGGTCGCCGCGGTGATCCTCCTGGTCGTTAAAGGCAAAGTGCTTGATGTAGGCGTACAGGCCCTTGGAGGCCGCGCCGTACATGGCATTGGAGCCCACCGCGCCGGACAGGAAGGCGTCCTCAGAATAATACTCGCCGTTCCGCCCGGAGAAGGGGGTGCGGTGGATGTTCATGGAGGGGGCGTACCAGCCGTTGCAGCCGCCAAGCAGGGCCTCATTTCCGATCATGGCACCAAACTCACGGGCCAGTTCCTGGTTCCAGGTTTGGGCCAGGGTCATGGAGTTGGGGAAGGTTTTCCCGGTTCCGCCATAAATCAGGCCAGCGGCGGAGTCGGCATCAATGGTAAAGGGCTTGTTGATCGACTTGATATACTCAATGCCATAACCGGACAGACCGATGGTATTGTAGTAATCGTCCTCAGTGAGCTGATCCAGCAGGTCATCCCACTTGGGATCGTCATAGTCCAGACCCCGCATCTGAATGAGGGTCAGGCCGTTCTTGGCTCCGTAGACAGGGGTATCCGTGAAGGAAGCAGGGTCAACAGGAGAGCCGGAGTCAAAGGAATCCAACTGAGCGATGAGGTCTGCGCTGGCGGTTTTCTTCCAGGTGTAGGACACTCCGTCGGAGCCATTGATCTCAGCGCCCCAGGTGGAGACGATGTTGCTGGGCTCACCATCATGTACGGGGAAAGTGCCGACCCAATCGCTGCGGGTCAAGTAGGCGAAGTCGCCCTTGGCGTCGTCGAACAGGTTAGTGACTGCCGCACCGGAATAGGAATCGGTAGAATAGGTAGCGGTATCCAGGGCAGATACAGTGTAGGTGTCCACAAAAGAGGCGTCGCCGTCCTCAGTCATGCCGTCGGCGGTGCTATAACCCTTGGCGGACAGCACATTGTTCACAGCGGCGTGGGCATCAGCGGCAGCGGTAATGTAATAGTCGCCTGCGTCCAGGATATAGGTTTTGGCTCCGTTGGCGTCGTAGGCTTTGAACTGTTCCTTGTCAAAGGTTACAGATACAAGTTCCTCATTGCCGGGGGCAAGCTCGCCAGTTTTGGCGTATCCCACCAGCATGACGGACGCCTTCTCCACGCCGTTTTGTTTGTCGTAGTCGGTATAGGGGGACTGGACATAGATCTCTACCACGTCCTTGCCTGCCATGTCACCGGTGTTTTTCACATTCACGGTAACAGTGCAGGTGTCGCCGTCCCAATCGGCTTTGAAACCGGACCACTCAAAATCCGTATAGCTGAGTCCATGACCGAAGGGATAGACCACCTCAGACGCATAATCATAGTCCCCGGCGTTTCCAGTGCCCATGACCACGTCCTCATACCGGGTCTCGTAGTATTTATAACCCACATAGATGCCCTCGGCGTAGGATACATAGTTGTACTTGGTAGGATTACCGCTCTCATCAAAGTACATATAGTCGCCAAAGTTCTGAGCGGCAGGGGATGCCAGCACGTCGGCGGCATAGGTATCCACTGTGCGTCCGGAGGGGTTGATAGAACCGGTCAGCACACCAGGCAGAGCCTGCAGGCCGTCGGGTGCGCCGATGACCGCCTTGATGCTGGGATAGTCGGCAAGCCAGTCCAGTTGAAGGGCGGCATTGGAGTTGACCACCAGCACCACGGTATCGAAATTGTCATTCAGATACTGGAGGATCTCCCGCTCGGTGGAGTCCGGCTCAAGATAGGTGCGGGCCTTGTCCTCGGCGGATTCGGCATGGTTGTACATACTCCTGGGCATATCACGGCCCTCGCCGGCCACCCGCTTCAGAAAGTAGACGGGGACAGTGCCGTCCATGCTGCCCAGCACGCCCTCGGCCCCCTGCATTACGGACAGGGGACACTCGTTGATGCGAAAGTCCTCGGCGTCGCCATAGCTGATAGAGCCGGTGGCCAGACCGTAATCCTTTCCCGCGCCCTCGGTGTAGAAGCTCCACAGGGTCTCATTGATCTGCGCCCCGGCATTTTGAAACAGGGTCTTTAGGTCGGTGCCGCCACCCATCATCCCACCGCCGGCGCTCACCTTGGCGGCATTCACGCTGACAAAGCTGAACGTGGTTTTGTCAGACAGAGGCAGAGTGTTGTCCTGGTTCTCCAGTAATACCAGACCCTCCGCCGCGATCTGGTCGGACAGGGTGTTCTCCGCCGCGCCGATGGTTTCGCGGGTGTAATCGGGTTTGTTATACTGTAGATCCAGGCCCTCAGTCTTGGCTTTGGAGTTGTCGATACTGCGGTCGAAGCCGTTGAGGATACTGTTGCCCATCCGATCGACGCTCGGTATCAGAGTGTTGACGTCAAAGATGCCCACCGCCAGCACTATAATGAGTACCGCACACACCAGGGTCCGCAAAACCAGCCTGATGATCTGGCCTACGGATTTTTTCTTTTTCTCCATAACTTTTCCTCCTTATCATTTTTGCCGCGCTGCCGCGGCCCGATGATCGGAGTATAGCAAAACGCCCCGCAAAGCGGGGCGTTTTTGCCGTGAGCTGTTATTTTCCTGCCGTGAACTGCTGTTCGCACAGGGGAAAGGAGAGTGTCAAAATGAATTGACCGCCCTCGGTGCTGAACCGCAGAAGTCCATGATATTTCTCTCCGATGTCCCGGATGCTTTTCAGTCCGAAGCCGTGGCTCTGTTTGTCCTCCTTATGAGTCACCGGAAGCCCCTCACGCAGCTCCAACACTCCTCGGTAGGAGTTTTCGATTCGCAGGAACGCCATTCCGGCCCGCTCCTGTACCCGCAGACGAATGAACCGTTCCGCCGCCGGCAGAGGCAGCACAGCTTCGATAGCATTGTCCATGGCGTTGCCCACCAGAGTATACAGATCCACCGGGTCCATGAAGGCCAACTGTTTTCCGTCGGCGATGCAGGACAAAGCGATTTCATCCCGGCTGCAAATGAGGCTTTTCTCTGTCAGCACTGTGTCCAAAATTTCATTGCCCGTCTCTACTGCCGCATCGTAGATCATCACAGAGGATTGGAGCGAGTCGATGACCTCATCACGGCGCTCCGGGTCATGGACGTGCCTCAATGCCGCTACCTGATGCTTCAAATCGTGGCACTTGCGGTTGATGGCGTCGATACTGGCTTTGGACATCTCATACTGCGTCTTATGGAGGGACCACATCTGTCGTTGGAGGGCCAGCTCCGACTGGGATTTGATCTGCTCCTGCTGCTTGACCTGACCAAATAGCATTGTCCCACAACAGAAAGTGGCATAGACCGCATGAGCGGTTTCAAAGGAGTAGGCGGAGGAGGCCATGCTCATAACCAATACCACCGCCAGGGTCACCAGCGTCAGGGCAAAAGAATCCAACGCGGTGGTGGACAGCCGCCCGTCTTGGATGATCCGGCGGGCAAACAGCAGGTAGATCCAGCCGTAGACAGCGATGTGGGTCAGCCAGTAACCCAAGGCGCCTGTTTCCATAAACTCCTCTGGCAGAGCCAGTTGCAGCAGGATACGGATACAGTAGGCAAGATGCTCCATCAGATAAGCACAGGCGGCGCAATAGAGAGCTTCCCGGAAATGGACTTCATGAAGCCCCCACACCAGCAGCGCGGAAGCAAAGAACATCACACCGCACCAAATTATCGTCATGAATGGAAAATCAATGCCGGTGACCGCCGCGATAGAAACCGCCGCCAGATATACACTAAAACAGAGTATCACGCTCAGTCCCACAAGACCGATCAGGAAAAACGGCAGTTTGACCGCGAACCGGTTTCTTCGGGACAAAGGCCAGCTGAACAGCAGCGCCGCAGAAAACATCTCCAAGGAGAAATAGAGTATGCCCGACGCCGCGATTGCCTGAAATAATTTTCTCACAATTCCGCCCCCAAACATTCGGACAATTCCTGCAAAAATTGCTTTTTTCGGGGTCGGCTGATGGGCAATGTGTATTCTTCAATCCGCACTGCATCTTTCTCCACTCCCGTGACCCGGCGCAGGTTCACCAAGTAGCACCGGTTGCAGCGAGAGAAGCCCTGACCTTTCACCATCCGCTCCAAATCCTGGAGTACCCCCCGCATGGAATATCGCTGTCTGGCGGTGACCACCTGCAGGTCGTGATCTACCACTTCGGCAAAGAGAATGTCATCCACCGCGACACGCAATTTCTGTTCGGCCAGCGGTAGCACAATATAGCGTTCCTGCTTTCTGGCAAACCGAGCGGCCAGTTTGTCCATTCGAACACGGAACCGATTATAATCCAGCGGTTTGAGGATGAAATCACTGGCATCCACCTCATATCCCTGGATGGCATACCGAGCAAGATTGGTGATAAACACCAGTGTCACATCCGGGTCCAATCTTCGGATGCGGCGGGCGGTCTCCATTCCGTCCAGATGGGCCATCTGAATATCCAGAAAGAGAATATCCCATTCGGGCGCGTAGTTTTCTGCCAGATCCATTCCATCGGTAAACCAGGTGACAGTGATTTCCAAACTATGTTCTTTAGAGTAGCGGTAAATATAATCTTGGAGCTTTTGGGCACAATCGGCCTCGTCCTCCACGATGGCGATACGAAGCATAGAACCACTCTCCTCGCAAGAAAATGGACTGTTTCTTGTATCATAACACTGCCAAAATAATATGTCAAAGGCTAAAGGGCACACGATTGTTTAGAGCATTATCCGGATAGTATCAGTAATAATAGGTTTTATCTTCTTAGCGCAAAAATGAACCGGGGCGGGTCGTTCTTGACCCGTCCCGGCTATGTTTGTTATAATCACCTTACTCAGCGATAGACGATTTCAGACAGCACTTGCTCCTCCGCCTGGGCGATAAAGCTGTTGACCGCTTGCACCCAGCCGAGTTGATCTCTATCCTTCATTGCCTTATCTACCCCATCTGCCTGCTTTAAGCCGGCTACAATCCGGTCAACTTGATCCTGCGCCTGCCGGTCGATCTCCCTCAGATGGGACTCCAGCCGCCCGGTCAGGAGCATGGAAATATAAGTCCCGTGGTGATGCTCTTTGAGAAAATGCTCCCGTAAGCGGCCATACTTCCCCATAGGGGGAACCTCGATTTCTTCATCTCTGTCCACAACCAGGTCAGGAATCAGGTAGTCACCAACTTTCGTATAGGTCAGTTCCATAATCACACTCCTTCGATTTTTAGCTCCTTTGCTGATTGGTACTGCCGTCACTCTTGCTCTTTCTGTGACGTCTGCTTTTTCGACACCTCCTTCCCGGCTTTGGTTTCGCTTGTTATCTGGTCGAAGCCTGTCATAAAAGATTTTGGAAAAAGAATAGGGACACAGCCGAACCCCTGAATTTGCAAGGGTTTCCGGTTGTGTCCCTATTGTACCGTATGGGCACAGCTACGCCGTGGCCGCCCTTCAGAGTGGGGATGACATCAAGACGGTCCAGGAGAACCTGGGGCACCACACCGCCGCCTTTACGCTGGACACCTACGCCCATGTGACCGAGCGGATGAGGCAGGACAGCGCGGACCGCATGGACCGTTTTATCGCCTCGGTCGGCGGGGAGGGCAAACAGAGCGCATAAGGGAAAAAATAAGGGAAAACTGCTTTCAGGGCATAGAGAAAACCCTTGAAAGCCGCGGCTTTCAAGGGTTTTCTACTGGTGCGCGAGGCGGGAGTCGAAGCTGTCCCATGTGCGCTGACCTGCCGACCATCGACTTGGAGTTCTTGGGTTGGACTGCGGCACTGGCAGACCACCCGCTGTCCAAAGGCCCAAAAACAGCTATCGCAAGGCTTGATAGCTGACCGGTGCGGCTCAGGCGGTAATACTGCCGTACACAAGCTCCCCAATCTTTTCAGCGGCTTCCTTAGCGGAGGACGGCATCACATGACTGTAAATGTTCATCGTAGTGGTAATGTCCTTGTGACCTAAACGCTCCTGCGCAACCTTCACGTTGACCCCCTGAAGCAACATGATAGAGGCACAAAGATGTCTCAGATCATGGAACCGGCATTTGGGGAGGTCAGCCTTTTTTTGCAGTTTGGTGAGCATTTGGGAGAGATACTCGGGATAGACAGGCTTCCCGCCGGGGTGAACAATAATGTAATCCGTCATGGTGTAGTCCCGCCCCATAGCAAGCCGACGCTCCGCACAGACCGCTTTATGCCGTTTCAGCTTTGCCATCAATGGCTGAGGGACATCCAGAGTGCGGATACCCGCCGCCGTCTTAGGCTCCTTTTCAACGGATTTACCGTTCACCACAACACGGTTACGGATGACGCTGACCTGGCTGTTCTCCCAGTCAATGTCACACCACTGTAAGCCCAGCAACTCACCGCGACGCAGACCGAGACAGAGCTCCATATCAATGACAAGTTCCATCTCCGTACCCTTAGCCGCCTGGATAAGCTGTTGGATTTGCGCCTGGTCGTAGATGACCGCCTGTTTCTTCTGCCCTTTGGGGAGCGTAATACCGTTGCAGGGAGAGACCGGGATGATTCCAGCCTGCACAGCTTTGTCCATAGCCCCTTTGAGGATATGATAGGTATGCTTGATGGTGGAGGCTGACAGATTCTTACCGGAAGCCGGAGAGACTTTCAATCCGTTCACCCACGCCTGGATTGCCAGAGGTTTCAACTCCTGCACCTGCACAGCCCCCAGAAGGGGAGTGATATAGCGCCGAATCATACCCTGATACCTGGATAACGTCGTAGGGGACACGTTAGGCTCGATAAAGACCTCCAGCCATGTGTCAATCCACTCCGATACCGTGATTTTCTCGTTCGTGACGTAGTACCCTTTTTCAAGTTCACGGATGAACTCATGCATGGCACGTTCCGCCTCTTTTTTTGTACCTGCCACGGTTTTGAACCTGCGGACACGCTTACCAGTGACAGGGTCATGGGGAAGGTCAACGACGATCTGCCATTTGCGGCCTCCCCGCTTGGTTTGACGTGGCTGGATATTGCCTGTGGTAATCATAATGCCTATTCCTCCTGTTGTGTGGTCGTTACCAATATCGGTTCACTGGGATTGAGGAAAGAACGCAGGGTGTCCTCAGAGACATAGTAACGACGGTCGATTTGAATGTGATTCAGCAGTTTAACCAGAGCAAGAGACTTGCCATAGGGTAAGCCCGTCAGCTCCGACACCTGCTGTGGGGACAGTAGCTTCATAGTTGTAGCCTCCTAAGTACCTAAAATTATAATATATAGCTGAAATCTCAGCCGTTTCAATCCGCAGGTTATGCCCCCTGCGCTGGGTAGTCAAATGGCGTTATACAACATCCAGAGACCGCCGCAGACAGCAGGGGGCATACCACGGAAATTGCCCTCAAATCCACGCTGTAACCACGTTAAAACCGCTTGAATCAAGCAGAGATGTGTACGTTCTTCCACCAAAGAGGGAGAAGTACTTTAAAACAGCTAAAAAGGGCCTTGATTTGAATTTGGACAAGTATAGTTGTTGCAACTTTATTTTGTATCAGGGGTGCTTGACTTGACCTTGGCTCTGGCAGAAATCGCCTCTTTTTGTGCCTTGGTCTGTTGGTTTTTGGGAACTGGTTTAATCACGATATAATTTGCATTACGTCCTTTCTTCTTCTCCATCACATACCCAGCACGCGAAAGGGCGGACTCCTCTTGCTTCAACCTATGGCTTAATCTCGCAGGTGATTTGGGGAAAAAGTCAGTTGCTCCTACAATGGAGTTCTTTAGCTCCTTGAATACCTCCGTGGCCGGAGCACAGATACCAGATGACCTTTTACTCATGTAATCAAGTATATGCTCGATGAATGGGTCATTCTGCATAAAGGCGGCATCTAGCCTATCGCGATTGGATTGAAGAATGCGAGAGAACTCTTTTTCGGAAATACCCAGCGCCTTCGCAATCGCAATCATCTCTTCATTTGCATCCGCCATACGCTGGTACCCATCGACATTAAGCGTTGGAAAAATGTCCATCGCCTTTTTCAATGTGTCGAATATAGCTCCAAGAATGGCGGGTTTATCCTTTTTGAATTTATTCCAATAATCATTGTCTGTTTGACGTTCCGCTTTACTGATTGGCCGGAGTTCAAACAGCAGCGACCGATCAACCAGGTCTGACTTGCTAGGAATAATGTCTATACCATTAAGGATAATGACGTTGTGTAAGTTGAGTATTACTTGGTCCGAATCAGTATACAGTTTGCGCTTTACTGCTGTGGCGCCAGTAATGGCAGAGCAAAGAAGGTTGGAAACATCTGTTCTTAATTGTTTGGTGTTATCAAAACAGGCCAGATAAGTTCCACTCAGATGCGTTTTCAAATCCTTCTCGTGGTTGGTCATGATATTAGCTCCAATTTTAGAGGGATCGACCAAGTCTTGAATGAGTTTGGTAAGGGTAGACTTACCCGTACCCTTATCAGACGAAAGAATTAGAGCATAGTGACTTTTTTGACGACTGAAAAATTGGGCAATACAAATGGCCAGAAGTTTAAAATCATCATCAGCCAAGTTAATGTATGGTCTTAACAAGTCGAGGTAATTGCCGCCAGGGACAGGCTTCACTTGTGGTTGATCTACATTCGTTTGAAGGAATTTTAGATTCTTGATTTTTTCATTAGTGGTAAGAAACCACTTATCCTTATCAGGACGGATGATTACACACTGACGTTTGTTACCGCCAAGAAAATAAATAATCTTTTTACTGAGTGTACCTGTAAGACGGTGACAGAGTGTTACAGGAGCCCCTTGGCCGGCGATTGCATCCTCACACTTGACATCTACATACGATTGAAAGTCAGGCTTGGTACGTAAACCGGTTCGCTCACGATATTCATAGCTCAGAAGCGAACGGAAATGCGTGCTGTTAGGACGCTCAAAATAACTTTTTCCATCCATGCCATTATACTCAACATAGACATCTTCACAGTTGCTTTTATCGGTAAAAAAAGCAACTTTATCCATGATTTCGAGCATAATTTCATCTGGTTCATCTTTTTTGGCAGACATTTTCTTGCCCTCCTTAAAAATATTTGCGGATTATACAGCTCCGCAGCGGCAATTCACATGGACCTAAGGAAACGTGCATAGACCAGCTTAGGAGATCAAGGCCATGTGGAAGGCTTGACTGGACATCTTCGTGTTCACCATCCACCAAAGCCCAATTTCCATGAAACTGACGAGCCAATGGAGCACAGGCCTATACTATATTTGTTCGTTGTTTACTTTTTTAAAAAGTTTAAGAAAACAGGGCAAATTGCAAGGCTTGACTGGACATCTTCACGTTCACTGTCCACCAAGGTCCAATTTCCATGAAACTGACGAGCCAATGGAGCATAAGCCTATACTATATTTGTTCACTGTTTCCTTTTTTAAAAAGTTTAAGACGTTAGGGCGGCTTGTAAGGCTTGCCTAGGTATCTCCAAGGTGAACAGCAGTGAAGGCCCAATTTCCATTGAAATTATAAAAGAAACTTGAAATCGTCTCTCCTACCTCCAACCCCTGTTTCCCCATGTGGAACAAGGCAATTCCATAGTCTCGCTGTGGAGATAGTTTTTTTCTGGAGCGGAGCGAACAACCCAATAAGGGAGCAAGCGGGTGGGAACGTACCCGCTTGCTCCCTTTATGACATATTTGGATGAAAGGAGGTGCTTCATCGTGCGAAAGTATATGTTAGCCTCGGTGTCTGAGCGTGAAGCGGTAGACCTTCGAGACTATGAGAGCATAATCACAAAGGCCGTGCACGAGTTCATGCCGAACGCCGAAGTCAGAGTTGAAAGCAACTGTTACTATGTTGACCCTACTCCCAGCAGAGGGACTGCGGTCAAGATAGGGAAAAGGATCTGTCAATCTGAGTTAAAGGAATCCTGTATCATCATATACAAGCTGTTTTTCAGTGTTGAGCTAGAGGGAGGTGCGCAAAATGCCACAAAGGAATCAAGGAAGCAAAAGCACGCTGGTGGGCATCACTGAGATTGTCGAACGGTACATACCCATGAGCAGGAGGAAAGCCAGAAAATTTGCAAAAAAGTATCTGGACCCGATTTGGATAGGAAATCGAATGTATGTAGACCGCAAACTGCTGGAAGCCCTGCTTGATGGAATGAACGGAACCCAATTCCCACTGAATGACGAACCTGAAAGAAAACAAAAGTAAAGTACATATTATTACTATAAGCGCATGGAGCATAACCGCCCCATGCGCTCATTCTTTTGATTGGAGGTCGTTACCGTTGCTCTACCGTATACACACGCGACAGGAGCTGGATATGCTCGACTTAGACCTGCCCGAGAGTGTGCGAAAGGAACTCTTGCGCTGTACTGCCTTTCCACGTGAGGGGATCGCCCTGATCGTCGAGAATGCGGAGGATATTCCAGAGGTCAAGAAAACCGTTGACTATATGGCCCACCCCTGCGAGTGGGTGAACTGTCTTGACGGTGGGTATCTCTCCGCGCTGTATGTAATCAACAACAGCTTCACCGTTACTCTTATTGTCCCAGCACATATCGCACCTGACAGTATCTTATCTGAATTGGGGGATTGAACATGAAAACCACGACTACGACGCTCGCCACCGAGACGATTTTCTCTGACGATGGTGCCAAGCGTTACCTGCTCCGTAAAACCTGGGATGACAGCAAGCCTACTCTGTCCATCATCATGCTGGCCCCCAGCGAGGCCGCTGGAATCGAATTGGACAACACCACGATGCTGGTGCTGAATAATGCCTCCCGACTGGGGTATGGGAGCGTCGATATTCTCAACCTGTTCGCCACCCTCAATGACTTTACTTTGAAGAAGGCGGAGGACGAAGATCCCGACAATCTCAACGCCATTGTTCAGTCGGCGGAGCGGACGGGGACGCTCGTCTATGCGGCTGGCACCGGCAAGGCCAAAAGCAAAGTGTTCCAACAGCGGCAGGAACAGGTATTGAACGCCCTGCGGCCCTATGAAGGCAAGCTCCACTGCCTCACCAACGCAAGCGGTAAGGCAAGGCTCCAACACCCGCTGTCCCCGGCAGTCCGTACCTGGCACTTGTCCCCATTGAAGGTATCCGAGTTAGTAGAAGAACCCAAGAAAGAAGTCTCACCCAAAACCCGAAAGAAAGGCATTACAAAAAAAGCAGACCTCCCTGCCCCGTGACAAGGGCAGGGAGGCACTTTTTCTGAGGAACATAGAAAACGGGGGTTTTTGTGTGTTCCTGCTATGCAGTTGTACTATACCTTAATCAGCCACTTTAACGGCTTGGGAGATACAGATTTTACGTAGGATTCGTCATACTTAATCACATCTAATTTGGGGTCACAATCCTCGCTCCTGATTAGAACGATGATTTTTTCATCATTGACATCCATACCGCTATACACAGTATAGCCTTTGATAGCGTCTTTCATTACCCCTCCGAATACGAAGCAGATAACAGCATACAGCCATGCGAGAGGGTCAAGACTAAAGATACCGCAGACTAAAAGAGTTTTGGCAAATCCGTCCATCACCTTCTTGCCCGCCCTATTGGTCCTACTGTCGTTCGGCTTATTTTCCAAATCAGCAATCAACGCATGGTTTAAGACAATGACGGCTTTTTCTTCTTTCACACAGTTTGCAAAGGATTCCTCGGTTGTGGGCATTTTTGCTCTGAACGTGCGCTTTTGTCTTGTCTCTTTCATAATAGTTCACCCCAGCTTTTCTATTGTATTAAGGCCCGTGCAGGTATCGTCCCTTAGAATATCAACTTCAATCCACCGTTTTCCTCGCTTCCCAGTTTCGATTTTTCCACGGCAGATTTCCCCGTCATTCTGGTCAGTACGGCAATTTGCAAACTGGCAATACTCGACACAGGCATCACCAACACCGTCAATCAGGTAAGAGCCGTTGCGAAGTTCCACATCATCGAAAGAACAATGGGTAATCTTGCAATCTTCAAGCAGAATAATCCCATCATCCTCTACATCTCCTTTAAGCTTTCGGAACTTACAGCTATCTATATCAGATAACGTAGCAAAAACAGCTTTTACACGGGTGAAGTCACAATTTCTGATATAACCATTTTCAGCATCTACTGCGATATGCCCGCAATCCGTAAAGGTTGAGCCGCTGATTTTTTCACTCTCGATATTCGCACAGTCGGTAAAGGTGCAGTTGGTAATCATAGCGGTTTCAATTTTTCCGGTGATGCTTTTAAAGGTGCATTTGTCCATTTCTGCCTTGTTATAGCTTACCAGATTCAGCACAGGAGCGCTTGAATCACTTTCAACCTCCTCCACAAAGGAGCAGTCCTCGAACCTTGCTACCCCATGAGTGGAAATGATACAGGGAGTAACAGACAGAACCGTAATCGCACTGTCAGCACACGAGGGAATGAGGAATGATGTATTCTTGATCGTTATATTCCAACCGGATATGAACTCCTGCCCAGGGTGGATGATTTCGCACCCATCCATTTCCAGCTTTCCGTCAATACCCATACTGATACATCCGGGCCTGCACAACGGTTTCCTTCCGCCCTTTTTCCCGCTTCTGCTTTCCAGATTGGCACATGATTCCAAGGTGCAGTTTTTGAAAATCAGCCTGCCGTTACACTCGATTCCGGCCTCCAACCGGATATGCTGGTTTTCAAACACTTTTTCTTGGCCCTCTGCAATGACTATCCCGAAGTCGATTGTCGTTGTAGTTTTTTCTCCCATTTTGAATACCCCCTTAGTTGATTATTCCTTGATGTGCTCCTTAATGATACGCCGGATGGTCTTTTCTGAGTAATTGTACTTGATTGCCAGCGTTCTTACATTGGTACCGTCGTACTCCCTGATGATAACTTGCTGTACCATAGTAGGGTCGAAAAAGCGGATGGGGAAACTGATTTGCTGACCTTTAAACATCTGGTGAATCGTCATCGCAGCGTTCATACCCAGCCGTTCGCTGATTTCACGATAGACCGAGTTGAGCAGTATAGAGTCGTCATTTTCAGCCATCCGTTTCCCCCCTTTTCGACAAGTTTAGCACCTCCATTTTCCCGAGTAAAATCCCATTGTCCTTATTTTTGTCCCTACTGATTTCCATGCTCATAGCCCTAACTGAATCAAAACGACGGCGAAATCGTCCCGCAGAAAGTACATAGAGACGGTGTATCTCGGCTCATGGGGCGTACTGGTCACCCAGTCTGAAACGTAGGCTTTAAAATCAAAATAA
This sequence comes from uncultured Oscillospiraceae bacterium, assembly GCA_947623745.1. Lineage (GTDB taxonomy): Bacteria > Bacillota > Clostridia > Oscillospirales > Oscillospiraceae > Lawsonibacter. The sequence goes on from CANQHN010000032.1 coordinate 19,691, forward strand.
CGCTGGATATCACTGCTTTTGGTTCCAGGGGTACAGAGCAGCACATAGCCGCCGTCGTCGTGTTCCACGTCCCTGTCCGCTCCATACTCATTGTCCAGCACCAGCAGGAACTCCTCCAGATCGTCGTAGAGCTTCCCGGACACCGGGAAGGGTAACGTACCTATCTCGGCCTCATGCCCCAATTTGTAGACCATAATAATTCCTCCTAACAAAAATTCCCGATGGCAGTCGCCACCGGGACATAGTAAGGATATATATGTGAAAAGGGGACAGGTGCGTTTCCCGCTGTCATCCGCTGACCGCTCGCTGTCAAAATAGGACACAACACTGATAAATAGGCAACAATGGGGACAACTGCCCAGGAAAGCGTCATTTCTGGCGAATAGAGCATAAAAAATGCCGTTTTCCCCATTTTAGCGACGCTGGACTGACAAAAAAAGAGACATCCTTTCGGATGTCTCCTTTGGTGCGCGAGGCGGGAGTCGAACCCGCACGCCCTTGCGAGCACTGGCACCTGAAGCCAGCGAGTCTACCAATTCCACCACTCGCGCGATTGGTTGGGCGGCGCCGTTTCCTTGGCGCAGGTTGTATGTTACCACATCCGCCCCGAAGTGTCAACACCTTTTTTTGAAAAAAACGAAAAAAGATGAAACGGGGCTCCGGCAGGCATAAGCGGGGCGCGGGAGAATATAGATTGACAAGCGGGGGAGGCCTGTGGTATGGTAGTGGCAGTAAGGGAGTAGTCGGCGCGTGACGCGCGGCGCGGTCAACATACTGGGGCTCCGGCCCCTGGCCGCGCCTGAAATGATGAGACTTATCTGTCGCGGGACAGATGGGTCTTTTTTTATTGGAGGGGGAGCTATGGGCCTTTGGGAGCTGTTTGTCATCGCGGTGGGCCTTTCCATGGACGCGCTGGCGGTGTCGGTGTGCAAGGGGCTGTCGGTGGGCCGGGTGCGGCCCCGCCACTGTCTGATCGCGGGGGCCTGGTTCGGCGGGTTCCAGATGATGATGCCCCTGCTAGGCTACCTGCTGGGGGTGAGGTTCCAGAGCTTCATCGTCAGCGTGGACCACTGGGTGGCCTTTATCCTGCTGGGAGCCATCGGCGTAAACATGATCCGGGAGTCCCGGGAGGAGGGGGAGGCCATGGACGCCTCCTTCGGGGCGCGGACCATGTTCCTGCTAGCCGTGGCCACCAGCATCGATGCGCTGGCGGTGGGGGTCACCTTTGCGTTCCTCGGGGTGGACATCCCCCCCGCCGTGTCCTTCATCGGCGCCACCACGTTTGTCCTCAGCGCCCTGGGGGTGGGGGTGGGCTCCCGGTTCGGGGAGCGGTTCGGCAGCCGCGCCGAGCTGGCCGGCGGCGTCATCCTGGTGCTGATGGGCTGCAAGATCCTGCTGGAGCACCTGGGGATTCTGGGATAACTGTCAAAAGGCCGCCTGCGGGCGGCCTTTTTTCCGTGGCGGAAAGTGACAAGGGTGCCGGCGTGTGCTATAATACGGAAAAATAACGTTTTTCAGGAGGGGCCCATGACCGAGTATTTCATCCCCACGGCGGCGAGCGAGTCGGAGTTCGTGGAGAAGCGCTCCCGCTTTATCGGCCGGGTCTGGCGGGCGGAGAGCGAGGAGGAGGCCCGCGCCCACATCGAGCAGACCAAAAAGCACCACTACGACGCCAGCCACAACTGCTGGTGCTACATCATCCGGGGCGGCCCCACCCGCTACTCCGACGACGGCGAGCCCCAGGGCACCGCCGGTCAGCCCATGCTCAACGTCTTTCAGCGGGAGGGCGTGGAGAACGTGGTGTGCGTGGTCACCCGGTATTTCGGCGGCGTGCTCCTGGGGGCCGGCGGCCTGGTCCGGGCCTACACCCAGGGGGCCAAGGACGCCCTGGACGCCGCCGGCATCTCAGTGGTGCGCCGGTGGATCGCCCTGGAGATCCCCTGCGCCTACGGACAGTTCGAGCGGGTGCGGCAGGAGCTGGCCGCCTTCGGCGGCGTGGCGGAGAACGTGGACTACGGTGCCGACGTGGTGATCTCCGCCCTGCTCCCCGAGGAGCGGGCCGCGGACTTCTCCGGGCGCATTCTGGACGTCTCCGCCGGCACCATAGAGCCCCTGGAGGCCGGCGAGGTCTTTAAGGACGTGCCTTACAGGCCGGCCGCCACCTAGACGCCCGTCCCGCGGGCGCGAGACCGCCAATCAGAGAAAGAAGGTGCCCTGATGCCCTTTCCCCTCACAGAAGAACAGCGCCGCGCGGTAGACGACCGGGGCGGCGAGCTGCTGGTGTCCGCCGCCGCCGGCTCGGGCAAGACCCGGGTGCTGGTGGAGCGCCTTTTGGACCGGGTCACCCGGGAGGGCCTGGACATCGACGATTTTCTGGTCATCACCTACACCCGGGCCGCCGCCGCCCAGCTGCGGGAGCGCATCGCCCGGGCGCTGACCGCCCGCCTGGCCCAGTCCCCCAACGACAGGCACCTGCGCCGCCAGACCACCCTGGTCTACCGGGCGCAGATCTCCACCATCCACTCCTTCTGCGCCGCCCTGCTCCGGGAGAGCGGGCACCTCATCGGCCTGGACCCGGACTTCCGCCTGTGCGAGGAGGCGGAGGCCGACGTGATCAAGCTCCAGGTCCTGGGGGACACCCTGGACAGCCAGTATGAGGACCTGGACCCCGCCGGGGAGTTCGCCGCCCTGGTGGACACCATGGCCGCCGGACGGGACGACCGGGCCCTGGAGCAGATCGTGCTGGACGTGTCCGCCCGGGTGCAGAGCCACCCGGACCCGGCCAAATGGCTGCGGGAACAGCGGGAGCTGTGGGAGCTGAAGGGCGTCACCGACGCCGGGGCCACCCCGTGGGGGGCGCTGCTGCTGGAGAGCGTCCGCCGCCGGGCCCGGTCCTGCCTGGAGCGGCTGTGCCGCGCCCTGGACCTGTGCGGGGAGGACCCGGTGCTCCAGGTCAACTACGCCCCCAGCCTGTCCGCCTCCATCCAGAGGGTGGAGGCGCTGCTGGACGGCCTGGAGCGGGGCTGGGACGCCGCCGCGGCCTGCCTGCCGGTGCCCTTCCCCAAGGCGGGGGCCAAGCGGGGCACGGCGGCCCTGGAGACCGCCGAGCGGATGAAGGCCATCCGCGCCCGGTGCAAAAAGGAGCTGGACGCCTTGGCGGAGGACATGGAGGGCGGCAGCGCCCAGCTGCTGGCGGACCTGGCCCTGGCCGCCCCGGCGGTGCGGGGGCTGATGGACCTGGTGTCCCTGTTCCAGGCCAATTACCAGAGAGAGAAGGAGCGCCGGGGGGTGCTGGACTTCGCTGACCTGGAGCACCTGGCGGTGCGGGTGCTGCTGGACCCGGCCACGGGGGAGCCCACGCCGGTGGCCCGGCACTGGAGCGCCAGGCTGGCCGAGGTGATGGTGGACGAGTACCAGGACGCCAACCAGGTGCAGAATGCCATCTTTACCGCCGTGTCCGACGGCGGGCGAAAGCTGTTTTTGGTGGGGGACGTGAAGCAGTCCATCTACCGCTTCCGCCTGGCCGACCCCACCATTTTCCTGGACAAGTACCTGCGCTACCCCAGCTGGGACAGGGCGGAGGACGGCAAGCCCCGCACAGTGGTGCTCAGCCGGAACTTCCGCTCCCGCCCCCAGGTGCTGGAGGGGTGCAACGATCTATTCAAAAGAATTATGTCAACTCAATTCGGCGAGCTGGACTACACCCCGGATCAGTACTTGGTCCCCGGCGCAGCCTTCCCGGAGGCCGACCGGCCTGTGGAGCTGGACCTGCTTGACCTGTCCGGCGGCGCGGAGGAGGGGGAGGAGCGCCCGGACAAGAGTCTGCTGGAGGCCCGCTGGGCCGCCGGGCGCATCCGGGCGCTGCTGGACGAGGGGATGCAGATTGGCCCGGAGGGGGCGCAGCGGCCCCTGGGGCCCTCCGACGTGATGATCCTCCTGCGCAGCCACAGGGACGCGCTGCGCCACTACGTCCGCGCCCTGAGCGAGCAGGGCATCCCCTGGGCGGCGGAGGGGGGAGAGGACATCTTTGAGACCACCGAGGTCAACGTGGCCCTCTCCCTGCTGCGCATCGTGGACAACCCACGCCAGGACGTGGCCCTCATCTCCGCCCTGCGCTCCCCGGTGTACGGCTTCTCCGGGGACAAGCTGTCCCAGCTGCGGGCCGGAGCGGAGGGGGACTTCTATACCGCCGTGGTCCAGGCCGCCCAGGGCGGCGACGGGGAGTGCCGGGCCTTTCTGGACGAGCTGGAGGGCCTGCGCTTCGGCGCGGGGGAGCGCACCTGCCGGGAGCTGGTGTGGCACGTCTACGAGACCACCAACCTGCTGGGCCTGTTCGGGGCCATGGACGGCGGGGAGCAGCGGCAGAACAACCTGCTGGCCCTGTACGCTCTGGCCGGGCAGCTGGAGCAGTCCGGCTGCCGCACCCTGTTCCAGTTCCTGCTGCGCCTGGACCGGATGCGGGAGATGGGGGAGAAGCTGTCCCTGGCCGCCCCGGGGCAGGGGGGCGGGGTGCAGATCATGTCCATCCACCGCGCCAAGGGGCTGGAGAGCCCGGTGGTGCTGCTGTGCGGCCTGTCCAGACAGCTCAACCGGGACGATCTGAGGCGCCCGGTGCTCTTCCACCCCAAGCTGGGGGTGGGCCCCCGGGGCCTGGACCGGGCGCGGATGGTGGAGTACCCCACCCTGGCCCGCAAGGCGGTGGCCCGGCAGCTGGAGCGGGAGATGATGACCGAGGAGCTGCGGCTGCTGTACGTGGCCATGACCCGGGCCCAGGAGAAGCTGATTTTGTCCATGGCGCTGACCAAGGGGGTCAAGGCCCTGGAGGGGCTGGGGGAGGACCTGTCCGTGCCCATCTCTCCCGCCGCCCTGGAGAAGCAGCCCGGGCCGGGCTGGTGGGTGCTGCTCCACGCCCTGACCCGGCCGGAGGCGGCCTTCCTGCGGGCCCTGGCGGGCCTGTCCGACGTGGAGGACACCCAGGTGGGTCCCAAGTGGGACATCCGCCTGGTGGACGGCGCGGGGCTGGAGAAGGTCCCGGAGCGCCCCGGCCGCTTTGCGGACGCGGCGGGGGAGGAGAAGGCGGCGGACAGCGGTCTGCTGAACCGCCTGCGCTGGCGCTACCCCCACCCGGAGGGGGCGGATATCCCCTCCAAGCTCACCGCCACCCAGATCAAGGGCCGCACGGTGGACCAGGAGACCTGGGAGGAGGCCCAGGGGCTGGAGCCCAGGCCGCCCCGGGACGAGATCCGCCGCCCCGACTTCATTGCCCGGGAAAAGGGCCTCACCCCCGCCCAGCGGGGCACCGCCCTGCACCTGGCCATGCAGTATCTGACCCTGCGCGCCGACCACACGCCGGAGAGCGTGGCCGGGGAGCTGGAGAAGCTGGTGGAAAACGGGTTTTTGACCAAGCTCCAGGGGGAGGCCGCCGACCCGGCCAGGCTGGCCGCCTTTTTCGCCTCCCCCCTGGGCCGGGAGATGGCCGGGGCGGAGGAGTGCCGCCGGGAGTTCAAGTTCTCCGTGCTGGTGCCCGCGGCGGACTACTACCCCAGGGCGGAGGCGGGGGAGCGGGTGCTGCTCCAGGGCGTCATCGACGCCTGGTTCGTCTCCGACGGGAAGCTGACCCTGCTGGATTTCAAGAGCGACCGGGTGACGCCCCAGACCCAGCGGGCCCGGGCGGGGGAGTACCGCCCCCAGCTCCAGGCCTACCGGCGCGCCCTGGAGGAGATGACGGGGAGGACGGTGGACCGGACAGCGCTGTGGTTCTTCCACACCTCCAGCGCCGAGTACCTGTAAATTCCCAAAAAGTTTTTTGAAAAAAGTGTTGCGTTTTCCTGGAAACTGTGCTATGATACCAGTTGCGTTTACGAAACAGACCCTCAAATGGAGAAAGAGGTGAAGATACAATGAAGGAAGGCCTCCACCCCAACTATCAGCAGACCACCATCCGGTGCGCCTGCGGCAACGTGATCGAGACCGGCTCCACCAAGAAGGACATCCGCGTGGAAGTTTGCTCCAAGTGTCATCCTTTCTACACCGGCAAGCAGAAAGTGGTGGACACCGGCGGCCGCGTCAGCCGCTTCAACAAGAAGTACGGCCTGGGCTGAGAATGCGCGAAAAAGAGCTGCACCGAATCCTCGGTGCGGCTTTTTTCTTCCAAAGGGGACAAAGCCGCCCGCCTGAGCGGGCGGGGACGTTCGCATAACTGAAAATGAAAGATCAGGAGGTATCATCATGTTCAAATCAGTGGACCCCAAGACGCTGGACCTCAACCCCTTTGCCGCCATCGGGGACCAGTGGATGCTGGTCACCGCCGGGACGAAAGAGAAGTGCAACACCATGACCGCCTCCTGGGGCGGCCTGGGAGTGCTGTGGGGGGCGCCCGCCGCCACCTGCTACATCCGCCCCCAGCGCTACACCCGGGAGTTCCTGGAGGCCAGCGACTGCTTCACCCTCTCCTTCTTCGGCGAGGAGTACCGCAAGGCCCTGTCCCTGTGCGGCTCCAAGAGCGGCCGGGACGTGGACAAGGTGAAAGAGTGCGGCTTCACTGTGGCCGAGGGGGAGGGCGGGGCGCCCTACTTCGAGCAGGCCAGTTTGGTGCTGGTGTGCCGCAAGTGGTTCGTCCAGCGGATGGACCCGGCCAGCATCCCCGAGGACGTGAAGGTCAGCCAGTACCCCAAGCAGGACTACCACTACATCTACATCGGCCAGATCGTCCAGGCCCTGGTGAGGGAGTAGCGGGCGGCTCGACAAATCGGCCATTTGAGGTGAAAAAATGAAAACACTTAATCGGATTTTGAATATAATCATAGGCGCAGTTGTTGGGGTTTTTATCGGACACGGAATCTATGTATTCTGGGATTTCAAGACGCACCCCGATTTATACGCCATGCGGTCTGCACCGTGGTACACAAGCATTTTAGTTGCCGGTATAGAAACAGCTGTAGTTTTGGTCATAGCTATTATTATAAAACTGATTATCCGGCAGAAGTTAAAACAGCAATAAATTCCCGTTGATCGGAGGAACCATGACCGACACGACCACAGAGAAAAAATTCAACCGGGCGGTGCTGGTGGGCCTGAACGCCCACAGCCTGCCCGACAGCGAAAACGCCGACGACGCTACCCTGGAGGAGCTGGCTGCCCTGCTGGAGACGGCGGGGGGCGAGAGCGTTGGGGTGGTCCTCCAGACCAAGGACAGCCCCGATCCCCGCACCTTCATCGGGGAGGGCAAGGTCCAGGAGGTCAAGGACCTGGCGGAGGCCATGGGGGCGGACATGGTCATCTTTGACAACAGCCTGTCCCCCTCCCAGCAGCGGGCCCTCAGCGAGGACATCGGCGTGTCCGTGCTGGACCGCTCCGCCCTCATCCTGGACATCTTCGCCCAGCGGGCCCGCACCAGGGAGGGCCGCCTCCAGGTGGAGCTGGCCCAGTACAAGTACCTGCTGCCCCGGCTCATCGGTATGTGGAAGCACCTGGAACGCCAGGAGGGCGCCATCGGCACCCGCGGCCCCGGCGAGACCCAGCTGGAGTCCGACCGGCGGCACATCCACCGGAAGATCGCCAAGCTGGAGGAGGAGCTCAAGGACGTGCGCCGGGTCCGGGCCACCCAGCGGGAGCGGCGCATCAAGAACGAGGTGCCGGTGGTGGCCATCGTGGGCTACACCAACGCGGGGAAATCCACCCTGCTCAATAAGCTCACCGGCGCGGACATCCCCGCCAACGACCGCCTGTTTGACACCCTGGACACCACCACCCGCACCCTGGAGATCTCCGACACCTGCACCGTCCTGCTCAGCGACACGGTGGGCTTCATCCGCAAGCTACCCCACCATCTGGTGGAGGCCTTCAAGGCAACCCTGGAGGAGCTGGAGTACGCCGACCTGCTGCTGCACGTCATCGACGCGTCCAACCTGGAGTGGCGGGAGCAGGCCGACGTGGTGGACCAGCTCATCCGGGAGCTGGGGGCGGAGCAGACCCCCCGCATCGAGGTGTTCAACAAGTGCGACTGCTGGATCGGGGATATCCGGCCCCACGGGGAGAACATCGTGTCCATCTCCGCCAGGACAGGGGAGGGGCTGCCCGATCTGCTTGCCGCCATCGGCAGGCGGCTGGACAGCGGCGCCCGCCGGGTGACCATCCACCTGCCCTATGACCGGGGCGGCGTGCTGGAAAAGCTCTACCAGCAGGCCAAGGTGGAGAAGGTGGAGTACGGCCAGACCATCGACGTGGTCGCGGTCTGTACCCCAAAGACCATCGGCCAGCTGCGGCCCTTCATCGAGAATTACCCCTTTCCCAAGGAGCCCTGGGAGTAGCATACAGACAGCAGAAAGCCCCGGTCCGACGGACCGGGGCTTTTTTGGAGCGGATATTTACTTGGAGGCGGTCTCCAGCAGGTCGCTGGAGCAGCCGGCCCGGAGCAGGTAGCTGTCCATGCCGTGGCCCAGGATGTTGGACACCTTGCGGGAGATGGCCATGATCTTGCGCACGTCGATGCCGGTCTCCACGCCGGACTCCATGCACATGTGCACCACGTCCTCGGTGGACACGTTGCCGGCGGCGCCGGGGACGAAGGGGCAGCCGCCCAGGCCGCCGAAGGAGGCGTCGAACTGGGTCATGCCGGTCTCCATGGCCGCCATGATGTTGGCGATGGCCACGCCGCGGGTGTTGTGGAAGTGGAGCCACCAGCTGACCTGGGGGTACTTCTCCCGCACATGCTGGCAGATCTCATAGACCTGGTTGGGCACGGCCATACCGGAGGCGTCGGACAGGGAGATCTCGTTGATGCCCACGCCCAGGTAGGCCTCGATGATAGCGTCCACGTCGGACTGGGGGATGCGGCCCTCCCAGGGGGAGGCGAAGGGCATGGAGATGGAGCCGGAAATCTCGATGCCGTTCTTGGTGGCCAGGTCCACGCAGTCGGCAAAGCCGGCCACGCTCTGCTCAGGGGTCATGTTCAGGTTCTTCAGGTTGTGCTGGCGGCTGGCGGAGACGTTGAGCTTGACCTTTTTGCAGCCGCAGTCGATGGCCCGCTGGACGCCGCGCAGGTTGGGGATGAGGGCGCGCAGCTCCACACCGGGGTTCTCGCCGGCCATGACGCGGCACAGCTCGTCGGTGTCGGCCATCTGGGGCACGCGCTTGGGGTGCATGAAGGAGCCGATCTCGATGACCTGGAGGCCGGCGTCGATGAGGTCGCGCAGGATTTCCAGCTTCTGTTCAGTGGTGGGGATGACTTTCTCGTTCTGAAGGCCGTCGCGCAGGCCCACCTCGCAGATACGTACTTCGGAAGGCAGATTCATCATAAGACATTCCTCCTGTGTTTATTTTGACCCGGCGCACGCCGGCTTATGAACGGTGCGTGGAAAAAGCGGGGTGCATGGATTGCTTCGTTACCTTTATCATACTGTATTCCTGACCGAGAATCAATACAATTCTTTCCGGGGGCCCCATACTTTTTTTCAGGAAAATTCATAGAAAAAAACTATGGGAGCGCAGCGCCCCCTCCGTCGGGGACGACTACATAAAGAAACAGTAAAGTTTGGAATTATTTCAGACAGAAACAAAAGAAACGGACAGAAAATAAAGAGAAAAATGGAAATTAACTTGATTTTCAAGCGGAGAAGGGCAGTTTTGAGCAAAAAAAGTTATCTGTTTTGCACAATGGTCCGGTGAAGTGCCGGACGGAATAGAAATCCGGTAAACTTTGGATAAAATGCACAATAATAAAATAAAAATTTATGCAATTCAGACAAGACTGAGTAGAGAAATCCCATAGAAACATGACTGATTTCGATGAATTCATGAACAGGTTGCAGTAGACATGTTGGTTGTTTTTTAATAAAATAAACACAATCAGAAACCGGAGATTGGTAATTGTGCAAAACTCCTCCTGCCAGCTCCGGCTAAAGCTGTGCTTGCGGCGGGCGATGCAGCGCCCGCCGCGGGGACAGCCCGGTGATAATCGTATCTGGAGGTAATGTAATATGGCCAAAAAGTTCTCCCTGGCATACCTTACCATCCCCGGCGTCAATCCAATGGAGCAGATCCGCATCGCTAAGGAGTGCGGATACGACTATGTGAGCCTGCGCACCATCCCCATGCACCTGCCCGGCGAGCC
>CANQHN010000033.1 GCA_947623745.1 uncultured Oscillospiraceae bacterium
GCCTTCATCCTCCACGGCATCACCCCCGGCCCCACCATGTTCACCAAGCAGGGCGTCATGGCCTACACCGTCATTCTGGGCTGCCTGATCGCCAACGTGTTCCTGGCCCCCATGGGCCTGGTGATGACCCGCGGGGTTGCCAAAATCGTGCAGATGAAGTATACTTACCTGGCCCCCGCCATCATCATGTTCTGCTTCGCCGGCGCCTATGCCGCCACCGGCCAGGCCAAAGAACTGATCCTGTGCGCGGCCATCCTGATCTTCAGCTACATCCTCACCCTGCTGGATATCTCCAACACCCCGCTGATGCTGGGCATGATTTTGGAGGCCATTATGGAGAAGAATTTCGTCTCCGCCTCCATGGCCTACGACCGGGACTACACCATCTTCGTCCGCCGGCCCATCTCCGCCGTTATTCTCATCATCACCGTGGTCCTGCTGGTCTCCATGATGCGGGTCAACAAGCGCATTGAGGAGCTCAACGCCAAGCAGGAGGCCGAGATGGCCGCCGAGCACGCCAAGATGGACGAGGAGGCCGCCGGGAAGTGATCCGGCCCGCTCCCCTTCCCTTCCCCAGTTCACCCGGCGGCCCGTTCCGGTTTTCCCGGGCGGGCCGCCTTTTTCAAACCAACCATAGGAGCTGATCTGTCATGAGTTTCCAAGTCGCGTACATCCCCATCGGCGTGGGCACCTACCACATGGAGAGCGCCCAGGCCCAGTTTGAGCAGTCCGCCGCCATGCTCCGGTCCATCGCCGGCGAGGTGGCCTGCCCCGAGAAGATCCTGCTGACCACCGCCGACCTGACCGCCTACCTGGACGGCCTGGACCCCGACGTCATCATCCTGCAAAACATCACCTTCGCCAACGGCGCCTACGCCAGCGAGGTGGCCAAGCGCTTCTCCTGCCCCATCCTGCTCTGGACCATCCGGGAGCCCGTCATCGACGGCACCCGCCTGCGCCTGAACTCCCTCACCGGCGCCTACTCCGCCGCCAACGCCATCACCGCCTTCCGCGGCCCGGGCAAGTTTGAATACGTGTTCGGCGCCCCCGGCGAGGATGAGGTGGTGGCCGAGGTCACCGCCGTTATCCGCGCCGCCAGGGTGAAAAAGGCCCTGGCCTCCCTGAAGCTGTCCGCCATCGGCCACACCCCCCAGGGGTTCGGCTTCGGCCGGGCGCTGGACGCGGAGATCATGAGCACCTTCGGCGTCACCCTGGAGTCCATCGAGGCCCGGGAGCTCATCGAGAAGGCCAAGAGCTACACCGTGGAGGAGTGCGCCGGCGAGCTGGCCGAGGCCAAGGCCGCCGTGGTGGGCCTGGAGAACACCCCGGAGAAGAACGTCAACGACTTCGCCCGGCTGTATAAGGCCTACAAGTCCTACATCCAGGACAACGGCATCGGGGCCATCTCCTCCCGCTGCTGGCCCGACTTTTTCACCTCCTTCGGCACCCCGGTGTGCACCGTCCTCTCCCTGCTCAACGCCAACGGCATCGCCTCCAGCTGCGAGGCCGACGTATACGGCGCCCTGTCCATGTACATCGGCACCCAGCTCACCGGCAGACCCACCTTCTTCGGTGACCCCGTCTCCATGGACGAGAAGGAGGGCACCGTCACCTTCTGGCACTGCGGCATGGCCGCCTGCAATCTGGCCCGGAAGGACACCGGCGCGGTGGTGGGCGTCCACCCCAACCGCAAGATCGGCCCGGTCATGGACTTCGGCTGCCAGGCCTGCGGCGGCGTGACCCTGTTCCGGGTGGGCCGCAAGAGCGACGGCACCTTCCGCTTCTTCATCGCCGAGGGCGCCGCCCTGGACAAGCCCAAGCAGTTCTGCGGCACCTCCATCGTGGTCAAGACCGACACCGACGCCAAGAAGGTGGTCTACGACACCGTGAAGGACGGCTGGGAGCCCCACTACGTGGTGGTCTACGACAAGGTGGCCAACGAGCTGGAGAAGCTGGGCCGTATGTTCGGCGCCGAGATCTGCCGGATGTAAATCCGGCGGGATCGGCCTATCCGGCAGGTAGGTTTTGAACTTGACGGATCCGAAACAAGCTGTTATACTGTGGGGGATGGAATCCAGTCCGTCCTCTGAAATATGACAAACACGGCGATCATTTGCGTAAGCGCCCCGTGCTGTTTCACAAATGGTCGCTGTTTTTTACCCAGGACATCGGACAGTTTTCTCCGGGAAAGGCGGGATCTTCGTTGAGCTACGCAGGGATCAATTTGGAGAGCGTAAAGAACAACAACCGCAGCGCCATTTTGAAGCTGCTCAACGACCAGGGCGCCATGTCCCGCAAGGACATCGCCGCCGCCCTGGGGCTGACCCCCGCCACCGTCACCGTGATCTGCTCCGATCTGCTCACCTCCCAGATCCTGTGCGAGCTGGGGGAGGCGCCGGAGGACAAGCGGGCCGGCCGGAGGAAGATCCTCATCGGCATCAACTACGACCGCTGGCGCGTGCTGTCCATCAGCGTCGAGAGCGCGGAGACCTGCGTCTCCCTCACCAACCTGCGGGGCGGGAATGGGGCCTTCCGCCGCATCCAGACCAACACCTCCCTCCCCCCTGCTCAATTTCTCCGCCAGGTGGCCAACCTGTGCCTGCTGCTGCTGGAGGAGGAGAACGTCCCCCGCTCCTCCGTTCTGGGCGTCGGGGTCTCCGTCCCCGGCGAGGTGGACCGAAAGGAGGGGCTCAGCGTCTCCGCCTACCGCGTCTGGAACGAGCCGGTGAACGTGGGCGAGTGCCTGGAGCGGCACCTGGGGATGCCGGTGCTGGTGGAGAACAACGTGCGCGCCTTCGCGGAGGCGGAGCTGATCTACGGCTGCGGCAAAGACGTGGAGAATATGCTGTTCATCAAGTGGGGGCCCGGCGTGGGCTCCTCCATCGTGATCCACAAGCAGATCTACGACTCCAACCCCTCCAAAAACGCGGAGATCGGCCACTTCGTCATCGACGCGCCGGACTGGGACCGCCGCTGCTGCCGGCGGGGCCTCCTGGAGACCTTTGTGGGCACCCACGCCATGGCCGACCAGCTGAGGGAGCGCTGCACCCGGGACTCCATGCCCCAGCTGTACGGGATGGTCAACGGCGACCTGTCCGCCATCTCCGCCCACAACTTCACCCGCTACCTGTGCCTGGAGGACCCGGAGATGTGGCGGCTGCTGGACTTTGACGTGGACCTCCTGGCCCGCTCGGTGTGCAACGTCATCACCATGCTGGCCCCGGACAAGGTCATCGTCTACGGCAAGCTGTTCGAGCAGCCAGCGCTGATGGAGCGCTTTATGGCCCGGTGCAGGGCCATCGACCCCCGCTACGGAGAGGCGTACATCACCCACTCCGAGCTGCGGGACAAGATCGACTACATCGGCCCTCTGGCCCTGGTGGTGAACAGCCTGTTCCTGTCCGGACAGGCCGAATAAAACGCAAAAAAGCCGGCGCTTGACTTTCGTCAAGCGCCGGCTTTTTTTGCTTGTTGGGGTCCCGCTCACCGCATGGACTGGTACATGGCGTCCAGCATCTCGTCGGTGATGTCCACGGGGTTGTTGTACAGATTGGGGTGGCGGCTGATGCGCACCAGGTCGGCCACCTGCTCGTCGGTCAGGTGGTACTCCTTCAGGTCGCACCGCAGGCCGATGTCCACCTTGAGCTGGTGGATGGCGTCAGCCATGTCGTACATATCCTTGAAGCCCAGCTCCCGGGCAAAGGCGTGGATCCGGCCGTCCTGGGCGTCGGCATTGATGCGGGCGAAGTAGTCCAGGGTCAGGCCGCAGGCCTCGCCGTGGGGGATGTGCAACAGGTTGGTCAGGGGGAAGGAGCAGGCGTGGGAGCTGGTGGTCTTGGGCAGGGTGAAGGCCAGGCCGGCGATCACAGACGCCTCGGCCATCTTGGCCCGGGCCTCCTTGTTGGAGGGCTCCTTCACGGCGGTGCGCAGGTACTGGAACACGATCTTGGAGGCGTGGAGGGCCAGCGCGTCGCAGATGGGCTGGTGTCCCTTGCTCCAGAAGCCCTCCACGGCGTGGCACAGCACGTCGATGCCGGTGCTGGCGGTCATGTAGGGGGGCAGGGTGTAGGTCAGCTCCGGGTCGATCAGGGCGATGGCGGGGTAGAAGGCGTTGGACACGATGGGGCCCTTCTTGCCCAGCTCCTTGTCGCTGAGGACGGAGACGCAGGTGACCTCACTGCCGGTGCCGGCGGTGGTGGGGATGGCGATGAGGGGCAGGTGCTTCTGGGGCATGGCCACGCCGGTGCCGTGGTACTTGCGGATGGAGTCCCCGGTGAAGCAGATGGAGCCGGCCGCCTTGGCGCAGTCCAGGGCGCTGCCGCCGCCCAGGGCCACCAGGAAGTCGATGCCCCCGGCGCGGATCTGCCGGGCGCAGGCGTCCACCTCCGTGACCTCGGGGTTGGGGGAGACCTGGCTGTAGACGTCCACCAGGGCGCCCTGGCTGGCGTCCACGATCTTCTGGGCCAGTCCGCTCTTCATGAAGAAGGGGTCGCTGACCAGCAGGCCGCGGCTGCAGCCCAGCTCGGCGGCGACCTTAGTCAGGTCGCCCACCACGCCCTCGCCGAACCGGATGGTGACAGGCTGTAAATATTCCCAAAGCATAGTGATGATCCTCCCAAACGGCCTTTTTTAGAAGGTGAACACGTCGTCCGTGTAGGTGCGCAGCTCGTTGATGGCCTTGGCCAGATCGTTGGAGAGGGTGGCCCAGGTGTGCTTGTGGGCCTTGCGGACCAGCACCTTCTGGGTCTTGGCCACGATCTCCTCGGCGGTCAGCTTGAAGCGGCCGGCCAGCGCGGGGGTCTTGGCCACCTCGCCGAACTCGTCCTGCACACCCACCATCTCCACGGCGGTGGGGCGGTTGAGCGCCAGGCAGGAGGCCACGGCGCCGCCCAGGCCGTTCTTGATGCTGTGGTTCTCGGCGGTGACGATGGCGCCGGTCTCCTTGGCGGCGGCGATCACGGCCGCCTCATCCAGGGGCTTGAGGCACCACATATCCAGCACACGGGCGGAGATGCCCATCTCCTCCAGCATGTCGGCGGCCTTCAGGGCCTCGGCCACCATGTAGCCCATGGCGATGATGGTCACGTCGGTGCCGTCCCGGAGCAGGTTGGCCTTGCCCACCTCGAAGTCGTCGGTGTCCTCCTCGTAGACCGCGGCGGCCTCCTTGCGGACCAGGCGCATATACCAGGTGCCGTAGGTCTCCTTGGCCAGGCGGGTGACCTTGCCCACGGCCACGGCGTCGCAGGGCTCCACCACGGTGATGCCGGGGATGGTGGTCAGGATGCCCAAGTCCTCGAAGGGCATGTGGGTGCCGCCGTTGAGGCCGGCGGTGATGCCGGGGTCAGAGCCCACGACCTTGATGTTCTGCTTGGCGTAGGCGCCGGCCAGGAAGATCTGGTCGCAGGCGCGGCGGGCGGCAAAAATGCCGAAGGTGTGGGCGAAGGGGATAAAGCCCCGGGAGGACAGGCCGCCGGCCACGCCGATCATGTTGGCCTCCTGCACGCCGCAGTCGAAGGTGCGCTCGGGGAAGGCCGCCTGGAAGGGCTTGGTGCCCGCGGCACCCATCAGGTCGGCGTCCAGCACGCACACGCGCCCGTCCTCTTTGGCCATCTCGATCAGCGTATTGCAGTAGACCTTACGCGGCTCGATGCTACCCATCACGTGGGTCGCGGCAACTTTCACACTCATGGTATTCTCCTCCTTCTCTCACTCCGCCTCGATGGCGGCCCGCTCAGCGGCAATATCGGCCAGGGCTTCCTCCACCTGCTCGGCGGAGATGTTCATATTGTGGTTGCTGGCGGAGTTCTCGATCTTGTGGTAGCCCTTGCCCTTGATGGTGTTGAGCACGATCACAGAGGGCTTCTCGCCCTGGGCCTTGGCGTTGTCGATGGCCTTGGCGATGGCCTCCACGTCGTGGCCGTCGATGTCCTGGGCGTACCAGCCGAAGCTCTCGAACTTGGCGGGGATGCTGTCCAGGGGGCACACGTTGGCCACGAAGTCGTCCAGCTGCAGCTTGTTGTAGTCGATGAAGGCGATGACGTGGCTGAGCTTCTTGGCGTTGGCGAACAGGGCGGCCTCCCAGACCTGGCCCTCGTCGATCTCGCCGTCGCCCAGGATCAGGTAGGTGTAGTTGTCATAGCCCTTGAGCCGGTTGCCGCAGGCGATGCCCATGGCGGTGCTGGAGCCCTGGCCCAGAGAACCGGTAGTCATGTCGATGCCGGGGGTGCGGTTCATGTCGCAGTGGCTGGGGAGATTGGTGCCCAGCTGGTTCAGGGTGAGCAGCATCTCCATGGGGAAGTAGCCCTTCAGAGCCAGGGTGGAGTACACCGCGGGGCCGGCGTGGCCCTTGGAGCACACCAGGAAGTCCCGGTCGTCCTTCTTGGGGTCGGCGGGGTCGATGTTCATCACGCCGCTGTACAGCACGGCCAGCACGTCCACGATGGACAGCGCGCCGCCGATGTGGCCCACACCCAGGTGGCCGATGCACTTGATGGTCTCCCGGCGGATGTCGTTGGCAAACAGTTTGACTTCTTTCACATTCATAGCATTGCGTCCTTTCCGGCAGCTCAGCCGTAAATTTCCTTTTCCAGCTCTTCGACCTTGACCTTGGCGCCCTTGAGGAACTCCTGGCGCCAGGGCTCCAGGCCCTGGGTGAACCCGGTGGCCAGGAAGGTGTCCACCATCTCGATGCCCACCTCGGGGGCGATCTTCCAGCCGCCCATGGTCATGATGTTGGCGTCGTTGATGGCGCGGCACATCCGGGCGTCGTAGGTGTCGCCGCAGGGCATGGCGTACACACCCTTGTACTTGTTGGCCACGATGGCCATGCCGGCGCCGGTGCCGCAAATCAGGATGCCCTTCTCAAACTCGCCGCTGGCGATCCGGGGGGCCACCGCGGCGGCAGTGACGAAATAGGGCTTCACGTGGTCCAGGTCCAGGGTGCCGCCGTCCTCGACCTCGTACCCCTGCTCGATCAGGTGGGCCTTCACAGCCTCCTTCAGGGTGAAGCCGGACTTATCAGAGCCAATGATGACTTTCATACTTGCATCTCCTCGCTTACTTCAGTAATTTTTTATTTTCACTGGTGCTTCTGCTCCAGCAAAATACCAAGCGCGCCCGCCATGACCACCGCCATGCCGATGTACTGGGTGAGGACCATCACCTCTCCAAAGAGGACGAAGGTGATCAGGGTAGAGACGATGGGCATGAGCAGCAGGAAGGTCTTGACCAGCCAGACGGGGTAGTTGCGCAGGTTGTAGTAGTACACCACGTAGATGCCCGTCTGGCCCAGGCCGGCCAGCAGCAGGGCCAGGGCCGCCCAGGGGTTGGACAGCACCACGCCGAACTGGCCCAGGGTGTTCATGATGAGGGAGGTCGCCGTGAAATAGATCAGGGTGACGAAGTTGTTGTAGTAGGCCACCACGTCGTCGCAGGTGGGGTTATCCTTGTCCAGCTGGACGCTCTTGATGACGAAGGCGTTGCAGGAGACGAAGAACGCGCTGAGCAGGAAGAAGATGTTCCCCGGGTCACCGATCTGGAAGGTGCCGAAGTCGATGCCCATGACCAGGAACACGCCGAAGAGCATCACCAGGGTGCAGGCCCAGGCCTTCCAGGTGAAGCGCTGCTTATAGATGATCATGGACATGATGTTGACCATCAGCACGTCGCACTTCAAAAGGGCGGTGCCGCTGGCCGCCGAGGACATAGACAGGCCGATGAAGGCGGTCAGGTCCAGGAGGAACCCCAGGGTTCCGATGAGCAGCAGACGCTTGAACACGCCGTGGGTCTTGAGCAGCAGGGGCAGCTCCCCCCGCTTCCACATGATGAGGGTCAGGAAGAAAAAGGTGATGAGCCGGATGCCCACCCCGGAGGTGAACACCGAGGTGTAGCCCACCCACTTCTGGCTGGCTACATAGTAGCTGCCCCAGATCACGGGGAGCAGCAGCAGAGGCGCGATATTTCCCTTGGAGGACTCCATAATTTGATCACCGTCGGTAATTGGTTAATCGTTTTAATTATCTGGCTCCATCATACATCCGCCGCCGCCGTTTGTCAACCGCAAGGCGCACAAATTTGCCGGAGATCCCCCGCTTTTTTTGCCGGTTTTGATCCCCCGCCGTGGGCGCGCGGGACCGCCTCTCACGCCGCAGTATATGATAAGGTATTATACCTCATTTTTCCCTGGCGCGCCACTGTTTTTCCTTGGCGCCGGGCATTTTTTTGCCGCTCTGTCCCCCGGCTGTGGCACTTCCGCGGGTCCAAAAGGAGCAAAAATGCGTCGAAACCGGCACTTTTGCAGAAAAACGAATTCAATCTTGCAAAACAGCCGGTTTTTCCCGGAATAGACCACAGTGCAGCCCCCTGCCGGGCAGAAACGGAAAAAACGGCATATTCCCGAACAAATCCAATTTAAATTAGGCTTACTGCACAAAATCAAACTTCATTTTTTGTTCAGTTCAGCCAATCAAATGAATCGAAAAAATCCGCTGAATTTGCCTTGACATTTGCCCGGGGCGGGAGTAGAATCCGGGGCGCAAGGGGGAAATCCCCAGCAAAGGTGAATGCGGTATCAAATCCCCCTGCAATCTTGAATCTATACGCCGCATTCCGGAGGTAACTGAAATGAAATTTCTGAAAAACGCATGGAACCGTGTGGCCGACGATCTGGCCCAGGCCATCGCTCAGCTGCGCGCCAGCACCCACGACGTCTGGACCTTCTAAAAAGAGAGGGCTTCACCAGGTCCCCAAACCGAACGGGGTACAACCGGCCGGCGGTCTGATCCAGGCCGTTTCCGCCGCGCGCCGGGCCCTGTGACGTCTGGACCCTCTGAGCCTCTGCCGGCGCCTACCGAACCGAGGGGCCCCGCACCTGCCAAGCAGGCGCGGGGCCCCCTTCTCTTTTTTCCGGCGGGCAGAAATTTTTTCTCGCCCCGGCGGTTTTCTCACATTAATTGCTTGTCAAAATTAATTAAATATGGTATGATATCCACGGTCGGTGTGCAGTTATGGTATAATATCCGCAAAGCGGCTATTATACTTTGATTTTAGCCATTTTTCTCGCCGCCTTCGGCGGCAACCGAAAAATATGGCACATGATACCATTCGTGCTGTGCGCTCATGGTATACTTGCCGCGCACAGAGGACGCGGCGCCATACAAAGTTGCTTCAACCGCCGGATTTGGATTGACGCGCCCCGGGGAAGCCCGGTATAATAGTCCCAGAAAACCTACGCTGTCCTTTTGATTTCTAACCAGCACAGGGCCCGCCCCGGCGCACAGAGGCCGCGGCGGACGATCTCAGAGTAAAGGAGCGGTCAACAAGCATGAAAAAATACGTTATGGCCCTGGACGCCGGCACCACCTCCAACCGCTGTATCCTGTTCAACGAGAAGGGCGAGATGCTCAGCGTGACCCAGAAGGAGTTCACCCAGTATTTCCCCCACCCGGGCTGGGTAGAGCACGACGCCACCGAGATCTGGCTGACCCAGTACGCCGTGGCCTCCGAGGCCCTGTCCAAGGCCGGGGCCTGGGCGGAGAACATCGCCGCCATCGGCATCACCAACCAGCGGGAGACCACCATCGTCTGGGACCGGGAGACCGGCGAGCCCATCTATAACGCCATCGTCTGGCAGGACCGGCGCACCGCCGAGTACTGCGACACCCTGAAAGCCAAGGGCCTGACCGAGACCATCCGGGCCAAGACCGGCCTGCTCATCGACCCCTACTTCTCCGCCACCAAGATCCGCTGGATCCTGGAGAACGTGGCCGGCGCCCGGGAGAAGGCCGAGGCGGGCAGGCTGTGCTTCGGCACGGTGGAGACCTGGCTCATCTGGAAGCTCACCGGCGGCAAGGTCCATATCACCGACTACTCCAACGCCTCCCGCACCATGCTGTTCAACATCGTGGACCTGAAGTGGGACGAGGACATCCTGGCCGAGCTGGGCATCCCCGCCTCCATGCTGCCCGAGGCCAAGCCCTCCAGCTGCATCTACGGCACGACCATGCCCGACCTGTTCGGCGGGGCCATCCCCATCGCCGGGGCCGCCGGCGACCAGCAGTCCGCCCTCTTCGGCCAGACCTGCTTCGAGCCCGGCGACGCCAAGAACACCTACGGTACCGGCTGCTTCCTGCTGATGAACACCGGCGAGACCCCCGTTTTCTCCAAAAACGGCCTGGTGACCACCATCGCCTGGGGCTTGGACGGGAAGGTGGAGTACGCCCTGGAGGGCTCCGTCTTTGTGGCCGGCTCCGCCATCCAGTGGCTCCGGGACCAGCTGAAAGTGCTGGACTCCGCCGCCGACTCGGAGTATTTCGCCAAAAAGGTGCCCGACACCAACGGCTGCTACGTGGTCCCCGCCTTCACCGGCCTGGGCGCCCCCTACTGGGACCCCTACGCCCGGGGCGCCATCGTGGGCCTGACCCGGGGCGTCAACCGCTACCACATCATCCGAGCCACCCTGGAGTCCCTGGCCTACCAGACCTACGACGTGCTCAAGGCCATGGAGAGCGACTCCGGCATCCAGATGACCTCCCTGCGGGTGGACGGCGGCGCCTCCGCCAACAACCTGCTGATGCAGATCCAGACCGACGTGATCCAGGTGCCCGTCAACCGGCCCGTCTGCGTAGAGACCACCGCCATGGGGGCCGCCTACCTGGCCGGCCTGGCCGTGGGCTACTGGAAGAGCAAGGATGATGTGCGGAAGAACTGGGCCTCCGACCGGATCTTCCAGCCCCAGATCGACGCCGCCGCCCAGGAGAAGATGCTGAAAAACTGGCACAAGGCCGTGGGCCGCAGCCTGAACTGGGCGGAGCCGGAGGCCTGAGCCGCGCCGGAGCGCCGGATTTTGTTCCTGTAAACCCGCTTATCATAAAACACCGAAAAGGAGACGTATTTCATGGAAACCAGACCCTTTGTCCCTTGGGACCTGATGAACAACTTTATGATCGACGTGTTCAAGGCCTACGGCGTGCCGGAGGAGGACGCGAAGATTTGCGCCGACGTGCTGCTGGAGTCTGACCGCCGGGGCATCGAGAGCCACGGCTGCAACCGCTTCAAGCCCATCTACATCGACCGCATCGCCAACGGCACCCTGCTGCCCGTCACCAAGATCGACATTCTCAAGGAGACCCCCACCACCGTGGTGATGGACGCTAACAACGGCATGGGCATGGTGGCCAGCTACCACATGATGGAGATGCTCATTGAGAAGGCCAAAAAGTACGGCATGGCCGGCGGCGCCATCTGCAACTCCACCCACTACGGCATCGCGGGCTACTGGACCACCATGGCCGAGAAGGCCGGCATGATCGGCATTTCCGGCACCAACGCCCGGCCCTCCGTGGCCCCCACCTTCGGCGTGGAGCCCATGATGGGCACCAACCCCTTCACCTTCACCATCCCCACCGACGAGGACTTCCCCTTCAACTTCGACTGCGCCACCTCCACCATCCAGAACGGCAAGATCGAGTTCTATGAGCGCATGGGCAAGCCCACCCCCGCCGGCCTGGTGGTCACCGAGGAGGGCGGCACCATGACCGACTCCGGCCAGATCCTCAAGGACATGCGGGCCGGCAAGTGCGCCTTGGTGTCCCTGGGCGGCCTGGGGGAGGAGACCGGCGGCTACAAGGGCTACGGCTTCACCACCATCGTGGAGATCTTCTCCGCCGCTTTCGCCGGCGGCCCCTTCATGAAGGCACTCAGCGGCAAGAACCCCGACGGCAGCAACAAGATGTATCAGCTGGGCCACTTCTTCTTCGTCATCAACCCCGAGTTCTTCATGGGGCTGGACACCTTCAAAAAGACCGCCGGCGACATCTGCCGCGGCCTGCGGGCCTCCGAGAAGGCCCCCGGCCAGGAGCGCATCTACACCGCCGGCGAGAAGGAGCACCTGGCCTGGCTGGACCGGAAGGACAAGGGCGTGCCCGTGGGCGAGTCTATCCAGAAGGAGATGGTCGGCCTGCGCGACAAGCTGGGCCTGGACTACCACTTCCCCTTTGAGGACTGACCGGACAGCGCGGAAGAAACAGGAATCGACCCCATTTTAAGGAGGAAAAAATAGTATGGATTACGCGAAAGAGTCTCTGCGCCTGCACAAGGAGTGGAAGGGCAAGATCGAGGTGGTGGCCACCGTGCCCGCCGACAGCAAGGACGCCCTCTCCCTGGCCTACACCCCCGGCGTGGCTCAGCCCTGCCTGGAGATCCAGGCCCACCCCGAGATGAGCTACGAGCTCACCCGCCGCTGGAACCTGTGCGCCGTCATCACCGACGGCACCGCCGTGCTGGGCCTGGGCGACATCGGCCCCGAGGCCGGTATGCCCGTTATGGAGGGCAAGTGCGTGCTGTTCAAGTCCTTCGGCGACGTGGACGCCTTCCCCCTGTGCGTCAAGAGCAAGGACGTGGACGAGATCGTCAACACCATCTACCTGATCTCCGGCTCCTTCGGCGGCATCAACCTGGAGGACATCGCCGCCCCCCGGTGCTTTGAGATCGAGCGCAAGCTGAAAGAGAAGTGTGACATCCCCATCTTCCACGACGACCAGCACGGCACCGCCATCATCACCCTGGCCGGCCTGATGAACGCCCTGAAGGTCGTCGGCAAGAAGAAGGAGGACGTGAAGGTGGTCACCTCCGGCGCCGGCGCCGCCGCCATCTCCATTGTCAAGCTGCTGCTGTCCGCCGGGTTCAAGGACATCACCATGTGCGACCGCAAGGGCGCCATCTACGAGGGCCGGGACGGCCTGAACTGGATCAAGGCCGAGATGGCCCAGGTCACCAACCTGGAGAAGAAGGCCGGCTCCCTGGCCGACATGCTGGTGGGCGCCGACGTGTTCATCGGCGTGTCCGCCCCCGGCACCGTCACCACCGAGATGGTCAGGACCATGAACAAGGACGCCATCGTTTTTGCCTGCGCCAACCCCACCCCGGAGATCTTCCCCGACGACGCCAAGGCCGGCGGCGCCCGGGTCATCTCCACCGGCCGCAGCGACTTCCCCAACCAGATCAACAACGTGCTGGCCTTCCCCGGCGTGTTCCGCGGCACCTTCGACGTCCGGGCCCGGGACATCAATGAGGAGATGAAGATGGCCGCCGCCAACGCCCTGGCCTCCCTGATCTCCGACGAGGAGCTCAACGAGGACTACATCATCCCCCAGGCCTTTGACCCCCGGGTGGGCCCCGCGGTGGCCAAGGCCGTGGCCGAGGCCGCCCGCCGCTCCGGCGTGGCCCGCCTGTAAATTTGATCCTATCCTTCCTTTCATCCCGCCCCAGCGAAAAGGGACGCGCGCCATGCGGCGCGCGTCCCTTTTATTTTTACAGTCAGGGCCGGTGAGGCGGCTCCGCCCCGTCCGGCAGGCGGCCCAGGGGGCGGTAGACGGTGAAGTACATGGTGGTGAAGCAGGCCAGGCCGCCGATGAGCTGAGAGACGGCCTCGGCCACGAACACGCCGGTGGTGCCCATGCCCCACAGGGGCAGCAGGACGGTGAGGGGGGCGTTGATGACCGCCTTGCGCAGCAGGGAGAAGAACACCGCCTGCTTGGAGCGGCCCAGGCCCACAAAAATTCCCTGTCCCGCCACCTGGAGGGACATGAAGATGAACATCACAAAGTAGATGCGCAGGGCGGGGATGCCGGCGGAGATCACCGCCGCCTCCCCGTTGAAGATCTGGATAAGCAGCCCCGGGAAGAGCATGGCCACGGCCCAGAACAGGACGGAGTAGGCTACCGTGATCCCCACGGCGAACCGGATGCACTCCCGGACCCGGCCATACTTCCGGGCCCCGTAGTTGTAGCCCTCCACCGGCTGGGCGCCGTTGTTCATGCCGTGGACCGGCATGAAGAACACCTCCCGCAGGGAGTTGATGATGGTCATGACGCCCACGTACAGGTCGCCGCCGTAGGCCTGGAGGGTGGCGTTGCACACGATCTGCACCAGGCTGTTGGTCATGTTCATGAAGAAGCCGGACAGGCCCAGGGCCACGATCTGCCTGGTGCGGCGCGGGTCCAGGCGCAGGTAGGCCCGGCGCAGCTTCAGAATGGCCCGGGGGCCGGTGAGGAAGGCCAGCACCCACACCGCCGAGATGCCCTGGGCCAGGATGGTGGCCAGGGCGGCCCCCTTCACCCCCAGCCCTAAGCCGAAGTCGAAGATAAAGACCGGGTCCAGAGCGATGTTGATCACCGCCCCGATAACCACCGTCAGCATCCCGGTCTTGCCGAAGCCCTGGGCGCTGATGAAGGGGTTCATGCCCAGGCTGATCATGACGAACAGGGTGCCGTACAGGTAGATGGTCATATAGTCGTCGGCGTAGGGGAAGGTGTCGGGGCTGGCGCCGAACAGGTAGAGGATGGGCTCCTTCAAGGCCAGGAAGAAGGCGGTGATGGCCGCGCCCAGCAGGATCAGCAGGACAAAGGCGTTGCCCATGACCCGCTCGGCCTCCTCGTCGTCCCCCCTGCCCCGGTCGATGGAGCACAGGGGAGCGCCGCCGGTGCCGCACAGGTTGGCAAAGCCCATGATGATGGACACGATGGGCAGGGTCACGCCGATGCCGGTGAGGGCCAGGTGGCTGCTGCCGGGCAGGCGGCCCAGGTAGATGCGGTCCACCACGCTGTACAGCACGTTGACCAGCTGGGCCGCCGTCATGGGCAGGGCCAGGGACATGATATTGCGGGGGATGCTCCCCTGGGAGAAGTCATTTTTCTTCTGGGCCACGCGGGACGCCTCCTTGGAACAGGGTCGAAAACGCTCACTTCCCTATCATAGCATCAACCCATCCGGAAATCCACCGTTTTTTTGCATGAAAAACCGGGGACCGGCTGTGCCGGCCCCCGGTGTCGCTGTGTTCCTATTACTTGGGGTAGCGGGTATAGACGTCGTAATCGTCCAAATAGCTGACACTCATGGAACCGTCCCAATCGACCTTTTCCTTGTTCGCATAGACATAATATATTCTACTGCTGCTGACATCAGTAACAATCAAATATTCTCCGCTGCCCTCAAGCAGATCGCCGACGCTGATGTCGTCCCCATCGCTCACTTTGCTGGTGATATCCCTCACGGGAAGGTCGCCGAAGATATAGTCACTCAAATAATAGGCAAAGGCTCGGGCCCCATATACCTTCTTGGACGAGAGGCTGCTGTCATTAGGGGTGTAGTCCTCC
This sequence comes from uncultured Oscillospiraceae bacterium, assembly GCA_947623745.1. Taxonomy (GTDB): domain Bacteria; phylum Bacillota; class Clostridia; order Oscillospirales; family Oscillospiraceae; genus Lawsonibacter. The sequence continues at coordinate 15,153 of CANQHN010000033.1, forward strand.
TCATCATCCCAAGTATCCCCATCTTCATATTTATCCTGGAACTTCTCCAAAAGCGCCTGGACATGGCTTGTCGTGGCGGTGGTCCCGTCGGACAGTCTGTCCGTACTGGTAGTGACGGTATAGCGGGTGTAAATCTCATCGTTCTTGGAATCGAAATCGACAAAGTCTAACCTTTCGTCCCATTCGACCGTCTTATTCTTCACCGTACCGTAATAGCAGCGCTTACTGTCGCCGGAACCGGCGATTTCAGACACGATCCCGTAGATTCCCTCGTCGTCCAGGTAAATCACGTCGCCGACCTTTAAATCGTTGATCTTACTGTGCTCTTTCTCATCGATCTCGCCGAAGATCTCGTCACTGACCATGCCGGCAAAAGCCATGCTGTTCCTGCTGGTGCCGAACAGGTAGGTGCTGTGCTGGGTGGTGTCCCAATCAGCCCCGTCCTTATAGGCACTCTTGCTCATGACCGAGTTCAGCAGGGAGGAGACATTGGACTCCGTGACCGACTTGCCGTTGGTCAGGGTGTTCTTGCTGGAGGAGGCACTGTCAGGATAGCGGGTGTAGATGGTGTCGTCGCTGTCCAGGTCGTCGATGTCGTAAGTGTTGTTGGTCCAGTCCACCTCGCCGTTGCTCCTGGCGTAGACGTAGCTGATATAGCCCTTCTTGATGTCGGTCACGATCCAGTACTCGTCTTTGTCATAGCAGTGCACCAGGTCGCCCACCCGGATCTTGCTGGCGTTGGTCACCTTGGCGTAGTCCAGGTCGCCGAAGATGTAGTCGCTCAGGTAGTAGGCGAAGGCCTCGGCGCCGTCGGTGCTCCTGCCGTTGTTGAACACCTCGGGCTTGTAGTCCTCGTCCATGTCCCAATCGTCGCCGTCGTCGTACTCGTCCCACATGAAGTCGTCCAGGGCGTCGTACACATCGTCCTCGGTGATGTCGTCATAGGACTTGCTGGTGTTGTCCGTATAGCGGGTGTAGACGGTGTCGCGGCTGGTCAGGTCCTTGATATTGTAGGTGTTGTTCCAGGACACGCCGCCCAGGTTGTTGCAGTAGACGTAGTCAAAGGTGGTGCGGTCCACCTCCTGCACCAGGGCGTAGGTGCCCATGCTGCGGATATAGAGCAGGTCGCCGGGCTTCACGTCCTCGGGGTCGGCCTTGGCGGCGGGCAGGTTGCCGAACACCCGGTCGCTCAGGGTGTAGGCGAAGGCCGCGCTGCCGCTGGAGGCGCCCAGCACGGTGGAGTTATACACGGTGGTGACGTCCCAGTTGCTGAACAGGGGCCGCAGGGCGTTCACGGCGCTCTCCACGTGCTCCTTCGTGGGGGTCTGGCCGTTGACCAGGTTGGTGGTGTTGGTGTAGGTATTGGTATTGGTGGTGGTCTTGGAGGCGTCCAGCAGCTTGCACAGCACCACAGCGCTGTGCTCCCGCAGCATGGGGGAGGAGCCGCCGAAGGTGCCGTCGGTCTGCCCGGTCAGGAAGCTCTTGGCGTAGGCCGTGGCCACCGCGTTCTGGTACTTGCTGGGGATGCTGCTCCAGTCGCCGATCTTCTGGCGGGCGCTGAGGATCTCCAGGGTGCTGGGGGCCTGCCACTTCTTCCAGGTGATCACATTGGCGATGACCTGGGCCATGTCGTAGCGGCTGATGGCGGACTCCACCACCGTCTTGCTCCAGCCGTTGTTGAGCTGGCGGTTCTCGCCCACGGTGGTGCCGGCCAGCAGGCCCTTCTGATAGGCCAGGGCCATGTTGGGCTGCCACCACTGGGTGATCTCGCTGGCGTGAGCGGTGCGGTAGGCGTCCACCTCACTGGCGTAGAACAGGTTGCCGATCATCGTTGCGAACTGGGCGTTGCTCACATTTTCGCCTATGCCAAAGGAGCCGTCGTCTTTTCCGGCGACCAGGTGCTCCCGGGCCGCGCGCAGCACGTGCTCGTAGATGCCCTCACCGTTAGGCACATCGGTAAAGGTAGGTGTGGAGGCCGCGGACACAGCGGGGACCAGCAGGCACCCAGCCAGGGCCAGCGCGGTCAGGCGTTTGAGCAGGTTTTTCATGTCGAGTCTCCCTTCGTCGTTTCATTTTCTCCGTCCGTTCCGTCCGGCGGAGCGAGTTTCCCTCTTGCCTGTTATTGTAAACCACTAGGAGGGAAATGTCAAAAGAATTTCTGTAAATTTTTCAAACATTTCGCGCGCTCTTCCTTTTAGACGCGGAAAAGGATGAAATGTTTCCCTCTCCCCCGCAAAAAATTTGCGCACCCTATTGACAGGGGCGCAAAAGGTGTTATACTGTGTATATGGTATATATACACTAAAACAGATGAGCGGGGCACCGCGCCGGACCATGCGCAGGCCGGCAGCCCAGGCCCCGCTCCCCTGTCCGAGAGGTGCGCACAATGGATATCATCCTGAGCAATTCCAGCGGGAAACCCATCTACGAGCAGATCACAGACCAGATCAAGGAACAGATCATGGCCGGCACGCTGACGGCGGGGGACGCCCTGCCCTCCATGCGCCTGCTGGCCAGGGAGCTTCGCATCTCGGTCATCACCACCAAACGGGCCTACGAGGACCTGGAGCGGGACGGCTTTCTGGAGAACGTCCCCGGCAAGGGCTGCTTCGTGGCCCCCCAGAACCGGGAGCTGCTGCGGGAGGCACGGCTGCGGCGGGTGGAGGAGAAGCTGTCCCAGGCGGTGGAGGAGGCCAAAAAAGGCGCCCTCCACCTGGACGAGCTCCACGAGATGCTGGACCTACTTTACAAAGGTGAGGTGCTATGAACAACGCCATCGAAATCCGGGGACTGTGCAAGTCCTACGGGGATTTTTCCCTGCAAAACATCGACCTGACCCTGCCCGGCGGCTCCATCCTGGGGCTCATCGGGGAGAACGGGGCGGGCAAGACCACCACCATGAAGTGCATCCTGAACCTCATCCGCCGGGACGCGGGGGAGATCACCGTGCTGGGCCGGGACAGCATCGCCCAGGAGCGGGAGATCAAGCAGGATGTGGGCCTGGTGATGGACGAGTGCTTCTTCCACGACGTCCTGCGGCCCCTGGACGTGGGCCGCGTCCTGGCCCCGGCCTACCGGGACTGGGACGCCGGGCTGTTCCGGGACTACCTGGACAAGTTCGGCCTGCCGGAGAAGAAATATATCAAGGAGTTCTCCCGGGGCATGAAGATGAAGCTGTCCCTGGCCGCCGCCCTGGCCCACCACCCCCGGCTGCTGATCCTGGACGAGGCCACCGCCGGGCTGGACCCGGTGGTGCGGGATGAGATCCTGGAGGAATTTCTGGGCTTCATCTGCGACGAGGACCACTCCATCCTCATCTCCAGCCACATCACCAGCGATCTGGAGAAGGCGGCCGACTACATCGCCTACCTCCACGGCGGGCGGGTGGTGCTCTCCGCCGCCAAGGACGACATCCTGGACAACTACGGCCGGGTGGGCTGCACCCGGGAGCAGCTGGCGGCCATCGACCCGGCGGAGCTGGTGCGGGTGCGGCGGGAGACCTTCGGCTGCGAGGCCCTGGTGGCCGACCGGGCGGCCTTCCGCCGGCGGTATCCGGACCTGACCGTGGATAAGATCGCCCTGGAGGACATCATGCTCTTTATCGGAAAGGGGGAGGAACTGTGAGCGGCCTCATTTTGAAGGACTTTCTGACGGCGCGGAGGGCGCTGAGGTCCTATTTCACAATCCCGATCTTCTATTTTGTGCTGACAGTCATGGGGATGTTCGACCTCACTTTTGTCACCGTTTTCATGACCCTGCTGGTGATGCTGCTGCCCATGGGGGCCTTCTCCTACGACGAGCAGGCAAAATGGGACCGGTACGCCATGTCCCTGCCCCTGGGACGGCGGGGCGTGGTGGGGGCCCGGTATCTGTTCGCCCTGCTGCTGGCCCTGTTCGCCGGCGCCTTCGGCACAGCGGTATGCGCGGTGCTGTCCGTCACCGGGAAAGGGGACCTGCTGGAGAGTTTGCTCACCATCCTGGCCACCCTGGCCGTGTGCATCTGGATGGTCGCCATCCTGCTGCCCCTGTGCTATAAGCTGGGGCCGGAGCGGGCCCGGATCTATATGTTCGTGCTCGTCTTTGCCCCCATCATCCTCATGTTCCTGGCCGTCAGGCTGGGGATCCACATCGACCTGTCCTTCCTGGACGGCCTGTCTGACGGAGCCCTCATGGCCGGTTTTGCCCTGTTCCCCCTGTCCGGCCTGCTGGCCCTGGGGGTGTCCTATTTCGTCTCCTGCGCAATCGTGGAGAGAAAAGAGTTTTGAGCCAGAGTGAAAAGTGGGGATTTCGCTCCGCTGAAGAGTCCCACTATCTTCACTCTTCACTCTAAAGGAAAGGCGGAAAGGAACCTGCTATGAAAAACACATTCCTCTGCCCCAAGTGTTCCTCCCGGCACATCGTCCGGGTGCCCGACAACCCCGGCCGCCACGCCAGCGGCAACAACATCTACACCTCCAGCCTCACCCTGTTCAAAAAGGTCCCCGTCATCCGCTACGTCTGCTGCGGCTGCGGCTACGTGGAGAACTGGGTGGAGCAGCCCGGACAGCTGGCGGAGATCGGCCGCACCTTCGGATGAAGTGGGCCTGAACATGGGAAAAACCCCTGTTTTTTCTGAAAAAACCATTTCAGAGGCAAAATATTTTAAAATAGAAATACTTTCTTCTGTAAAAAAGCCGCATTTCCTCCTAAAAAATTCCATTTTCAACTTCTAACTCCCCCGAGGGCAAAAAACTCCCCGCCGCGCGCACGCGGCGGGGAGTTTTTCATTTACGCCTTCGCTTCTTCCCGCTTGGGGGCCTTCGGGAGAGGATATACCTTCTCCCCGGTGCTGTCCTCCGGCACCTGGACCCGGCCGGCCACGGCGGCGGACACGTCCCGCCCCTCGGCCTGCTTGGCGTGGGTCTCCACGTTCACCCGGTTCTTGGGGGAGCGCACCAGACAGCCGGCGCCCTGGACACAGCCGCCCTCGCAGGCCATGCCCTCGATGAAGTTGCCATCCAGCATCCCGCGCTTGGCCTTCATCAGGGCCACCTCGCACTCGGCGATGCCGCTGCACGGCACGGCCTTCAGATCGAAGTCCAGGTTCTTCTCCTTCATCACCTGGGCCACCGCCTGGGCCACGCCGCCGCTGCGGGCGAAGTTGCGGCCGTAGGGGCTGGCCTCGTCCAGGGGGGACTCCTCCAGCTCGGTCAGCTCGATGTCCCGGGACTGGAACAGGGCGAACAGCTCCTCAAAGGTGAGCACACAGTCGATGGCGTTCATGCTGCGGCCCAGCTGGAACTCCTTCTTCTTGGCCACGCAGGGGCCGATAAAGACCACCCTGGCGTTGGGCTCCTTCTCCTTCAAATGCAGGCCCAGCATCACCATGGGGGACGGGGTCCGGGAGACCAGGTCGGCCATATCCGGGTGCTTCTTCTTGATGTACCCCACGAAGCCGGGACAGCAGGAGGAGGTGAGCATCCCCTTCTCCACCAGCTCGCCGCACTCGTGGTCGGCCACCATATCGGCGCCCAGGGCCACCTCGGCCACGCCGCTGAACCCCAGCTTTTTCAGGCCGGTGACCACCTGGCCGTAGGTGGCGGGGGCGAACTGGCCGGCGATGGCGGGGGCCAGCACCGCGTAGGTCTTGTAGCCCCAGTGCTCCGCACCCATGACCATGTGGATGGCGTCGGTGATGTAGGACTTGTCCTGGATGGCGCCGAAGGGGCACTGGTTGACGCAGCTGCCGCAGGCGATGCACTTGTTGTCGTCGATGGTGGCCTTCCGGTCCGGGCCCATGGAGATGGCCTTGGCCGGGCAGCCCTTCTCGCAGGGGCGCTGGGTCTTCATGATGGCGCTGTACTGGCAGGCGGTGACGCACCGGCCGCAGGTGATGCACAGGTCGTGGTTGATGGTGGCCCGGTGGTTGACGATGGTGATGGCGTTCTTGGGGCAGGCGTTGACGCAGCGGGTGGCCAGGCAGCCCCGGCAGGAGGGGCCCACGGTGATCTCGGTCACCGGGCACTCGTCGCAGGCGATGGGCAGCACCTCCACCATACAGGGGTTGGACTTGTCGCCGCCCAGGGCCATTTTGACCCGGCTGTTGATGATGGCCCGCTCCTTGTAGATGCAGCAGCGCACGGCGGGGTTGGGCCCGGGGATGATCTTCTCCGGGATATCTAAAATAGCGGTGGTCTTTTGGAGCTTGTCCTCCCAGGTGAGCCGGGCCACCTCGGTGAGCACAGAGACCTTGTACTCCTGGATCTTGGTTTCAAAACGCTGTTTCATGGAGCTCTCCTTTATTGCCCTGGATACTGGGGCATTCCATTGTGTTTCGCAGGATTTCTTTCATCGACGGGCCTATTTTATCCCACCTGTCCCCGCTTGTCAATGTGCATTTCCGCCAGATTGCCAGTGGCTCCTCGCCCCGCTTTGCACACCGCGCCGCGGCGCACCACTCCCTGTCCCGCCGCATACCCTGTGGGTATCAGGCAGTGTTTTCAGGCGCGGCGCGCCTTTGTTTGAAATAGAAGGAGGTCCAGCTATGGCTGATACGCACGACGTGCAATACTTTCTGGGGGCCAACTCCCCCGGCGGCTTCTACTCCCTGTACGACCAGCTCATTGCGCCCGAGGAGGCCCGGGCCGTCTACATCCTGAAGGGCGGGCCGGGCTGCGGCAAGTCCACCCTCATGCGCCGGGTGGCCGCCCTGGTCACCCGGGAGAGCTTCCAGGCCGAGTACATCCTGTGCTCCGGCGACCCGGGGTCCCTGGACGCGGTGCTCTTCCCGGAGCTGAGGGCCGCTGTGGTGGACGGCACGGCGCCCCACGTGGTCGAGCCCAGGTATCCCGGCGTGGTGGAGAGCTACGTGAACCTGGGGGAGTGCTACGACCGGGCCGCCCTGGGGGACCTGCGGCGGGAGATCATGGGCTGCATGTCCGGCTACAAGGGCTGTTACCAGCGGGCCTACCGCTGCCTGGGGGCGGCGGCGGAGATCCGGGAGGACGTGCGCTCCACCCTGCTCACCGAGGCACTGGAGCAGCGCATGGCCAAGCGGGCCAGGGGCATCCTGTCCCGGGAGGTCAGGCCCCGCCGGGGCGCCAGCCCCGGCCGGGTGCGCCAGCGGTTCCTGGGGGCGGTGACCCACCGGGGGCAGCTGTGCCTGTACGGCACCGCCCAGGCCCAGTGCGGCCGCGTCTACGAGCTGCCCGACCGGTACGGTCTGGCCCACGCCATGCTGTCAGTGCTGCTCTCCGGGGCCGCGGCGGCGGGATATGACGTGGTGGCCTGCCCCGACCCCATGGCCCCCGACCGGCTGGCCCACCTGCTGGTGCCGGAGCTGTCCCTGGCCTTTCTCTCCTCCTCCCCCGCCCTCCCCTACCCGGGGGACGCCTGCCGCCGGGTGCGGCTGGACGCCATGGCCGACCGGGAGATCCTGCGCCGCAGCCGGCCCCGGCTGCGGTTCTGCCAGAAGGTCTCCGCCGCCCTGGTGGACGAAGCGGTGGACTCCCTGGCCCAGACCAAGGCCATGCACGACCAGCTGGAGGCCCTGTACAACCCCTATGTGGACTTCGGCCGGGTGGAGGAGTTCGCCCAGCGCATCGCCGGGGAGCTGCTCTCCGGCGGCTGACCGGAAAAAGCGCAGAGGGCCCTCCCGGCTGGAGACAGCCGGGAGGGCCCTTTCTCTCTATTTCAAATCACGGCTCCCGCCGGCCCAAAATCAGCGCCGACACCGGCTCCAGGGCGGCGCTGCCCCACACCCGGACCGGGTCCCGCCAGCCGTAGGAGGAGTTGGCGTCCGCCAGCACCTCCCACTCCCCCTCGGGGAGCGTCAAATACACAGTCTCCCAGTGGGCGCTGTACGCCAGGAGCAGACGGCCCCAGGGGCAGTCCCCGCCGGCGTTGTCCAGCTCGATGATTGCGCAGTTGTCCGCCGGGATGCTCACTGACAGCACCCGCCCGGCGGCCCGGGACGACTTGTCCCGCAGGCCGGGCAGGCGCATCCGCAGGGCGATGAGGCCCTTGTAATACTCCGCCAGCGCCCGGTTCTCCCAGGCCAGCGTCCAGTCCAGCTGGTTGATGTCCAGAGGGGCGTTGTAGGTGTTCTTCACACCCTTTTTGGTCCGGCCGAACTCCTCCCCGGACAGCAGGAAGGGCCGGCCCTGGCAGGTGAAATTGATGGCCGCCGCCAGGCGGTTCTGCCGCAGCAGCTCCGGCTGGGGCTGGGTAAAGCGCCGCTGGGAGTCGCCGGTGTAGACCAGCTTATCCCACAGCGTCCAGTCGTCGTGGGCGGAGAGGTAGGTGATGGTCTGGGAGGGGGCGCGCATCCCGCTGCCGGTCCAGCCCTTGACGCAGCAGGCCAGCTTCTGGGCGTCCAGCCCGCCGCCGTTGACAAAGCCGGCGGCCCCCTCGCTGGACAGGCTGCCCTTCACCGCGTCCCGGGTGGCGTCGCAGAAGGTGCCGATCCGCTCGTCCAGCTGCCCCAGGTTCCCCTTGTGGGCCAGCACCGTGCCCGGCCGGGCCGCGGTGCCGCCGGCGGACCAGGGCTCCCCCAGCATCAGCTTCTCTCCCCGGCCGAAGTGCTGGTCCAGCTCCTGCCGGATGTGGTTGAGCAGGGGCACGTCCAGCAGGCCCATCAGGTCGAACCGGAACCCGTCGATGTGGTACTCCTCCGCCCAGTAGAGGACGGACTCCAGGATGTACCGGGCGCACATGCTCCGCTCGCTGGCCAAGTCGCACCCGCAGCCTGAACCGTTGGAGGGCCTGCCGTCCGCCTCCTGCCGGACGTAGTACCAGGGCACCGTCCGCCACAGCCAGGAGTCCAGGTGGTAGGTGTGGTTGTACACCACGTCCATGATGACCCGCAGGCCTTTCCGGTGCAGGGCCTGGACGGCCTGCTTCAGCTCCCGGATGCGCACCGCCCCGTCGGCGGGGTCGGTGGAGTAGGAGCCCTCGGGGACGTTGTAGTTCACCGGGTCGTAGCCCCAGTTGAACTGCCCGGGGTCACCCGCCTCGTCCACCGAGCCGTAGTCGTAGACCGGCATGAGCTGGACGTGGGTGATGCCCAGATCCTTCAGGTAGTCCAGGCCGGTGGGGTGCACCCCGTCCCCGTTCAGGGTGGTGCCCTCCTGGGTCAGGGCCAGGAATTTACCCCGCCACTCCGGCTTCACCCCCGAGGCCGGGTGCCAGGAGAAGTCCTTCACGTGGACCTCGTAGATCACCGTCTCCGGGGACAGGTCCGGGGCCACGTCCTCCGCCCAGCCCTCCGGGTCGGTGCGCCGCAGGTCGATGACCATGCTCCGCTCCCCGTTGAGGCCGCAGGCCCGGGCGTAGGGGTCCGCCGTGGCCCGGGTCTCCCCGTCCACGGTGACCAGGTAGTCGTAGTAGACCCCGTCCAGGTTCTCCTCCGGCGCACAGCTCCACAGGCCCATCCCCCGGCGGCACAGGGGCAGCAGGGCATAGGGCTCTCCCCCCGTCCCCGCCCGGTACAGGCGCAGGGTGACCTCCTGGGCGGTGGGGGCCCACAGGCGGAACTTGGTCACCTCCGGGGCGCAGAAGGAGCCCAGGGGCACGTCGCAGTGGTACTTCTCCTGAAACTCCTGGGAGTCAAAATAGGCTTTGGTTTTCTTCACATCCATATAAGATCCATCCAAGCATTCAGAAATCGCGCGGGGTCTACCCTTTTTTCCGCAGCAGGAAGGTCACCAGGAACCACCCGGCCAGGAACAGGGTGATGGCCGCGCCGGCGGAGGCGCCGATATAGTAGGAGGTCATCAGTCCGGCCACTCCGGCCGCGACCGCCCCCAGTACAGAGCACAGGTGATACTGGGCCATGTTCCGGGACACATTCCGGGCGGCGGCGGCGGGGAGCACCAGCAGGGAGTTGATCACCAGCAGGCCCACCCAGGTCATGGACACGGTGACCACCACGGCGATGGCCACGGAGAATACCGCCTCCTGCCAGAACACCCGCACCCCGCGGCTGTCGGCCAGGGCGGGGTGGACGGCGGAGAGCATGAGCTGGTTGAAGGACACCGCCCACAGCGCCAGCACCAGCACCAGGATCAGGGCCAGCAGGCCCACGGCGGCGGGCTCCACCGAGAGGATATCCCCGATGAGCAGGCTGTTGAATTTGGTGAAGGACCGCCCGCCCAGGGTGGAGATAAAGATGCCCAGGGCCACGGCGGTGGAGGAGAACACCCCGATCACCGTGTCGCTGGCTAGGTGGCTGCGCCGCCGCACCAGGTTAAAAAGCAGGGCGAACACCACCGCGAAGGCCACGGCGGCCCAGGTGGGCTCCCCGAACCCGCACAGCGCCCCAATGGCCATGCCGGTGAAGGCCGAGTGGCCCAAGGCGTCGGAGAAGAAGGACATCCGGCTGTGGACCACCATGGTGGACAGCAGGCCGAACAGCGGGGAGATGACCAGCACCGCCAGCAGGGCGTTCTTCATAAAGTACATGGACCCGGGCTGCGCCCACTCGAAGGGCAGCAGGTCCACAAGGGCGTACCAGAGCGTCATGCCTCTCCGCCCCCTTTCCCCATACGCAGGTGGAAGGTCTCGTAGAACTCCGGGGAGGAGAGCACCTGGTCCGGGGTGCCCGTTTTCAGCAACCGCCGGTTGAGCAGCAGCACCTTGTCGGCGAACTGCCCCAGGGTGGCGAAGTCGTGAGTGGACAGGAGGATGGACAGGTCGTAGCGGCTGCGCAGCTCGTCCAGCATCTCCAGCAGCTGGTGCTCCCCCTCGATGTCCACGCCGGACAGGGGCTCATCCAAAATCAGGATGTGGGGCACCGGCTCCAGGGCCAGGGCCAGCAGCACCCGCTGGAGCTGGCCGCCGGACAGGGCCCCCATGGGCCGGTCCAGCAGGTCCTCCCCGTGGACCCGGGCCAGGGACTGCTCCGCCCGGGTGCGGTACTTCTCCGGGACCGGCAGCCACACAGGCCACCTGGCGGTGGCGGCGGTAAAGAAGTCCAGCACCGACACCGGGTCCCCTCGGTCGAAGCTGGGAGACTGGGGCACATAGCCCACCAGGGGGCGGCTCCCGCCGATGATCTCCCCGTCGGCCAGGCGGATGGCCGGTCCCCCGGCGGGGGAGAAGGTGATCGTCCCTTTATAGGGCATCTGGCCCAGGATACTGCGGAACAGGGAGGATTTGCCCGCCCCGTTGGGGCCGATGAGGGCCACGATCTCCCCGCAGTGGAGGTGGAAGGACACGTCCTCCAGGATGGAGTCCCCCTGGAGCTGGACGGACAGGCCCTCCAGCTTCAGGCAGCAGGCGTCGGAGCAGCCCCCGCCCAGCCTGCCGTGCTTGATCTTTCTCATCCTCTCCGGATCACCTCTCTCCCGGCAAAGCTGTTTATGATAGTCACCACATTCCCCAGGAGGGCGTCCTCATATTGAGCCAGATCGCTCCCCTCGCCGTCCATCAGCATGGACAGCTGGGCCACGGCGCACCCGGTCTCCCGGGAGATGGCCTTGGCGGTGGCGTCGGAGCCGTTGACCTCGGTGAAGATGACGGGGATGTCCCGCTCCCTGACCAGCTCGGTGATCTCCACGATCTCATGGGCGCTGGCCTCGCTGCCCGCCTCCTCCTCGATGGACTCCAGCAGCTCCAGGCCGTAGGCGCGGGCGAAATACTGGAACCCGTCGTGGAAGGTGATGAGGCCCGAGACGACGGGAGCATCCTCGAAAAAATGCTCCGCCAAGCTGTCCCAGGAGCCAAGCAGGGCACAGGCACCCCGGGCGTTGGACTCGTAGTCCCCGGCGTGGTCCGGGTCCAGCTCGGACAGGGCGTCCCGCAGATTCCCCACCATGATCATGGCGTTGTCCGGGTCCATCCAGATGTGGGGGTCCCAGTGGCCGTGGTCGTGGTCCCCGTCCCCCTCGTGGTGGTCATGCTCCAGGGCGGGCAGCAGCTCCACCCCCTGGGAGCAGTCCACCACCGCCGCGCCGGAGGCGGCCAGGGCGTCGTCCATGAAGTCCTCCAGCCCCGCGCCGTTGAGAACCAGCACATCGGCCCCCTCGATCTTCTTCATGTCGTCCACCGACAGGGTGTAGTCGTGCAGGCAGCTGACGCTGCCGGTGTTCAGCCGCTCCACGCTGACCCCCTCCACCCCGTCCGTCACCGCGCAGGCGAACAGGTAGACCGGGTAGGTAGTGGCCACGATCTCCAGAGTTTCCTCCCCCTTGGGCGCGCCCCCGGCGCAGCCGGACAGCAGGCACAGGCACAGCAGCAGGGGTAGCAGGCGCCGTCTCACGGGCACACCTCCAGTCGCGTATCTCTCCAGTCAAAAAATGCAGCAGTTTAGTATATCGCATTTTTCCGCGGTTGTAAATTCCTTTTGTCAAAATCCGGGGCGCAAAAAAACGCCCCCGCGCGCCGCAGAGCGCGCGGGGACGTCAGCTTGTCGAAAAAGCCTCGCAGAGTTCGCGCCCGCAGGCGCGAATCTGATTTAATCTATTTTTTCCGGCGGCGTGTACGTCGGAAAAAATACATCTCGGCCCGCAAACGTGCGAGTTGTCCGCCTTTGGTGGACAACGAGTGCGCTGCGGCGGGCCGCAGCTCTCTGTCAAAAAAGGCTTTCGGCCTTTTTTGACAGTCTCACGCCCCCGCGCGCCGCAGAGCGCGCGGGGGCGTGCCGTTTCGCCGTTTACTCCCCCTGGAGCATCAGGCCCACCAGGGCGCTGGCCCCGATGCGGTCGGCCCCGGCCTCCAGCATGGCCTGGGCCTGCTCGAAGGTGCGGATGCCACCCGCCGCCTTCACCCGGATGCCGGGGACGACGCTGCGCTTGAACAGTGCCACGTCCTCCACCGTGGCCCCGCCGGTGGAGAAGCCGGTGGAGGTCTTGATGAAGTCGGCCCCGGACATGGACACCAGGCGGCACATGGCCACCTTCTCCTCCTGGGTCAGCAGGCAGGCCTCCACGATGACCTTCAGGATGCGGCCCTTGCAGGAGGCCTTCACCGCCTTGATCTCGGCCAGCACGCCCTCCCAGTCGCCGGCCTTGGCCAGACCGAGGTTGATCACCATGTCGATCTCGTCGGCGCCGCAGCGGATGGCGTCCTCCGTCTCAAACACCTTCACCTCGGGGGTGGAGTAGCCGTTGGGGAAGCCCACAACGGTGCAGATTTTCAAATTTTTTCCCACGTACTCCGCCGCCCGCCTGACATAGCGGGGCGGGATGCAGACGCTCGCCACGCCGAAGCGCATCCCCTGGTCGCAGATCTCCTTCACCTGCTCCCAGGTGGCGGCGGGATTCAGAATAGTATGGTCAACGCGTTTCAAGATTTCCTCGCGGGTCATGATCGGTTCCTCCCTGTGCGTTTGAACGCTTTTCAGCTCGCACTATTTTACTGCGCCCTTTCCCATTTGTCCAGCATTTCTTGGGGAATGAAACAAAAAAATTCCCGCCGTCACCCCGGTTTCACACGGGGCGGCGGCGGGACAGGGCGAAAATCGGGCGTTACAGATTGGCTTTCAGCGCCTCCGCGCGGCCGGTGTCCTCCCAGGGCAGGTCCAGGTCGGTGCGCCCGAAGTGGCCGTATGCAGCCAGGGGGCGGTAGATGGGCCGGCGCAGGTCCAGGTCCCGGATGATGGCCGTCGGGCGCAGGTCGAAGGTTTTCTCCACCGCGGCCTCCAGTGTCTCGTCAGACACAGTACCGGTGCCGAAGGTGTCCACCCGGACGGACACGGGCCGGGCCACCCCGATGGCGTAGGCCAGCTGCACCTGGCACCGGCGCGCCAGGCCCGCGGCAACCACCGTCTTGGCCACCCAGCGGGCGGCGTAGGCGGCGGAGCGGTCCACCTTGGTGGGGTCCTTGCCGGAGAAGGCGCCGCCGCCGTGGGGGGCGCTGCCGCCGTAGGTGTCCACGATGATCTTCCGGCCGGTGAGGCCGGAGTCCCCCTGGGGACCGCCCACCACGAAGCGGCCAGTCGGGTTTACATAAATCTTGGTCTCGCTGTCCAGCAGCTCCGCTGGGACGATGGGCTTGATGACCAGCTCGATCATGTCCTTCCGGATCTGCTCCAGGCTTGCCTCCGGGCCGTGCTGGGTGGACACCACCACCGCGTCCACCCGCTTGGGGGTGTTGTCCTCGTTGTACTCCACGGTCACCTGGGTCTTGCCGTCGGGGCGCAGGTAGTCCACCAGGCCCTGCTTGCGCACCTGGGTCAGGCGCATGGCCAGCTTCTGGGCCAGGGAGATGGGCAGGGGCATCAGCTCCGGCGTCTCGTCGCAGGCGTAGCCGAACATCATGCCCTGGTCGCCGGCGCCGTTGTCCAGGCCGTCGTCCATCTCCCCCTCCCGGGCCTCCAGGGCCTTATTGACCCCCTGGGCGATGTCGGGGGACTGCTCGTCGATGTTGGTGATGACGGCGCAGGTGTCGCAGTCAAAGCCGAACTTGGCCCGGTCGTAGCCGATGTCCCG